>CAVWCE010000059.1:0-143317 GCA_963753275.1 uncultured Alphaproteobacteria bacterium | reverse complement strand
GCGCACCTCGCGCATCACCTCGGGCCCGATGCCGTCGCCGGGCAGCAGCAGCACCTTGCCCTGCAGGGCGGGATCGTTGCGCAGCATCGCCATCTCAGGCCACCTCGCGATAGAGCCAGGGCTGCGAGGCCCGCTGGGCGGCCTCGAAGTCGTCGATCCGCCTGGCCTTCTGCATCGTGAGGCCGACGTCGTCGAGGCCGTTCAGGAGACAGTGCTTGCGGAAGGGGTCGACCGTGAAGGTGAACACCTGGTTGCCGGTCGGCCGCCGGATCTCCTGCGTCTCGAGATCGACGTGAAGGTCGGATCCTCGGCCTCGCTCGCCTCGCGCTGCAGGAGCCCGATCTGCTCTTGTGGTAGAACAACGGGAAGGATCCCGTTCTTGAAGCAGTTGTTGAAGAAGATGTCGGCGAAGGAGGGCGCGATCACCGCGCGGATGCCGAAGTCGAGCAGCGCCCAGGGCGCGTGCTCGCGCGAGCTGCCGCAGCCGAAGTTCTCGCCGGCGATCAGGATCGAGGGCGCCCGGTAGGGCTCGCGGTTGAGCACGAACTCCGGCCGCTCGCTGCCGTCGTCGTGGTAGCGCAGGGTCTCGAACAGATGGACGCCGAGCCCGGTCCGCTTGATGGTCTTGAGGTGGCGCGCCGGGATGATCTTGTCGGTGTCGACGTTGACCAGCGGCAACGGCGCCGCGATCCCGGTGAGCTTGATGAACGGCTGCATTGGGCTGGTTCCTCGTGCTCGTCTTCCCCGGCGCCCTTTATGCCCGTCCCCGCGCCGCACTTCCAGGGCTGCGTGCCGGCTCGGCGGGGCGGGGCGGCGTTTGCTCGTGCCGTGGTCGCCCAGGTCGGCTATGCCGGCGCGTGACAGCGCCGACCGGGGCGAAGCGAGCATGACCGAGGCGGCGGGCAGCGGCGCGCGCGTGCGCTATGGCGAGTTCGTCGCCCTGGTGGCGCTGATGACCTCCCTGGTCGCGCTCTCGATCGATGCGATGCTGCCGGCGCTGACCACGATCGGCGCCGAGCTCGGCGCGCGCGAGGACAACGATGCCCAGCTGATCCTGTCGGCGCTGTTCCTCGGTCTGGCGCTCGCCCAGATGATCTACGGGCCCCTGTCCGACAGTGTCGGGCGCAAGCCCGCGATCTACCTGGGGCTCGCCCTGTTCATCGTCGGCTGCCTCTTGTCGGCGCTCGCGACCAGCTTCACTCTGATGCTGGTCGGGCGCGTCCTCCAGGGGATCGGCGCCGCCGGGCCGCGGATCGTGACCATCGCGATGGTGCGCGACCAGTACGAGGGCCGCGCGATGGCCCGGATCATGTCCTCGATCATGGCGGTCTTCATCCTGGTCCCGGCGCTGGCGCCGGGGCTCGGCCAGCTCATCCTGCTGGTGGCGAGCTGGCGCGCGATCTTCGGCATGTTCCTAACGGTGGCCGCGATCGCCGTCGTCTGGTTCGCGCTGCGGCAGCCGGAGACCCTCTCGCCGGCGCGCCGCGCCTCGTTCTCGCTGCGCCGGATCGCCGGCGCCGTGCGCGAGGTCTGCGTCCATCCGGTCGCCCTCGCCTATACCATCGCGTCCGGGCTGATCTTCGGCGCGCTGGTCGGCTACCTGACCTCGGCCGCGCAGATCTTCCAGGGCCAGTACGGCTTGGGGGAGCGCTTTCCCCTCTACTTCGCCGTGCTGGCGCTGGCGATCGGCCTCGCGTCCTACGTCAACTCCCGCCTCGTGATGCGCTACGGCATGCGGCTGTTGTCGGGCGTGGCCGTGACCGGCCTCGCCGGACTGTCGCTCGGCTTCTTCGGGATCGCGCTCGCGGCCGCGGGCGATCCGCCGCTCTGGGGCCTGATGGCGTATCTCGTCCCGGCGTTCTTCTGTCTCGGCATCCTGTTCGGCAACTTCAACGCGCTCGCCATGGAGCCGCTCGGCCACATCGCGGGGGTGGCGGCCTCGGTCATCGGCTCGCTCACCACCTTCATCTCGCTGCTGCTCGGCACGCTGATCGGCCAGAGCTACGACGGCACCGTGCTGCCGCTGGTCGGCGGCTTTGCGCTTCTCGAGTCGCGGCCGCGGCGGTCATGCGCTGGGCCGAGCGCGGCCGGTGATCAGCCGGAAGGCTCCGGCGGATCGGCCCAGACCGGCCACCAGTCCTCGTCGAGGATCTGCTCGAAGCTGTAGGGGCACTCATGCGGGATCGACTCGGGCGAGCGAGATCTGGCCGATGTCGTGGAGCTCGCATTTGGCGAGCTCGCGCGCCCGCTCGTACATCTCGGGCAGCATCCCTTCCAGCTTCGGCTTGAGGCTCGGGGTCGCGAACAGGTCGAGCGCGCTGCGCGCCCCGTGCACCGCGCGCCACCAGACCCGCCCCCGGGGCTCGTGCTCGGTCGCGTACTGCAGCTTCAGCAGGTGCTCGATCACGCGCATGATCTGCGCCTCGGCATCGAGCCGCTCCCGCCGTTGCATGAGCTGCAGCTCCTCGGCGATCCGCTCCGCGTCGATGTCCGCCGGCAGGTTCTCCTTGTGGCGGTTCAACGCCTCGATCTGGCGCTCGCACCAGACGTCGAAGTCATCGAAGTAGAGCCGCTCCCAGTCCTGCACGGCGTTCAGGCCGACGCCGCTTTCTGTCCGTTGGTGCTCTGCGCAGGCCAGAAGTCCCCGAGCACCTGGTCGAGGCTGTAGGGGCAGCGCTCCGGAAAGCGCTCGGCTATTTGCGCCTCGCCGTAGGGGGCGAGCTTCTTCGGCAGGTCCACGCGCGCCTCGTGGTAGAGGCGGGGGAGTTCCGCTTGAGGTCGCGGCGCAGGGACTCGGTCAGGCGGTCGCTGATCTCACGACGGAAGTTGACGATCTCTACGATCCAGCCTCGTCGCGGGTCCTGCGCCGGCGAGTGCTGCAGCAGAAGCAGATGTTCCACGATGCGGCGGGCCCAGCTGCGCATCCTGCTGCGACGTTCGGTGCCCAAGTCGGCGATCTCCTCGGCGATATGCCCGAGGTCGAGGGGCAGGTTCGGCCGCGAGCGCGCGAACCGGCGCAGCTCCTTCGCCTGCAGCTGGGTCCAGGCGTAGAAGTCGGCCTCGTAGAGCCGTTCCGCGAATGCCCTGGTCATAGGAGGAGCGTAATGGATGCGGCGCTCCCGGGCAATGATGCGTCGTAGGCGCTGACCGCGACCTCGTCCCAGCATACGCCTCCGGTGCAGCGGACACGGATCGACATTGAGCGGGCCTCGCCCCTGATGTATATTTCGAGTGTACATCAAGATTGAGAGGGACGGTCGTGTCCGACACGGGAATCGCAAAGGTCTTCATGCACGGGCGTAGTCAGGCCGTGCGTCTGCCTAAGGCGTTCCGGCTGCCCGGGGATCGCGTGCGCGTGCGGCGTGTCGAGCGCGGCGTCCTGCTCGAGCCGATCGTCACCGATCTCGATACTTGGTTCGCCGAGCTCGACCGCTTCGCCGACGCGCCTTTCATGGAGGACGGGCGCCGCCAGCCGCCGCTGCCCGATGAGGAGGAGCTGTTCGAGTGATCTACCTCCTCGACACCAACGCCGTCGTCGCGCTGCTGAGGAACCGCCCCGCCGAGGTGCGCGACCGGCTGCGGCGCGTCAAAGCTCAAGGCGGGGCGATTGCGGTCTCGTCCGTGGCGCTGCTCGAGCTTTGGTACGGCGTCGCACGCAGCCGGCATCGGGAGCGGAATGCCGAGCGGTTGCACCTGTTCCTGTCAGGCGACGTCGCCGCGATCGCATTCGGCGAGCAGGACGCCCCAGTTGCGGGCGAGCTGCGCAGGACACTCGAGGCGGCTGGGACGCCGATCGGCGCTTACGACCTGCTGATTGCCGCGCAGGCCCTCCGGGCCGGGGCAACGCTGGTCACCGCGAACGTCGCGGAATTCGCGCGCGTGCCGGGGCTGGTCTGGGAGGACTGGTCCGCCGCAGGCTGAGGATGTACTGGGCTTCGCTACACCAGCTTGCGCACGTCCGTGATGTGGCCGGTGATCGCGGCGGCGGCGGCCATCGCGGGGGACATCAGATGCGTGCCGGCCGCCCTTGCCCTGGCGGCCCTCGAAGTTGCGGTTCGACGTGCTGGCGCAGCGCTCGCCGGGCCTGAGCTGGTCCGGGTTCATGCCGAGGCACATCGAGCAGCCGGGCTCGCGCCATTCGAAGCCCGCGTCGATGAACATCTTGTCGAGCCCCTCCTCCTCGGCCTGGTGCTTGACCAGGCCCGAGCCCGGCACGACCATCGCGTGCACGGCGGGCGCCACCTTGCGGCCCTGGACGACCTTGGCGGCGGCGCGCAGGTCCTCGATCCGGGCGTTGGTGCAGGAGCCGAAGAACACCGCGTCGACCTTGATCTCGCTGATCGGCGTGCCGGGCTCGAGGCCCATGTACTCGAGCGCCCGCTCCATCGCCGCCCGCCGCGCCGGCATCGCCCTCTCGCCGTCGGGATCGGGGACCTTGCCGGTGATCGGCTGGACGTCCTGCGGGCTCGTGCCCCAGGTGACCTGCGGCTCGATCGCCGGCGCGTCGAGCGCGACCTCCTTGTCGTAGCGGCGCCCGGGTCCGAGGGCAGGGTGCGCCAATAGGCGACCGCCTGCTCGAAGGCCCCGGCCTTGGGCGCCATCGGCCGGCCCTGGACGTAGCGGAAGGTGGTCTCGTCGGGCGCGATCAGGCCGGCCCGCGCGCCCGCCTCGATCGACATGTTGCAGACCGTCATGCGCCCGGCCATCGACAGCCCGCGCACCGCCTCGCCCGCGTACTCGATCACGTGGCCGGTGCCGCCCGCGGTGCCGATCTGGCCGATGATCGCCGAGGATCACGTCCTTGGCCGTGACCCCGAACGGCAGGTCGCCGTCGACCTTGATCCGCATGTTCTTGGGCGCTTCTGGAGGAGCGTCTGGGTCGCCAGCACGTGCTCGACCTCGGAGGTGCCGATGCCGAAGGCGAGCGCGCCGAAGGCGCCGTGGGTCGAGGTGTGGCTGTCGCCGCAGACGATGGTCATGCCGGGCAGCGTGAAGCCCTGCTCGGGACCGATGATGTGGACGATGCCCTGGCGGATGTCGTCGACGTCGAACAGCGGATGCCGAACTCGCGGCAGTTCCGCTGCAGGGTCTCGACCTGGATGCGCGACTGCTCCTCGGCGATGCCCTTGGAGCGGTCGGTGGTCGGCACGTTGTGGTCGGGCACGGCGAGCGTGGCATCGGGCCGGCGCACCTTGCGGCCGGTCTCGCGCAGGCCCTCGAACGCCTGCGGGCTGGTCACCTCGTGCACCAGATGGCGGTCGACATAGAGCAGGCAGGTCCCGTCCTCCTGCCGCTCGACGACGTGCAAGTCCCAGATCTTGTCGAACAGCGTCCGCGCTGCGGCCATGGCCTGTCTCCCGATCGCTCTCGCCGGCGCTCCTCGCCCGCCGGGTCTCCCGCTGCGCGGGCTCGTCCGCCGGCCCGGTCGCGCGCCGGCCGCCGTTCCGGCACCGCCGCCCCTCGGTCACGCCCGCCGCGGCGCCGCGGCCGCGCTCGTCGCGGCGCTCGGTGATGCGCGCAGCCTTGCCGGTCCGGCCGCGCAGATAGTAGAGCTTGGCGCGGCGCACGCGGCCCCGGCGCACGACCTCGATCTCGGCGATCTGCGGGCTATACAGCGGGAAGATCCGCTCGACGCCCTCGCCATAGCTGATCTTGCGCACCGTGAAGGCCGAGTTGATGCCGCGGTTCTTGCGCGCGATGCACACGCCCTCGAAGGCCTGGACGCGCTCGCGCGAGCCCTCGACGACCTTGACGCTGACCCGCAGGGTGTCGCCGGGCCGAAGTCGGGGATCGGCCGCCCGTCGGTGAGTTGCGCGATCTGTTCCTGCTCGAGCTGCTGGAATGTTCATGGCACTCCTCACTGGTCATCGGCCTGGTACGACGGCGCGCCGGCGCGGCCGTGCGCGCCGGCGGCGAGATGGCGGGCCCACAGGTCGGGCCGGCGGGTGCGGGTGTCTGCTCGGCCTGCTGCCGGCGCCATGCCCGAATCCGCTCGTGGTGCCCGGACAGCAGAACGTCCGGCACCGCATGCCCTTCCCAGACCTGGGGACGCGTGTAGTGGGGGTATTCGAGCAGGTCGCCGGCGAAGCTCTCCTCGTGGAGCGAGGCGGGCCCGCCGATCACCCCGGGCAGCAGGCGCACGCAGGCGTCGAGCAGCGCGATCGCCGCCGGCTCGCCGCCGGACAGCACGACGTCGCCGAGGCTGACCTCCTCCAGCGCGCGCGCCTCGACGACCCGCTGATCGATCCCTTCGAAGCGGCCGCATAGGACCACGACGCCCGGGCCCTCGGCAAGGCCTTCCACCCGGCGCTGGGTCAGCGGCACGCCGCGCGCGCTGAGATAGAGCAGCCGGCCGCATCGGCCCCGCCGCGGTCGCCGCGTCGAGCGCGCGGGCCACCACGTCCGGGCGCATGATCATCCCGGCGCCGCCGCCGAACGGCAGGTCGTCGACGCTGTGGTGGCGATCGCTGGCGAAATGCGCAGACTGAGCGCCTCGAGCGACCAGATCCCCTGCTCGAGCGCCCGCCCGGCGAGCGAATGGCCGAGCGGGCCGGGGAACATCTCCGGAAAGATGGTCAGCACGGTTGCCGCCCAGGGCGCGCGGCGCGCGCTCATGGCCGCGGCTCCACGATCAGCTCGGCGGGCGGCTCGACCACGACGCGGCCACGCGCGAGATCGACCACGGGCACCGTCCGGCGGTCGAAGGGCAGGGTCAGCACGCGCCCGTCGTCGCCTGCGACCTCGAGCAGGTCGCCGGCGCCGAAATTCTCCAGGCTGCGCACCGTGCCGAGACGGGTGCCGTCGCTGCGCTCGACGCTCAGGCCTTCGAGGTCGCTGTGATAGAACTCGTCGGCCCCGGGCTCCGGCAGGGCCGGGCGCGGCACGAACAGAAGGGTGCCGCGCAGCGCCTCGGCGGCGTTGCGATCGCGCACGTCCGCGGCGGCGGCGACGACGCCACCGGGCGTCGCCGAGGACATTGAGCTCGAGCCGGCGCTCGCCGCGCTCATCGTAGAGCGGGCCGTAGGCGGCGACGTCGGCCGGGCGCTCGGTGTAGCAGCGCAGCTTGAGGGCGCCGCGCAGGCCGTGCGCGCCCACCACCTTGGCCACGCATACCCACCTCGAAGCTCCGCGCCGCTCGACCATGACCCTCCGTCACCTGGCACGCCCTGCGCAGCACGAACCGCTAGGCGCCCGCGCCTTCGGCCGCCGCCGCGGCCTTCTTGGCCTCGATCTCCTGGGCCCGCTTGCCGGTGCCGCGGTGCTTCACCGTGTCGGACGTGATGCCGGCCCCGTCGAGGAACCGGGCGACCCGGTCCGAGGGCTTGGCGCCCTGGCCAAGCCAGTAGCGGACGCGTTCCTCTTGGAGCACGACGCGCTCGGGGCTGTCGTTCGGCAGGAGCGGATTGTAGCTGCCGAGCTTCTCCAGGAAGCGGCCGTCGCGGGGGCTGCGTGAGCTGATCGCGACGATGCGATAGACCGGCCGCTTCTTGGTGCCGCCGCGGGCCAGGCGAATTCTGACGCTCATCGAGTCCTCGTCCGTCGGGCTCGAGCCGCGCCGCGGAGCCGGCGCGCGCCGCTCTTACACCACCGCAACGCAAAGGTCACGCCCGGAACGCGCCCGAGCTGCGCCGACCCAGCTTCCCTCAAGGGCAGGCGGAGAAGTAGCGAGCGGCCGCCGCTGGTCAAGCGCTCCCGGTCGCGGGGGGCCGGCTTCAGTCCGACGCGCTGCTGCCGCTTCCTCCCCCCCCGGAGCCGCGGGCGCAAAGGCAACCCGGGCGAACACCTCGTCGAGCCCGATCTCCACGCCAATCGCGTCCAGTCGCAGACGGGCCTCGAGCCCGCGATGGATCACGCTGCGCCAGCTACCCTCGGGATCCCGGAAACGATACTTCGACGATCGGCTGATCCTGATCGATCAGCACATAGTGCCGCAGTGAGGAAATCGACCAATAGGCCCAGCGCTTATGTCCCTGATCCCGCTCCGCGGTGCTTTGCGACAGCACTTCCACCACTAGGGCGGCGCATCGAGCTCGGTCGCCTTGCCGGGAATCGGGCCGCAGGCGACGACGACGTCCGGATACATCACATCAGCCGCTGGCGACAACACTTTGACATCGCTTGTGAAGACTTCGCAGTCGCGTCCTTGCAGCCGCGCGTGCGAGCGCCTCCGCGACGTTTCGAACAATGCGGTTATGGTCGATCGTGCCGCCGGTCATCATCCGGACGACGCCGCTGACCCGCTCGTAGCGTTCCGGCTGCTGCCGCTCCCAGGCCAGGAAGTCAGTCAGCGATCGAACGTGCAGCGCAGTCGCCATCGACGGTCTCCTGCTTGGCGACTTGATAGACGATCGCGCCGCGCCGAATCTCCGGAATTCCTGACAGCTTAGCGCGGCAGCAGGCCGGGCGGGAGGCCGCGGGTCATGAACTGCTTGTGGCCCATCTTCTTGACCCGCTTCATCATGGTCTGCATCTGCTGGTGCTGCTTGAGCAGCTTGTTGACCTCCTGCACGCTCAAGCCCGCGCCGGCAGCGATCCGGCGCTTGCGCGAGGCGTGGATCACCTTGGGGTTGCGCCGCTCGAAGGGCGTCATCGCGTTCACGATCGCGATCTGATGCCCGATCATCCGGTCGTCGAGCTTCGCCTCCGCGAGCTGCTGCTTGACCTTCTGGACCCCGGGCAAGAGGCCGAGAATGCTGCCCATGCCGCCCATCTTGCGCATCTGCTGCAGCTGGCTCGCGAGGTCGCTCAGGTCGAAGCTGCCCTTCTTCAGCTTGGCCGCGAGCTTCTCGGCCGCGGCCTGGTCGACCGCCTCGCTGACCTTCTCGACCAGCGACACGACGTCGCCCATGCCGAGGATGCGCGAGGCCATGCGGTCGGGATGGAAGGCCTCGAGCGCGTCGAGCTTCTCGCCGGTGCCGACCAGCTTGATCGGCTGCCCGGTGACCGCGCGCATGCTGAGCGCGGCGCCGCCGCGGGCGTCGCCGTCGATCCGCGTCAGCACGATGCCGGTGATGCCGATCCGCTCGTGGAAGCTGCGCGCGAGGTTGACCGCGTCCTGGCCGGTCAGCGCGTCGGCGACCAGCAGGGTCTCGTGCGGCCGCACCCGGTCGCGCACCAGGGCGAGCTCGCCCATCAGCGCGTCGTCGATGTGCAGCCGGCCGGCGGTATCCAGGATCACCACGTCGAAGCCCTGGCGCCCGGCGGCCTCGAGCGCGCGCGCCGCGATCGCGAGCGGCGCCTCGCCGGGCACGATCGGCAGGCTCGCGACCTCGGCCTGGCGGGCGAGCACGGCGAGCTGCTCCTGCGCCGCCGGGCGCTGCACGTCGAGCGAGGCGAGCAGCGCTTTCTGGCGCTCGCGGGTGCGCAGGCGCAACGCCAGCTTGGCGCTGGTCGTGGTCTTGCCCGAGCCCTGCAGGCCGACCATCAGCACGACCCGGGGCGGCGCGCCGGTCAGGGTCAGGTCGCTCGCCTGGCCGCCGAGCAGCTCGACCAGGCGGTCGTTGACGGCCTTGACCACCATCTGGCCGGGGGTGACGCTCCTCAGCACCTCCTGGCCGACCGCGCGCTCGCGGATCCCGGCCACGAAGTCCTTGACCACCGGCAGCGCGACGTCGGCCTCGAGCAGCGCCACCCGAATGTCGCGCAAGGCCGTCTCGACGTCGGCCTCGCTCAGCGCGCCGCGCCGCTTGAGGCGATCGAACACGGTGCCGAGGCGGCCGGACAGACTCTCGAACATGAGGCGATTCCAAGAGCGGCCCGCGGACGGTCCCGCTCACTTCGATGAAGGTTGCGATAGCCCGCGAAGACCCGTCGCGGCGGTCCTCCAGGGCGGCCGGAATGTGATCGCCGCTGGGCGCAAAGTCAAGCAGCGCCAAAGCTTAGCGCTGATTTCGTAGTTGCGCTGGCAGCTCCGATCGCCTCTATTGTCGGCGCCATGGACGAGCTCGACTTCCACAAGATGCAGGGCCTCGGCAACGACTTCGTGATCCTCGATCGACGAAGCGGCAAGCTGTCGCTCTCGGCCGCGCAGATCCGCCGCATCGCCGACCGGCGCCAGGGCGTCGGCTGCGACCAGCTGCTCTGTCTGGACCCGTCGGAGCGGGCGGACGTGTTCATGCGGGTCTTCAACGCCGACGGCTCCGAGGTCGGCGCCTGCGGCAACGGCACGCGCGCGGTCGCGCGCCTGATGATGGAGGAGCGCGGCGGCAACCGGGCGCTCGATCGAGACCGCGGCCGGCGTGCTGACCGTGACCGCCGGGATCCAGGGCTACACCGTGGATATGGGACGGCCGCGCTTCGGCTGGGACGAGATCCCGCTGGCCAGAGCGATGGACACGTCGGCGCTCGAGCTCGGGCTCGGGCCGCTCGAGAGGCCGGTCGCGGTCAACCTCGGCAATCCGCACGCGGTGTTCTTCGTCGACGACGCCGAGGCGGTGCCGCTCGGCGAGCTCGGCCCGGCGCTCGAGACCGATCCCCTGTTCCCCGAGCGCGCCAACATCGGGGTCGCTGAGGTGCGGGGGCCGCGCGCGCTCCGGCTCCGGGTGTGGGAGCGCGGCGTCGGCCTGACGAGCGCCTGCGGCACCGCCGCCTGCGCGGCGCTGGTCGCGGCCGCGCGGCGCGGCCTGACGGAGCGCTCAGCCGAGGTGGCGCTCGATGGCGGCACGCTGCGGATCGCCTGGAACGAGGCCGACCGGGTCTTGATGACCGGCCCGGCGAGCCACAGCTTCAGGGGGCGACTCGATCCGGAGCTGCTGGCGGTGACGACGTCATGAGTGGGGCCACCCCGTCGCGGGGGCCGGAAGTGATCACCTTCGGCTGCCGCCTCAACGCGCTCGAGTTGGAGGTCATGCGGCGCGAGGCCCAGGCCCAGGGGCTGGACGATCTGATCATCGTGCACACCTGCGCGGTCACCGCGGAGGCCGAGCGCCAGGCGCGCCAGGCGATCCGCCGGGCGCGGCGCGAGCGTCCCGAGGCGCGCATCCTGGTCACCGGCTGCAGCGCCCAGATCGAGCCCGCCCGCTACGCGGCGATGGCGGAGGTCGACCAGGTGGTCGGCAACGCCGAGAAGCTGCGCCCGGCGCTCTGGCAGAGCCTCGCCCGGCGCGAGGCCGCGCCGGCCCGCGTCCTCGTCGACGACGTCATGGCGGCGCACGAGACCGCGGGCCATCTGATCGACGGCCTGGCGGGGCGCTCGCGCGCCTTCCTCCAGGTCCAGAACGGCTGCGATCACCGCTGCACGTTCTGCATCATCCCCTACGGCCGCGGCCCCAGCCGGAGCGTACCGGTGGGCGCGGTGGTGCGCCAGGCGCGTCACCTGGTCGAGGCCGGCCATCTGGAGATCGTCGTCACCGGGGTCGACCTCACCTCCTACGGCAAGGATCTGCCCGGAGAGCCCACGCTCGGCCAGCTCGCGCGCCGCCTGCTGCGCCTGGTGCCGGAGCTCGAGCGTCTGCGCCTGTCGTCGGTCGATCCGGCCGAGCTCGACCCGGACCTGCTCGAGCTGGTCGCGGGCGAGCCGCGGCTGATGCCGCATCTCCACCTCAGCGTCCAGGCCGGCGACGACCTGACGCTCAAGCGCATGAAGCGCCGCCACCGGCGCGCGGGCGTGATCCGCCTCACCGAGCGGCTGCGCGACCTGCGGCCCGGCATCGCCTTCGGGGCCGACCTGATCGCCGGGTTCCCGACCGAGACCGAGGCGATGTTCGCCAACACGCTCGCCCTGGTCGAGGACGCCGGGCTCGACTATCTGCACGTCTTTCCCTACTCGGCGCGCGCGGCGACCCCGGCCGCGCGCATGCCGCAAGTGCCAAGGCCGGTGCGCAGGGAGCGCGCGGCCCGCCTGCGCGCCGCGGGCGAGCGCCGGCTCGAGCGTCTCCTGCAGCAACAGGTCGGCCGTCCCGCCAAGGTCCTGGTCGAGGGAGGAGGCCGCGGCCGCACCGAGGCCTTCGCGCCGTTCCGCTTCAGCGGCGCCGCGCCGCCCGCCGGCCGGGTGGTCGCGGCCGTCGGCGAGCAGGTCGAGGCGCGCACGCTCATCGGGCGCCCGCTGTCATGAGCGAGCCCGAGAAGCGCGGCTTCTTCGCCCGTTTCCGCTGGCGGCCCGAGCAGCCGGCCGAGATCGCGGCGCCGCCCGTCGCCGGGGACGCGCCGAGCCCCGCCCCCGCGGACGACGAGGAGCCGCGCGAGCGCTGGTACGACCGTCTGCGGACCGGGCTCAGCCGCTCGTCGAACCGCCTCAAGGACAACATCGGCGCGATCTTCACCCGGCGCAGGCTCGATGCCGCGAGCCTGGAGGAGCTCGAGGAGACGCTGATCAGCGCCGATCTCGGGGTCGAGACCGCGGCCGAGCTGGTCGCCGAGCTCGCCAGGTCGCGCTTCGGCAAGGAGGTCAGCGAGCAGGAGGTGCGGGGCGCGCTCGCGCAGTCGGTCGCCCGCGATCCTGGAGCCGGTCGCGCGGCCGCTCGAGCTCGATCCGGCGGCGCGCCCGCATGTGATCCTGGTCTGCGGCGTCAACGGCACCGGCAAGACCACGACCATCGGCAAGCTCGCGGCGCATCCTCCGGGCGGCGGGCCTCAAGGTGCTGCTGGCCGCGGGCGACACCTTCCGCGCAGCCGCGATCGAGCAGCTCGCGATCTGGGGCGAGCGCACCGGCTGCGCGGTGGTCAGCCGGCCGCCGGGCGCCGATGCCGCGGGCCTTGCCTACGACGCGCTCGAGCGGGCGCGCGCCGAGGCGGCCGACGTGCTGCTGATCGACACCGCCGGCCGGCTGCACAACAAGCAGGCGCTGATGGACGAGCTCGCCAAGGTGGTCCGGGTGCTGAGGAAGCTCGATCCGGCGGCGCCGCACGAGATCCTCCTGGTGCTCGATGCGACCACCGGCCAGAACGCCCGGACCCAGGTCGAGACCTTCCTCGCCATGGTGCCGGTCACCGGCCTCGTGGTCACCAAGCTCGACGGCACCGCGCGCGGCGGCGTGGTCGTGGCGCTCGCCCGCCAGTTCGGCCTGCCGGTGCGCGCGCTCGGCATCGGCGAGCAGGTCGAGGACCTGCGCCCGTTCGAGCCGCGCGCCTTCGCCGACGCGCTCCTGGGCCTCGAGGCGGGCTGAAAATCGCCCGCGGCCGCTTGCGCCTGGGTGGTGAAGCGACGATGTTAGGCGCGCTGCCGTTGTGATCGCCCGGAAGTCGAAATGAAACGCAATCTGCTCGAGACCTTGCTTGGCGCGATCGTTCTGGCGGTCGCGATCGGTTTCCTGACCTTCGCCTATCGCAGCAGCCAGGTCAGCGATGCCGACGGCTACGAGCTGCTCGCCCGCTTCGACCGGGTCGATGGCCTGGAGCGCGGCGCCGACGTCCGGATCAGCGGGATCAAGGTCGGGACGGTGGTCGATCAGACGCTCGATCCCGAGAGCTTCCGCGCCGAGATCCGCTTCACCCTGCGCGAGGATGTCCAGCTGCCCTCGGACAGCTCGGCCGCGGTGGTCAGCAACGGCCTGCTCGGCGGCAAGTATCTGGCGGTCGTGCCGGGCGGCGACATCGAGATGCTGGAGCCCGGCGACGAGGTCACGCTCACCCAGTCGGCGATCAACCTCGAGGACCTGATCGGGCACATGATCTTCAGCCAGGGCTCCGGCAACGCCAGCGCCACGCCCGCCGCGCCCGGCGCCGACGGCCGCGACCCGGACCCGCTGGACGTGGACAGCCCGTGAGGCGCGGGGCAGCGATCGCCGCGCTGGCGCTGGTCGGTGGCGGGGCTCGCGCGGAAGGGCCGGTGATCGACAACCAGACCGCGCTGCTCCAGGGCCTCGACAAGGTCACTGCCCGGGTCTCGCCGATCCGGGCGCCGCTTGGCATCCCGACCTATTTCGGCACCCTCGAGATCGTCGCCCGCAGCTGCCGCGAGACGCCGCCGACCGAGCCGCCGGAGAGCGCCGCCTTCCTCGAGATCCGGGAGCTGCCGCCGGCCTCGGATGCGAGCGCGCCGCCGCTCGACCTGTTCAGCGGCTGGATGTTCGCCTCGAGCCCGGCGGTCTCCGCGCTCGAGCACCCGGTCTACGACGTCTGGGTGGTCGACTGCGAGGAGCCGGTCGCGCCGCCGGCGGAGGACGGCGAGGTCTCGGAGGCCTCGCCCTAGAACGCCGCCGGCAGCTCGAGCGCGCGCCTGAGCTCGAGCTGATAGGCCTCGCGCGGGATCTCGACGGCGCCGAACTGGCGCAGGTGGTCGGTCACGAACTGGGTGTCGAGCAGCGCATAGCCGCCGGCCCGGAGCCGTTCGACCAGGGCGACGAGAGCGACCTTGCTGGCGTCCCGCTGGTGCGAGAACATGCTCTCGCCGAAGAACGCGGCGCCGAGCGATACCCCGTACAGGCCGCCGACCAGCCGCCCGTCCGACCAGCTCTCGACGCTATGCGCATGGCCTTGCCGGTGCAGGGCGCAGTAGAGCGCGATCAGCTCGTCGTTCAGCCAGGTGCGCGGCCGCTCCGGGCGGGGCTCGGCGCAGGCCTCGATGACCTCGGGGAAGGCTTGGTCGACGCGGATCTCGAAGCGTCCGCGGCGGATCAGCCGGCGCAGGCTCCGCGGCTGGTGGAAGCGGTCGAGCGGCAGGACGCCGCGCCGCCGCGGCTCGATCCAGTGGATGGTCGGATCGTGCCGGTCGTTGGCCATGGGGAACAGGCCGCTCGCGTAGGCGCAGAGCAGCAGGTCCGGGGTGAGCGCAAGCATCCGTCTGGCATAGCGGCGGCGCTACCGCCGGACAAGAGAAGCGCCCGCCGCTCAGCCCTGCCCGCGGCGCGCCTCGAGGAACTGCTGCAGCCAGCCGATGTGGTAGTCGCCCTTCGCGAAGCCAGGATCGTTCGCGATCGCCTGCAGCAGCGGGATGCTGGTCGGCAGGCCGACGATCACGTACTCGCCGAGCGCGCGCCGCAGCCGCGCCAGGCAGGCCTCGCGCGAATCGTCGTGGACGATCAGCTTGGCGATCAGGCTGTCGTAGTAGGGCGGCACGGTGGCGCCGGCATAGAGCGCGGAGTCGACCCGCACGCCGGGTCCGCCCGGCGGATGGTAAGCGGCGACCGAGCCGGGCGAGGGCAGCAGGCTCACCGGATCCTCGGCGGTGATGCGGCACTCGATCGCGTGGCCCTCGAGGCGGACGTCCTTCTGCTCGAAGCCCAAGGGCTCGCCCGCGGCGACCCGGATCTGGGTGCGCACCAGGTCGATGCCGGTCACGAGCTCGGTCACCGGGTGCTCGACCTGGAGCCGCGTGTTCATCTCGATGAAGAAGAACTCGCCGTCCTGGTAGAGGAACTCCGCCGTGCCGAGCCCGCGGTAGCCGAGCCGCTCCAGGGCGGCGGCGACGCGGCCGCCGAAGCGCGCTCGGGTCGTCTTGTCGAGCACCGTCGAGGGCGCCTCCTCGATCACCTTCTGGTGGCGCCGCTGCACCGAGCAGTCGCGCTCGCCGAGATGGAGGCACCGGCCATGGTGGTCGCCGAGCAGCTGGATCTCGATGTGGCGCGGCCGCTCGAGATACTTCTCGAGGTAGACCCGGTCGTCGCCGAAGCCCGCGGCGGCCTCGCGCCGCGCGAGACGCAGCCCGTCGAGCAGCTGCGCCTCGTCGCGTGCGACGATCATGCCCCGGCCGCCGCCGCCGGCGACCGCCTTGATCAGCACCGGATAGCCGATCGCCTCGGCGGCGTCGCGCGCCATGACCTCGTGGGTGACCGGACCCTCGGTCCCCGGCACCACCGGCACGCCGAGCCGGCGCATCGCGTCCTTGGCGGCGACCTTGTCGCCCATCAGGCGGATGTGCTCGGGCGTCGGACCGATGAAGGCGAAGCCGTGCTCGACCACCATCTGGGCGAAGTCGCCGTTCTCGGACAGAAAGCCGTAGCCCGGGTGAATCGCGTCCGCGCCGGTGATCTCGGCGGCGGCGAGGATCGCGACCTTGTTGAGATAGGACTCGGCGGCCGGCGGCGGCCCGATGCAGACGCTCGCATCGGCCAGGCGGACGTGCATGGCCTGGGCGTCGGCGGTCGAATGGACCGCCACCGTCTCGATGCCCATCTCGCGGCAGGCGCGGATGATCCGCAACGCGACCTCGCCGCGATTGGCGATCAGGATCTTCTCGAACATCGGCTGCGGACCCGGGAGGCCTACTCGATGATCAGCAGCAGCTCACCGTACTCGACCGGATCGCCGTTGCTGACCAGCACCCGGGCGACGCGCCCGCTCCGGGGCGCCCGGATCGGGTTCATCACCTTCATCGCCTCGATGATCAGCAGGGTCTGACCCTCGCGCACCTCGGCGCCGACGTCGGCGAACGGCGCCGCACCCGGCTCCGGGGTGAGATAGACGGTGCCGACCATCGGCGCGTGGACGGCGCCCGGATGGCGCTCGGCCGCGGCGCCCGCCGCCGGCTCGACGGCGCTGATCGCGCCCGGGCCCGCGCTCGCCGCGGGGTGCGGCGCGAACGAGGCGGTCGGCACCGTGGCGATCAGCGGCTGCGGCTCGCGCGCCACCCGGATGCGCGAATCCCCCTCGGCGAGCTCGATCTCGGTCAGCCCGGTCCGCTGCAGCAGCTCCGCCAGGGTCTCGATGAGCGCGGTATCGACGTTCAGCTTACCCATGGAATCCCTGCAAGTCGGGGGCGGCTTGCGCTCAGCCGGCATCGTTCAGAAGCGCCGCAAGCGCATCGAGGGCCATCACGTAGCCGCGTGGACCGAAGCCGCAGATCACGCCCGTCGCCGCCAGGGAGACATAGGAGTGTTGCCGAAAAGTTTCTCGCTGGTGGATATTCGACAAATGAACCTCAATCAAGGGTTCTTTCAGCACGCGCAACGCATCGAGCAGCGCGATCGAGGTATGGCTGTAGGCGCCGGCGTTCAGGACCAGCCCGGCGAACCGGCCCGGGATCTCCTGCACCCAGGACACCAGCTCGCCCTCGCCGTTGCTCTGCCGGCATTCGACGTCGAGCCCGCGACGCTCGCCTTCGGTGCGGCACAGCGCCTCGATCTCGGCGAGCGTGGTGCGGCCGTAGATCGCCGGCTCGCGCTGGCCGAGCAGGTTGAGATTGGGGCCGTTGAGCACCAGGGTGCGATGCAGCATTGAGCATAGATAAGGGTTGCAGCGGCGGGTTTTTAGCCTCGGGCCGCGGTTTTGGCAATCACGCTCGGGGGCGCGCGGGCTCCCGCGCTCAGCACTCGGCGGCCGGCAGGCGCAGCTCCAGCATCACCACGCCGTCCAGCGGGTTGTGGTAGTAGGGCGGGATCGGGGCGAAGCCGAGCGAGCGGTAGAGGTGCTGCGCGGCCGGCATGCGGGCCGGGATCGTGTCGAGGCGCATGCGCTCATAGCCGGTCGCGCGCGCCGCCGCGATGACCGCCTCGGCGAGCGCGCGGCCGATCCCGCGGCCGCCGAAGCCTGGCTCGACCCAGAGCCGCTTCATCTCGCAGATGCCGGGCTCGAGCGGGCGCAGGCCGACCACGCCGACCGCCTCGCCCGCGACGCTCGCGAGCAGGAGACGGCCGGCCGGCGGCGCGTAGCGGCCGGGCAATTCGGCCAGCTCCTGCTCGAAGCCCTGAAAGCAGAGGTCGACCCCGAGCCATTGGGCGTACGCCCGGAACAGGCGCCGCACCTCCTCGAGGTCGGCGGCGGAGCGCGCCTCGACCAGCTCGCCCCCGGCCAGGAGGCAGACGCTCACGGCGGAGCGCCCGCCTCGCGCAGGTAGAAGATGAGGTCGAGCGGCGGCGGCGGAACCGCCGTCTGGGTGAGCTGGTCGTGGACTTGGCCGCGGTGATGGGTCTGGTGATTGAACAGGTTGAGCCAGCAGAGATGGAGCGGGGTCTCCGCCGTCTCGGGCCGGGTCAGCAGACGGTAGCGCATCGGCCGTGGCAGGTCGTCCTCGTGGTAGCCGTCGACCAGCTCGACCATGCGCTCGTCCTCGGCGGCGCGTGCCTCCTCGAGCGCGCCGAGGCTGCCGTAGGGCTGGTCATCGAGCCGCAGGTCCGGGTACGGCTCGCCCTCGATGCGCGCGAGCCAGATCCGGTCGCCGACCAGCAGGTGATTGAGCGTGCCGTGGATCGAGCCGAAGAACGCCCGGCGCGGCTTGTGGTACTCCTCGCCCGGGAGCTCCGCACAGGCCGCGTACAGGCGCTGGTTGGCCCATCGATTGTAGCGCGCCATGCGGCGCAGATGCTCGAGCATCATGGAGCGGCGCTCCCGCGAGCGGATCTGGGTCCGGCCAGCAAAGATCAGCCGCCCCGCGCGGTCAAGCGCTCCGCGCCGCGGCCCTCCGACAGTCGTGCGCGGGCGCCTGCTTGGCGATGCCGTAGGCGGCGCAACGGACGAACGCCACGATCGCGACGAGGGCGCGGCCGACGGACGCGAGGACGCGGCGACCGGTCCGCCAGAAGGCCTCGCTGCGCAGCTCATGGCCGCGCGCCAGGTAACGCTGGATCACCTCGTGCGAGGCGTCGCGTCGGATCGGCGGCACGGCCTGCCAGCGGTGCGCCGGGAACTCGCGCTCGAGACGGTTGGACATCAGGGCTCTCCTAAGATGGTCGGCCGCGTCGCTCAGACGCGCCAGAAGGGCTTCTCGGCCTCGCCCGCGGCGGTGGCACGCGAGATGCCGATGTCGCGCAGCATGTGGTCGCTGAGCTGCATCAGCCGACGGCGCTCACGGGCACGCTCTTGCCAGACCAGCACCGCATCGACCACGCGCCCGATCCGGCTCCGCCTGCCGGATGGGACCGCCGGCTGTGGGGCGCCGCCGTAGAACGGCCGGCTCCCTGCCAGCGCGGTCGGTAACGAGGTGCCGAAATCCGGACGGTCATCGGCTCTCGTCATGTTCGATACCCCATCGGAGGGCGCCTTGGGGCGCCCCGTCGCCTGATGCCTTCTAGCCCGCGGGCGTTTCCGCCTGATGTCGGGCAGCAAGCTTTTGGTTTCAGTCGTGTTTCGCCGGGAGGTCGTCAGAGGTGCCACAAGCCCCTGCCTGGCAGGAAGGGCGAGTGCAGCTCCTCGCCGAGGTCGGCGCGGCTCAGCCCGATGTCGCGCAGCAGGCGGTCGTCGAGGTGCTGAAGGGCGCGTCGGTCGCGGGCGAGCCGGCGCCGCTGCCGCGCGGCCTCGAGCGCCGCACTGGCGTGACGCCACAGATCGCCGCGCAGCCGCAGGCCGGGCAGGGCAGGGTAGGATGGTCGGGAGGTCACGAACTCCTGCGCCGGCGAGGTCAGCGCGGCGAGCGTCGAGAACATCGTCCCGAAGCCGGAGGCTTGATGAGCGTACTTCATGTGTTCTCACTCCGATGGCAGGCCCGCGAGGGACGGGCCGTCGTTGTGCTGCTTTGTGAATTTGGGCATAATGGGGCTTGACGACAAACGATGGTTTCTCATGATCTGCATAAGCTCAATTCATGTAGGTCGGACTATGGCTGAGCGTCTGCCACCGCTTTCCGCGCTGCGGACCTTCGAGGCCGCGGCGCGCCATCTCAGCTTCACCCGCGCGGCCGACGAGCTGCACGTGACCCAGGCTGCGGTCAGCCACCAGATCAAGGCGCTCGAGGAGCACCTGGGCGTGCTGCTGTTCCGGCGCCTGAGCCGGCGTCTGCTGCTGACCGAGGAAGGCCAGCTGCTGATGCCCTCGGTGCGGCGCGCCTTCGACGAGCTCGCGGCCGGGATCGAGCGGGTACGCGAGCGCTGCTGCGGCGGCAGCTTCACGATCAGCACCACGCCCTCGATCGCGGCCAACTGGCTCGCCGCGCGGCTCGGCCGCTTCCAGGCGCTGCGCCCCGAGTTCGAGATCCGCCTGATGGCGACCCCACGCCTGGTCGACTTCGCCCGCGAGGGCGTCGACTGCGGCATCCGCTACGGCTTCGGCGACTGGCCGGGGTTGCAGGCCGTGCGCTTGTTCAACGCCGCGCTGACGCCGGTGTGCAGTCCGCAACTGCTCGACGGGCCGGAGCCCCTTGCGGTGCCGGCCGACCTCGCGCGCCATACGCTGCTGCACGCGCTCGACGACATGGACGACTGGCAACTCTGGCTGCGCGCGGCGGGCGCCCTGGACATCGACCCGCAGCGCGGGCCCAAGTTCGAATCCCTGCCGCTCGCGCTCCAGGCCGCGGTCAGCGGCACCGGGGTCGCGATCAGCCGCGGCCCGCTGGCGGCCGAGTACCTCGCCGCGGGCCGCCTGGTCCGGCCCTTCGAGCTCGAGCTGCCGAGCGAGTGCGCCTACTACTTCGTGGCGCCCGAGGTCAGCGCCGAGCAGCCCAAGATCCGGGCCTTCCGCGAATGGTTGCTGGCAGAGGTCCGGGCCGTCCCGACCGAGCCCCGATCAGACGCCCTGGCGACCACCGGCCTCCGCTAGCCTTTCGCTGCATGAGCGAGCGCCGGCCAAAATCATGTAATACATCAGTAGACTAGAGTAAATCATTGGTTCGGCGTTTATATTTTCTGATCGGGCGGGCACTGGCCGGCGGCCGCGTGATCAACGCGCCGTCGCCGTCCAGGTCGGGCGACCCTCGATCGGGTAGGCCGGGTCGTTGTAGCCCGGCGTCGAGGGATGGCCGGGCGCGACGAGCGAGTCGATCAGCTCCTCGTCCTCGGGATCGAAGCGGTAGTCGAGCGCCGGCAGATAGCCCTCGAACTGCTCGAGCGTGCGGGGGCCGGCGATCGGCGCGGTCACCAGCCGGTTGTTGAGCACCCAGGCGAAGGCGAACTGCACCGGCGTGATGCCCTTGGCCTCGGCGTGACCCTTGATCTCCTGCGCGATGACGAGCGACTCGCGGCGCCACTCGGTCTGCATCATGCGCATGTCCTGGCGGCCGCCGCGGGTGCCCGCGGGCGGCGGCACGTCGGGATCGTACTTGCCGGTCAGCACGCCGCGCGCGAGTGGGCTGTAGGGCACGACGCCGAGGCCGAAGTGGCCGCAGGCGGGCAGATGCTCGACCTCCGGCATGCGGTTCATCGCGTTGTAGTAGGGCTGGCTCACCACCGGCCGGTCGATGCCGAGCCGGTCGCATAAGTGGCAGATCAGGGCGAGCCGCCAGCTGCGGTAGTTCGAGACGCCGAAGTAGCGGATCTTGCCCGCGCGGACCAGGTCGGCCAGCGCGATCACCGTCTCCTCGAGCGGCGTATCGTGGTCCTCCCTGTGCAGGTACAGGATGTCGATCCACTCGGCGCCGAGGCGCGCGAGCGAGGCGTCGCAGGCCTCGAGCATCCAGCGCCGCGACAGGCCTCTCTGGTTCGGTCCCGGCCCCATCGGGTTGCACATCTTGGTCGCCAGCACCCAGTGCGCGCGCTCGGCCCGGATCGCGCGCCCGACGACCTCCTCGGAGCGGCCCTCGTTGTAGGCGTCCGCGGTGTCGATGAAGTTGATCCCGGCGTCGCGCGCGCGGGCGATGATCCGCGCCGAATGGGCCTCGTCGGTCGGGCCGCCGAACATCATCGTGCCGAGACAGAGCGGCGAGACCTTGAGGCCGCTGCGGCCGAGCTTGCGGTACTCCATCGATCGATCCTCCCATAAGATTGTGGCTCGTGATGCGAGGCTAGGGCGCCTCCGCGCGCTCTCGGGGCAGCCGCAGCTCGAAGCGGCGCACCCGGCGCAGGCCGCCGCGCTCGGGATAGGCGCGCCGGACGACGCCGAGCTCGACGAACCCGGCCTTGACCAGCACCCGCGCCGAGGCCGGGTTGTCGACGAAGCTGTAGGCCTCGAGCGCGCAAAAGCCGACCAGCGCGGCGTGCGCCAGCATCGCGCGCACGCCCTCGGTCGCATAGCCCTGACCCCAGAACGAGCGCCCGAGCGCGTAGCCGAGCTCGGCGAGCTCGCCCTCGCCGCCGAAGCCGATGCCGCCGAGCGCCCGCCGATCGAGCCGCCGGATGATCAGGAAGGAGTGGCTGGCCGGCTCGAGGTGGAGCGAGATCCACCGGCGCAGCGCCGTCTCGCTCGCCGGATAGGGCATGCGGCCGGTCTGCTTGATCGCCTCCCAGTCGCCCGCGAACAACCGCGCCAGCGCCGGCGCGTCCTCGACCGCGAGCGGTCGCAGCAGCAGGCGCTCGGTCTCAAGCTGCTGCATGCGGCGGGGTCGGGCGGGCGGCGGACGGGCGGCCGCCGGCCGGTGCTTCAGGGATCGGCGGTCGCGGCGACGCGCGCCCGGCTGCGGCCGTCGGCCGGCGCCGGCGTCGTGACCAGCCGCAGCTCGGACGGCGTCCTGATGTGCAGGTCGCGCTGCGGGAAGGGGATCTCGATGCCGTGCTCATGGAAGCGGTCCCAGACCCCGAGCAGGACGGCGCTCCTGACGTTGGTCGTGCCCGCCTGCGGGTCGTCGATCCAAAAGCACAGCTCGAGCTCGACCGAGCTGTCGCCGAAGCCGGTCAGCAGGCAGGCCGGCTCCGGCTGCGCGAGCACGCGCGGCGCCGCCCGCGCGGCGTCCAGGCACAGGCGCATCGCGTGCCGCACGTCCGCGCCGTAGCTGATCCCGATCGGCGCGCGCAGGCGCAACAGGTTGTTGCTGTACGACCAATTCTCGACCCGGCTGGTGATCAGCTCCTCGTTCGGGATCAGGTACTCGATGCCGTCCCGCGTCACCACCGAGACATAGCGCGCGCCGAGGGAGTCGATCCAGCCATAGCTTGCGCCGACCGCGATCACGTCGCCCGGCTTGACCGAGCGGTCGAGCAGCAGGATCACGCCGCTGATCAGGTTGGCCACGACCTTCTGCAGGCCGAAGCCGATGCCGACGCCGACCGCGCCGCTGAACACCGCGAACGCGGTGAGGTCGATGCCGACGCTGCCGAGCGCCGCGACCACCGCGATCGTCACCAGCACGATCTTGAGGAGCTTGGTGAACAGCACCTGGACCGAGGGCGTGAGGTTGGGCGCGCTCTTGATCCGGCTCTCGAGCAGGCGCGAGGCGAAGGTCGCGAGCCAGAGCAGCAGCGCCAGCGCCAGCATGGCCTTGATCACGGTCAGCGCGGAGATCCGCATGCCGCCGAGGGTGAGACCGAGCTGGTCGAGCAGAAGGATGGTCGGCTGCAGGAGCTCGATGATGTTGAGTGCCGCGATCGTCCACACGGTGAGCGCCACCGCCTTCGCCCAGACCGGCTCGCGCACCAGGCTCGAGGTCAGACGGATCGCTACCCAGGCGGTGAGCAGGCTGACCGTGGTGCGGACCAGGGCGTGCGGCCATTGCATGGCGGCGGCCACCGACACCGAGAGCCACTGGAAGGTCAGCCAGCATACCGGCAGCGCCAGCGGTGCCAGCGCGCGCGCGCCGGCCGTGAGCCGCTCCTCGAGGCCGTGCCGCCGGGCCTGCCGCTCGATCCACGCGCGCAGCCGGGGCGCCGCGAAGCGCGCCGCGAGGAAGGCAAGGCCGACGACGAACGTCTGGACGAGCGTGCTCGGCACCAGCAGCTGCTGGTGCAGCCACGCCTGCGCGGCGACCAGCGCGGTGGTAAGGTAGGACAGGTCGAGCAGGCGCTCGATCCCGATCTCGGGCCAGATCCCGCCCACGGCTCAGATCCACCTCAGCCGGCGCAGCAGGACGATCTCCCCTAGCGCCAGAACGAGCAGCAGCGCGATCACGATCCAGAACGCCCCGGCGGTCGCGGTGCCGGGCACGCCGCCGACGTTGATCCCGAGCAGCCCCGTGATCAGGCTCGGCGGCAGCAGCACGGTCGCGACCACGGTGAGCACGTACATGGTGCGGTTCATCTGGTCGGAGAGCCGGGTGTTGAGCTCGTCCTGCAGCACGGCCGCGCGCTCGCGCGCGGCGTCGAGGTCCTCGACGAAGCGCGTGGTGCGATCGCCGACCTCGCGCAGGCGGGCGCGGTCCTCAGGCCGAAGCCACGGCGCCGGGCTGAGGCTGAGCCGGATCATCACCTCGCGCTGCGGGGCGAGGTAGCGGCGCAGCGCGATCGCCTCGCGCCGGAGGGCGCCGAGGTCGCCGCGCATGGCGCCGCTCTCCGCCGTCAGCACCACGTCCTCGAGGCGATCGGCGCGATCGACCAGCTCGTCGACGACCGGGCCCACGCGCGCGATCAGGCCGGCGCTCAGCATGGCGAGGAACTGGCCGGGTCCGCGCGGGCCGCGCCCTGCGGCGAGCGCCGCGCGCAGCTCGCTGACCGCCATCAGCCGGCGGTGGCGCAGGCTCACGATGCGGTCGGGCTCGAGCCAGAGACGGACCCCCACCATGTCCTCGGGATCGGCGCCGGGGTTCAGGTTGACCCCGCGCAGGATGACCAGCAGGGCGTCGTCCACCGCGAGCTCGCGCGGCCGCACCTCCTCGGTCAGCAGCGCATCCCGCATCAGCGGGTCGAGGCCGCTGTCCTCGTTCAGCCAGCGCAGGGTCGCGCCGCCGACCCGGTCGAGGTGGACCCAGAGCAGCCCCTGCTCCGGGCGCCAGGCGCGGATCGCGGGCCAGCCGATCTCCTGCCCGCCGCCCTGTCCGTCCAGCAGATAGGCGCAGATCAGCCCGTCCTCGGCTGGCATGGCCGTCCCCTCCAGCGTCGCGCCGCCGGCTGCCCGCCTCGCGGTCCGCCGGGACCGCAGGCACGCGTCAACGCCGGTTCGTCGGGTACGTTCTACCTGGCCAGATCTCAATGAATTCTTAACCCTACCCGCTCATGACTTGCCGGCGAGAGGTCGGTCGGCAAGACAAGGGGTCGCACCGCATGGGCAGGTCGCTCGCGGGTATCGTCGTTCTGCTGGCCGCGCCGGCTCTGCTCGGGGGCTGCCTTCAGATGGCACCGCGCTCGTCGGTGGCTTTCCAGCCGACGGCCGAGCGGGAGGTCCGCTACGCCGCCGAGGCGGCGCTGGCGATCAAGGAGGATCGGCGCGACGAGGTCAGCGAGGCCGCGGCCAACGGCCGCCTGGTGCTGCCGCAGATGCCGGAGGTCTGGGCCAGCTCGCGCGGCCCGGCGCCGATCGCCGAGGGCGTGCGCGAGCAGATCGTTCTCGACGAGCTCGGGTCCGCGGCGGCCAGCGTAGGCATCGCTCCGCAGGCTGCCGCCTGCGCCGGGGCCGCGGCGAAGCGCGCTGATCACGCCATCCCCTGCGGGCGCGTTTGGCCAGGGACCGGTCCGGCCCTGCCGGCGCTTTTCCCCGCAACGGTCGCCCCCGCCATGGGACCGCCCGGCTCCGCGGAAGGACCGCCAGGTCGATTCCCCTGAGCGCCCCGTCGCGCTCGACCGGCGGAACTGACGGTCACGCTTGATCGCGCGACCGCGCGACCCGAGAGCCCCGGCGCACCGCCTTCACGGAGCGAACGCAGCGCTCGGCGCGCCGTGACCGCGAGCGCCCGCCTGCGGCATGCAGCGCTCGCGGCCTTATGGCACGCCACCCGAAGGCGGGCGTAGCGGGCAGCGCGCCGCTAGGGTCGCATGCCCTCCTCGCCGAAGGCGGCGTAAGCGGTCTGCGCTACTGGCTCGTGCCCTGCGCGCGCCACTTGCCGTAGTTCTCGGAGCTCATCGTGCCGCCCTGTGCCGCGGCCGCGGCGCCGAAGCGCTCGTCGTTGAAGGCGCCCCACTCCTCGCGCGAGATCTGGCCGTCGCCGTCCTCGTCGATCTCGCCGAAGCTCGGCACGGCGCCCTGCCGGCCCTGCATCGCGGCGAGCAGCCGCTCCTCGGTCAGCGCGGTCTCGCCGGGCGCGATCTCGTCGAACTCGGCGTCGGTGCACAGGCGCAATTCGGCCGCATCGACGACATCGTCGTCGTTGGCGTCGCAGGCGAACTGGATCTGCTGCGCGACCGCCGGGTTGGTCAGGTGAACGCCCAGGCCAAGCGACAGGACCAGGGCGGTGGATCCGAGCAAGAACCTCATGGCGAGCCTCTCCCTTCGGTGATCTGCGGGCGGCCGCGGCGCGGGGCCGTGGCGCCCCTTGGGTCGTGAAGGACAACGCGGAGAGCGATGCCCGGTTCCCGCCTGGTCACCCGACGAGCGAGATGCCGCGTTGCGAGCGCCGGGCGACCGGATCAGAATGGGCGGTGATGCCGCGCGGCCTGGCGACGGCGCCGCGCGCGTGTCGATCAGCCGCTTGCAGGGAACCGGCGATGCTGGAGCTCAATACCTTCTCGATCGCGGCGCGCTGCGCGCGCACCGGCATGCTCGGCGTCGCGGTCTCGACCGCGGTGCCGGGCGTCGGCGGGATCTGCCCGTTCGTGCGCGCCGGCGCCGGCGCGGTCGCGACCCAGTCCTGGGTCAACCCCTATCTCGGCATCGACGGCATCGCGCTCCTCGCCGACGGGCATGCGCGCGCAGGCGGCGCTCGATAAGCTGATCGCGGGCGATCCCGGGCGCGCCGTCCGCCAGCTCGGGCTGGTCGACAAGGACGGCGACAGCGCCGCCTGGAGCGGCCCGGACTGCACGCCCTGGTTCGGCCACGTGACCGGGCCGGACTACGCGGTCCAGGGCAACATGCTGGTCGGCGAGCCGACGATCCGGGCGATGGCCGCGGCGTTCGAGCGGGCCGCGGCGCTCGACCTGCCGGAGCGCCTCCTGGTCGCGCTCGAGGCCGGGCAGGCGGCGGGCGGCGACAAGCGCGGCCGCCAGTCGGCGGCGGTCAAGGTGGCATGGCAGGAGGAGTACCCCTATCTCGACCTCCGGGTCGACGAGCACCGCCACCCCGTGGCCGAGCTGCGCCGGGTCTTCGAGGTCGCGCGCCAGCAGTACCTGCCGTTCGTCACTGGCATGCCGACCCGGGCCCACCCGGAGGGCAACCTGCCGCAGGACGTCTCGGCGATGCTGCTCACCCCACCGCCCTACCGCCCAGGCGGCGGCGGCAGCGCGCTCTGACGGGCGGGGGCGGCGGACGCGCGATCCGGTCGACCTGCCCGCGAGAGCGCGCCAATGTCAAAGTATCGCCAATTGGGGCCGAGTTCCAGCCGTTCGGTATCCTCGCGCGCAACTCAACTTCGCAAAAAAGGGACAGTCAGTCGATGTACGCGAGGTTGGCCGCGACGTGGTTGAAGGCAGTATCCGGCGAGCCAACGATCGGATTCGTCGACGCAATTCAGCTACTCTACGCTTCAAACGGTCGGCACCTTTGGAGCGAGGCCTACGATCGCGAGCTGACCGCTGCCGACGTCCCCGGGATCAGGACGAAATCGCGACCGACGTGGCGACGACGGTCGCTGACGTCCAGGGTGTCATCCCGCGTACGATGTCCAAGGAGGCCCGACGCAAACGCACTGAGGACCTGAGCTCATACGAATGCGTGCTGCGCCTGCACGAGTACAATCGTGTGATCAGCGCGGAAGCGCACCACGCGGCGCTTCACTGCCTCGAGCGCACGGTAAAAGCCGGTCCCTACTATTCGGATGCCTGGGCGGCACTATCGGAGATTTACGCTGAGATGCACGCGCTCGGGTTCAATCCCAAGCATAACCCGCTCGATCTGGCGCTACACGCCGCGGCGCGCGCGGTTGCGCTCGACCCGACAAGCCAGCACGCGCAGTGGGCCATGGCGTACGCCTATTTCCAGCGCCGCGACCCTGAGAATTACCTCGCAGCTGTGGACAAAGTCGTTCGCCTCAACCCGAACGACGCTTACTACCAGTGGGAGCGGGGACGTGCGCTGGTCGAGACGGCAATCAAGCTCAGCCCCTACTATCCCAGCTGGTGGCATTACCCTCTCGTCATCGAGCACTACCGCAAAGGCGACTACGAGCTGGCGATCGTCGAAGCGCGGAAGCTCGACCTGCCCGACTTCTTCCGGACCCCGCTGATGTACGCCGCTATCTACGCCCAGATGGAGCGGATTGCGGAAGCGCGGGCTCAGCTTGCCGAGGCGCTGCGCCAGAACCCCGACCTGGCGACGCGTCCACGCCACTACCTCGGCAACTACATCTTTCCCGAGCAAGTCATCGAGCAGGTCATGGAAGGCCTGATCAAGGCGGGGCTGCCCGATCCACAGCTGAGCCATGGCTCGAAGGCGTAGGAATTTGCGCCATGACTACACCAGGCGTCGAGCCGAGACTGGCGGCGCCTGAGTAGCGTAGTCGGTAGAGCTCGCGCATCATTCTGCCGCCGATTGCCGTTTCGCGTCGGGCGGCGCGGTTACCTGGAGCTGGACGGTGTCGACCCCGTCGACCCGGGTCGAGGCGTCGAGGACCTCGAGCGCGATCAGGCGATCGTCGGCGTCGTAATCGAGGATCACCCCCGACTTCTCCTCCTCGCTCACGCAGGCCGGCGCGTCGCGCAACAGGATGGTGAGCGTATCGGTCGCGGCGTCGTAGATGATCTTCATCTCTTGGCTCCGTAGCGCCTGAACTGCGTGGTCGCGTAAACTGTGACCACCTCGGGCGGGTCCTGGCTCAGATCGACCACCGCGCGCAAGAGCGCCCTGGTCGGCGGATCGCTCAACGTCACCCGGCCCTGAGCAACCTTGCGTTCCGGCCGATTGCCGGCAACTACCGACTCGGGTTGCCGTAGCACGGCGCGCACTTGCGCTTCGGAGATCAGACGGCGCGCCATGGCGGAGCGGGCGTGATCAGAGATCTGTGCCGAGCCAAAGTCCGTCATCGGGTCCATCGTGCCATGGCCGGGCGCCCGCCGTCGAGCATGACGGCTGATGTGTTCGCAACGGCTGGCGCTACCGAACGGCTCGCCTTGCGGCGGGGGGCGCGCTACATCAGCCGCCATCGGCGAGGCCCGGATCGGCCTCGGGCCGCCGTGAAGGTCCCGCCGCGATGCCCCTCGCGCAGCAACGCGACAGCCTGGCGCTGCAGGTCAATCAGCGCGTGTTCTACGGCTGGGTCATGCTGGCGGTGGCCGCGACGCTCATGTTCGCGAGCGGGCCTGGCCAGTCGCATCTCTTCAGCGTGTTCATCACGCCGATCAGCCAGGACCTCGGCATCTCGCGCACCTCGGTCTCCTCGGCCTACGCGCTCGCGACGCTCGTCGCCGCCTTCGGCCTGCCCTACGTCGGCCGGCTGGTCGACCGCTTCGGCGTGCGCCGGGTGGTGCTCGTGGTCGCGACGCTGTTCGGCGCCGCGGCGATCGCCTTCGGCCAGGTCACCGGGACCCTGACCCTGGCGCTCGCCTTCGCCGCGCTGCGCTTCCTCGGCCAGGGCTCGCTGATGCTGACCAGCGCCAACCTGGTGGCGCAGTGGTTCAGCAGGAAGCGCGGCTTCGCGCTCAGCCTGATGGCGCTCGGCTTCTCGGCCAGCATCGCGGTCCACCCGCCGCTCGCCCAGTGGCTGATCGATGAGGTGGGCTGGCGCGAGGCCTGGCTGTGGCTCGGCCTGATCACCTGGGCGCTCGTGCTGCCGCCGATCGCGCTCCTGATCCAGAACAAGCCCGAGGACCTCGGGCTGGCGCCGGACGGCGGCGCCGCGGACCCTCGGGCGGCGACCGGTCCGGGCGCGCGGGCCGCCCAGGCCGCCGACGTCGGGCTCACGGTCAGCCAGGCGCTGCGCACGCCCGCGTTCTGGATCATCGCGCTGTCCTTCGCCACCTTCTCGATGCTGGTGACGGGGCTCTTCTTCCATCAGGTCGCGATCTACGGCAACCGCGGCATCAGCCCGCAGGTGGCGTCCTGGCTGTTCTCGATCGCGGCGCTCAGCATGGTGCTGGCGATGCCGGTCTTCGGCCGCATGCTCGACCGTTTCCCGACCAAGCCGATGTTCGCCGTGGCGCTCCTGACCATGACCGCGGCGATGCTCGCGCTGGTGCTGGTCCGGGACGTGCCGACCGCGGTCGTCTACGCCATCGTGTTCGGCATCAACAACGCGGCCATGCACACGCATATCTCCTACCTCTGGCCGCACTACTTCGGGCGCCGCTTCCTCGGCAGCATCCAGGGCAGCGCGCAGACGATCGCGCGTGGTCGGCGCCTCGATCGGGCCGATCCCGCTCGGCGCCGCCTACGATCTGTTCGGCAGCTACCAGGGCGCCCTGCTGCTGCTCTCGGTGCTGCCGGTCTTGTGCGCGGTCGCGGTCCTGTTCATGCGGCCGCCGCAGCTCGAGCATCACCCCTCCCCTGAGGCCGCCTGAGCTCAGGGCGGCCTCGCCTGGGGATCAGCCGGCGAGCGCGCGCGCGATCGCGTCGCGCCGGCGCAGCAGCAGCCCGCAGGCGATCAGCCCGAGCAACGCGCCGGCGGCGAGCGGCGCCTGCAGCCCCACCAGCTCCGAGGCCGCGCCCATCAGCAGCGCGCCGAGCGCCGGGCCGCCGCGGAAGATCAGGCCGAACAGGCTCAAGACCCGGCCGCGCATGCCCTCGTCGACCGCGGTCTGGAGCAGGGTCTGGGTGCCGGTGCCCGCGGCGACCATGGCGAAGCCCGCGATCGCGACGCAGGCGATCGCGGCCGTGAACCCGTCGCTGAGCGCGAAGCCGAGGGTCGACAGCGCGATCAGCAGCGAGCTGATCAGCACCACCCGCGTGAGGCGCGCCTGGCTGCCCGGCTGCGCCAGCCAGAAGCCGCCGGCGACCGCGCCGATGCCGACGCTCGCGCTCAGCATCGCGAGCCCGGGCGCGCCGCGCCCGAAGACGTCGGCGGCGAAGCCCGGCAGCAGCTCGAAGAACGGCCGGGCGCTCACCGCGAGCACCGCCTGCAGCAAGAGGATCGGCCCGATGCCGCGGTGCGCGATGGTGTAGCGCAGGCCCTCGGCGACCGCGCCGAGCACCGAGCCGGCCTCGGCCGGCGAGGCCCACCGGCGCCAGGCGCAGGCGCCAGAGCGCGAACAGGAAGGCCAGGAAGGAGAGCGCGTTGATCAGGAACACCGCGGCGATGCCGAGCCCGACGATGACGACGCCGGCGAGCGCGGGGCCGATGAAGCGCGCCGAGTTGAACACGATGCTGTTGATCGCGACCGCGGTCGCGAGGTCGCGGCGCGGCACCAGGCTCGGCACGAGCGCCAGCCGCGCCGGCTGGTTGAAGCCGATCACCACGCCGCTGAACAGCACCAGCGCGAGCAGCAGCGGCACCGTGATCAGCCCGCTCGCGGTCAGCGCGAACAGAACGAGGGACTGCGCCATGATCAGCAGCTGCGCGACCTTGATCACCCGCAGGCGATCGACGCGGTCGGCGAGCGCGCCGCCGAAGGGGCCGATCACCACGGTCGGGAACAGGTCGGCGAAGGCGACGAGGCCCAGCACCGCGCCCGACTGGCTGAGCTCCCAGGCGAGCCAGCCGACGCCGATCCGCTGCATCCAGGTACCGATCAGCGAGACGCTGTTGCCGGCGACGTAGGTGCCGAAGCTCGGGTGCGCGAGGGTCTGCGCGATCGCGCGCAGCCCGGTCAGCATGCTCATGCAGGGCGAGCCCGGCGCCGACCGGCTGGCTTCGGATCGTGGGGACGGCAGGGCGGATGCGGCAGGATGGCAACTCCTCGATCGGCGCGGCCACGACGCGGTCCGGCGGAACTCCGCCAGGCGTGCCTGCCTCCGAGCACGCAGCGCTCAGCTCAAGAAGGCTCCAGCGGCCGCTCGGTTCGCCGGCATCGCTAAGAATCTGCGATCATGGCGCGGAGCGGGGCCGGCCGATAGCCGAGCTCCTGCCCGGCGCGTCGCGAGACCACCCGCCGTTCTCCGCCTGCTCGCCCAGGCCCCGTGGCGCCGCCGGCGCAAGCGGTGTAGGACCGGTGCTGCGGAGCCAGGAGGACGGTCGAACATGCCGCAGAGACGACGCCTCGCCATCATCGGCCTCGGCATGGCGGTGACGCCCCACGCCAGGAGTCTGGCCGACCTGCACGACCGGGTCGAGGTCGCCTACGCCTTCAGCCGCAGTGCCGTGCGCCGGCAGGCGTTCGCCGAGCGCTTCGCCTTCCCGCTGGCCGACGATCTCGGCCCGATCGAGCGCGACCCGTCGGTCAGCGCGGTGATGATCCTGACCCCGCCCAACACCCACCTCGAGCTGGTCGAGCGCTTCGCCGCCGCCGGCAAGCACATCCTGCTGGAGAAGCCGCTCGAGCGCTCGACCGAGCGGGCCGAGGCGCTGGTGGCGGCCGCCGAGAGGGCCGGCATCAGGCTCGGCGTCGTGTTCCAGCACCGCTTCCGCGAAGCCTCGCTGGCGCTCCGGGCACGCCTCGAGCAAGGCGTCCTCGGCGAGCTCGCCGCGGTCAACGTCATCTGCCCCTGGTGGCGACCCCAGACCTACTACGACGAGCCCGGCCGCGGCACGCTCGCGCGCGACGGCGGCGGCGTCCTGATCACCCAGGCGATCCACACCCTCGACCTGCTGCTCGAGCCTCACCGGACCGGTCGCCGAGGTCGCGGCGATCTGTGGCACCACCAGCATCTCATCGCATGGAGACCGAGGACTTCGCCGGCGCCGGGCTGCGCTTTGCCAACGGCGCGCTCGGCGCGCTGCTCGCGACCACCGCCGCCTACCCGGGCTTCCCGGAGCGGATCGAGCTGATCGGGACCAGGGCGACCGCGGTGCTGTTCGCCGGCAGCCTCGCGGTCCACCATCGCGATGGCCGCGTGGAGCGGGTCGGCGAGGAGCAGGCGACCGGCGCCGGGGCGGATCCGATGGCCTTTCCGCACGACGCCCATCGCGCCCTGCTCGCCGACTTCCTCGACGCGCTCGATGAGGGCCGCGACCCGCAGGCCTCCGGCCGCGAGGCGCTGCGGGTGCACCGCTTCATCGACGCGGTCCTGCGCTCCTCGCAGGAGGGGCGCGCCGTGACCCTCGCCGAGGCCTGATCCGGAGCCTGCCATGGCCGACCACCCGCCGCTCATCTTCGCCGCGATCGGCCTCGATCATCGGCACATCTACCATCAGGTCGGCCGCCTGCTCGATCTCGGCGCGCGCTGCGCGGGCTACCACGCGCGCGATGAGGCGGTGCCGCTCGAGGGCTTCGTCGAGCGCTTCCCCGACCTTACGCGGGTTGCCGACCCGCGCGTGCTGCTCGAGGACGCCCAAGTCCAGCTGATCGTCTGCGCCGGGATCCCGGGCGAGCGCGCGGCGATCGCGATCCAGGCGATGCGCCACGGCAAGGACGTGATGGTCGACAAGCCGGGCGTGATCACGGCCGAGCAGCTGGACGCCGTCCGCGCGGTCCAGCAGGAGACCGGGCAGATCTGGTCGGTCAACTTCTCCGAGCGCTTCGAGGTGCGGGCGATGACCCGGGCGCAGGAGCTGGTGCGGGCGGGCGCGCTCGGCCGCGTGGTGCAGACCGTGGGCTTCGGGCCGCACCGTCTCAACCGCCATCTGCGCCCGCCCTGGTTCTTCGAGCGGGCCCAGGGCGGCGGCATCCTCGCCGACATCGCCTCCCACCAGGTCGACCAGTTCCTGGTCTTCACCGGCTCGGACGACGCCGCGATCGTCGCCAGCGCGGTTGCCAACTACGCCAACCCCGAGAACCCGGATTCGAGGACTTTGGCGAGATCCTGCTGCGCAGCGATCGCGCGAGCGGCTACATCCGGGTCGACTGGTACACCCCGGACGGGCTGCCCACCTGGGGCGACGGACGCTGCACGATCCTCGGCACCGAGGGCTACATCGAGCTCCGGAAGTACGTCGACATCGCCGGCCGCGACGGCACCGATCACCTGTTCCTGGTCGACCGCGAGGCGACCCGCCACGTCGACTGCCGGGACGCGCCCTTGCCCTACTACGAGCGCCTGATCGCCGACGTGTTCGAGCGCACCGAGACCGCGATGCCGCAGGCGCACTGCTTCAAGGTCTGCGAGCTCGCCGTCAAGGCGCAGGCCCAGGCGGTGCGGCTCGCCTGACGGCGCGGGCGGCGCCCCCGCTACGCCGCGTCGTGAAAGATGATGCCGAGGGTGTAGCGCTCGCCGGCGCGGACCCGGCTGACGCCGTGGCGCATCGACAGGCGGTAGAAGCCGCGGCTGCCGCGCCCCGGACGGAAATTGACCGCGAAGATCACCGCCTCGCCCTGGCCGAGCGGCGCGACCTCGGCGCGCAGCTGGGTGCGCGGGCGCTGCTCGGCCAGCACGAACTCGCCGCCTTCGAAGTCGCGTCCCGGCGCGCTCAGGAGGACCGCCATCTGGAGCGGGAAATTGAGCGCGCCGTAGAGGTCCTGGTGGAGACGGTTGTAGTCGCCCGGGCCGTACTTGAGCAGGAGCGGCGTCGGCCGCGTCTGGCCGGCGCGATGGCAGGCCGCGAGATAGGCGTCGAGCGCTGCGGGATAGCGCTGGTCCAGCCCGAGCGCCTCCTGCCAGCGGTTGGCGAGCGCCACGAGGCGCGGATAGACCAGCGCGCGCAGCCCGGCCACGGTCTCCGGCAGGGGCTGTGCGAAGTACTGGTACTCGCCCTCGCCGAACGCGTGGCGGCGCATGACGATGCGGCTGCGAAAGCGCGCCGCCTCGCCGTAGAGCGCGGCGATGGCCCGGCATTCTCCGGCGCTCAGCAGGGGACCCGTGGTCGCGTAGCCCTGCTCGTCGAGCTGCTCCTCGAGCTTTGGCCAGTCGAGGCCCGCGATCCGGCTCGCGAGCGTCGCCGGCTCGTCGGACCGGTGTTTGGCAACTGCCGCCATGGCTCACCTCCGCTGCTGATCGTTCGCGCAGGCTAGCCGCCTCCCCCACCTTGATCTCCTTAGATCCACTACGACGTTACTTCCGCGCCAGCCGAAGATCAACCTTCTCTGCGGTCGCGCATGATAACTCTCCGACGCCTGAGCATTGTTGCTGAGCGTGCCAGATCGCGACAGCTCTACTGTGCACCGCACCGTCCGCGGTGCGCCGTGGTCTGCTTGCGAGCGCGGCCGAGCCGGCGCCTTGCGACGATGCTGGTGCGGACCGCCTCGGCCGCTGCCTGGTCGCGTCGTCATAGAGCTGGCGCCGCGCGCGCTGTGCCCTCGACTGTGCGAGCTGCGACGCACTGGCCGCGCACCCGGTCGGCCAGCCGTGGTAGATCGGCGGATCTGGGGTCGACGGTCTTCGGCGCGGCGCCCGTTCGACGACGGCGAGCGACTTGTGGCGCGCCCGTCCCGACGTCGTCGAGGGTCTCGGCGGGTAGGCTGGTGCGTACGCGTCGCCCGCAGCGCCGCCTCCGCGGCGATCTCCCGCGTCCGCGGGTGGCGGAGCGTCGTCGGTGAGGTGAGCGCAAGGCTTGGCCATCTGGCCGTCGGCCGCGCCGACCTTCAGGCCGATCGCGGCGGCGCCGCGCAGCGGCCGGCGTTGGCGCGCCCCGCGCGGCTGCCGCGCGGTTCGGGGCGCCCGGTCTCCCGCTGCGGCGCGTTCGCCGGCGGGTCGGTGCGGCGCGTCGCCGCTCGCCGGCGGCGCTGGTCGCCGCCGTCCGCTCGTCGCGCGCGTGCGCGCTCCGGCCGCCCCGCGCCCGTCGCCGGCGCGTGCGCGCTGTCCGTCCGCCCGCCGGCTGGTCCTCGTCGGCGGCCTGTCGCCGCGTCGCCGCCGCCCCGCGCGCCGGCGCGCTCGGCTGCGTCTCCGCGGCGGCCGTCGCTTCGCCGTCGCCCTCTCGCCCCGGCGCCGTCGCGCGCGGCCCTCGTCTGCGCTCCCCTCGCCCGCCGGCCCCGCGCGCCCCCCCTGCTCCCCGCCCCCGCCCGCGCGCCCGCGCCTCCCCCCCCGCCCCGCCCCGCCCCCCGGCGCCCCGGGAAGCTCGCGCAGCGGTGCATTCCGGATCTTGCTGTCGGGCCGCCTCCCGCGCCATGGCACGGAGCGCCGTTGCTCGACCTTCGGAAGAGGAAACTCTGCGCCCGTGCTGCCGTTACTAGCAGGGCCGCTGCACGACGCCTGCGCCCGACGGGAGACGAGGAGGCACATGAGGCGCGCGATCGGACCGATCCTGCTGCTGGCGCTCGGCGCTGCCGGCTGCCGGGGCGTCGACTACTACGCCGACAAGCCGCCGCTCGAGATCGCCGAGATGGTCGACGTCCGGCACGCGGGCGAGGGGTCGGGCGAGGTCCGCTACAGCGCGCCCACGATCGCCGCCCGCCGCAGCTATCGCCTCGCCGGGCGCAGGGACCTCGACAGCGGCGCTATCACCCACGAGCTCCGCCTGACCGAGGCCGGCAGCAGCGAGGCGCGCTTTCTGGAGTGGGCGCGCGCGGGCGCGGCGGCCCGGGTCTGCGCGCTGCGGGGCGCCCGGCTGGCGGGCGCCTCGGACGGCAGCCCGGCGGCGGAGACCACGTTCGGGCTGGTCGACCGGCAGACGAGCTGCTATCCGCGCGAGGACTGCGACACCGACGTGCGCACCTACAAGAAGCGCTACCGGGACAAGGACGGCGACAAGAGGACCAGGCTCGTCGAGCGCGTCTACCGCGACTGCGACGAGTCCTGGCGCTGCCGGAGCGAGCGCCTCTACGAGGTCGCGATCGACGACGGTGCGCTGCGCCAGGCGAGCCCGCTCGGGGCAGGCATGGCAGTCGAGCTCAGCTGGGACTGCGGCCGCGGCGGCGGGCACGCCGACACGATCGTGCTGCCGGCGAGCTACCTGCAAGGCTACCTGCTCGCGGTCGACGGCTACCCCCACACCCCACGCCCCGCTCCGGCGCCGCCTGAACCTCGCCTGTCTTCGCCTTGAGCCTCGTGCTCAAGCCAGGTCCAGAAGAGTTCTCCGAGCTTCTGGCTACGCGTGGCCCTGGGCCTGCCCTTGCTTCCACTCCTCATCGACGAACTGCCTGGACGAGTTGGTCCTGGGAAATGGAATGTCCGGCACCTCGACCCCGAGGAAGTCGCAGAGCGGCTGCCAGCCGTCCCGCGGATCGAACGTGAGGAGGCGCTCGGCGGCAATCTCCGACTGCACCTCCGCGACATGCTCCCGGAACACCCGAGTCGCATGGTCGCGATCCGACATCCGGTCATCGAAGATCTGGGCTACGATCGCCTGATAGGCCATCTCGGCGATCGCGTTCGCATGGGGCGAAGGATGCGTGCCGCGCGCCGCGATGAAGGGCGCGATCGTGGCCTGCACGCTGTCGAACCAGGCGTCCGGATCGCGCACCGACAAGATCACCCTGGCGTCGGGGAAATGTCGCGCGAGCTCGCGCCAGTAGCGCGCCCCGGGCCAGTCGACCTGCGACCGGTACCCATCGAAGACCCGGTCCCAGTCGACCTGCTCGCCGCGCGCCGCCGCCTCCCAATCCGGCAGGAGCTCGGGGTTGTCGCGGACCTCGAACATGTGATGGCAAGGCCCGAAGCCCAGATGCTCGAGCGCGAGCTTCAGCGAATTCGTCCCGGTGCGGCCGAAGCCGGGACCGATAATCTCCAAGGGCATGTATTCCTCCCGACTCTGTCTCATCTGGCATGCTTGACGCCTGCCATACGCTCACGCGCAACGGTCCTGTGGAAGCTCTTTCGTTCAAGACGCATCGCGACCGCGGCGATCCCGACGCGCTCCTCGGGCGAGCGCGCTCGCCAGCGAGCTTGAAAAGGGGTGCGGCGCGGTGCAGCTTGCGCCGGCGGGAGGCTGGGGCGCAGCGATGGCGCACCTCTACGACGCGGTCATCATCGGCGGCGGCCACAACGGGCTGACCTGCGGCGCCTATCTGGCCAAGGCCGGGCTGCGCACGCTGGTGCTCGAGCGCCGCCACGTCCTGGGCGGGGCCGCGGTCTCGGAGGAGGTGGTCCCGGGCTTCACCTTCTCGGTGTTCTCCTATGTCATGAGCCTCCTCCACCCCAAGGTCATCCGCGATCTGGCGCTGCGCGAGCATGGCCTCGTGGTCCTGCCGGCGACCGATCTCTTCTGTCCGCTGGACGATCACGACTCGATCATCTTCTCGGACGACACGCAGAAGACGGTCCGCGAGTTTGCCCGGTTCTCGAAGAAGGACGCCGAGACCTATCCGGCCTTCGCCGCCCACCTCGAGGAGGCCGCGGCGATCGTTCGCCAGCTGCTCCTCGAGACCCCGATCGACCCGGTGCGGCGCGACTGGCGCTCGTTCAAGGAAACCGCGCGGCTCCTCTGGAAATACCGCAGGATCGGGCGGCGCTTCTATCGCGTGGTCGACCTGATGACCATGAGCGCGTACGACTACCTCGCGCGCTGGTTCGAGAGCGACGTGATCAAGGCGGTCTTCGCCTACTACGCCTCGATCGGGACCTACGCCGGGCCGAAGTCGCCGGGCTCGGCCTACGTCATCATGCACCACCTGATGGGCGAGCACGAAGGCGCCGGCGGGTGGGGCTTCGTGCGCGGCGGCATGGGCAGCATCAGCCAGGCGATCGCGCGCTCGGGCAGGCACCACGGCCTGGAGACGCGCACCGACGCCGAGGTCGCGCGCGTGCTCCTGCAGGACGGCCGGGCGAGCGGGGTGGTGACCACGGCCGGCGAGGAGATCCGGGCCCGGGCCGTCGCCTGCAACGCCAGCTGCAAGGTGCTGTTCGAGCAGCTGCTGCCGGCGGAGGCACTGCCGTCCGACTTCCTCGACGAGATCCGCAGCTTCCGCACCTTCTCGACCGCGTTCAAGATCAACGCGGCCTGCGAGGCGCCGCCGCGCTACAGCGCGTTCGACAAGGCCAGAGCGGGCTTCGACTACCCCGCCTACGTGCATATCGGGCCGGACATCGACTACCTCGAGCGCGCCTACGACGACGCCAAGCACGGCTGGTACTCGAGCCAGCCGTTCGTCACGCCCGTGGTGCCGACCACGGTCGACGACACGATCGCGCCCGCGGGCAAGCACGTCGTGCACCTGTTCGGCGGCCACGCCCCCTATGAGCTCAAGAACGGCACCTGGGAGCAGGAGCGCGATGACTTTGCGCGCACCGTGCTCGCGACCGTGGATCGCTTCGCGCCCGGCTTCTCGAGCCAGATCATCGACATGCAGGTGCTGGCGCCACCGGACATCGAGCGCATCCTCAACCTCCCCAACGGCCACATCTTCCACGGCGAGCTGGCGCTCGATCAGCTGTTCTTCCAGCGGCCGGCCCCGGGCTACGCCGACTACCGCACCCCGATCCGCAGCCTCTACCAGTGCGGCTCCTCGGCCCATCCGGGCGGCGGGGTCAGCGGCCTTCCGGGACACAACGCGGCGCGCGAGATCCTGCGCGACCTGAGGCGGCGGAGGTCGTGATCCGCGCCGGCTCCGAGGCGAGACCGGCGGCCCCCGAACGCGCTCGGGTTGGTCCGGTTGGCGCGCCGCTGTTGCGGTTTCTGGCCCCGCGAGAGAGCAAGCAAACTCTCCAGCCTGGACGAGATCGGCTATCGGGGGCATCTTGAGTTGCATGGGGAGGCCAGCAACACACGTCTACGAGGTATCGGCCCCGGACGGTGAGGTCCTGGGTCTGGTGCGGGCGCCATCAGCCGGGCGGGCGCTGCGTCGGATCAACGAGCTGTGCGGCGTGCCCTGCACGGTGTTGGGTCGGCGGGTGTTCTTCGCCGAGCCGCACCGGCGCGACTGCGCCGGGAAATGGCAGGTCCGGAGCGTCCGGCTCTCCGGAAAGGCCGCGAACCTGATGACCCGGAACTACGTCGCCGACGGACCGAGCGCCGTGTTCATCGCTCAACCTCCGGGCCGCCCGGCGGTCCGGGCGCGACCGCGATCGTCATCCGAGCGTCACATTTATCCACCGGTCTCGGGACAAGTCTGAGCAAGGATCTGTGGATGGGCCTGGTATGCCCCACGCCCGATCGCCGGAGCAGCACGCGGAACCGGCGAACTTCCCACCCGTTGAGTACCTCCGCACCCCGGCCGGAGAGCGTTGGATGGCGGAGCCGCACCATGAGCCCCAGGGACAGTACGGGCCGCGCCGGCTGAGGTATCCTCTCGAAAGCGGCGGCGGAGGCGCAATCGTCAGCCCGGCGTTGCGGGCGAGCTGCTGCTCGGCGCTCTTGCGGGACTGGTCGGCACGGCCGCCATGACCGCGGCCATGCGCGCCCTGCATCGGCGTCTGCCGGCGCGCGAACGCTACCCGCTGCCGCCGCGCGAGATCATCCAGGAGGTGCTGCCGGAGCCGGCGGAGCGCAGGATCGCCGAGGACCAGCGGCAGAGCCTGACGATGGCGGCCCACTTCGCCTACGGCGCCGCCACCGGCGCTATGTACGCCGTGGCGCGTCCGTCGGAGAGCGCGGGCGTGGGAGCCCTCTACGGCGTCCTGGTCTGGGGAGCGAGCTATCTCGGCTGGATTCCGGGGCTCCGCATTCTCGAACCCGCGACGCGGCACCCGGGGCGGCGCAATGGTCTGATGATCGCGTCCCATCTGGTCTGGGGAGCGGCGATGGCGGCGACCCTTTGCGAGCTGCAGCGAGCCAAGGTCGAGATCTTCGCCGCCGATGCCGCCCGGGGCTCGGCGCCGGACGGCCGTCGAGCTTAGGGCCGCGCCCAGCTGCCGCCGGAGGCGAAGGGTCTGCGGGCGCTCAGGTCTCGGTGTAGCGGCCCGGCAGGAACTGCTTGATCCAGGTCTGCGGCGCGACCAGCCGGTAGGCGATCGCGCCGTAGCAGAGCCACTTCTGGTGCATCCGAAACGGCGCCTGCCGGACGACGTGCAGGTAGCCGGGAATGACCCTCTGCAGCCGCAGCGACAGCCAGTCCTGGCGCCGCGCGCCGACGCCGCTCCAGACGCGCACGGGGTTGAGCAACACGGGCGAGCCGTCGTCGTTGATCAGCCGGGTCTGGCCGGAGCACACCTCGAGGCGGTGGTGACCTGGTCGGGCTGGGTGCCGCACGACCGCATCGCCGACCTCCACCGCGCCCATGACGCGCTGCTGTTTCCGAGCCTGCACGACTCGAGCGGCAATGCGGTGCTGGAGGCGCTGGCCGAGGGCTCGCCGGTGGTCTGCTTCGATCTCGGCGGTCCGGGCGCGGTCGTCGATCCGACCTGCGGCCGGGTGGTGGCCACGGCCGGGCGCAGCGAGGCGGCCTGCGTGGCCGGGCTCGCGGACGCGGATCGAGGAGCTGAGCCGTTCTCCGGCGCTCTGCCATGAGCTGGGGCTGGGCGCGCGCGCCCGGGCGCGCCAGTTTCATTAGCCGGAGCCGGCGGCTCGCGTGTATGGCGACGTGAGCCGTCGTCTCGCGCAGCAGACGGCCGGCGGGCGGCCGGCCGACGCCGAGGCGAGCCGCGTGTGACCGGCGGTCGCCGTGTTGCGACGCTCCAGTCGGAAGGAGAGCGCCCCCGATGCTCAGGCGTGACCTGATCCTCGCCGCGACAGCGGCAATCCTGGCGGCGCCGGCGGTGCCCGGCTGCGCGCAGGAGCAGCCGCGGGGGCAGCGCTCCCGCGCCGAGGTCCGGCTCGACCCGGGCCTCGACTTCAACGCGCTGGCCGCGGCGGCGCCGCCCGGGGCGCGCCTGATCCTGGCGCCGGGGACCTACCGCGGCTGGAGCGTGGCGCCGCGGGACGGCCAGAGCTTCGCGGCCGCAGGCGAGGGCGTGGTGCTTGACGGCGGCGGCCGGCGCCTGCGCGCCTTCCACGGCCGGGCGGCGGACGTCGAGCTGAGCGGCCTCACGGTCCAGGACTACGACACGATGGACCCGCCGGACAGCCAGCATCGGGCGAAGCAGATCGCGGCGCTCGACGTGCCCGACGGGCGCAACTGGCGGCTGATCGACCTCACCGTGCAGCGGATCGGCGGGCGCGGCGTTTCGATGAATCCGGGCATGCACATCCTGCGCGGCCGCTACGTCGACAACGGCCACATCGGGCTCGGCGGACGCGCCGCTCAGGCCGTGGTCGAGGGCGCCGAGATCGCGCGCAACAACCAGCGCCGGTACGGCTCGCACTGGGAGAGCGGCGGCTATAAGAACGTCGGCGGCCATCTTCCCGGGCCGATGCCGGTGATGCGCGGCGCCAAGCTGATCGGCTGTCACATCCATCACAACCACGGGCGCGCGATCTGGTTCGACTGGGACTGTCTCGCCGCCGAGGTCGACGGCTGCGTGATCCACCACAACAGCAACGAGGGCATCGCCTACGAGGCGAGCGCCGAAGGGCGGTTCCGCAATTGCCTGATCGGCTTCAACAACACCAGCGGCCATCGCGAGCCGGGCGTGTGGTCGGCCGATCTCATGCTGCAGAACTCGCACGACTGCGTGGTCGAGGGCTGCACGATCGTCGCCGATCGCGGCTGCGCGCTGTCGGTCGCCCACCACACTCGCGACGCCGACAGCGATCCGCCGCAGCAGTGGGGCTTCTACACCGGCCCGTTCGACGGCATGCGCAACCGGATCGCCGGCAACACCTTCATCCTGCTGGGCGCGCCCGTCGCGCTGGTGCTCGACGTCAACGCCCCGCCGAGCGAGCAGGAGGTGAAGCAGAGCAACGTCTGGGGGCCGAACCGCTGGCTGGTGCCGCCCGGCGCGCGCGCGCGGCCGATCTGGCTCGGCGAGCCCTGGCACGACGATCTCGGCACGATCGAGGAGCACGCCGACCTCGCGCCCTTCGTGCCGCCCGCGCTGCGCGCCTGAGCCCCCCGGCATCGGCCCGTCGCGGGGATGCGCGAACGGAGCCGCGATGGCAGGCTCTATTCCGCCGCGACCTCGCCCGAGCCGGCGGCGAGCGCCGGGGTGCGCGCGGAGACCTGCTGCACCAGCAGGATGACGAGGATCGCCAAGGCGAAGAACCCTGCGAGCAGCCAGAACACCAGGCGCGGCTCGCCGAGGTCGAGGATCAGGCCGAACAAGAGCGGCGTGATCGCCGCGCCGACGTTGAGGCCGGTCATGACGAAGGCGAACACCCGGCCGGTCGCACCGGGGGGCGTCACCGCGCGCACCATCATGTCGCGCGCGGGACGCACGCTGCCCTGGAGCAGCCCGGCGAGGCCGAACAGCAGGGTCAGCGCGAGCGCCGGCAGCGCGATCATGCCAGGCAGGAGCAGCATCAGGCCCGCGCCGCCGAAGGCAAGCGCGCTGAGCAGCACGTAGCGCCGGGTGCGGTCGGCGAGCAGGCCGCCGAGCAGGATTCCGGCGGAGCTCGTGATCAGGAATGCGGTGAGCACGCTGTTGGCGGCGCCAAGGTCGATCCCCTGGACCGTGACCAGGGCGGTGACCGAGAAGCTCTGCACGCCCGAGGTGACCATCGCCATCAGCATGTAGAACAGGAGCAGCAAGAGGATCGGCGCCGACAGGAACAGCCGGCGGCTGTCCGCCGACCTTGGCAGCGCCGCGCCGGCATCCTGCCGTACGCGCGGGCGGGCGGCGCCCTCGAGGTCGCGTCCGAACAGGACGAGGCCGAGCAGCACCGGCAGCGCGAGCAGGCCCGCCGCCATCAGCGCGCCGCGCCAGCCGGCGAGCGCGGCGAGGCCCACCATCACGATCGGCGCGAGGGTGAAGCCGACGTGGCCGGCGAAGGTATGGATGCCGAAGGCGCGCGCCAGCCAGTGGGGCGCGATCGAGCCGGACATGATGACGTAGTCGGTCGGATGGACCACGCTGTTGCCGATGCCGGCGACCACCACCAGCAGGAGCATCATCGCGTAGCTCGCGCTGAAGCCGAGCAGCCCGATCGCGGCTGCCATGAGCGCCAGCCCGACCAGCAGCAGCGTGCGCGCGCCGACCCGATCGGTCAGGAAGCCGGCCGGGATCTGGGCGGCGCCGGTCGCGCTATTGAACAGCGTCAGCAGCAGGCCGAGCTCGGCGTAGCTGACCCCGAACTCGGCCTTGATCAGCGGGAACAGGGGCGGCAGCGCCAGGAGATAGAAGTGGCTAAGCGCGTGACCCGAGCCGATCACCGCGAGCACTCTCAGACCGCGGGGACCCCTCGCGAGCGCCGGCATGGCCTCAGCGTAGCGTTGCGGATCGCCGGCGCCAAGGCTTCCCGCCCCGCAGCGCGGGCGAGCGTGGCCGACCGCTTGCGGGGTTCACCCCCCGGCCGCGGCGCGCCACGCGCTGCGGCGGGCCATAGTCGCGGTCGCGTCGAGCGTGAGGCCGCCCGGGCCGCGGGTGATCACGACGCCATAGGCCTCTTCGGCATGCGCCGGCGAGATCTTCTCCTCGATCACGTCCTGCAGCACGCGCTCGGGCTCGCGCTCGAGCGGATCGCCGAAGCCGCCGCCACCCGACATGACGTGCCGGTAGACGTCGCCCCGCTCGAGGCGGGCGACCTCGGTCATCAGCACCGGGAGTACCCGGCTCTCGCGGCCCGGGTTGAGCAGGTTCATCGACGGCGAACCTTCCCGGCCGCCAAACAGGCCGTGCGGCGGGTATCTCCGCTTGTCGGAACGGACGTTCAGGATCGCGCGCTCGGCCAGGATCTCGTACTCGCGGGTCAGCGCCAGGCCGCCGCGGTGGCGCCCCGGCCCGCCGGTGTCCGGCACCATGCCGTAGGCGCGGATGCGGATCGGATAGTCGCTCTCGATCATCTCGATCGAGACGTTGGACTGGTTGGCGCCCATGTGGGGCACGCCCTCCTGGCCGTCGTGCGCCGAGGTGGCGCCCCAGGTGCCCATGAAGGTCTCACAGAACACGAACGCCTTGCCGTCCCGGTAGCCGGCGATGGTCGGGAGCGTCGAGCCGCCGCTGCCGTCGGCGGTGACGCGATCGGGCAGCGCCTGCGCGAGCGCGCCGAACATGCAGTCGATCATCCGATAGCCGGTGATGCCGCGGGCGCCGCACGGGCCGGGGAAGCGCGGATTGAGGATCGAGCCCAGGGGTGCGGTGACGCTGATCGGCCGGGTGAACCCCTCGCAGTGCGGGATCGAGGAGCTCATGACCGAGCGCAGCGCGGTGTAGACGCAGGACTTGCTGAACGGGAAGGACGGGTTGATGCCGCCCGCCACCTGCGGCGAGGAGCCGGTCCAGTCGGTGGCGATGCGGTCGCCGGCGATGGTGACCTGGACCTTTAGGACCACCGGCTGCGGATCCTCGCCCAGGCCGTCGATGTGGTCGGTGAAGCGGTAGACGCCGTCGGGGAACTCGGCGATCTCGGCGCGGGTCAGCGCCTCGGCGTAGTCCTGCAGCTGCTGGCCGGCCGCCAGCACCATCTCGACGCCGTAGCGCGCGAACAGCTCGGTCATCTCGCGCTCGGCGCTGCGGCAGGCGGCGAGCTGCGCCTGCAGATCGCCGATCACCTTCTCGGGGGTGCGGACGTTGAGCGCGATCACGTCCCAGAGCGCCTGGTTCGCGACCCCCCGCTCGATGAATTTCACGAACGGCAGGCGCAGGCCCTCCTGGAAGATCTCCTCGGCGCCGAGCGCGTTGCTGCCCGCGACGATGCCGCCGACGTCCGAATGGTGCGCGACCGTCGTGGCCCAGCCCGCGATCTCTCCGCGGTGGAAGATCGGGGTCGCGATGTAGATGTCCGGCAAGTGCTGGCCGGCGGCGGCATAGGGATCGTTGGCGATGAACACGTCGCCCGGGAAGATGCGGCCGGCGTACTGGGTGATCAGCTTGCGCATGGCGTCGTAGAAGCTGCCGAGCTGCATCGGCGTGCACACGCCCTGCGCGAGCGTCTGACCCTCGGGATCGCAGATCGCGGTCGAGAAATCGAGCGAGTCGCGCACGATGCCCGAATGCGAGGTGCGCATCAGGGTGAGCGCCATGTCGTCGGCGATGGCGTCGAACGCGTTGCGCATGATCTCGAGCTGGAACGGGTCGAGGTCGCCGCGCATCGCTCACCTCGTGCTCGGGAGGTCGATCAGCACGTTGCCGGTTGCATCGAGGCGCGCCGTGCAGTCCGGCGGGACCACGGCCGTGCCCTCGTACTCCTCGATGATCAGCGGGCCCCGGCGCGGCGTCGCGCTCAGATGGCTGCGCGTCACGACCGGCGCCGCGACGCTGCCGATCGCGGCGCCGAAGTAGGCGTCGCGCCGGCCCTCGGGCGGCGGGGCGGATTTCGGGAGCGAAGCGGAGCTCTGCGAGCCCTTGCGGCGGGCGCGACCCGACCAGCCGGAGGTTCACGATCTCGACCGGGAACTCGCCCGAGAAGGCGTGGCCGTAGCGGGTCAGGTGGGCCTCCTCGAAGTGCCGGCACAGCTCGGCCAAGGCGTCCCGGTCGAGCGCGCGCTCGGGCAGCGGCACGGCCAGCTCGAACGCCTGGCCCAAGAACCGGCAGTCGGCCTGGCGCGACCATGTGATCGCGTCGCGCGCGCCGCCGACCAGCGTCGCGATGCGCTCGGCCAGCCGCCGGTAGAGCCGTTCCGCCTCGGCGATCGGCGCGTCCTGGGCGAGGTGGAGGAACGGCGCGGTCTCGCTCGCCTCGAGCCTGGAGAACAGGAGGCCGAGCGCGCTGAACACGCCCGCGCCGAGCGGCAGGATCACGCGCCCGACCTGGAGCGTGCGCGCGAGGTCGACCGCGTGCATGCCGCCGCTGCCGCCGAAGGCGAGCAGCGCGAAGTCGCGCGGGTCGCGGCCGCGGTAGGTGGTGACCGCGCGCACCGCCTTCATCATGCTGGCGTTGGCGACGGTGTGGATGCCGTAGGCGCTCGCGAGCAGGTCGCGGCCGAGCGGCCCCGCGATCCGCTCCTGCACCGCGCGGCGGGCGAGCCCGGCTTCGATCGGCACGGCGCCGCCGGCGAGCGCCGAGGGATTGAGGTAGCCCAGCACGACGTTCGCGTCGGTCACGGTCGGCTCCTCGTTGCCCTGGCCGTAGCAGGCCGGGCCGGGCAGGGCGCCGGCGCTGTGCGGGCCGATCTTGAGCGCGCCCGCCTTGTCGAGCCAGGCGATGCTGCCGCCGCCCGCGCCGACCTCGGAGATGTCGATCACCGGCAGCTTGAGCGCGTAGCCGCCGCCACCTGCGAGCGTCGCGCGGCTCGACATGCCGCCCCCGACCTCGTACTCGTCGGCGAACGCGACCTGCCCCTTCTCGATCAGCGAGGCCTTGGCGGTGGTGCCGCCCATGTCGAGGGTGATCACGTTGCGGACGCCCGCAAGCCGCGCGACGTGCTCGGCCGCGACCACCCCGGCCGCCGGGCCGCACTCGGTGATCAGCGCGGGCTTGGCCAGGACCGAGGGCGCATCCAGGATGCCGCCGCTCGACTGCATCACCATCAGCCGGGCGCGCACGCCGGCCGCCTCGAGCTGCTCCAGCATCGAGCGCAGGTAGCGCCGCACCGGCGGGCCGACGTAGGCGTTGATGACCGTGGTGCTGGTGCGCTCGTACTCGCGCTTCTGCGGCAGCACGTCGACCGAGAGCGAGACGAAGTGGTCCGGCAGGGCATCCCGCAGCAGCTCGCCGGTGCGCCGCTCGTGCGCCGGATTGGCGTAGGAATGAAGGAAGCACACCGCGACCGCCTCGATGGCGTGTTGGCGGATGCGCTCGGTCGCGCGCGCCACGTCGTCCTCGTCGAGCGGCGTGATCACGCCGCCGTCGGGGCCGATCCGCTCCGCGACCTCGAAGCGCAGCTGGCGCGGCACGAGCGGCGGCGGCTTCTCGTAGAGCGGATCGTAGAGCCCCGGCACGCGGATCCGGCGCAGCTCGAGGACGTCGCGGAAGCCCCGGGTGGTGAGCAGCGCGGTCCTGGCGCCTTTGTGCTCGACGATCGCGTTGGTCGCCACCGTGCAGCCGTGCAGCACCTCCTGGAGCGCCGCGAGCGGCGAGTCCAGCTCGCCGAGCAGGCCGGTGACGCCCGCGATCACCGCATCGGCGTAGTTGGCGGGGGTCGAGGGCAGCTTGCGCGTCGCAAGCCGGCCGTCCGCGGTCAGCACCGCGAGGTCGGTGAAGGTGCCGCCGATGTCGGCGGCGATCCGCGTGATCGATCGCATCGCCCCGGCCCGCAGCTCGCGTGCGCTCAGAAGCGGTCGGCGCGGAACGGAGCGAGGTCGAACGGCGGCGCGCGGCCGGCGGCCTCATCGGCGATCGCTTGCCCGGTGATCGCCGCCGCGGTCAGCCCGAGATGGCCGTGGCCGAAGGCGAAGTAGGCGTTCCGATGGTGCGGCGAGCGGCCGAGCACCGGCAGCGAGTCCGGCAGCGATGGCCGGTGCCCCATCCAGAACTGCGCGTCCCCCAGGCTCAGCTCGGGCAGGAGCCGCTTGGCGTGGCGCATCACGAGCCGGTTGCGCGCCGGGTTCGGCGGCGCATCGAGGCCGGCGAACTCGACGGTGCCGGCGAGCCGCAGCCCGCCCACCATCGGCGTCATCGTGAAGCGGAGGTCGCCGGAGACCACCGGCAGCCGCAGCTCCACCCCGGGCGCCGGCAGCATGACGTGGTAGCCGCGCTCGGTATCGAGCGGGACGGGGCTGCCGAGCGCCGCCGCGAGCGGCCGCGACCAGGCACCCGCCGCGACCACCGTGATGTCCGCGGGCTGCGCGCCGGCCGGCGTATGGACCTCGGCGACGCCGGCGGGGCCGAAGCCGAAGCCTTCGGCCGAGGTGCGCAGGAAGGTCGCGCCGCGCTCCCTGAGGTGATGCGCGAGCGCCTTGGTCAGCGCCTTGGGGTCGATCGTGTGGGCGACGTCCGGAAACAGCACGCCCCAGCGCACCTCGCGCGCCAGCGCCGGCACGAGCTGGCGCAATTCACCGTCGCGCAGCGTCTCCATGGCCACGCCGCGCCGCTTGCGCAGCTCGAGGTCGGGCGCGGCCGCGGCCAAGGAGCGCTCGCTGGCGAACGCGAACAGAACGCCCTGGCGTCGGAGCAGGTCCTCGGCGCCGGCCGAGCGCACCAGCGGGCCATAGGCCTCGAGCGCTCGGCGCATCATGTCCGCAAGCGCCTGCGAGAGCGCCTCCACCCGGGCGGGCGCGCTGGCGCGGACGAAGTGGGCGAGCCACGGCACCAGGCGCGGCAGATAGGGCCAGCGGATCGCCAGCGGCGAGTCCGGGTCGACCAGCATGCGGGGCACCTGACGCAGCACGCCCGGCATGGCGAGCGGGGTCACGCTGTGGGTCGCGATCAGCCCGGCGTTGCCGCTCGAGGTGCGCTCGCCCGGGTCCTCCGGGTCGACCACGGTGACCTGCCAGCCGTCCTGCTGCAGCTGGAGCGCCGTCGCGACGCCGACGATGCCGGCGCCGATCACCAGCGCGCGCCGCTCCCCGCTCCGGCTGCCTCCCGCCATCCGACCGACCCTCCCCGGAGTCCCTGCCGCTCTGCCCGTCTGGGCGGCCGCGATCGTGCCTCTTGCGGCCGCTCGTGACAACCACGCCGAGGTGTTGGCCGTAAGCTCCTCCCTGACCGACCTCGTGAACCCCCGCCAGACCGAGCTTTGGGCGGCGCGCTCGTGGGCAGCGCTGCCCGCTATCTGAGCGGCCCTCGTCCACACGGACGACGGCCGGTGAACGCGAGCGGCAGAACCCGAGCGCGGGGTCGATGTCCGCCGGCGTTTGCGCGCTCGGGATCGAGTGCCTCCTGCCGCACCGGCTCTCGGAGCGCGCTCGCGATCATTGTGGGCAGATCGGTCGCGTCATGGCCGGGCACAGCGCAAATGATGCTCGATGCGGTGTGCCGGCCCGAGCCCAGGACCACATCCGAAGATTGCATCGCGCGCGCAGGCGAGGCACGATACTTGCATTCCGTCGGCCACGGGAATCAACCAGAACGACTGTGGTCGGTCGGGTCGGGGAACAGGATCATGGACCAGAGCGGTGCGGGCGCGGTGCGGCTGTGGGTGCCGGGCGACTGGAACGCCTTCTTCGGGCTGTTCACCAACGTGCTGTTGAACGTCATCGTGCTGACCGGGCTGTCGCTCGGCGTGGTCCAGCTGCCCGAGGACGTGGTGTTCGGGCGCATCCTGCCGGCGCTCGGCATAGCACTGCCGATCGGCAACCTCTACTACGCCTATCTCGCGTGGCGCCTCGCCAAGCGCGAAGGGCGCAGCGACGTCACGGCGATGCCCTACGGCCCGAGCGTGCCGCACATGTTCATCGTCGTGTTCCTGATCATGCTGCCGATCTATCTGCAGACCAACGATCCGATCCTGGCCTGGCAGGCAGGGCTCGCCTGGGCGTTCATCATCGGCGTCATCGTGCTGCTCGGCGCCTTCGTCGGCCCGACCATCCGCAAGTACACGCCGCGCGCGGCGATGCTCGGCACGCTCGCCGGGATCTCGATCGCGTTCATCTCGATGCGGCCGACCTTCCAGATGTGGGAGGTGCCCTGGATCGCCTTCGTCGCGCTCGCGATCATCCTGATCAGCTGGACCGCGAACGTGCGCCTGCCGTTCGGCCTGCCGGGCGGCCTCGCGGCGGTGATCGCCGGCACGATCATCGCCTGGATCGTCGTCCTGCTCGGCTGGTCCGGCTACATGGAGCCCACCGCGGTCGGCGAATCGCTCAACCAGTTCGGCCTGCGCCTGCCGGTGTTCTCGGACGACGTGGTGAAGGGCCTGGGCGACATCTGGCCGCTGCTCGCGACCGCGATCCCGCTCGGCGTCTACAACTTCACCGAGGCGATGAACAACGTCGAGAGCGCGGCCGCCGCCGGCGACAACTACAATCTGCGCCACATCCTGCTCGCCGACGGCGTCGGCGCGGTGGTCGGCGCCGGGCTCGGCAGCCCGTTCCCGCCGGCGGTCTACATCGGCCATCCGGGGTGGAAGGCGGTCGGCGGGCGGATCGGCTACTCGCTCGCGACCGGGGTGGTGATCGCGCTGGTCTCGTTCCTCGGCCTGACCGCGCTGCTGCTCGCGGTGATCCCGCTGGTCGCGATCCTGCCGATCCTCTTGTTCATCGGCCTCGTGATCGGCGCGCAGGCGTTCCAGGCCTCGCCGGCGCGCCATGCGCCGGCGGTGGTGCTGGCGATCGTGCCCAACATCGCCGCCTGGGGCCAGACCCAGGTCGACGGCGCGCTCGCCGCCGCCGGCACCTCGGCCGCGCAGCTCGGCTACGACAAGCTGATGAGCACCGGCGTGGTCTACCACGGCATGGAGCTGGTGGGCGGCGGCGCGGTGCTCGCCGGCCTGATCCTCGGTGCGATCGCCGCTTTCATCATCGACCGGCAGTTCCGCTGGGCCGGGCTCTACGCGCTTGCCGGCGCGGTGCTGGCGTTCTTCGGCTTCATTCACGGCGTCCAGCTGGAAGTCGCCGCCTCGCCCCTGGTGGCGCTCGGCTACGCCATGATCGCCGCGATCTGCTTCCTGGTCGGCTGGCAGGAGGAGCCCGCCGCGGGGACCAGCGCCGCGCCGCTGCTGGACGAGCAGAAGGCTCCGGCCGAATGATGCCCATGGCGATCGAGCTCTTCGTCAACGGCACGCTGATGCGCGGCCTTGCGCTGCATCGCAACCTTGAGGGCGCGGAGTTCCTGGGCGCGGCCAGGACGGCGCCGATCTACCGCCTGTACTCGATCGATGACCGCCACCCCGGCATGTTCGAGGTGGCCGACGGCGGTGTCGCGGTCGCGGGCGAGGTCTACCTCGTGCCGGACGAGGTCTGGCGCCGGGTCGAGGCGGGGGAGCCGCCGAACCTCTACTGCGGCCCGGTGCGCTTGGCCGACGGCCGCGAGATCCAGGGCATCCTCTACCCGCGCGAGCTGGCCGAGGGCCGCCAGCGCGACATCTCCGAGTTCGGCGACTGGCGTGCCTACGTGGCGGCGCGAGAGCAGGGGACGGCCGAGTGAGCATGCAATTCGAGGCGGAACCCTACCCGCTGGAGTTCGATCCGGGCTCCACGGGGCTCCTGATCATCGACATGCAGCGCGACTTCGTCGAGCCGGGCGGCTTCGGCGAGATGCTGGGCAACGACGTCTCGCTGCTGCGCTCGACGATCGCGCCCTGCCAGCGGGTGCTCGAGGCGGCCAGGCGCGCCGGGCTGCCGGTGATCCACACCCGCGAGGGGCACCGGCCGGACCTCGCCGACGCGCCGCCCTCCAAGCTGCGGCGCGGCGGGCTCGCGGTCGGGATCGGCGACCAGGGCCCGATGGGTCGGGTCCTGGTGCGCGGCGAGTACGGCCACGACATCGTTCCCGAGCTCTACCCGCAGTCCGGGCGAGCCGGTGATCGACAAGCCGGGCAAGGGCTCGTTCTGCGAGACCGACCTCGACCTCATTCTCAAGAACCGCGGCATCAGGACTTTGGTCGTGTGCGGCGTCACGACCGAGGTCTGCGTGCATACGACGGTGCGCGAGGCGAACGACCGGGGCTACGAGTGCCTGGTGCTGGCCGACTGCGTCGGCTCCTACTTCCCGGAGTTCCAGCGGGTCGCGCTCGAGATGATCAAGGCCCAGGGCGGCATCTTCGGCTGGGTGTCGCACTCGGCGGAAGCCGTCCGGGTGTTGAACCAGATTGCTCCCGAGGACGCTCGGATGCTATCCGGAAGAACGATGGCCGCAACCTCTGGCAACTGAGCCCATGCGCCTCGCGGCGATCTCGGCCGGCGCGGCCGTGCCGACCGAGCGCTTCACCGGCGTCGTGCACAGCGTGTTCCGGCAGGCCTGCAACATCCGCACGGGCCGTGATGGCCTCCTGACGCTCCTCGGCTCCCAAGCGGGCAATGCGCCCTGCGGCGTGCGCGTGGGCTGCCTGCCGGGCTCGCCTTCTCGGACCGATTGCGCCCCGGCCAGCGGGTCGGTTGCCGGGCCGCGGTGCTGCGGGTCGCCGGCGCCGACTTCGCGGTCGACCTGGGTGCGGCCGAGGTCTGGCGCTGCGAGCTCGGGTCACCTTGCATCGATCTGGCCCGTCCCGCCGTCGCCTCGGCCTGGCAAACGGCGTGGCAGGCCCTCGCGCGCCATTGCCGGCGCCCCGGCCTCGATCCGCTGACGGACTCCGTGCACCTGGGCGGTTGGGTGCTGGCGCAGGCGAGCCGGTCTCGGTGCGCGCCCGCGGCCGCCGCGGCGATCGGCCGGCTGATCGGACGCGGGCCCGGGCTGACCCCGGCCGGCGACGACCTGATCGTGGGGTTCCTTGCAGGCCTGTGGAGCACCCGCGGGGACGATCCGGCGCGGCGGCGCTTTCTGGACCGGCTCGCGGCCATCGTCGACGGCGCCGCCGCGGCCACCGGCGAGATCAGCCGCTCGCACCTGCGGCATGCGACCCGCGGCAGCGTCGCCGAGCCGCTCGCCCGGCTCGGGCGCGCGATCGGCGAGGGCGATCCTCCGCCCGAGGTCGGGCGGGCCGCGGGCATGGCGCTGCGCGTCGGCCACACGTCGGGCGGCGACGGCGTGTTCGGTCTGCTGCTCGGCATCGCCTGTTGGAGTGGCCGGCTCACCGGGCGCGAGCTTCCCCATGGCTAGGGGCGAGCGCGTCGTGCGCAACCTCTATCGCGATTCGGTCTCGCTGATGCAGCTCTCGGCGACGCTCGGAAGGCTGCCCGGCGTGCGGCAGGCCTCGGCGGTGATGGCGACCGTCGGCAACCTCGAGCTGTTGCGCGAGGCCGGGCTGATCGCGGCCGCGGTCGAGCCGAGCCCGAACGACCTGCTGGTCGCGGTCGAGGCGGCGGACGAGGCGACGCTCGCCGAGGCTCTCGCGACGGCCGAGGCCGAGCTCAGCCGCGCGCCCGCGGCGCAGGACGGCGCCGGGCCGCGGCGGATGCCGCCGAAGAGCCTCGAGATGGCGCTTGGCGAGCTGCCGACCGCCAACCTGGCGCTGATCTCGACGCCCGGCGACTATGCCGCGGCCGAGGCGATGAAGGCGCTCCGCCTCGGCCTCAACGTGATGCTGTTCAGCGACAACGTCGCGCTCGCCGACGAGATCGAGCTCAAGACCTACGCCCGCGAGCGCGACCTCCTGGTGATGGGACCGGACTGCGGCACCGCGATCCTCTCCGGCATCCCGCTCGGCTTCGCCAACGCCGTGCGCCGCGGCGACATCGGCGCGGTCGCGGCCTCCGGCACCGGGCTCCAGCAGGTGACCTGCCTGATCGATCGCTGGGGCCAGGGCATCTCGCAGGCGATCGGCACCGGCGGCCACGACCTCAGCGCCGAGGTCGGCGGCATCACCATGCTGCAGGGCCTGCACGCGCTGGCGGCGGATCCCGCGACCCGGGTCGTGGTGCTGATCTCGAAGCCGCCGCATCCGGAGGTGGCGGAGCGGGTCCTCGGCGCCGCCAGCGCGGCGGGCAAGCCGATCGTGGTCAACTTTCTGGGCGCCGATCCGAGCACGGTGCGCCGGCCGAACGTCCATCCGGTGCGCACGCTGGAGGACGCCGCCCGGCTCGCCGTGGCCCTTGCCGGCAACGCCGACGCCGCGACCGGAGCGGCTCGCTCCGAGGCCGCGGTCGAGGACCCGCGGCTCGCGCCGGGGCAGCGATACGTCCGCGGCCTCTACAGCGGCGGCACCTTCTGCTATGAGGCGCTGCTCCTCTTGAGCGAGGTGCTCGGGCCGGTCCGCTCGAACACGCCGCTCGACCCGGGCTGTCGGCTTGACGACGTCTGGCAGAGCCGCGAGCACACCGCGGTCGACCTCGGCGACGACGTCTTCACCCGCGGCCGGCCGCATCCGATGATCGACCAGACGCTGCGCTGCGAGCGCATGCGCAAGGAGGCGGCGGACCCGGAGGTGGCGGTGATCCTGTTCGACGTCGTGCTCGGCTATGGCGCGCACCCGGATCCGGCGGCCGAGCTGGTGCCCGCGATCCAGAGCGCGCGGGCCGCGGCCGCGGCTGGCGGGCGGGAGGTCGCGTTCGTCGGCTCGGTCTGCGGCACCGCCGCGGACCCGCAGAATCTCGCCCGCCAGGAGGCGGCGCTCCGGGACGCGGGCGTGATGCTCGCCGACAGCAACGCGCAGGCGGTCCGCATAGCGGCGCGGATCGCGGCGCGCAGCGGGGGCTGACGGTCAAACCATGCCGGACTGGCTCGAGGAGGAGCTGCAGGTCGTCAACGTCGGCCTGCCGGCGTTCGGTGAGGCGATCCGGGCCGCCGGCGGCGCCGCCCTCGACGTGGAGTGGACACCGCCCGGTCCGGGCGACCCGGCGGTCGCGCGCAGGCTCGCGCGGCTGATCAATCAGCCCCGGATCGAAGCCGCCAATCGGACGGCCTACGACGCCTATCTCGCGGCCCAGCCGGTCCTCGAGGGCATCGGCATGGCCCGGGAGCTGATCGCCGGGATGGGCGAGCGGGCGATCCTCCACGCCGGCCCGCCGATCGCCTGGGCCGGGATGTGCGGCCCGATGCAGGGCGCGATCGTCGGCGCGATCCTCCACGAGGGCTGGGCCACCGACGCCCAAGGCGCCGAGGCGCTCGCGGCGGCCGGAGAGATCGCCTTCGCGCCCTGCCATCAGCTCGGCGCCGTCGGGCCGATGGCGGGCGTGATCAGCCCCTCGATGCCGGTCTGGCTCGTGGTCGATCGCGCGCACGGCAACCGCGCCTGCTGCAACCTGAACGAGGGGCTCGGCAAGGTGCTGCGCTTCGGCGCCAACGGCCCCGAGGTGCAGGGCCGGCTGCGCTGGATGAGGGAGTGCTGGCGCCGGCGCTCGCGGCCGCGCTCGAGGTATCGGGCGGGCTCGAGCTCAAGCCGCTGATCGCGCAGGCGCTGCACATGGGCGACGAGGTCCACAACCGCAACGTCGCGGCCTCCTCGCTCCTGCTCAAGCGGCTGGTGCCGGCGCTGCTGAGGACCGAGCTGTCGCATCGGTCCAGATTGCCTCCGTCGTCGACTTCATCGCCGGCAACGATCACTTCTTCCTCAACCTGTCGATGGCGGCGTGCAAGGCCATGCTGGACGCCGCCGCGGGCGTGCCCGGCAGCAGCCTGGTGACCGCGATGGCGAGGAACGGCGTCGAGTTCGGCATCCGCCTCAGCGGCACGGGCGACGCCTGGTTCACCGCACCCGCGCCGGTGGTCGAGGGCCTCCTGTTCCCCGGCTACACGAGCGCCGATGCGGCGCCCGACCTCGGCGACAGCGCGATCACCGAGACCGCGGGCCTCGGCGGCTTCGCCATGGCGGCCTCGCCCGCGATCGTGCAGTTCGTCGGCGGCTCGCCGCAGGACGCGATCGCGAACAGCCTCGAGATGGGCCACATCACGCTCGGGCGGAATGGCGCGTTCACCCTGCCGGCGCTGGACTTCACCGGCACGCCGGCCGGGATCGACGCGCGCAAGGTGGTCGACAGCGGCATCGCGCCGATCATCAACACCGGCATCGCGCACAAGCAGGCCGGCATCGGCCAGATCGGCGCCGGGATCACCCGCGCGCCGCTCGCCTGCTTCGCCAAGGCGATCCTTGCGCTCGCCGAGCAGGTCGAGGCGGCATAGGAGGGGTCGTATGGCGTCGCGCAAGCGCACCGCCGTGGTCGCCGTCGGCGGCAATTCGCTGATCACCGACCCGGCGCATCAATCCATCCCCGACCAGTACCGGGCGGCCGCCACCACCGCCCATCACATCGCCGAGATGGTGGTCGAGGGCTGGAACGTGGTCGTCACCCACGGCAGCGGGCCGCAGGTGGGCTTCATCCTCCGGCGCTCGGAGATCGCGATCGACGAGGTGCCGCCGGTGCCGATGGACTATGCCGCGGCCGACCTCCAGGGCGCCATCGGCTACATGTTCCAGCGCGCGCTGCGCAACGAGTTCCGCCGCCGCGGCGTCGAGCGCCGTGCGGCGACCGTGGTCACCCAGGTGCTGGTCGACCCCGCCGATCCGGCGTTCGCCGACCCGATCAAGCCGATCGGCTCGCATATGGACGAGGCGACCGCGCGCCGGCGGGCGGACGAGCTGGGCTGGATCGTCAAGGAGGATGCCGGCCGCGGCTGGCGCCGCGTGGTGCCCTCGCCCCTGCCCAGGAGCATCGTCGAGATCGAGGAGATCGATCACCTGGTGAGAGCGGGCTACGTGGTGATCGCCTGCGGCGGCGGCGGCATCCCGGTGTATCAGGACACTGGCGGCGACCTCGAGGGCGTCGAGGCGGTGATCGACAAGGACCTGGCCTCCAGCATGCTGGCGCGCGAGCTGGACGCCGATCTGTTGCTGATCTCGACCGGCGTCGAGAAGGTCGCGATCGGCTTCGGCCGGCCGGGCCAGCGCTGGCTCGAGCGCATCACCCGCGCGGAGGCCGAGGCTTATCTCGCCGCCGGCGAGTTCGCCGAGGGCAGCATGGCGCCCAAGATCCGGGCGATCATCGCCTATCTCGACCGCCCGGGCCGCGCCGGCCTGATCACCGATCCGCAGAGCATCCGCCGCGCGCTGGAGGGCCGGGCCGGAACGACGATCGTCTATGGTTGAAAGTCTGCTCGAGCCGGACGAGCCGGCGCCCGTCCTCGTCGAGCGCGCCGGGAGCGGCTCGCCCTTCCTGCTGGTCGCCGACCATGGCGACCGCCGTTTTCCGAAGGCAACGGGCAGCCTGGGCCTGCCCCCGGCCGAGCTGGAGCGGCACATCGCCTACGACATCGGCATCCTGCCGGTCGCCCGCGGGGTCGCGCAAGCGCTCGACGCGCCGCTCGTGGCCCAGACCTACTCGCGCCTGCTGATCGACTGCAACCGCCCGACGCATGTGCCGCAGTCCATCCCCGAGATCAGCGAGACGACCGAGATCCCAGGCAACCGGGGCCTCGCGGCGTGCGCGCGGCAGGCTCGCATCGATGCCCTGTTCCGCCCCTATCACGACGCGATCACGACGCTGCTCGAACAGCGCGTCCGCGCACGCCAGCCGACCGTGCTGATCGCGCTGCACAGCTTCACCCCGGTCTACATGGGCGCCGCCCGGCCCTGGCACATCGGCCTGCTCTACAACCGGGACGGCCGGCTGGCGCGGCCGCTGCTCGAGCTCCTGGCCGAGGACGCCGCGCTCACGGTCGGCGATCAGCTGCCCTATGCGGTCGACGACGAGCACGACTACACCCTGCCGGTCCACGGCGAGCAGCGCGGGCTGCTGCACGTCGGGGTCGAGATCCGGCAGGACCTGATCGCCGAGACCACCGGCCAGGAGCAGTGGACGGAGCGCATCGGCGCGGTCCTGAAGCAGCTGCTCGGGCGCCTGCCGCCCTGTGACCGGTAGGCGCGGTCGACGAAGCCCGAGCGGCCCGCATCGGAGGCCATCGCTCGGAAGCAGCGGGCCAGGTGGGGCCCGGCGCAGCGGGTCGCAGGCCTGGACAGGCGCTGCCACCTGTGGGAGATGGCGCCAGGTGCTGCTCGTCTTGCGCGAGCGCCTTCGCGGACTATCGTCGCCAGCCATGAATCCGACGCCCGTGATCCAGGCCCGAGGCCTCGAGAAGTCCTACGGCCAGGTGCAGGCCGTGCGCGGCATCGACCTCGCGGTCGCGCCGGGCCGCTGCATCGGCCTGCTCGGCCCGAACGGCGCCGGCAAGACCACCACGATGCGCATGATCATGGGGCTCACGGTGCCGAGCGGCGGCGAGCTGCGCGTGTTCGACGTGCCGGTCGGCGCGCTCACCCGCCAGCACAAGGCGAGGATCGGCCTCGTGCCGCAGGACAACAATCTCGATCCGGACCTCTCGGTGCGCCAGAACCTCGAGGTCTACGGCCGCTATTTCAGCCTGAGCTCGGCGCTGATCGCGGCGCGGATCCCCAAGCTGCTCGCCTTCATGCAGCTCGGCGACAAGGTCGAGAGCGGGGTCAACCAATTGTCCGGCGGCATGAAGCGCCGCCTGGTGATCGCCCGCGCCCTGATCAGCGACCCGGAGCTCGTGATCCTCGACGAGCCGACCACGGGCCTCGACCCGCAGGCGCGGGTGATGATCTGGAAGCAGCTGCTCGACCTCAAGCGCCAGGGCAAGACGCTGCTGCTCACCACCCACTACATGGACGAGGCGCAGCGCCTGTGCGACGAGATCGTCATCATCGACCATGGCCGGATCCTCGATCGCGGCTCGCCCGGACAGCTGATCGACCGCCACGTCAAGGGCCACGTGTTCGAGGTGCAGAAGCCGCTGCCGGCGGGCTTCCGCGACGGCCGCTTCGAGCAGGAGGACATCGGCGACGCGATCCTCTACTACGTCGAGACGCCGCGCAGCTTCATCCACGACCTGCCGGAGGAGGTGGTCTACTGGCATCGCCAGGCCAACCTCGAGGACGTGTTCCTCCGCCTGACCGGCCGCAAGCTGCGAGAGAAGTGATGCACGAGGCCGCCCTGATCGCGAGCCACACGCTGGCGGTATGCCGGCGCCAGTACCTGGTCTGGCGCAGGATCATCTGGCCGTCGCTGTCGACCAACGTCGCCAATCCGGTGCTGTTCCTGTTCGCCTTCGGCTTCGGCCTCGGCGCGGTGATCGACGACATGGGCGGGCTCGACTACCTGGCCTATGTGGTGCCGGGCATGATGGCCTATTCGGCGATGTTCGCCGCGAGCTTCGAGACCACGATCGGCTCGTTCGCCCGCTTCAACATGCAAAAGACCTGGGATGCGGTGCTGGCGACGCCGGTCAGCCTGATCGAGCTGCTGCTCGGCGAGGCGTTCTGGGCGGCGTGCAAGGCGATGATCTCGGCGATCTGCGTGCTGCTGGTGGGCGCGCTCTGGGGCGGGGTCGGCTCGCCCCTCGGCACGCTCGCTGAGCCTGCCCCTGATCTTCCTTGCCGGCTTCAGCTTCGCCGCCTGCGGCCTCGCCGCCACGGCCTATGCCCAGCTCCTGGGAGTTCTTCAGCTACTTCTTCACCTTCTGGGTGACGCCGATGTTCGTGTTCTCGGGCGTGTTCTTCGGCGTCGACCGCTTCCCGGACCTCGTCGAGCCGCTGGTCTGGATCCTGCCGATGACCCATCTGATCGAGGTCGTCCGCCCGCTGGTCGCGGGCCAGGAGCTGGCGCTCGGGCCGGCGCTCGGCCACGTCGCCTACGTCGCAGCGCTTGCCGTCGCCGCCTTCGTGCTCGCCTACCGCCGCCTGCGCGTGCGGCTGTTCGACTAGGCTGCGGGCGACTGGCGGTCTCCCATCGGCACCACCAGGACCGGGCAGGGCGCGTCGCGCAGCAGCTCGCGCGAGGTGCTGCCGTGCAGCCAGCGGCCGAGCAGCCCGCGGTTGTGCGCGCCGACGATGATCAGGCCGCAGCCGAGCTTCTCGGCCTCGCCGGCGATCTTCTCGGCGGCCGGGCCCTCGATCAGGAGAGCCGTGGTCGCCACGCCGGCCGCTTCCAGCAGCTCGCGCCAGACGCCGAGCTCCGCATGCGCGGCCCGGGCGCGGTCCGCCGCCAACCCGCGATCGTAGGCGTAGCCGACCTCGGCGCCTGCGGCCGCGACGCCGCCCGCCGGCTCCGCCTCGCCCTCCTTGGGCAGGCCGACGAAGTCCGGCTCCGGCGGCACGGCGTGGACCAGGTAGAGCCTGGCGCCGAGCGCCTGGGCATAGAGCTTCGCGACCTCGAGCAGAGGCCGGTCGTCCTCGCTCAGCTCGACCGCGAGCAGGATCGCGCCTGCGCCCATGTTGCCCTCCTGCCGCAGCGGCGACTCCGGTGCCCGATGCCCTATATAACCTGAGCGCTCGCCGCGCCCAGCGATCGAGGAGCTGATCATGACCGCATGCATCGTGGGTTGGAGCCATACGCCGTTCGGGAAGCACGAGGGCGACGACGTCGAGTTGCTGATCGTCAAGGTGGCGCAGGACGCGCTCGCCGATGCCGGGATCGGGGTCGAGGAGGTCGACGAGGTCGTGCTCGGCCACTATGGCGGCGGCTTCAGCCCGCAGGGCTTCACGAGCTCGCTCGTGCTGCAGGCGGAGGGCGCCTGGCGCTTCAAGCCGGCGACCCGGGTCGAGAACGCCTGCGCCACCGGCTCGGCCGCGATCCACCAGGGGCTGAAGTCGATCGGCGCAGGGCAGGCGCGCTTCGTCCTGGTGGTCGGCGTCGAGAAGATGACCGACCTGCCCGGGCCCGAGATCGCCAAGGCGCTGCTCAGCGCCGCCTATCTCAAGGAGGAGGGTGCCATCGAGGGCGGCTTCGCCGGCGTGTTCGGCCAGATCGCCCAGCGCTACTTCCAGCAGCATGGCGACCAGAGCGATGCGCTCGCCACCATCGCCGCCAAGAACCATAAGAACGGCTGCGCCAACCCGCTGGCCCAGCTCAGGAAGGACCTCGGCTTCGAGTTCTGCCGCCATGTGTCCGACAAGAACCCGCTGGTCGCCGGCCCGCTGAAGCGCACCGACTGCTCGCTGGTCTCGGATGGCGCTGCGGCGCTGGTCCTGACCGACGTCGAGACCGCGCTCGGCATGAAGAAGGCGGTGGTGTTCCGCGCCGCGGTCCAGGTCAACGACTTCCTGCCGATGAGCCGGCGCGACATCACGCTGTTCGAGGGCTGCACGGAAGCCTGGAAGAAAGCATTAGGAAACGCTCGGATCGAGTTGGAAAATCTCGATTTCGTCGAGACACACGACTGCTTCACCATCGCCGAGCTGCTCGAGTACGAGGCGATGGGCCTGACGGAGCGCGGGCAGGGGGCGCGCGCCGCGCTCGAGGGCTGGACCCAGAAGGACGGCCGGCTGCCGGTCAATCCCTCGGGCGGGCTCAAGGCCAAGGGCCATCCGATTGGCGCCACGGGAGTCTCGATGCACGTGCTCAGCGCCATGCAGCTGACCGCAAGCGCCGGCGAGATGCAGATCCCGGGCGCGCGGCTCGGCGGCATCTTCAACATGGGCGGCGCCGCGGTCGCCAACTACGTCTCGATCCTCGAGCCGCTGCGCTAGTCGCCCGGACGGCAACAGTCTTTGCTCGCCTCCGACGCGGCCGCGCGTTTTTTCCGGGCGCGCGTCGGCGTCGCCGCGGTCTTCTTCCTCAACGGCTTCGGCTATGGCAGCTGGGTGCCGCGGATCGCCGAGATCCAGGACAAGCTCGGCTTGAGCGAGGGGCAGCTCGGGCTCGCGCTGCTGATGATCGCGGTCGGGCGCGCTGCTCGCCATGCCGCTCGCCGGCGCGGCCGCCCATCGTTTCGGCAGCCGGGCCGCGAGCGGCCTCACGGTGGTGCTGTTCGGTCTCGGCCTGCCGGGGGTGGCGCTCGCGCCCGGGCTGCTCTGGCTCGGGCTCGCGCTGCTGTTCCTCGGCGCCGCGACCGGCGCGATGGACGTCTCGATGAATGCCCAGGGCGTCGCGGTGGAGAAGCGCTACTGGCGGCCGATCATGTCCTCGCTGCACGGCATGTTCAGCCTCGGCGGCATGGCCGGCGCGGCGGCGACCGGCGCGATCGCCGCCGCCGACCTCGCGCTCCTGCCGCACTTCCTCGGGGTCGGCGCGCTGGTCGCGGTCCTCGGACTCGCTGCCTGCCGTCCCATGCTGTCCGCCGCGGCCGAGGGGGGCGCCGGCGGCCCCGGCTTCGCGCGCCCGACGCGCGCGATCCTCCTGCCCGGCGTGGTGGCGCTCGCCGGCCTGGTCTCCGAGGGTGCCATCGCCGACTGGAGTGCGGTCTATCTCAGCGCCGGCCTCGGCGCCGGCACGACCATGGCCGCGGCGGCGTTCGCCGCGTTCTCGCTCGCCATGGCGGCCGGACGGTTCTCGGGCGACCGCCTGGTCGCCAGGCTCGGCGGCGATCTGGTGGTGCGGGCGGGCGGCGCGCTCGCCGCAGCCGGCCTCGGCCTGACCCTGCTGATCGGCCATCCGTTGGTCGCGGTGCTCGGCTTCGGGCTGGTCGGCGCCGGCCTGTCCTGCGTCTTTCCGGTGGTGCTGTCGTCGGCCGCGCGGACCCCGGGTCTGCCGCCGAGCGCATGCGATCGCCGCGGTCTGCACCGTCGGCTACTTCGGCTTTCTGCTCGGACCGCCCATGATCGGCGGCCTCGCCGAGCTGATCGGCCTGCCCGGAGCGCTCGGCCTCGTGGTGCTGCTCTGCGCCCTGATCGCCGCTCTCGGCAGCCGGGCGCCGACCGAGCGCGCCGGCGCCGCGGTTTCGACCTCAGCCTGAGCCGAGGCCCAATGAGTTCTGTCCGAGGATGGCTGCTGAGCAACTTGCTCAGGGCGTTCAGGTCCTCGTCATGCAAACGGCCCAGCCTACGCCGGATCGCGCGCTTCTCGATGGTGGCGATCAGAGGCTTGAGCACGGAAGGCTTCAGCAGCCCGGCTTCGCGCCACCCGTGAACCTCGACCTCGGAGAAGACTTCCGCCCGCGACTCGGCTGGTCACCGCCATAACGAGAACGTCCGGACGCACCGCATTGTAGGCCTTCGAGCTCACCACGACCGCTGGCCGGCGCTTGGTCGTGCTCTGATCGGTGAACGGGAAGGTAACCAGCACGACATCGCCGAAATCAAAGCTCGTCATAAGCGGCGTCGTGAGGGTTGTCCCACAGCTCCGCGAAGGACGGCTCTGAGGCCCTGCTCATTGCTGTTTGCAGCTGCCGCTCGCGCTCCCGCTGATGGAGAAAGTCGATAAAGTCCTCGACCTCGGCCGCCTTGTCGGGCGGCAGGCTTTGGATTTTCGAAAGCAGTCGAGTGTGGTGGGGCTTGCGCGCTCCCATACCGGACACCTTGGGGCTCAATCCTACCATCTACATAGAGGCTCCATTCAGACGGGCGCAAGCAGCCCACAGCTCATTGAGCTTCGAAGCCGAGATGCAGGTCCTGGTAGATCACCGAGCGGCGCGGCACGTCGATCGTGAGCAGGTCCTCGCCGATCATGATCGGGCCGGCGAAGTCGGCCCGGACCTCGGCGAGCAGCGCCGCGCGGTCGAAGTCGACCGGGACGAAGTGGTTGAGCAGGAGCATGCGGGCGCCGGTGCGGCTCGCGACCTTGCCGACCTCGCTCGAGAGCGTGTGGTAGGCGGCGACGTTCTCGCAGGCCCTGATCGGCCTGCATGCCGCGGCGCGCGAGCATCTCCTGGTGGATGAAGCATTCGTGGACCAGGAGATCGACGCCCGCGGCCCGGCGCACGAGATTGGCGCAGACCGTGGTGTCGCCCGAGAACGCGACCCGGCAGCCCGGGGTCTCGAACAGGAAGCCGAAGGCCGGTGCCACCGGCCGGTGATCGACCGCGAAGGCGCTGATCCGAAGGCCGTCCATGTCCCAGATCGTGCCCTCCTCGAACTCGACCACCTCGAGCTCCAGCGCGGTGGTCGAGGGCCGGCGTTCCCAGGCGATCCGGAGCTCGCGCTCGCTCTGCCAGAGCGCCATGGTCGCCGCCGCGAAGGCCTTCGTGCCGGCCGGCCCGAAGATCCGCTGCGGCCGCTCGCGGCCCTGGTGCCAGCTCGAGACGATCAGCTGATAGAGGTCGACCAGGTGATCGGAGTGGAGATGGGTCAGCAGGAGCGCGTCGAGCGCGGTGCCCGAGGTGCCGGCGGCGACCAGGCGCTGGGTCACGCCCGAGCCGCAGTCGATCAGGAACTGCCGCCCGCCGGCTCGTACCAGGCTCGCCGGGCCGAAGCGCCGGGCGTGCACCTGCGGGCAGCCGGTGCCGAGAAGCGTGACGCGCATCAGCCGCCAGATCCTCCAGCGCGTTGCGTGCGCCTGCGTGGTCGATCATAAGCTTGCGGCTGGCCGGCGGCGAGGCGCCGCGGCAGCGATCCGAAGCGGGGAGGGGCCAGGCCATGCACGCGCCGCCGGCGGTGCTCGAGAGATACGTCGCCGGGCTCAAGGCCCACGACGTCGGCAGGATCGCCACGACCGTGGCCGACGACCTCGCCTTCGTCACGCCGGTGCGGACCATGGCCAAGCCGCAGTTCCTGGCGTTTCTCGAGGCCCTCTACGCGGGCTTTCCGGACTGGCGCTACGACCACGACCCGCCCGCGATGCGCGCCGACGGCAGCTGGGCCATCCGCTGGCGCCAGGGCGGCACCCATAGCGCGACGCTGGCCCTGCCGGGCTTCGAGGCGGTGGCGGCGACCGGCCGGAGCGTCGTCATTCCCGAGCACGACTTCTTCTATCGGATCGCCGGCGAGCAGATCGTCGAGATCCGGCCGGACCCGGTGCCGGGCGGGGCGCCGCGCGGCATCTTCGAGCAGATCGGCGTCGCCCTGCCGCCGCTGTAATACTCGTCCTACAAAGTCCTGACCGTCCCCCCACCCCGGCCCTCCCCCGCAAGGGGGGAGGGAGACGATGGCGGCCGGCCCACAGACTGCCCCCTCCCCCTCGATGGGGGAGGGTTGGGGTGGGGGTGATGAGGCGCGACGAGACGATCGGAAGAGAGTGAGGCTGGTAGAAGGGCCGCCGCGCTCAGCCGTGGCGGAGCGCGATGGTCTTGACGGTCGAGAAGCCGTAGAGCGCCTCGAAGCCCTTCTCGCGGCCGAAGCCACTGCCCTTCATGCCGCCGAACGGCAGCTCGACCCCGCCGCCAGCACCGTAGTTGTTGACGAACACCTGGCCGGCCTTGAGCGCGCGGGCGAGGCGCATCTGGCGGCGCGCCGTCGCGGGTCCAGACGCCGGCGACCAGGCCGTAGGGCGTGCCGTTGGCGATCCGGATCGCATCCTCCTCGTCCTTGAAGCGCATCGCGACCAGCACCGGGCCGAAGATCTCCTCCTGCGCCAGCGGGTGGTCGGGCGGCACGTCGCCGAGCAGGCTCGGCTTGACGAAGAAGCCGCCGTCGGGCGTGTTGGGCGCGATCTTGCCCTCGGCGAGCAGCAGCACCCGGTCCTGGATCGCGCGCCGCAGATAGCCCTGGACGCGCTCCAGCTGCGCGCCGTTGATCAGCGGCCCGCAGTCGAGGTCGCGCTCGGCCGCGCCGACGTCGAGCGTGTGGAAGCGCTCGGCCACCTGGCCGACGAACGTCGTCGTAGACGCGGTCCTCGACCAGCAGGCGCGAGCCCGCCGAGCAGGTCTGGCCGGCGTTCTGGATCGCGGCGTTGACGATGAACGGCAGCGCCTGGTCGAGGTCGGCGTCGGCGAACACGAGCTGGGGCGACTTGCCGCCGAGCTCGAGCGTCACCGGGCAGCTGTGCCGCGCCGCCGCCTGCTGGACCAGGCAGCCGACCGCGCGCGAGCCGGTGAACGAGACGTGGTCGATGCCGGGATGCGCCGGCGAGCGCCGCGCCCGCCTCCTCGCCGTAGCCCGGCACGATGTTGAGCGCGCCCGGCGGCAGCCCCGCCGCGAGCGCGAGCCGGCCGACCTCGAGCGCGGTGAGCGAAGCGTCCTCGCCGGGCTTGAGCACGCAGGCGTTGCCCATCGCGAGCGCCGCGCCGACGCTGCGCCCGAGGATCTGCATCGGGTAGTTCCAGGGGATGATGTGGCCGGTGACGCCGTGCGGCTCGCGCAAGGTCAGCACCGTGTAGCCGGACTGGTAGGGGATCGTGGTGCCGTGCACCTTGTCGGCGGCGCCGCCGTAGAACTCGAAGTAGCGCGCCAGCGCCAGCGCGTCGGCCCGGGCCTGGCGCGAGCGGCTTGCCGACGTCCTGCGCCTCGAGCCGCGCGAGCTCCTCCGACCTGCTTCGAGCACCAGCTGGCCGAGCCGGACGAGGATGCGGCCGCGCTCGAACGCGGGCATGCGGCCCCAGTCGCCATCGAGCGCCGCGCGCGCCGCCTCGACCGCCGCATCGACGTCCTCGGCGGTGCCGCGGGCGAGCTCGGCGAAGCCCGCGCCGTCGCTCGGATTGACCACCGCGATCGTCGCGCCGCCGCCCGCCTCGCGCCAGTCGCCGTCGACCAGGATCTGCCCTTCGATCATGGCGCTCCCGCCTCCGCCGCCGCCCCGCCCGATCCGTCGCGGCCGGCAGCGGGCAGGGCCACTTCTTGTCGTCCACCGCCGGCGAGGTCAAGCCGCATCGCCGCGCAGCGAGCTGTGCGCGCGCCGGACGCCGGCCGCCACCTTCGGAGCGTGTGACGCCGCTGCTCAGATCCTCGGCATCGCCGACCAGGATGCCCGGCAGGTCGGCGATCGGAGGCGCGCACCCGGCCGGATCACCGGCCGCGCTAGGCCTCGACCCCGAGCAGGGTGAGCGTCGCCGCCGCCATCACCTTGGCGGCGGCCACCAGGTCGTCGATCACCGACGTACTCGTCCGGCTGGTGGGCGAGCTCGAGGATGCCCGGGCCGTAGGCGATGCAGTCCTCGAGCCCGCCGATGCGCTGGACGTGCTTCTGGTCGTAGGTGCCGGGCGAGGCCACCAGCTCGGCCGGCCTGCCGAGCACCCGCTCGATCGCCAGCGCGACCGCGCGCACGACCGGCGCATCGCGCGGCGTCATGGTCGGCAGGACCTCCATCAGCTCGCGGATGCGATAGTCGAAGCTCGGCCGGTCGTGGCGCAGCTGCTCGAGGAGCGTCGCTGACCTCGGCCTTGACCTCGGCCAGGTCCTCCTCGATCAGGAAGCGGCGATCGATCACCATGCGGCAGCGGTCCGCGACCAAGGGGCTGGGCAGGCCGTCGTGGCCCTCGGCGAGACCGCCGTGGATCGCGTCCAGGTTCAGAGGTCGACTGGCGCGCCTCGCGCGGCACGACCGGCATCGCGGTCTGCCGGGTCGCGAGCTTGGGCAGCAGGTGGCGCTCCAGGCGATTGAGCACAGCACCCATGTGGCGGATCGCGCAGTCGCCGAGGAACGGCATCGAGCCGTGGGCGATCCGGCCCAGCGTCTCGATCTCGGCCCACCAGACGCCGCGATGGCCGAGGCAGATGCGATCGACGCCGAGCGGCTCGGGGATGATCACGTGATCGACCCGGGGCCGCGAGAACCAGCCCTGCTCGGCGAGCCAGGCGACGCCGGCGTGGCCGCCCGACTCCTCGTCGACCGTGCCCGAGAGCTCGAGCGCGCCCGCGAACCGGATGCCGGCCTCGAGGATGCTCTCGAGCGCGATCACCGCGGCCGCGATGCCGCCCTTCATGTCGCAGGCGCCGCGGCCGTAGAGGCGGCCGTCGTGGACCGCGCCGGCGAACGGATTGACGCTCCAGCCCTGGCCGGGCTCGACCACGTCGAGGTGGCCGTTGAAGTGGACGCAGGGGCCGGGGCCGCGGCCCTCGTAGCGGGCGATCAGGTTGATCCGCGGATAGCGCTCGCTGTCGCCGAGCGCGCCCTCGGCGCGCAGATAGCCGACCTCGAAGCCGCTGTGGCCGAGGCGGTTGCCGAGCACGCGCGCGCAGGCGCGATAGGCATCGCCCGGAGGGTTGACGGTCGGGATCTGGACCAGCTCACGCGTCAGCTCGACCAGCGCGTCGCGCCGATCCTCGATGCGCGCGAACAGCGCCTCCAGCATCCTCGCCTCCCGCGCGCGATGCTAGAGCAAGCAGGTCGGCTGTCAATCAGCGGGCGTTCAGTCGAGGGGCGGGATCCGGCCGAGCACCGAGCCTTCGCCCTCGAACGGCAGCGCGACGACGACGATCTCGCCCGAGCGCGCCCCCTGCCCGGTCAGCGCCGCGATGTTGACCTGATGGGTGACCAGAACCACCGGATCGGCCCGCGGACCCGCGCTCAGGAAGTCCCTCAGCGCGGCGGTCTGCGCGCCTGCGCCTCGCGCGGTCGCCGAAGAACGAGTTGAGCGCCGGCAGCTCGGTCACCGCGCCGAGGTCGAGCAGCCGCGCCGTCTCGAGACAGCGGCACCACTGGCTCGAGTAGACCTCGGCCTGAGCGATGCCCTGCGGCGCGCAGGCGCTCGCCGATCGCTCGGGCCTGCTCGCGGCCCTGCGGCGGAGAGGTTGCGCTGGGTCGCGCAGTCGTCGAGGCGGAACTCGGCCGGATCGCCGGTGCCGGGCGCCAGCGCATGGCGGAGCAGCAGGGCGGCGCGGCCCGTGCGCAAGGCCTCGAACAATTCCGCCTCGTCCGCGGCCGGGGCGGGCGCCGGCTGCGCGACCAGGCCCCAGGCGAGCAGGACCAGCAGGCAGCTACGGAACCGGACAGGACGCATCGCGTCCCATGGCTGGCAGCTCGGTCGCCGCCGCGCGGCTCGCCTACAGCGATGGCGGACGCATCCGTCCGGCGATCGCGGCCGCGGCAGCTTCAGGCTGGCTGGCGACTTGAGCGGTCGCGGCGCTTCCTTGTGTTGTTCGAAGAACTTCTGCCCCGCCTGATAGCCGATGTCATAGAGCAGCGAGAGATTGCTGTAGGACCAGTCGAGCACCTTCGGCCAGTGCTTCTCGGGGATCAGCTCGCTGAAGTTGACCTGAAGCAGGAACTCCTCGCCGTCTTTGCCCCACTTCTCGGCCCAGCGGTGCTTGTGGCGATGCTTGAACAGCTCGACGTCGTCGCTGGGCGATCTCGACCAGGGGCACCATGATCGACTGCACCCAGGCGTCGTACAGGGTGACCGGCTTGCGGATGATCTGCTTCGCCGAGAGGACGTCGAAGATCACGATCTGGTCGAGAGGCCGCAGACGATCCTTCTTCGCCAATTTCCGGTCGTAGTATTTCAGCACGCCCTCGAAGCACAAGGTATCGACGGCAGAGCCTTCGATATAGGTCTTGCCGTTCAGCTCAAACGGTGGATAGATCAATGGAAAAGCAAGTGCAGCGCGGAAGTGATCAGGCTGTGATCTCATATTTGTCGAAAATGTCCATCTTGTGGTCGTCGAGACAGTAGGCGTTCATGTAGAACTCGCCCTTGAACTCCTTCACCTTGTTGAAATCGACCACCTCGTCGATCCAGGGAGCGTGGTCGCAGAGTCCGAGGCTGCGCAGCGACAGATCCGAGGGGCACAAGGTGGCGTGCATCAGCGCCAGCCAGTCGGCCCACAACCGGCTCACATGGTCCTGACCGGGGACCATGCGGGGCAGCATCTGCAGCCAACGGCGATAGCCGTCGGCGAGCTCGCCGGGCTTATGGAAGACTTTGAAGTTGACCGGAAAATGGTCGTAGATGCTGTCGTGGACGCCCATCTCCCGGGTCTGCGCCAAGGCCTCGGCCGGCGACAGGCCTTTGGGCGCGACGTAGAGCAGCCCGATCAGCATGCCGGCGCCGGCGGTGGAGATGACGTCGAACTCGACGCCCTGCTCGTGCAGCGCCGCGAGCGCGCCCGACTGCAAGGTCAGGGTCGGCGCGCCACCGCCAAGGAGCAGAGCCGTAACCGGTCCATCGGTCGCCATTTTGCGTCTCCCTTCAAATCTACCGCTGCCTCGAGCCCATTGCCCGGGACGCGGCGCTCGGCCGTCTAGGCGAAGCGCATGGACTTCTTCTGATCGAGGCGCGCGAGCGCGGACCGAACCCGCTCCTGCCCCATGCTGACGGTCATCTCCTCGAACATCGTGCCGGCGAGCCGGTAGGCGGTCCGGGCCTGCTCGGGCTCGCCCTTGGCGGCGAGGACGTGGCCCTCGGCCAGCCGCGACCAGGCGAGGTCGAACAGGCACTCCTGCCGCTCCTGGATCGCGATCGCGCTGCTGATGTCGGCCTCGGCCTGCTCGAGCTGTGGCGGATCGAGCGCCACCAGCGCCTCGGCGTGGATCCGGAGCGCGATCGAGCGGCTCCAGGCCTGGCCGGTCTCGGTCGCGACCTCGAGCGCCTCGGCGCTGTGCCGCAGCGCCTCGCCGACCTTGGCGTCGAGCAGGCGCAGCTTGGCGCGAAACGCCTGGAACGCGCCGCGATGGAAGCTCGTGCCGATGGTGTCGCCGAGCTCGAGGCAGCGCTTGAGGTCGGCTTCGGCCGCCGCATGACGCCCCGCCAGGAGATAGCCCTGGCCGCGCCAGCCATGGGTCAGGTACTGGCGGAAGATGTCTCCCGACCGCTCGCACAGGAGCAGCGCCTCATCGAACTCCGGCACCGCCGACTCGAGGTCGCCATGCCAGCCGCGCACCACCCCACAGAAGAACAGGCAGGCGGCCTGGGTCGGCAGATGCTCGATCTGGCGCGCGAGCTCGATGCCGTGCGCCGCCGCCTGTCGCGCCCGGTCGAACTCGCCGCGCATGCCATAGGCGAAGGCCAGCACGCCCGACATCGCCGCCTCCTCGATGCGATTGCCGAGGCGGCGCATCTGCTCCACGTTGCGCGCGGCGTGCATGATGGCGTCGTGGGCCTCGCCGCGCAGGCAGTGCACGCGGCCGAGCAGATTGACCGGATCGGCGGTGAACCGGTCGCCGCCGCCCAGGCTGTCGGCGAGCGAGAGCGCCTCGCCGGCGAGCTCGACCGCCCGGTCGAAGCGGCCGAAGACGTAGTTGATCCGGCCCATCCAGTACTGGATGCGACAGAGCGACTCGCGGTCGTCGAGCGCCTCCGCCAGGGCGAGAGCCTGCTCGAGGTTCTTCAGGTCCTGCTCGTAGTGGGGCCGGTTCTGCGCGACGCTCGCGAGCTTGAGCATCGCCTCGATCTGGGTGCGCGATGCCTCCTCGCCGGGCGGAAGCGTGCGCGCGAGATCGAGCGCCTCCTGGAAGCGGGCGCGGGCCTCGATCGCGGCGTAGCGGCCGACCGCGTCGGCGCCCGCCTGCATCGCATAGGGAAACGCCTTCGCCGGCAGGCCCGCCTCCCGGAGGTGGTGGGCGAGCAGCTCCGGCTTGCTCTCGACCAACTCGCCGAAGCGCGCCTCCACGGTCTCGGCGATGCGCCGGTGCAGCTGCTGGCGCTTGCCGCGCAGCAGGCTGTTGTAGGCGGCGTCCTGCACCAGGGCGTGCTTGAACTCGTAGATCACGTCCGGCGGCGCGCCGCGCCGGTAGATCAGCTCGGCATCGACCAGCTGGTCGAGCGCCTGGCCGAGCGTCGCCCGGTCGAGGCCGGACACCGCGCTCAACAGGTCGTAGCTGAACACGCGCCCGAGCGTGGCCGCGAGATGCGCGACGTCCTTGACGCCCGCGAGGCGGTCGAGACGCGCCATCAGCGAGTCGTGCAGGGATTCCGGGATCGACAGGAGCGGCAGCGGGCCGCTCAAGCGAAAGCCGTCGTCGACCGGCTCGAGCGCGCCGAACTCGAGCAGCGTCTTGGTCAGCTCCTCGATGTAGAGCGGCACGCCATCGGTGCGCCGAACGATATGCTCGAGGACATCGGCGGGCAGCTTGCGGCCGCGCGTCACCTTCTCGACCAGCGCGCCCGCCTGGTCATGGCTGAGGTGCGAGAGCGACAGCGACGTGACGTGGGTGAAGCCGGTCCAGGGCGGCGTGAAGCTCGGCCGAAAGGCGATGATCACCAGGACCGGCAGGCGCTGGATGCGCTCGATGATCAGCTGGAACAGCTCGGTCGAGGTGGGGTCGATCCAGTGCGCGTCCTCGAGCAGGATGAGCAGCGGTCGGCGTCGCCAGGCCGGCCAGCTGCTCGAGCAGGGCCTCGAGCATCAGCGCCTTCTTGCGCTCCGGCGCCACGTCGAGCGGCGGGTAGCGCTGCGCGGTGGGGATCGACAGCAACGGCGCGAGCAGCGCCGCGGCGCGGCTGGCCCCGCGGCAGCCTCGGCTGAGCAGCGCCTCGAGCTTGTCCAGCTTCTCCTCGGCCGAGTCGCTCTTCTTGAGGTCGGCCGCGCGCTCCAGCTGGTCGAGGATCGGATGGAGCGCGGTGTGGACGTAGAACGGCGAGCAGTAGTAGCGCAGCACGGTGGCCTGATCGACGCGCACGTGCTCGCGAAACGACTGCACGATGCGCGACTTGCCGATGCCGGGCTCGCCGGTGAGCAGGACCAGGTGGCCCTGGCCCGACCTGACGTCCTCCCAGCGCGACAGCAGCAGACGGATCTCCTCGTCGCGGCCGACCAGCGGCGTCAGGCCGCGGATCGCGGTCGCGGCGAACCGGCTCGGCGCGCCGCTCGCCTCGCGCACCTCGAAGGCCGTCACCGGCTCGTCGATCCCCTTGATCATGTGCGGTCCCTGCTCCTCGAACACGAACAGACCTTCGACCAGCCGCCGGGTGCGCTCGCCGACCACCACGGTCCCCGGCCGGGCCATTCCCTGCAGGCGCGCCGCGACGTTCGGGGTCTCGCCCACGACCGCCATCTCGTCCCGGAACTCGCCGGTGCCGATGTCGCCGACCACGACGAGGCCGGTGTTGATGCCGACCCGGACGTCGATTCTGCACGCCGAAGTCGTCGAGCTCGCCAGCCAGCCGTCGGATCGCGTCGACGATGTCGAGACCGGCGCGGATCGCGCGCAGGGCATCGTCCTCATGCGCCTTCGGATAGCCGAAGTAGGCCAGGATGCCGTCGCCGACGTAGTTGCCGACGTGGCCCTCGTAGCGGGCGACCACCTCGGCGCAGCTCTCCTGGTAGCGCCGCATCACCTCGTGCAGATCTTCGGGATCGAGGCGCGCCGCGAGCGCGGTCGAGCCGACCATGTCGCAGAACATCACCGTCAGCTGCCGGCGCTCGGCGGCATGGCCCGGGCGCAGCGGTTCCGCCGCGGTCGGGAGCGCGGACGGCCGGTCGCCCGGCACCGCGCCGCCCGCCCGGAGGACGGCGATGCCGCGCAGCAGGCGCTTGCGATCGCCGAGCGAGACCCCGAGCTGCGCCAGATCGGCCTCGGTGAGATCGGTCAGGATGTCGAAGTCGATGTCGCTTGCAGCGAACACCTCGGCGTAGCGGCCAAGCCCGAGGTCCTCGAGCCATTGGCCAACTCCGGTCATCAGTCCTCCCGCGCTCCTCGTCTGGGATTGTGCCCCCTCCCCAGCATCAGCATGCTAAAGCACATATCGCGCGCTCGGTCACGCCGCTTGTCTGGGGCCGCAAGCACGCCCACCGCGGGCGGGCGATTTGCCTGCCCATCGCCGCGATGCTATGCATCTCGCGCTCTTGACCTTTGACCAGAGGCAGCCGGTGCGCGAGATCCTGGATCAGCTCGACGCCAAGCGCGAGGCCGCCCGCATGGGAGGCGGCGAGCGCCGGATCGCGGCCCAGCACAAGCGTGGCAAGCTGGCGGCGCGCGAACGCCTGCAGCTGCTGCTCGACCAGGGCTCGTTCGAAGAGATCGACATGTTCGTCGAGCACCGCTGCACCGAGTTCGGCATGGCCGAGCAGCGCATCCCGGGCGACGGCGTGGTCACCGGCTCCGGCACGATCAACGGCCGCCTGGTGTTCGTGTTCAGCCAGGACTTCACCGTGTTCGGCGGATCGCTCTCCGAGGCGCATGCCGAGAAGATCTGCAAGATCATGGATCACGCGATCCGGGTCGGCGCCCCGGTGATCGGTCTCAACGATTCGGGCGGCGCGCGCATCCAGGAGGGCGTGGCGAGCCTCGCCGGCTATGCGGACGTGTTCCAGCGCAACGTGCTGGCCTCGGGCGTCGTGCCGCAGATCAGCGTGATCATGGGGCCGTGCGCGGGCGGGGCGGTCTACTCGCCGGCGATGACCGACTTCATCTTCATGATCCGCGACAGCTCGTATCTGTTCGTGACCGGCCCGGACGTGGTCAAGACCGTCACCCAGGAGGCGGTCACGCACGAGGAGCTGGGCGGCGCCTCGACCCACACCCGGCGCTCGGGCGTCGCCGATCTCGCGTTCGACAACGACATCCAGGCGATGCACGAGGTGCGCCGGCTGATCGATTTCCTGCCGGCGAGCAATCGCAACCAGCCGCCGGTGCGTCCGACCGCCGACCCGGCCGAGCGCGAGACGCCGTCGCTCGACAGCCTGGTGCCGGCCAATCCGAACAAGCCCTACGACATGAAGGAGCTGATCGAGAAGGTCGTCGACGAGCGCGACTTCTTCGAGCTCAAGCCGGACTACGCGCAAAACATCATCGTCGGCTTCGCGCGCATGGAGGGCTCGACGGTCGGGATCGTCGCCAACCAGCCGACGGTGCTCGCCGGCTGCCTCGACATCGACAGCTCGCGCAAGGCGGCGCGCTTCGTGCGGTTCTGCGACTGCTTCAACATCCCGATCGTGACCTTGGTCGACGTCCCGGGGTTCCTGCCGGGCACCGGGCAGGAGTACGGCGGCATCATCAGCCACGGCTCCAAGCTGCTCTACGCGTTCGCGGAGGCGACCGTGCCCAAGGTCACCCTGATCACCCGCAAGGCCTACGGCGGCGCCTACGACGTCATGAGCTCCAAGCACCTGCGCGGCGACGTCAACTACGCCTGGCCGACCGCCGAGATCGCGGTGATGGGGCCGAAGGGCGCGGTCGAGATCATCTTCCGCGCCGACAGTCGGCGATCCGGCGAAGATCGAGGCGCGCACCGAGGAGTATCGCACGCGCTTCGCCAACCCGTTCGTCGCCGCGTCCCGCGGCTTCATCGACGACGTGATCATGCCGCGCCGCACCCGCCTGCGGATCTGTCATGCGCTGCGCTGGCTGCGCACCAAGCGCCTCGAGAACCCCTGGAAGAAGCACGGCAACATCCCGCTGTGAGGCTTGACGCACGGCCACGTTCCGCGATAAATCTGACCAGTCTGGTCAGATGAGGAGCATGGGCATGGCATGGCAGCTGCAGCAAGCCAAGGCGAAGTTCAGCGAGCTCGTCCAGAAGGCGATCGACGAGGGGCCGCAGACCGTGACCCGGCACGGCAAGCCGGCGGTCGTCGTGCTCTCGGCCGAGCAGTTCGAGCTCATGAAGAAACGGCAGATCAGCCTCAAGGATCTTCTGGCGATGGTGCCGCTCGATGAGCTCGATCTCGAGCGCGACAAGGAGCTACCCGCGTGAGATCGACTTGTGAGTTATCTCTCGATACCAACGTCATTTCCGAGGTCGGCAAGGGCGAGCGATGCGACCGGAACGTCGCGCGTGGTACAATGCGATGGAGCCGGAAGCCTCTTGCTCAGCGTGTCTGGTGATCGGCGAGCTGCGGGACGGGATCGAGACGTCTGCGAACTCGAGATCAGGCTCGAGCGTGCGCCACTTCGACCGGTGGTTGCTGCTGGTCGTCGACTGTTCGCTGACCGGATCATGCCGATCGATCGCCGGGTCGCCGAGAGTGGGGACGGCTGAATGCGCCGGCATCGGCTGCCGGCGGTCGACGGGCTGATCGCGGCCACGGCGCTGGTGCATCAGTTGCGGTCGTGATCACGCGCAACGTCGCGGATTTCGCGCGAGCGAGGGTCGCCGTTTCTCAACCCGTTCGAGCCGCCGCCGCAATGAGAGGACACGCCGTTTTGACCACCGTGCGCGTCGCGACCTTCGCCGGGCCGGGGGCGCCGCCGGTGATCCGGGAGGTGCCGAGGCCGAAGGTGCCGAGCCAAGGCGGCGCTGATCCAGATCGGCGCCTGCGGGGTCTGCGGCACCGATCTGCACATCCTGAAAGGCCACTGGCCGAAGCCCTTGCCCTGGCCGTTCACGCTCGGCCACGAGCTCGCAGGCGTGATCGTCGAGATCGGTCCCGAGCTGACCCACGACTGGAGCGGCCAGCCGCTCGCGGTCGGCTCCAAGGTCATGCTGCCGCCGCTCATGCCGTGCGGCACCTGCTACTGGTGCACGCACTACCCCGAGACCGCGAACAAGTGCCTGACCCCGGTCTACTACGGCCGCTATCTCGGCTTCGAGAAGCCGCCGCACCTCTGGGGCGGGTTCGCCGAGATGGTCTACGTCGACCTCGAGGAGCTGCCGGGCACCAAGATCTACAGGCTGCCGGACGACATGCCGCTGCGCCTCGGCGCGCTCTCGGAGCCGCTCACCTCCTGCATCCGCGCGCTCTCCCGCGCCCAGCGGATCGGCGGCTTCCGGGTCGGCGACACGGTGGTGATCCAGGGCTCGGGCCCGATCGGCGTGCTCGCCGTGGCGGCGGCGCAGGAGATGGGGGCGGGGCGGGTGATCGTGGTCGGCGCCCCGGAGCAGCCGCGCCTCGCGCTCTGCCGTAGGTTCGGCGCCGAAGCCACGGTGAATCTTGACGAAGATGAGACGCCTGAGGCGCGCATCGCGCACGTCCGCGACCTCGTCGGCGGCTATGGCGCCGACCTGGTGATGGACTGCTCCGGCCATCCGTCGGCCGGGCCCGAGGGCATCGAGATGCTGCGCGACGGCGGGACCTACGTCGAGATGGGCCAGTTCACCGACGCCGGCGCGATCCTGACCAACTGGCATCGGATCTGCACCAAGGACCTGAACCTGCTCGGCTCCTGGGCGTTCACCGCCAACGACCTGCCGCAGGGCGTGGCCATGCTCGACCGCGCCCGCGACCGCTATCCCTGGTACGAGATGCAGACGCTGTTCCCGTTCAGCGAGGACGGCGTGAGCGAAGCGATCGCGGCCGCGATCGCCATGCGCACCGTCAAATCGACCATCATCCCGTTCGAGGGCTTGGGCTGAGGACCGCCGGACCGCGCAGCCGGTCCCGTCCACCGGCTCTCGGCGGGAACGTTCGACCTCTTTGCCGTGGGTTCGAGGAGCAGCGCTAGGGCGCTGCAGCGCTGCGCGGCGTCGTGGCGTCGCAGCTGTGAGGCCTACACGGCGCAGTTGTATTGCCGCGGACGCCTCCCTAGATTGGCGCGCCAATCTGCGGGGACCGCGGCCGCCCATGTTCGAGAAGATCCTGATCGCCAATCGGGGCGAGATCGCCTGCCGCGTGATCCGCACCTGCCGGCGGCTCGGCATCGCGCACGGTCGCGGTCCATTCCGAGGCCGATGCCGACGCGCTGCACGTCCGCATGGCCGACGAGGCGGTGCGCGATCGGGCCGGCCGCCGGCGGCGGAGAGCTATCTGCGGATCGAGCGGATCGTCGAGGCGGCGCGCCGGACCGGCGCCCAGGCGGTCCATCCGGGCTACGGCTTCCTCGCCGAGAACGCCGCCTTCGCCGAGGCGCTCGCGGCCGAGGGAATCGTCTTCATCGGCCCGCCGGCCGCGGCGATCCGCGCGATGGGCGACAAGCTCGAGGCCAAGCGCCTCGCGGCGGCGGCCGGCGTCAGCATCGTCCCGGGCCACCCCGAGGCGATCGGCGATCGCGATCTCGCCGCCCGGATCGCGGCCGAGCATCGGCTACCCGGTGATGGTCAAGGCGGCGGCCGGCGGCGGCGGCAAGGGCATGCGGATCGCGCTCGACGAGCGGCGACCTGCGCGCGGGCATCGAGCGCGCGCAGAGCGAGGCGCGCTCCTCGTTCGGCGACGACCGGGTGTTCCTCGAGAAGTTCGTGCGCGAGCCGCGCCACATCGAGATCCAGGTGCTGGCCGACGGCCACGGCAACGCCGTGCTACCTCGGCGAGCGCGAGTGCTCGATCCAGCGCCGCCATCAGAAGGTGATCGAGGAGGCGCCGAGCCCGTTCCTCGACGAGGCGACGCGGCGCGCGATGGGCGAGCAGGCGGTGGCGCTGGCGCGCGCGGTCGACTATCGCTCGGCCGGCACGGTCGAGTTCATCGTCGATGCCGAGCGCAACTTCTACTTCCTCGAGATGAACACCCGGCTCCAGGTCGAGCATCCGGTGACCGAGCTCGTGACCGGGCTCGATCTGGTCGAGCAGATGCTGCGGATCGCCGCCGGCGAGCCGCTCGCGCTGACCCAGGACGACGTGCGCCTCGACGGCTGGGCGATCGAGGCCCGGGTCTATGCCGAGGATCCGGGGCGCGGCTTCCTGCCCTCGACCGGCCGCCTGCGGGCGCTATCTGGAGCCCAAGGGCGAGGCGATCCGGGTCGATTCCGGCGTGGTCGAGGGCAGCGAGGTGTCGCTGTTCTACGACCCGATGATCGCCAAGGTCTGCGCCCACGGGCCCGATCGCGCCGCCGCGATCGAGCGCCTGAGCGCGGCGCTCGACGGCTTCTACATCCGCGGCCTCAGCCACAACGTCGCCTTCCTGACCGCGCTCGCTCAACCACCGCCGCTTCCGGGCGGGCGAGCTCTCGACCGACTTCATCGCCGCCGAGTTCGGCGATCGCTTCGAGGGCGTGCCTGCCGACCGCGGCGACCCGGACCGGGCTGGCCGCGGTCGCGGTCGCGCTGCGCCTGGTCCAGGCGCAGCGCGAGGCGCAGATCTCGGGCCAGCTGCCGGGCTGGCGGCCGACGCCTGCGCGCGGACTGGGTGGTCCGGCTCGGCGACGAGGACGTCGAGGTCGCAGGCGCGGCTGGAGCCGCCGGTGTTCGTGATCGACGTCGCCGGCGCGCGCCACGAGCTGCTGCTCGACTGGCGGCCCGGGGCAGCCGCTCGCGCGCGCGACCATCGAGGGGCGCACCGCCGTGGTCCAGGTCGATCCCTGCGCCGAGGGCTTTCGTCTGAGCCACGGCGGCATCGAGGTCGTGGCGCTGGTCCGGACCCGCGAGGCCGCCGAGTTCGCCGCCCGGATGCCGCCGAAGCCGCCGCCCGACACCTCGCAAGTTCCTGCTCTCGCCGATGCCGGGCCTGATCGTGAGCGTCGCGGTGACGCGCGGGCGAGCCGGTCAAGGCCGGCCAGGAGCTCGCCGTGCTCGAGGCGATGAAGATGGAGAACGTGCTGCGCGCCGAGCGCGACGGCGTGGTCGAGGAGATCCGGATCGAGCCCGGCGCCACGGTCGCCGCCGACCAGGTGCTGATCGCGTTCGCCTGAGGTCGCGGCGCCGGTCTCGCAGCGACGCCGGAGGAATCGCGATGGAGCTTCCCCTCGAAGGCGGCTGCCTGTGCGGCGGCGTGCGCTATCGGATCAGCGCGCGCGCCGCGCCACGCCGACTACTGCCACTGCCGGATGTGCCAGCGCGCGACCGGCGCGCCGGTCGTGCCGTGGCTGACCGTGGCGCGCGCGGGCTTCGCCTGGACCGCGGGCGAGCCCGCCGTCTATCGCTCCTCGGCCAGCGCCGAGCGCCTGTTCTGCCCGGCCTGCGGCACGCCAGCTCGCGTTCCGCGATCTGGCCGAGCCCGACTGCCTCGACGTGACGCTCGCGAGCCTCGACGAGCCCGCCGCCGTGCGCCCGAGCCACCACATCTGGACCTCGAGCCGGATCGCCTGGTTCGACACTGCGGACGACCTGCCGCGCTACCCGGAGCGCGGCCCGGCCCCGAGCTGAGAGCGGATCGCGAGGATCGCTCGTCGACTCTGGAGGGACGGTCATCGAATTCCAGCTCGAAGGTGGCTGCCTGTGCGGCGCCGTGCGCTATCGGATCAGCGCCGCGCCGCGCAGCGCCGACTATTGCCATTGCCGGATGTGCCGGCGCGCGGCCGGCGCGCCGGTCGTGCCGCGGCTGACCATCGCGACCCGCCTTCGCCTGGACCCGGGCGAGCCCGCTGTCTATCGCTCCTCGCCCGCGGCCGAGCGCCTGTTCTGCCGGGTGTGCGGGACCCAGCTCGCGCTGCGCGACGAGCCCGACTACCTGGACGTGACGCTGGCGAGCCTCGACGATCCGGCCGCCGTCCGCCCGTGCTATCACATCTGGACCGCGAGCCGGATCGCCTGGTTCGACATCGCGGACGACCTGCCGCGCTATCCGGAGCGCCGCCCGGGTGCTGCGAGCTGAGCCGCCGCGCCGCACAGCGGAGGACCTTCACTGGTCGTCCCTCTTGAGGAAATCCTGGATCGTCTTGCCGCGCTCGGGGCGAAAGCGCTCGTCCAGCACGGCGAGCTCCGACATGCGGTCGAGCCGGAACGAGCGGAAGTCCTGGCGCAGCTCGCACCACCCCGCGAGCAGCCAGACCGGGCCGTAGAACGACAGCGCGAGCGGCCGCACCGTGCGCGCCGTCGGGCGGTCCTCGCCGTCGCGGTAGTGGAAGTGGACCTTGAGCCGGCGCCGCAGCGCCCGGCGCAGCTCGCTCGGGATCGACGCTGACCGGCTCGGCGAAGTGGCGCGCCGGGGCCAGCAGCGCGGTGTCCGCCATGTGCTGTCGCAGGCGCTCCGGGATCACCGCCTCGACCTTGGCGATCACGTTGCCGGCGGCATCGGCGAGCTTTGCATCGGTCCAGGACTCGATGATCCGGGCGCCGAGCACCAGCGCCTCGATCTCGTGCTCGTCGAACATCAAGGGCGGCAGGTCGAAGCCCTGGCGCAAGGCGTAGCCGACGCCCGCCTCGCCCTCGATCGGCACCCGGCTCGCCATCAGATCGCGCACGTCCCGGTAGATCGTGCGCTCCGAGACCTCGAGCTTCTCGGCCAGATCGCGGGCGCGCACCAGCTTCTGCCGGCGCATCAGCTGGATGATCTCGAACAGGCGATCGGCGCGGCGCATGGGCTCCTCGGCTCGTCGAGCGATCGAAGCCTAGACGAGCGCTCCTGACACCATGCTGTCAGGAGGGCTCGACTAGGATGGCAGCTCGAGCAATCGGGATGCATGAGGAGGCGAGCAATGTCGACAGGCCAGTTGAGATCCTGCCAGGCCACTCTGGCGCAGCAGCCCTCCCGGCCTCGGGCGCCGCCGCGCGCTGGGCTGGGCGCGATCGGGCCTGCGCGCGCTGGAGCGCGCCTGCGACCTGCTCCTGGGCTGGCAGGAGCGGGCGCAGCAGCGCCGCCAGCTCGAGACGCTGAGCGACCACATGCTGCGCGACATCGGTCTGACCCGGGCCGACGTGCTCGCCGAGGCCACCAAGCGGTTCTGGCAGCCCTAGCTGGGCCGAAGAACGCGTCCGGAAACCGATGGACCTCGGCCGCGCCGGCGGGCTATCTGCACGCCGTGAAGGCCGGCTGGAGAGACGCCGATGCTGGACCGCAACGCCGTCACCGACGAGCTGCGCGCGCGGGTGCGCGCGGAGCTGCCCGAGGTCGAGGAGATCCGCGACCCGGAGCTGCGCGACCGGGTGGTCGAGGCCTGGGCGCTCGCGCTCGCCGCGAGCAGCTTCCGCGCGATCGCGCGAGATCGAGCCCTCGGGCAACCCCGGCGTCAACACGCTCAAGCGCGGCAGCCAGACCGACCACATCCGCGGCGTCACGCGCATGGCGCTGGCGCTCGCCGAGCAGCTGCAGGCGCAGCTGCCGGATCTCAGGATCGACCGCGACGTCCTGATCGCCGGCGCGCTCTGCCACGACGTCGGCAAGCCCTGGGAGTTCGACCCCGCGAACCGCAGGCGCTGGGAGGCCGATCCGCGGGCCGCCGGCCTGCCCTCGATCCGCCATCCGGCCTTCGGCGTGCACGTCTGCCTGACCGTCGGCCTGCCGGAGGAGGTGGCGCACTGCGCCGCCGCCCATTCGGGCGAGGGCGAGCTGCTGGTGCGCTCGCTCGAGAACACGATCGTCCACCACGCCGACTACGCGTTCTGGGGCATCGCCCGCGCCGCCGGCCTCCTGGTGCCCGAGACGATCGCCGAGCTCAAGGTCCGGCATTGAGCATCGCCAGGATCGTTGATCCTTGTCGCCCGCTCTGCGTGGCACTATAAGTTCGCACGTGTCACCGGAGGGATTCGATGCGCGAACTCAGCGTGCGACAGGTCAGGGCTGCGCTCCCGCAGCTGGAAGGAATCCTGGAGCAGGAGGGCGAACTCGTCATCACGCGTAACGGCGTGCCTATCGCGCGCGTCCTGCCAGCCGTCAGGCGCGAGGGTATGCCGTCGCACGCGGAGCTGCGCAGCCGGATGCCACGCCTGAGCGTCGGCAGCGAGGTCTTGATCCGGCAGGAGCGCGATGAGCGCTGATGTCCCTTATGTCGATACCAGCGCGCTCGCGAAATGGTACCTCAACGAGGTTGGCTCAGCTGAGTTCGTCGATTTCATCCGGGAACCAGCAGCTGGCCCTGATCAGCCGCCTGACCGTAGTCGAGCTCCGGTCGCTTCTGGCGCGCCGCCAGCGATCCGGCGAGATTACGGCGGAATACCAGCGGGACGCGCTTCGGACGTTCGAATCCGACATCCGAAGAGGTTTCTTGCAGGTCGAGCCGCTTTTCGACAATCAGGCGATCATCGCGGCGGATTTCATCGATCGCCTCGTCGATCAGCCGTTGCGCACCCTCGACGCTTTGCATCTCGCCGTTGCCCATACGACCGGCATCCGGCTTGTCGCAACGGCGGACCGAGCCCTCGCCCGCGCCGCCGAAGCGCTGGGGTTCGCAGCCGTCACGTTTGGCTGAGTTGCGGCAGCCGGCCCTACACGAATTGGCAGTTCGCTGAGCCCAATCCGTCGATCTCGACTTCGACCAGGTCGCCGGCCGCGACCCATTGGGTCTGGACCACGCTGCCCAGAAGGACGAACTCGCCGGACTTGAGCGCTCGGCCACGTGCGGCGAGCGCGTCGGCGAGCCAGGCGAGCGCCTCGAGGGGGTGACCGAGAATATCGCCGCCGGTCCCGTTCCCGACCTCGGCGCCATTGATCCTCATCCGGCCGACGACGCGCGCCAGGTTGAGCTCGCGCCAGTTCTCAACCGGCGTGCCTAATACGCAGCCAGCGTTGAAGAAGTCGTCCGCGATCAGCGTCGGAGTATCGAAGGAGCGGTAGTCCTGGTAGCGGTCGTCGACGACCTCCATCGAGGCCATGCAGGCGCCCACCGCGGCGGCGACGCTGTTCCGGTCGTAGGGCGCGCCCTCGGCCGGCAGGGGCTTCGCCAGGCGCACCGCGATCTCGCATTCGACGCCGACATGCAGGAAGTCGGCGTGGCGGAACGTGCCATGTCGATGCTGGACCGTGGGCGCGAACACGCCGCCGGCGCAGGGATTCGCGATGTTCAGGAACTGCTGCATGACCGGCGTGGTGCAGCCGATCTTGTGGCCGGCGAGCGCACCGCAGCCGGCGGCGCTCAGCTTGAGATGAAGGGCGTCCTGGACCGCGTAGGCCGCGGCCTCGTCGGGCGGCCGGCAGTCCGCCGGCAGGCGCTCGATCCGGCTCCCGGCGAGCCTGGCGCCGGCGAGCAGCGCCGCGGCGCGCTCGATCGCATCGGCCGGCATCGTCATCCTCGCCTCCCTCTCACCTGTCGTCCGGGCGATCGGCGACCCCAGCGCAGATCTGCCAGACCTCGGGCCGGTCGCAAAGACCTCTCCGGTTTCCAACTCCGTCCGGGAGGCCTAGGCTCGGCGCTGAAATGGCGGTCAAGCGGCAGAGCGGCGCTCGGTCTGAGTTGCAGCAGCGCGGACGGCGGCCCGTCGGCTGCTGACCTCGCCCTACCTGCTGCTGAGCTGGGCGGCGTTCTTCTGGTCGGCCAACATGGTGGTCGGACGGGCGGCGCGCGACCTGATCCCGCCGATCGCGGCCTCAGCATGGCGCCGGCGATCAACGGCCTCCTCTTGTTCGCGACGTCGCCCCTGTTCTTCGTCCTGCTGGCGTGGCTTATGGCCGGCGAGCGGATCGCGCTCAGCCAGGCGCTCGGCATTCTCGCCTCGATCGCGGGCGCCACGCTGGTGATCGCGCGGGGCGACCTCGACGTCCTCCTCGGCCTGCGCTTCGCGCCGGGCGATCTCTGGCTGCTCGCGGGCGTGATCCTCTGGGCGCTGTACTCGGTCCCGCTCCGACGCCGGCCGGCGGGCCTGCCGCCGCTCGTGCTGCTGAGCGCGACCATCGCGCTCGCGCTCTTGCTGCTGCTGCCGCTCTACGGCCTGGAGCTCTGGTCCGGCGCGCGCCTGCAGCTGACCGCAGAGAGCCTGGCGAGTCTCGCCTATGTCGCCCTGTTCCCCTCGGTGCTGGCCTACATCTTCTGGAACCGCGGCGTGCGCGAGGTCGGCCCCAACGCCGCCGGGGTGACGCTGCAGCTGATGCCGGTGTTCGGCGCGCTGCTCGCGACGGCCTTCCTTGGCGAGCGGCTGGCCGGCCATCACTGGCTCGGCGGCGCGCTGGTCCTGAGCGGCATCCTGCTCGCCTGGCGGCGGTAGGGCGTCGGTTGCGCTCGCGTTCCGGAGCCGTAGACTGCGGTCCGGCAAGGGGGTCGGGCGTGGCGCATTCGCAGACAGCGGCGTTTCGCCGGCGCGTCGGCGAGCACATGCAGGCGCCGCCGGTGGTCGTCGCGGACGAGGTGCCGGCAGGCGAGGTCGTCGCCCGCATGACCGAGGCGGCGGCCTCGGCCGCCGTTGTGGTCGATGGCGAGCAGCGCCTGGCCGGCATCCTCACCGAGCAGGACGTGACCCGCAGGATCGCCGGGCGCGCGGTCGCCGACCAGCCGGTCGCCCTGCTGATGACCCGGCCGGTGGCCACGGTCGCGATCGATCAGCCGCTGTACGAGGCGATCGGCGTGATGCGCCGCCACGGCCTGCGCCACATGCCGGTGGTCGACGCGGCGGGCGCGCTCGCCGGCATGCTCTACCTGCACGACGCGCTCGCGGCCGCCAACGCGGGGCTCGTCGAGCAGATCGAGCGGCTGACCCATGAGAGCACCCTCGACGGCCTGCGCGAGGTCAAGGCGGCCGAGGTCGAGCTCGCCGCCGACCTGGTCGCCGACCGCGTGCCCGCGCCCGAGATCCAGAGCCTGATCTCGGCGATCAACAACGACATCTACCGGCGCGTCCTCGCGCTCAATCTCGAGGCCATGCGCGGCTCCGGCTGGGGCGCGCCGCCGGTCGCGTTCGCGGCGATCGTCATGGGCTCGGGCGGGCGCGGCGAGAGCTATCTGTTCCCCGACCAGGACAACGGCTTCATCCTCGACGACTACCCCGACTTGGAACACGCTCGAATCGACGCCTTCTTCATCGAGCTCGCCGCCCGCATGACTGGCCAGCTCGACCAGCTCGGGTTCCCGCTCTGCCGCGGCGGGGTGATGGCGATCAACCCGGTCTGGCGCAAGTCGGTCTCGCAGTGGCGCCGGCAGATCGGCCTCTGGGTGCGGCGGCGCGGCGAGGTCGCGATGCAGCTCGCCGACGTGCTGTTCGACTTTCAGAGCGTGTTCGGCGAGCGCCGCCTGGCCGATGAGGTGTGGCGCCATATCCTGGAGCTGTGTCGCGAGAATCCGGGTTTCCTGCGTGCGATGTTCGGCGTGCAGGCCGAGCACCGCGCGGGCCTCGGCTGGTTTCGCCGGCTGCTGACCGAGCGCGCGGATCCCGCCCACAAGGGGCAGATCAATCTGAAGTACGCCGGCACCCTGCCGCTCGCCGAGGCGATCCGTCTGCTGGCGCTGCGCGGCGGCATCGCGGCGACCGGCACCCTCGCCCGCATCGATGCCCTGGGCAGGGCGGGCGAGCTGTCGCGCGACGTGCAGGACTACCTGCGCGCCGCCTTCGACCACATCACGGGTCTGCAGCTGCGGACTCAGATCGCCGACTTTCAGGCCGGTCGGCCGATCTCCAACTTCGTCGACCCCGCGGACCTGACCGCACGCGAGATCGAGCTGCTCAAGGACGGCTTCGCCGCGATCAATGCGCTGCGCGACCGGGTCCGGGCGGAGCTGACCGGCGAGGTGCTTTGAGCCGTGGCCGGCCGCGTTCGGCTGCGTCCAGCGCCAGCGGCCGGCCCGGCCTGTCGCGCGAGGCGCGTTGCGATGCTCTCGATGTCGCCCCGCAGCACGCCGATATCGGCCAGGACCGCGTCCGGCAGGGCGTTGAGCTTCGCGACCGTGGTATGGTAGCGGCGCCGCTCGCCCAGCCAGTGGTTCAGGCGAGCGAACAGCTCGGCAAGGCCGCGCGATCCTGCGGATTGGGCATGGCCGGCCTGGATGTCGGCGCGGCCGGTGATAACGTGGCTCGCCATCTCGGGCACTCCTTGAAGAACGCTATGAGCCGGGGCGGCACCCGACGAGGCGGGGCCCCAGCGTTGAACCTGGAGATGCGCATCGCCCGACCGGTGCGGAAGGGTGCTTTTTGCATTGCAGCAATGCGCCGGCGAGCGGGGATCGCGGCGCTCTTCAGAAGGGGGAAGAGATGTTCGAAGGCTTCGAGATCCGCGACGTCGAGACCAGCGAGACCAGGATCCGCGTGCGCGTCGGCGGCTCGGGATCGCCGCTCCTGCTGCTCCACGGCTATCCGCAGAGCCACGCGATGTGGCACCGGGTGGCACCCGTGCTGGCCGAACGCTTCCGCGTCGTCTGCCCGGATCTGCGCGGCTACGGCGACAGCGGCAAGCCGGCCTCCGACCCGGAGCATGCCGCCTACAGCAAGCGCAGCAGCGCGCGCGACATGGTCGAGGTGATGGCGGCGCTCGGCCATCAGCGCTTCGGTCTCGCCGGCCACGACCGCGGCGGGCGGGTCGGCCATCGCCTGGCGCTCGACCATCCCGACCGGGTCGAGCGGCTGGCCGTGCTCGACATCGTGCCGACCCGCACGATCTTCCGCGCGACCGACCAGGAGATCGCGACCGGCTACTTCCACTGGTTCTTCCTGATCCAGCCGCACGGGCTACCCGAGCGCCTGATCGGCGCCGACCCGATCTTCTACCTGCACTGGGTGCTCGGGCGCTGGGGGACCGGGCTCGACGCCTTCGCGCCTGAGGCGCTCGCCGAGTACGAGCGCTGCTTCAAGGATCCGGCGATGATCCACGCCTCCTGCGAGGACTATCGCGCCGCCGCCTCGATCGACCTCGCCCACGACGAGGCCGATCTCGACCGGCGGATCCCGTGCCCGGTGCTGGCGCTCTGGGGGCGGCGCGGGCTGATGGAGCGCCACTTCGACGTGCTCGCCACCTGGCGCGAGCGGAGCGCCGCCCCGGTCAGTGGTTGCGCCCTCGACTGCGGCCACTTCCTCGCCGAGGAGCGGCCGGAGGAGACCGCTGAAGCGCTGGGCGCGTTCTTCCGCGGCTAACGCCGGCGCTCAGCCTGCCGGGCCGGCGCGGCGCAGCAGCGCGAACGCGATCTCGCGCCCGAGCCCCTGGTTGGTGGCGAGGTGGAGCCACAGCATGGCGAGCGGCTCGAGCAGGCGCGCCACCTTGAGCGACCCGGCGTCCACGGCCTCGAAGCCGAGCTCGGCGACCAGCTCGAGCACCGCGGGCTTGGCGGCCGCATCGTCGCCGCACACGAACATCACCGGCCGGCCATCGGGATAGACCGGGTTCGCCATGTTGTTGGCGCCGGTGTGGTTGAGCGTCTTGAACACCGAGGCGCCCTCGGCCCATGCCGCGATGCGCTCGGCGCCGGAGCGCTGCTCGTCGTCCTCGAGCCAGCTCAGGTCGGGACGCAGCGGGTTGGTGCAGTCGATCAGGATCTTGCCCGACCAGTCGACCGGGACCCCGGGCAGGTCGCGCACCGCGCTCCAGGGCGTCGCCAGCACCACCACCTCGCTGTGCTCGACCACGCGGGGGACCGCGCCCGCCGTGACGTTCGGCCCGATCGAGAGCGCCAGCGTCGCGAGCCCGGGGTCGTCGGGACGGCGCGTCGCGAGCGCCATCTGATGGCCGCAGTTCGCCCAGGCACGCGCCAGCGTGCTGCCGACCGAGCCGGCGCCGATGATGCCAATCCGCATGGTTCGTGCTCCGCTGCTGAGGGCCCGATGCGCGGCGCCGGACGGTCGACCCGCGCCGCGGTGACATGGCGTGCGCCGCCGGGCGCGGCAAACCGGCGAGCCGGCCGTCTGACCAGGCCGTCGCGGCACGCGCTGCGCCGTGGACCGTGAACGCGCGGGCGCTACCGCCACCCGCGCAGTCCGTCGGCTCAGGCGGTCTCGAGCGCGCGGATGTAGCGCTCGGCCGAGCGGCGCAGCGCCGCCTTGGCGTCGGCGCGCACCACCGCGCCGAACCAGGCGCCGTAGATCCGCTCGAAGGGGTAGGGCTCGAGCCGCTCCAGCATGCGGCGGACGGTGGCCGCGGGCAGCGGGATGTAGTTCGGATAGCTGTACATGAAGCTGACGAAGCGTCGGTCCTGCACCACCTGCAGGACGTCGCCGGCGAGCAGGACGCCGCGGCCCTCGGCGCCGCCCGCCCAGTGCAGGACCTGCGCGCCGGCGAAATGGCCGCCCAGGCGCAGCAGGGTGAGGCCGGGCCCGAGCGCCAGCTCGTCGCCCTCCCAGAAACGGATCGCCGGGTCGGGCCGCATCACCCAGCGGCGCTCCTCGGCGTGCAGCCAGATCGGCACGCCGCCGAACGCCCGGCTCCAGTCGACCATCGAGCCGTAGTAGTGCGGGTGCGAGATCGCGATCGCGGAGAGGCCGCCCAGCGCCTCGACCACCCGCAGCGCGGCGCCGTCGAGCAGGCTGATGCCATCGAACAGCACGTTCCGGCCCGGCCCGGCGTCGCCCTGCGCCGGCACCAGGAGCGCCCGCTGGCCGATCGCGAACTTTGGCTCGACGCCGATGCCGAGCAGGCCGTCGCCCTCGTCCTTGAGCGCGAGCCGATGGCGCGCGCCGAGCTCCGCGAGCGTGGTCCATTCCTGTCCCGCCCAGCCGACGTACTGGCGCTCGTCCTCGCAGATCGGGCAGCGCTCGGGCGGCGTCGGGCTCTCGGCGAACTGCGTGCCGCAGGTGAAGCAGATGGGATGCATCATGGCGTCCGAGACCTCGTTCAAGGCGACAGCGGCATCATAGCTGGCGTTGCGCAGCCTGGGGACAATGGCGAGCAGGCACGCCACCACGGCTGCTGTTCCACCTCTCCTCGAGCAGCCGGCGGCTGGCGCAGACGTGTTCTTTTGCGCAGCGCGCTCTATAGTCCGGACGGGACGGCGCGGGAGGGGGCATGCGCAGCCGCTTGGTCACAGTCTTCGGCGGCACCGGGTTCATCGGCCGGCACGTGGTGCGCCGGCTCGCCGCGCGCGAGCTGCGGATTCGGGTGGTCAGCCGTAACTGGCGGGTGCATGGGCGGGTTCTCCAGCCGATGGGCGACGTCGGCCAGATCGTCGGCGGGCCGGTCGACCTGTCGAGCGAGCCGGCGCTCACGCAGCTGCTCGCCGGCAGCGATGCGGTGATCAACCTGATCGGCATCCTGTACGAGACCCGGCGGCAGACCTTCGCCGAGGTCCACGGCGAGCTGCCCGGACGGATCGCGCGGGCGGCGGTCGCCGCGGGGGTCACGCGCATGGTGCAGATCTCCGCGATCGGCGCCGACCCGAACGCGCGCAGCGCCTATGCCCGGAGCAAGGCCGAGGGCGAGCAGGCGGTGCGCGCCGCCCTGAGGGCGGCCACGATCCTCCGGCCGAGCATCGTGGTCGGCCCCGAGGACGGCTTCTTCAACCGTTTCGCCGCGATGGCCCGGCTGCTGCCGGCGCTGCCGCTGATCGGCGGCGGCCGGACCCGGTTCCAGCCGGTCTGGGTGGGCGACGTCGCCGACGCGATCGTCGCCGCCCTCGAGCGGGAGGACGCGCGCGGCGAGACCTTCGAGCTCGGCGGCCCCAAGGTCTACAGCTTCGCCGAGCTGATGCGCTACATGCTCAAGGTGGTCGGGCGCCGGCGCCTGCTGCTGCCGCTGTCGTTCGAGGTCGCGACGCTGCAGGCGCGCGTGATGGAGCTGTTGCCGGCGCCGCCGCTGACCCGCGACCAGGTGGAGCTGCTGAAGACCGACAACGTGGTCGGCGCCCATGCCCGCACGCTTGCCGATCTCGGCATCACGCCGACCCCGATCGAGCTCGTCGTGCCCGACTACCTGGTCCGCTATCGCGCCCGCCCGGGAGCGCTCGCCGAGCCCTGAGGCGCCGGGCTCAGCCCCGGAGCAGGAAGCCTGCCATCACCACGGCGACCGCGATCCGGTACCAGGCGAACGGCCCGAAGCCGCGGCGCGAGACGAAGCCGATCAGCCAGCGCACGACCACCAGAGCGGACAGGAAGGCGGCGACGAAGCCGATCGCGATCACCGCCAGATTCTCGGTGCTCAGCGCCGTCCAGTTCTTGTAGAGGTCCAAGCTCGAGGCGGCGAGCATGGTCGGCACCGCGAGGAAGAACGAGAACTCGGTCGCGGTGCGGCGGTCGACCCCGAGCATGAGGCCGCCCATGATCGTGGCGCCGGCGCGCGAGACGCCCGGGACCATCGACACCACCTGGCAGAGACCGACGTAGAACGCCACCCGCGCCGGCATCTGCTCGACCGAATGGTGGCGCGGCGCCGGCAGGTGGCGCTCGATCAGCAGGATCGCGAACCCGCCCAGGAGCAGCGAGATCACCACCACCCACGGGTCGAACAGGTGGGCCTTGATGAAGCTGTAGGCGAGCGCGCCGATCACCACCGTCGGCAGGAACGCGAGCAGGATGTTGCGCAGGAAACGGACCTGATCGGGATCGCTGCGCAGCCCGGTGACGACGCGCGTGAAGCGGCCGAGATACTCCCAGCACACCGCGCCGATCGCGCCGAGCTGGATCACCACCTCGAACACCTGGCCGGGCGGGCCGCGGAAGCCGATCAGGTCGACGACCAGAATCAGATGACCGGTCGAGGAGACCGGGAGGAACTCCGTCAGGCCCTCGACGATCCCCAGCAGCAGCGCTCCGGACAGGAGCTCCAGATCCATGGCGTGTCCCTTCGGCTTGCACGACGTGTTCAGGGCGGCGGGGAGGCGGCGCGACGCCCTCGCAGCTAGCACAGCCGCGGGACGAGGCCAATCTGGTCGCGGGCTCGAAATTGGTCTCGTTTGGCGACCATCAGGTGGTCCCAGCGGCGTGGGCGGCGGCACCTACCGGCCGCAGCTCGGATTCACGCAGAAATTGGTTACCATTTGGTGACAATCTGGTCCGAAGGGACTGGACGGGAGCGCTGGCCGACCCTATTAAGAACAACGCCGCGCCGACCGAGCGCGTCTTCCGAGAACCAAGTCGCTCGCTGCGTGGTCGCGCCGGCCGCCTGGGAGACCTCGCGCATGCCCACCAAGATGATGCAGTTCGTCGCCGTTCCGCAGGCCATGCCCGACAAGCGGACGGTCGCCGAGCGGCGCCATGACTTCCGCGAGATCTACGACCAGTTCCAGCCGGAGCGGGCGGCCGAGCAGGCGGCCCGTTGCGAGCAGTGCGGGATCCCGTTCTGCCAGGTGCACTGCCCGCTGCACAACAACATCCCGGACTGGCTGCGGATGACGGCGGAGAACCGTCTCGAGGAGGCCTACGAGCTCGCTGCGGCGACCAACAACATGCCCGAGATCTGCGGCCGGATCTGCCCGCAGGACCGCCTGTGCGAGGGCAACTGCGTGATCGAGAAGGGCTTCGAATCGGTCACCATCGGCGCGGTCGAGAGGCACATCACCGACACCGCCTTCGAGATGGGCTGGGTCAAGCCGCCGAAGCCGCGCCGGGAGCGCCCCGAATCGATCGGCGTGATCGGCGCCGGGCCGGCCGGGCTCGCCGCCGCCGAGCAGCTGCGCAAGAAGGGCTACCAGGTCCACGTCTACGATCGCTACGACCGGGTCGGCGGATTGCTGATCTACGGCATCCCCAACTTCAAGCTGGAGAAGGCCGTGGTCGAGCGCCGCACGCGCCTGCTCAGCGACGCCGGTATCGAGTTCCATCTCGACGGCGAGATCGGCGGCAGCATCGGCTTCGCCGAGCTGCGCCAGCGCCACGATGCCCTGTTCGTCGGCACCGGGGTGTACCGGGCGCGCGACATTGCCATGCCCGGGCGTCGGGCTGCGCAACATCGTGCCCGCGCTCGACTTTCTCATCGCCAGCAACCGCCAGGGCCTGGGCGACCGGGTGCCGGCGCTCGAATCCGGCGCGCTGGACGCGGCCGGCAAGCGCGTGGTGGTGATCGGCGGCGGCGACACCGCGATGGACTGCGTGCGCACCGCGGTCCGCCACGGCGCCGCCTCGGTGACCTGCCTCTACCGCCGCGACCGCGCCAACATGCCGGGCTCGATGCGCGAGGTGCGCCATGCCGAGGAGGAGGGCGTCGAGTTCCTCTGGCAGGCGGCGCCCGAGGCGTTCCTCGGCGACGGCGCGGTCAGCGGGGTGCGCGTGGTGCGGATGCGCCTCGGCGCGCCCGACGCCACCGGCCGGCAGCGGCCGGAGGCGATCCCCGATTCCCATACCGCGATCGACGCCGATCTGGTGATCAAGGCGCTCGGCTTCGATCCCGAGGACCTGCCGGCGCTGTTCGACGAGCCCGAGCTCGCGGTCACCCGTTGGGGGACGCTGCGGATCGACTGGCAGACCATGATGACGCCGATGGACGGCGTGTTCGCGGGCGGCGACATCGTGCGCGGCGCCTCGCTGGTGGTCTGGGGAGTGCGCGACGGGCGCGACGCGGCCGAGGGCATCCACGGCTATCTGCAGGCGCGGGCGCCGCGTCTTGCGATGGCATCCTGAGGAGGCTGCCGGAATGACGTCCGAGGGTCAGCGCTTCGTCGACGAGTACCGCGTCAACGCCGACCACCTCGCCCGCCATGGCCTGTACGATCCGGCGAGCGAGCACGACGCCTGCGGGGTCGGCTTCGTCGCCGCGATCGACGGCCGGCCGCGCCGCCAGGTGGTCGAGGCGGCCATCGACGCGTTGCGCGCGGTCTGGCATCGCGGCGCGGTCGACGCCGATGGCAAGACCGGCGATGGGGCAGGCATTTACCTCGAGATCCCGCAGGACTTTCTCAAGCAGCAGATCCGCGGCAGCAAGGGCACCGGCGGGCGCATCGCGGTCGGCATGGTGTTCCTGCCGCGCACCGACTTCGCCGGTCAGGAGCGCTGCCGCACGATCTTCGAGACCGAGATCCTGGGCTTCGGCTACAGCATCCTCGGCTGGCGCCAGGTGCCGGTCGACACCACGGTGATCGGCGACAAGGCGATCGCCACCCGGCCCGAGATCGAGCAGATCATCGTCGGCAACCCGATGGCGGTGAGCGACGACGACTTCGAGCGCGACCTGTTCCTGATCCGGCGGCGGATCGAGAACCAGGTGCTGGCCGAGCACATCAACGGCTTCTACATCTGCTCGCTGTCGTGCCGGTCGGTGATCTACAAGGGGCTGTTCCTGGCCGAGCAGCTGTCGGTGTTCTATCCCGACCTCCAGGATGAGCGCTTCGTCTCGAGCTTCGCCGTCCTCCACCAGCGCTACTCGACCAACACCTGGCCGTCGTGGCCGCTGGCGCAGCCGTTCCGGATGCTCGCCCACAACGGTGAGATCAACACGCTGCGTGGCAACCTCAATTGGATGAAGAGCCACGAGACGCGGATGGTCGCGCCCGGGTTCGGCGAGTACAACGAGGACGTCAAGCCGATCGTCCAGGCCGGCAGCTCGGACAGCTCGGCGCTCGACGCGGTCATCGAGGCGCTGGTCCGCGCCGGGCGCTCGCTGCCGCTGACCAAGATCCTGCTGAGCCCGCCGGCCTGGGCCAAGAAGATGGCGATCCCTCAGGCCCACAAGGACCTGTTCAGCTACTGCAACTGCGTCATGGAGCCATGGGACGGGCCCGCCGCCGTGGTCGCCTGCGACGGCCACTGGGTGATCGGCGGGATGGATCGCAACGGGCTGCGCCCGATGCGCTACACCCGCACCCAGGACGGGCTCCTGGTGGTCGGCTCGGAGACCGGGATGGTGCCGCTCGCCGAGGCCGAGATCGTCGAGAAGGGCCGGGTCGGCCCGGGCGAGATGATCGCGGTCGACCTCAAGGCGGGCAGGTTCTATCGCGACCGCGAGCTCAAGGACCTGCTCGCCGGCGAGAAGCCGTTCGGGCAGTGGGTCAAGAACATCACCCATCTCGACAACCTGACCGCCAAGCGCGCGTTCGAGCCCGGGCAGATGGAGCGCGCCGAGCTGCGGCGGCGCCAGAACCTGTTCGGGATCACGATCGAGGAGCTCGAGCTCCTGCTGGCGCCGATGGTGCAGGACGCCAAGGAGGCGGTGGGCTCGATGGGCGACGACACGCCGGCGGCGGTGCTCTCGGCGCACTACCGCGGGCTGCACCACTTCTTCCGCCAGCAGTTCAGCCAGGTGACCAACCCGCCGATCGACTCCTTGCGCGAATACCGGGTCATGAGCCTCAAGACCCGGTACGGCAACCTCGGCAACGTCTACGACCAGGCGCCCAGCCAGACGCGGATCCTGCAGCTCGAGAGCCCGCTGCTGCTGACTCCCGAGTTCCAGGCGCTGTTGCAGTACTTCGGACGCAAGGTCGCGACCATCGACTGCAGCTTCGACGTCGACGCCGGGCCGGGTGCGCTCCGCGATGCGCTGGCACGGATCCGCGCCGAGGCCGAGGACGCGGTGCGCGAGGGCTACGAGCAGATCGTGCTCAGCGACGAGGCGAGCTCGGAGCGCCGCGCGCCGATGCCGATGATCCTCGCGGTCGGCGCGGTGCACAGCCATCTGGTGCGCGAGGGCCTGCGCAGCTTCAGCTCGATCACCGTGCGCTCGGGCGAGTGCCTCGACGTGCACTACGTCGCGGTGCTGATCGGGGTTGGGGCGACCGCGGTCAACCCCTACCTCGCCGAGGCGGCGATCGCCGATCGCCACGCCCGCGGCTTGTTCCCAGGGCTGACCCTGCCGGAGTGCCTCGCGCGCTACAAGGAGGCGGTCGACCAGGGGCTGCTCAAGATCATGTCGAAGATGGGCATCTCGATCGTCAGCAGCTATCGCGGCGGCTACAATTTCGAGGCGGTCGGCCTGTCGCGCTCGCTCTGCGCCGAGTATTTCCCGGGCCTGATCACGCGGATCTCCGGCATCGGTCTCGCCGGCATCCAGAACAAGCTGCTGGCGCTGCACCGGCGCGCCTACGACGACGACAATCCGCCGCTGCCGATCGGCGGTCTCTACCGCTATCGCCGCGGCGGCGAGCGCCACGCGCTCGAGGGCCCCGCGATCCACCAGCTCCAGAACGCGGTCGCGAGCAACTCCTATGCCGCGTACAAGAAATACGCAGAAATCATGTACAAGCACGAGCCGATCGCGCTGCGCGACCTGCTCGACTTCGATCGCAAGCACACCGCGATCCCGATGGACGAGGTCGAATCGATCACCGAGATCCGCAAGCGCTTCGTCACGCCTGGCATGTCGCTCGGCGCGCTGTCGCCCGAGGCGCATGAGACGCTGACCATCGCGATGAACCGGATCGGCGCCAAGTCCGACAGCGGCGAGGGCGGCGAGGGCAAGGAGCGTTACCTGCCGCGGCCCAACGGCGACAACGCCAACTCGCCGATCAAGCAGGTCGCCTCGGGCCGCTTCGGGGTCACCGCCGAGTATCTGAATGCCTGCCGCGAGCTCGAGATCAAGATCGCCCAGGGCGCCAAGCCCGGCGAGGGCGGCCAGCTGCCCGGCTTCAAGGTCACGGTGCAGATCGCCAAGCTCCGCCACGCCACCCCCGGCGTGACCCTGATCTCGCCGCCGCCGCACCACGACATCTACTCGATCGAGGATCTCGCCCAGCTGATCTACGACCTCAAGCAGATCAACCCGGACGCCAAGGTCTGCGTCAAGCTGGTCTCGGAGGCGGGCATCGGCACGATCGCCGCCGGCGTCGCCAAGGCCAAGGCGGACGTGATCCTGGTCTCGGGCCACGTCGGCGGGACCGGTGCGAGCCCGCAGACCTCGATCAAATACGCCGGCACGCCCTGGGAGATGGGCCTGTCCGAGGTCAACCAGGTGCTGACCCTCAACCGCCTGCGCCACCGGGTGGTGCTGCGCACCGACGGCGGCATCAAGACCGGCCGCGACGTGGTGATCGCGGCGATGCTCGGCGCCGAGGAGTTCGGCGTCGGCACCGCGGCGCTGGTCGCGATGGGCTGCATCCTGGTGCGCCAGTGCCACTCGAACACCTGCCCGGTCGGGGTCTGCACCCAGCGGCCGGACCTGCGCGAGAAGTTCGAGGGCACGCCCGACAAGGTGGTCAACCTGTTCAGCTTCATCGCCGAGGAGGTGCGGGAGATCCTGGCCGCGCTCGGCCTGCGCTCGCTGCAGGAGGCGATCGGCCGCAGCGATCTGCTGCACCAGGTCTCGCGCGGCAGCCCCGATCTCGACGACCTCGACCTCAACCCGATCCTCGCCCAGATCGATACCGGCGGCCACCCGCGCCACTGCGCGATCCAGGGCCGCAACGAGGTGCCGGATTCGCTCGACGCGCGCATGATCGAGGACGCGCGCGCGGCGCTGCTCGAAGGCGAGAAGATGCAGCTCGCCTACAATGTCCGCAACGTCCACCGCGCGGTCGGCACCCGGCTCTCGGCCCACATCACCCGGCGCTACGGCATGGACCAGCTGCCGCCCGGCCAGATCACCGTGCGCCTGCGCGGCTCGGCCGGGCAGTCGCTCGGCGCCTTCGCCGTGCAGGGCCTGCGGCTCGAGGTGTTCGGCGACGCCAACGACTACGTCGGCAAGGGGCTGTCGGGCGGCACCATCGTGGTCCGGCCGCTGGTGTCGAGCCCGATGGTCGCCCATGAGAACGTGATCATCGGCAACACCTGCCTGTACGGCGCCACCGCCGGCAAGCTGTTCGCGGCCGGGCGCGCCGGCGAGCGCTTCGCGGTGCGCAATTCCGGCGCTGACACGGTGGTCGAGGGCTGCGGCGACAACGGCTGCGAGTACATGACCGGCGGCGTGGCCGTGATCCTCGGCCCGATCGGCGACAACTTCGCCGCCGGCATGAGCGGCGGGATGGCCTATGTCTACGACCCCGCCGGTCAGCTGCGCCGAGCGGATCAACCAGGACATGGTGATCTACCAGCGGATCGAGGTCGCGCACTACGAGGACGAGCTGCGCGCGCTCTTGGCGCTGCACGTCAAGAGCACGCAGAGCCGGCTTCGCCGAGCGCATCCTCGCGGAGTTCGACCGCGAGCTCGGCCACTTCTGGCAGATCGTGCCGCGCGAGATGCTCGACAAGCTCGAGGTGCCGGTGAGCCGCGCCGCGGCGGCCGCGCTCACCGCTTGAGAAGCGCAGCCCGCGCGACGACAAACGGGGCGCGACCGTGCGGCCGCGCCCCGTTTCAGATCCGTCGAGGGCCGCCGCCAGCGGCGGCGGCAGCTCTACTGTTGCGTAGTCGCGCCTTCGGCCGGTTCCTCGGTCGCCAGGTCGGCCGGCGCCTGCTCGGTCGCCGGTGGCGCCACCGACCCCTGCTGCTCCTCGGCCGGCTCGCCGCAGGCGCTGAGGAGCAGCAGCAGCGCTGCGCTCAGCCCGACCGCACCGGTCGAGAGATATCTGCTGGTGTCACGCATCGGATGATCTCCTGTTCGCGCGCCAGGCACGTGCGATAACGGCCGCGCTGGCGACGGTTTGCGCTTTTGGGTGACGAGGCTTCCTCCCATCGTCGGCCCAAAAAAATGGCCGGCGCACCAGATCCATGGGCGATGCGCCGGCCGATCGGTCCAGGTGATGCCCAGACTTGCTCCACGCGGGCCGGCTCCTTCGCGGGTCCTCTCCGCTCCCGAGCCGCCCTGGCACCCGCGGACGGGTGCCGGCACCTGAACCAATGATACGACGCCGCAAGGGTGGCAATTCGACGAGCGCCTGATCGATCGCCTGAACCTCGGCCGCGCCGGACCATTCGAGCCTGAGCCGGAGACCACTACCACCGTGGCGCTGGCACCGGTCAGCTTGCTGAGCATCCGAGACTCTTCACTAGCGGTAGGTGATCGAGCCTGGCTCAGCCCTCGGACAGTCACTGAGGCAAACAGAGGGACCGGTGGTTTATTCCGGGCCCGTCGCAGGGCGCGCGCGTCGGGTCCGAACCAGCCGGGGGAGCCAGCGATCGGCCGCCTCGAGCCCGCGCTGCAGTTGCGCCCGCGTGGCCTGCTGCCCCTCGCTGTCGTCGCGCAGCCAGCTGCGCAGCGTGGCGAGGAACAGCGCCGTGAGCCCGACCTCGGCGAGCTGCCGCTCGCGTCCGGTGCTGGTGATCCGCGCCGCGTCGAGGAACCAGTGGATCAGCCGCGACAGATCGGCGATCAGCGGGCCCCAGTGCTGCGGGTGACCGGGGTAGAGCTTCTCGCGCAACATCTCGCGGGCGACGCTCCGATGCGGCGCGAGGGCGTCGAACCAGCGCATCACCACCGTCTGAAGGCGCTCCGGCGGCGGCCGCCCCGCGACCGCCGCGGCCGGAGCGCTCAGCAGCTCGTCGAGCGCGCGGGCGAACCAGGCGTCGGCGATCGCGTCGCGGTCGCGGAACTCGGCCCGCACCACGGCGAGCGACAGGCCAAGGCGGTCGGCCACCTGGTGCAGGCGGAGGTTGGCCCAGCCCTGCTCCTCGGCGAGCGCGAGCGCCGCCGCGACGATCCGATCACGCCGGCTCTCGGCCATGGCAGCCTCCCGGGTCTACTTGAACAGCTCGGCGCGCAGCTGCCTGAGACTCGGCAGCTCCGCGACGGTGAACGGCAGCGGCCGGCAGAGCTGCATCGCGGCGAGGCCGAGCTTGGCCGCGAGCAGCCCGTTGACCACGCCCTGACCGGCGCGCGCCGAGAGCGTGCTCAGGAGCGTGGCGCCGGTCGCCTCGACCGCGGCGTCGCTCATCAGCTCGCCGACCCCGGCCGCCAGGACGTTGCCCAGCGTGCGCCGCAGCAGGGTCAACGAGGCGACCGCGCCGGGCCGAACGCCGTACAGCCGGGCGATCGCGCGCAGCATGGCGAGCGTGCGGGCGAGCACCAGCGCGCTGTCGAGCAGCCCGAGCGGGCTCAGCGCGGTCAGCGCGCCGATGTCGCGGGCGCCGCGGCGCACCAGCTGGTAGGCGCTCTGATCGAGCGGACCGAGCACGGTGGCCGCGAACAGGCGCAGCTGCTCGCCGTCGCTGAGCGCGTCGCTGGCCTGGCCATGGAAGGTCGCGAGCCGCTCTTCCAGCTCGGCGCGGCCGTCGTACAGCCGCTCGATGCGCGCGAGCAGCGCGCCCGCCTGGCCATGCACCTCGGAGTTCAGCAGGCGCTCGCCCTCGTGGCGCAGATGCTCGGCCCGGGCGAGCCGGCGCAGGCTGTTCAGCTCGCGACCGACCAGACCGAGGGCGCCGGCCAGCGTGACCCCGAGCAGGACCGCGAGGGCGCCGCCGAGCCAGACCGAGCGCGCGAACAGCTCGGCAATCAGATCGTAGGCCTCGAGGCCGAGGAGCGCAAACAGCGACAGCCCGCCGCCCCAGAGCAGCAGCCGCCGCCAGGGCCGGGCGCGCGGCGGCGGCGGCTCCGGCGTCGGCACCAGCGGCGCCGCCGACGGCTCCGGCTCGACCAGCTCGAGCCGGCCCGGGTCGAGCGTCGCCGGATCGAGCTCGAAGGGCGCGATGCGGTCGCGTGCGCTCATCGCACCGCCTCGCAGGTCGCGCGCCGAGCGCCCGGCGCAGGTGAACTTTTGCGCCCGCCAGACGTCCTACTGAGGGTCACATCGGCCTTGGTGCGGGAGAGATTCATGATCAAGCTGCCCCTTTTCGCTGCTGCGGCCGGCGCGCTGTGGCTGGCCCCGGGCCGGCGGAAGCGACCGAGGGCTGCCTAGAGCCGCTGCCCGAGATCCGCCAGATGATGCAGCGGGCGGTCGTCGACGAGCTTACGCGCGAGATGGTCGATGCTCTCCTGGAGGACGCGGTCGAGCTCTGCGAGGAAGGTGCGCGCGAGGACGCCGAGATCAAGTTCGCCAACGCGCTGGAGCTCCTCACCTCGGAGATCGACGAGGAGGAGCGCCAGTGATCGGAGCTGCGCGGGGTCATCTCAGCCGGTCGCCGATCAGGGTCTCAAGCGCCTGATCGAGGCGGATGTGCTGCGGCTTGGCGGCGCCGTGCAGAAGCAGGCGGCGCGGGGCGAAGTCGCAAAAGCGAAAGCGCCCGGCGCGCCAGTCCTCCTCGGCCGGGAGATCGGGCGGGATCTCGCCCGGGAACAGCACGGTCTCGCGCTCCTCGCCTTTGATCACGCCCCTTACGCAGGACAGCGCCTGGCCGTGGTGCTCGGTGCGGACCACGTCGGTCGAGCGTAGGGCCGCGAGCGCCACGAAGGCCGGCGTCAGGCCCTCGAAGCGGGCGGCGCGGGCGGCCTGATCCACCATCCGCTCGAGCAGCAGGCGCAGGTTGTGGTGCTGGTTGTGGGCGACGTGGTCGGCCTTGCTGACCGCGAACAGCAAGCTCTCGATGCGCGGTCGGAACAGCCGCGCGAGCAGCCCGCTCGGCCCGTAGCGGAAGCTGCCGAGCACGGTCTCGAGCGCGGCCTGGGTCTCGGCGAAGCAATCCGGGCCGCGATTGAGCGCGCCGAGCAGGTCGACCAGCACGATCTGACGATCGAAGCGGCTGAAATGCTCGCGATAGAACGGCTCGACCACGCGCCGGCGATAGCGCTCGTAGCGCGCCTGCATCAGATGCGCGAGGCTGCCGCGCGCTGCGCTGCCGGCGAGCGGCAGCGGACAGAACTGCAGCAGCGCGCTGCCGGCGAGATCGCCCGGCATGGTGAAGCGGCCGGGCTGCAGGAGACCTAAGCCGGCGTCCTGGCAGCGGTGAAGATAGGCGGTGTAGAGCTCGGCGGCGCGCGCCGCGATGCCGGTATCCGCAGGCGCTTCGGGATCGAGGGTCGCGACGAAGCTGCGCCAGTCCTTGGCGAGCGCGGCGCGGGCCCGCGTCTCGGCCGTGCGCAGGGTCGCGGCCGACCACACGGCGAAGCTCTGCTCGAGCAGCGGCAGGTCGAGCAGCCACTCGCCCGGGTAGTCGATGATCTGCACCGTCAGCACGCGGTTCTCGCCGAGCCGGCGCCGCAGCGCGCCCTTGGCGCGGAAGCGCAGCTGGAGGCGCAGCGCGCTCAGGCGCTCGGTCGCGGCCGGCCAGTGCGGCTCGGGCGCGGCCAGCGCCGCGCGCGCACTCTCGAAAGGGAAGATCGGGAGGTCGCCCGGCTCGGACGGCAACAGACGCGCCCCGAGCAGCCGGCCTTCCTGGATCGCGTTCAGGAACGGCAGCTCGCGCGCGCTCAGCAGATGGTGCACGGCCATGGTGATGAACACGGTCTTGCCGCCGCCGCGCAGGCCGGTGACCGCGAGGCGCAGCGTGCGGTCGAGCGCGAGGTCGGCAACGTTCCTGAGGCCGCGTTGCCATTGCGCGGGCGAGGCCAGGCTGGTCAGGTCGTCGAGGCTGGCCCAGGGCCGGCGTCGCGCCATCAAGCCCCGACCTTGCCGGCGACGATCGCCAGGCAGACCAGCAGACCGAGCTCGCGATTGCTGCGAAAGCGCCGCAGGCAGGACCGCGGGTCGTCGAGGTTCAGGGTCCGGATCTGCCAGGCGAAGTGGCCGGCGACGGCGAGCAGGAACGGGTAGAACCAGAAGCCCAGGCCGGCGCTCCAGCCGGCCGCCGCGAGCAGCGCGAGCGTGACCCCATAGAACCCCCAGAGCCAGCGCGGCGTGGCGGCGCCGAGGCGGCGCGCGGTCGACTTGATGCCGATCAGCGCGTCGTCGGCCTTGTCCTGATGGGCGTAGATCGTGTCGTAGCCGAGCGTCCAGAAGAAGCCCGCGGCATAGAGCAGGAGGGCAGGGGTCGCGAGCTCCCCGGTCGCCGCCGCCCAGCCGACCAGAGCGCCCCAGTTGAAGGTGATGCCGAGGAAGGCCTGCGGCCACCAGGTGATCCGCTTCATCCAGGGATAGATCGCGATCAGCGGCAGCGAAGCCAACGCGAGGACGACCGCGACGCCGTTGAACGCGAGCAGGACGAGCCCTCCGACGAGGAGCTGGAGCGCGAGGAAGGCGAGCGCCTGCGGCACGCCGAGACGGCCGCTCGCCAGCGGCCGCTCCCGGGTGCGCGCGACGCGGGCATCGAGCTCGCGATCGGTCAGGTCGTTGACCACGCAGCCGGCGCCGCGCATCGCCACGGCGCCGATCCCGAACAGCGGGACCAGCCACCAGTCCGGGCGGCCGGGCGCGAGCGCGAGCGCCCACCAGCAGGGCCAGAGCAGCAGCCAGGTGCCGATCGGCCGATCCCAGCGCGCCAGCACGGCATAGGGTCGCAGCCGCTCCGGCAGGTGCTCGATCCAGCCGCGCTCGCGGTCGAGGACGATCGGCGCAGCGTCTAGTCCTTGCTTCGCCATGGCCATCCTTCTAGCGTTCGCCCCACCTTTGGACAAGCGAGCCCCCGATGGATGAAAACCCGCAGCGCGTGCCTCGATCCGCCGACCTCCGCCTGTTCGTCGACGTCCCGCTCGCCGCAGGCGGGCTCCTGGAGCCGAGCCCCGCGCAGGCTCACTACCTGTTGACGGTGATGCGCCGCCACGCCGGCGACGAGGTGGTGCTGTTCAACGGGCGCGACGGCGAGTGGCGGGCGCGGATCGAGCCGGTCGAGCGGCGCCGCTGTCGCCTGACGATCGCCGAGCAGCTGCGGGCGCAGCTGCCCGAGCCCGGGCCGGCGCTGCTGTTCGCGCCGCTCAAGCGGGTCCGCCAGGAGTTCCTGATCGAGAAGGCGACCGAGCTCGGCGTCGCCCGGCTCGAGCCGGTGTTCACCCGGCGCTCGGTGGTCGACCGCATCAACCGCGCCCGGGTCCTGAGCATCGCGATCGAGGCGGCCGAGCAGTCCGGCCGGCTGACCGTGCCCGAGATCGATCCGCCGACCTCGCTCGACCAGCGGCTCGAGAGCTGGCCGGATGGCCGCCTGCTCTACTTCGGCGACGAGACCGGCGCGGGCGAGCCCCTGCTCGAGACGCTGCACGACAAGGGGCCAGGCGACCTGCTGATCGGGCCCGAGGGCGGCTTCACCGACGACGAGCTGGCCGGGCTGCGCAGCCTCGACCAGGTGGTGGCGATCAGCCTGGGGCCTCGGGTCCTGCGCGCCGAGACCGCAGCGCTCGCCGCGCTCGCCTGCTGGCAGGCGGTCGGCGCCGCGAGCGCATGAGCGCCGGGCGCCGGCGCGCCGCTCAGCCGGTCCGGGTCCCGCCGATCGTCAGGCCCTCGATCAGGAGCGTCGGCTGGCCGACGCCGACCGGCACCCACTGGCCCTCCTTGCCGCAGGTGCCGACGCCCTGGTCGAGCTGCAGGTCGTTGCCGACCGCGCGCACCTTGGTCAGGCAATCGGGGCCGTTGCCGATCAAGGTCGCGCCCTTGACCGGCGCCGTGATCCGCCCGTCCTCGATCAGATAGGCCTCGGCGGCGGTGAACACGAACTTGCCCGAGGTGATGTCGACCTGACCGCCGCCGAAGTTCCTGGCGTACAGCCCTGACTTGACGCCCGCGAGGATCTCCGCGGGGTCGCGCTCGCCCGCGCGCATGTAGGTGTTGGTCATGCGCGGCATGGTCTGGTGGGCGTAGCTCTGGCGGCGGCCGTTGCCGGTCGGGCGCATGCCCATCAGGCGCGCGTTCTGGCGGTCCTGCATGTAGCCGACCAGAATGCCGTCCTCGATCAACGGGTTGCAGGCGCTGGGCGTGCCCTCGTCGTCGATGGTCAGCGACCCGCGCCGCTCGTCGAGCGTGCCGTCGTCGACCACGGTGACGCCCGGCGCCGCGACCCGCTGCCCCAAGAGCCCGGCGAACGCCGAGGTCTGCTTGCGATTGAAGTCGCCCTCGAGGCCATGGCCGATCGCCTCGTGCAGCAGCACGCCGGGCCAGCCGGGGCCGAGCACGACGGTCATCTCGCCGGCCGGGGCCGCGACCGATTCGAGGTTGATCAACGCCTGGCGCAGCGCCTCGTCGACCATCGACTGCCACTTGGCGGGCGCGAGCAGCTCGTCGTAGCCGACCCGGCCCCCGGCGCCGAAGCTGCCGGTCTCCATCCGCTTGCCGTCGCCGACCACGACCTGGACGTTGAGCCGGACCAGCGGGCGGATGTCCGCGCTCCGGGAGCCGTCGGCGCGCAGGATCTCGACCTGCTGCCAGGAGCCGGCGAGGCTGGCGCTGACCTGCTTGACCCGCGGGTCCTTGGCGCGGGCGTAGGCGTCGATCTGCTCGAGCAGGCCGACCTTGGCCGCCTGCACCTGGCCCTGGATCGGGTTGGCCTCGCCATAGCGCTTGCGGTTGGTTCCCTGCGGCGGCAGCGCGAGGCTGCCGCTGTAGCCGGCCCTGACCGCACCGACCGCATCGATCGCGCGCTCGAGCGCGGCGAGGCTGAGCTCGGGGCTGTGGGCGAGACCGATCGCCTCGCCAGCGACCGCCCGCAGGCCGAGACCGCGGCTGGTGTCGAAGGCGGCGGTCTTGAGGCGGCCGTCGTCGAAGGCGAAGCTCTCGGTCTCGCGGTACTCGAGGAACAGCTCGCCGTCGTCGACGCCGTGGAGGCCGCGCTCGATCAGCCGCTGCAGGCGTCCGGAGTCGCGCGTGAGCTGCTCGAACGGGCCGGCGGATAGCTGGAGGTCGGTCATCAAGGCCTCTCTCGAAAGCGGACCAGGCTCGGGCGAGGTGCATTGCAGTCGTGCAGCATATAGGTTCGCCCGTCGACCCCTGGTAGTGGCCCGGGGACGGCCTCCTCGGCGCCCGGCCGCGCCGGAGCTCGCCTTCACCAGGTCCGCGGCATTGGCGGAGCACGGCAGACATCATGACGGTCGACCAGACCATCGTCTTCGCCATCATCGGCGGCGCGCTGCTCCTCTTCGTCAGCAATCTGTGGCGCTTCGACCTGGTCGCGATCGGCGCCCTGCTGGCCGCCGTGCTGACCGGCGTGGTGCCGCAGGAGCGAGCGTTCTCGGGCTTCAGCAACCCGGCGGTGATCACCGTCGTGGCCGTGCTGATCATCAGCCGAGCGCTCGCCACCTCGGGCGTGGTCGACCTCATCGCCGGCCGGCTGACCACCCTCGCCACCAGCCAATTCGGGCAGCTGCTCGCGTTGAGCATCACCGGCGCGGTGCTCTCGGCGTTCATGAACAACGTCGGCGCGCTCGCGCTCCTCATGCCGGTGGCGCTCGCCAACGCCCGCAAGTTCAAGTACCCCGCCGCCGCGGTGCTGATGCCGCTGTCCTTCGCCACCCTTTTGGGCGGCCTGATCACCCTGATCGGCACGCCGCCCAACCTGCTGATCGCCGATTTCCGCCTCGACGCGAGCGGTGAGCGCTTCCGTATGTTCGACTTCGCACCGGTCGGCATCCCCATCGCCGCGGCCGGCATCGCGTTCATCGCGCTGGTCGGCTGGCGCCTGATCCCGCACGACCGGCAGGGGCGGGACGAGGAAGCGCTGTTCGAGATCAGCAGCTACGTGAGCGAGCTGCGGGTCACCGAGAAATCCGCTGCGATCGGCCAGTCGGTGGTGGAGTTCGAGCACGCGATCGAGGACGCCATCACCGTGCTGGCGATCATCCGCGACCCCGACCGGGCGGTCGCGGGGGTGCGCCTCGAGCGCCTGCGCGCCGGCGACATCCTGATCGTCCAGGGCGATACCAGCGCGCTCGAGCAGGCGGTCAAGAGCGCCGGGCTCGAGCTCGTCGCCGATGCGGTCGATCTCGCCGGCATCGACCGGGACGAGCTCGCCTTCGCCGAGGCGGTGGTGACGCCGGACGCCTGGATCCGCGGCAGCACGCCGGCGACCCTGCGCCTGCGCCGGCGCTATGCGGTCAACCTGATCGCGGTCTCGCGCCAGGGCCGTCCGTTCCGAGGTCGCATCGGCGCCGTTCGGCTGAACGCCGGCGACGTCCTGCTGCTGCAGGGCGAGGCCGACCGCCTGCCGGAGGTGATCGCAGCACTCGGCTGCCTGCCGCTCGCCAGCCGGCGGCTGACCCTCGAGCCGCGCCGGCTCCTGTTGCCGCTGGCGATCTTCGGCAGCGCCATCGCGCTGACCGCGCTTGACGTGCTGTCGGCGGCGGTCGCGTTCGCCAGCGCGGCGCTGCTTCTGGTGCTGACCAGGGCGCTCGCGCCGCGCGCGGTGTACGAGAGCGTCGACTGGCCGGTGATCGTGCTGCTCGGCGCGATGATCCCGGTCGGCGGCGCGTTGGAGAGCACCGGCGCGGCCCAGCTCCTCGCCGGCCTGCTGTTCGAGCTCACCGGCGAGCTGGCCCCGCGGCTCGTCCTGGGCGCGGTCCTGCTGCTGACGATGCTGCTCACGCCGCTCCTCAACAACGCCGCGACCGTGGTGATCATGGCGCCGATCGTGATCGGGATCGCGCGCCAGCTGGGGATCAGCGCGGACCCATTCCTGATGGCGGTCGCGATCGGCGCGTCCTGCGACTTCCTCACGCCCATCGGCCACCAGAACAACACGCTCATCATGGGGCCGGGCGGCTACCGCTTCGGCGACTTCTGGCGGCTCGGCATCTGCATGGACGTCCTGGTGCTCGCGGTCGCGGTGCTGGTGATACCGGTGGTGTGGCCGTTCTGATCGCCGCCGCACGGCCTGGCCTTGCGCTGCACCCACGGTCTGTGCTGTTTCTCGCAGCGCGAGGCCGCGCTTTTTCGGGGCGTCCGACCGGCCCATCGCGACAATCTGTCACTTAGCGGAAGCGCTGTGTGCACTTACCTTCAGAGCGTAAAATTCCCGCGCCCTGGCCTAGACTTGCCCGCCCAGGAAGCACGCTCGAGCGGCGCCGACCATCTACGTGCGAGAGGCCCTATGCCCGCGATCCTGTTCAGCCTGCTGATGTTGCTTGGCGGCGCCGGCCCGGCCCTCGCGGTCGAGCCGGAAGCATGGCAGTTCCTGTTTCAGCGGGCCGCCACGCCGGTCGCGGAACGGATGGTGGCCTTCAACGACTTCATCTCGGTGATCATCGTCTTGATCACGGCGTTCGTGCTCGCGCTGCTGGCCTACGTCTGCCTGCGCTTCGGCGTCGGGCGCAACCCGACGCCCTCGCGGCGCACCCACAACACCCTGCTCGAGGTCGCCTGGACCACGGTGCCGGTGCTGATCCTGGTGGTGATCGCGATCCCTTCCTTCAAGCTGTTGTACTACCAGGACGTGGTGCCCGACGTGGACCTGACGGTCAAGGCGGTCGGTCACCAGTGGTATTGGAGCTACGAGTACCCGGACAACGGCGAGTTCACGTTCGACGCCTACATGATCGCCGACGAGGATCTCGAGTCTGACCAGCTGCGCCTTCTGACCACCGACAACGCCGTGGTGCTGCCGGTCGAGACCAACATCCGCCTGCTGATCACCGCGACCGACGTGCTGCATGCCTGGGCGGTGCCGTCGTTCGGCGTCAAGATGGACGCGGTGCCGGGCCGGATCAACGAGACCTGGTTCCGGATCGACGAGCCCGGGACGTACTACGGCCAGTGCTCCGAACTCTGCGGCGACTACCACGCGTTCATGCCGATCATGATCCGGGCGGTCGCCAAGGACGAGTTCGAGGCCTGGACGGCGCAGGCGCAGGAAGAGTTCGCCCAGGCCGGGGCGCTCGATATGGCCCGGCGCTGAGCGCGAGAGCAGGACTGAGGAGCTGATCATGGCACATGGCGCGATCGCCGTCGACGAGCGCGGGGCTCCCAGGAGCTTCCTCGTCCGGTGGGTCTACTCGACCAACCACAAGGACATCGGCACGCTCTACCTGACCTCGGCGTTCATCGCCGGCATCATCGGCATGGTGCTGTCGGTGATCTTCCGCCTGGAGCTGATGACGCCGGGCGCGGGCATCCTCGGCGACAACTATCATTTCTACAACGTGCTGGTGACCGGCCACGGCCTGATCATGGTGTTCTTCTTCATCATGCCGGCCCTGATCGGCGGCTTCGGCAACTGGTTCGTGCCGCTGATGATCGGGGCGCCGGACATGGCCTTCCCGCGCATGAACAACATCAGCTTCTGGCTGCTGGTGCCGGCCTTCCTGCTCCTGGTCGGATCGATGTTCGTAGGCGGCGGGGTCGGCAGCGGCTGGACCATCTACCCGCCGCTGTCGTCGCTCATCGGACATCCCAACGTGTCGGTCGACATGGCGATCTTCAGCCTGCACCTCGCCGGCGCCAGCTCGCTGCTCGGCGCGATCAACTTCATCACCACGATCTTCAACATGCGCGCGCCCGGCATGACGATGCACAAGATGCCGCTGTTCGCCTGGTCGATCCTGGTGACCGCCTTCCTGCTCCTGCTCGCGATCCCGGTGCTCGCCGGCGCGATCACGATGCTGCTGACCGACCGCAACTTCGGCACCCACTTCTTCGATCCGGCGGGCGGTGGCGACCCGGTCCTGTTCCAGCACCTGTTCTGGTTCTTCGGCCATCCCGAGGTCTACATCCTGATCCTGCCGGGCTTCGGCATCATCAGCCAGGTGGTGTCGACCTTCTCCAGGAAGCCGGTCTTCGGCTACCTCGGTATGGCCTACGCCATGGTCGCGATCGGCTTCATCGGCTTCATCGTGTGGGCCCACCACATGTTCACCGTCGGCATGGGCGTCGACGTCAAGGCGTACTTCGTCGCCGCGACGATGGTCATCGCGGTGCCGACCGGCATCAAGATCTTCAGCTGGATCGCCACCATGTGGGGCGGCTCGATCGAGTTCAAGACGCCGATGCTGTGGGCTATCGGCTTCATCTTCCTGTTCACGGTCGGCGGCGTGACCGGCGTGGTGCTGGCCAACGCCGGCATCGACATCCTGCTCCACGACACCTACTACGTCGTCGCCCACTTCCACTACGTGCTGTCGCTGGGCGCGATGTTCACCATCTTCGCCGGCTTCTACTACTGGATCGGCAAGATGTCGGGGCGCCAGTATCCGGAGAAGCTCGGCCAGCTGCACTTCTGGCTGACCTTCATCGGCGTCAACCTGACGTTCTTCCCGATGCACTTCCTGGGCGTCGCGGGCATGCCGCGGCGGATCCCCGACTACCCGGATGCGTTCGCCGGATGGAACATGGTCGCCTCGATCGGGTCCTACATCTCCGCGGTCAGCGTGCTGGTATTCTTCTACCTGATCTACAAGACCTTCACCTCCGGCGAGAAGGCTCCCGCCAACCCGTGGGGTGAGGGCGCCACGACGCTGGAGTGGACCGTGCCGTCGCCGCCGCCGTTCCACACCTTCAACGAGCTGCCGCAGGTCAAGTAGCCTTGGCGACACCGGAGCGGGTCATCGGCCTCGACGCAAGGGTCGCGGACGCCTCGGACGTCCGGGACTACTGGGTGCTGCTCAAGCCCAACGTCATGTCGCTGGTCGTGTTCTCCGGCGCGGCCGGGCTCTATCTGGCGCCCGGCAGCCTGCATCCGGTGCTGGCGTTCGTGGCGATCCTGTGCATCGCGGTCGCGGCCGGCGCCGCCGCCGCGATCAACAACGGCTACGACGCCGACATCGACCGGGCGATGGCGCGCACCCGCCGGCGGCCGACCGCGACCGGACGCATCAGCCCGGCCGACGCGCTCGCCTTCGGGGTCACGCTCGCGATCATCTCGGTCATGGTCATGGGGCTCGCGGTCAACTGGGTCGCGGCCGCGCTGCTCGCGCTGACCGTCGCCTTCTACGTCTTCGTCTACACTCTCTGGCTGAAGCGGCGGACGCCGCAGAACATCGTGATCGGCGGCGCGGCCGGAGCGTTTCCGCCGATGGTCGGCTGGGCGGCGGTGACCGGCGACGTCAGCCTCGCCTCGATCGTCCTGTTCCTGATCATCTTCGTCTGGACGCCGCCGCACTTCTGGGCGCTGGCGCTCTACCGCTGCCAGGACTACGCGCGGGTCGGGGTGCCGATGCTGCCGGTGGTCGCCGGGCCCGAGAAGACCCGTCGGCACATCCTGGGCTACGCGGTCGCTCTGGTCGCGGTCAGCCTGCTGCCCTTTGGGCTCGGTCTGGCGGGAAGGCTGTACGGCCTTGCCGCGCTCGCGCTCGGCGCCGGCTTCCTCGGCCATGCGTTCCGCCTCTGGCGCGATCGCAGCCAGCGTTCGGCGACCCGCACCTTCCGCTTCTCGATCGTCTACCTGTTCGCGCTGTTCTTCGCGCTGGTCGCTGACAAGGCGCTGGGCTTCGCCGCCGCGAGCGGCGGTGGAGGGGCCTGGTGAGCGCCGCGATGGACAGGCGGCAGCGCAACAAGAACCTCGCCATCGCCCTGATCCTGGCGGCGCTGGCGGCGCTGTTCTACCTGATCACCATCGTCAAGCTGTCGGGCAACGTGGCATGACCCCTGGCCGCCGCGGCAAGGCCGCCTCCGTGCTGCTGGCGACCGGCCTGATCGCGCTCATGCTCGGCCTGACCGCGGCGGCGGTGCCGCTCTACCGGCTGTTCTGCCAGGTGACCGGCTACGGCGGCACCACCCAGGTCGCCGAGGCGCTGCCCGCGGCGATCTCCGAGCAGATCATCAAGGTCCGCTTCAACGCCGACGTCGATCCCGATCTGCCCTGGACGTTCCGGCCCGCGCAGCGCGAGGTCGAGGTCCGTCTCGGCGAGCAGAGCCTCGCCTATTACCGCGCCCGTAACGACTCCGATCGCGCGATCGTCGGCCAGGCGGTCTACAACGTCACGCCGTTCAAGGCGGGTCGCTATTTCGACAAGATCGCCTGCTTCTGCTTCGAGGAGCAGGTGCTGCACCCGGGCGAGGAGGTCGACATGCCGGTGTCGTTCTTCGTCGACCCGGCGATCCTCAACGATCCCAACACGCGCGACGTGACGACGATCACGTTGTCCTATACCTTCTTCTTGCTCGAGGACGCGGTCCCGGGTCAGCCGTCCTCCTGATCCGACCAGCCCGACCATGTCCGTCTGAGCCATGAACCACAGCAGCGCCAGGGAAGGCAGGAGGGTTCGCGATGGCGACGCCGGCTGACGCCGCCCAGCACGGGCACCACGAGGTCCACCACCCCTACCATCTGGTCGAGCCGAGCCCGTGGCCGATCGTCGGCTCGATCTCGGCGCTGACCCTGGTTATCGGCCTCCTGATGTACATGCACGAGGTTCCCGGCGGCATATGGGTGATGCTGCTGGCGGTGCTGGGGCTCGCCTTCACCCTGGTGCACTGGTGGCGGGACGTGATCCACGAGGGCCGCACCGGGCACCACACCGACGTGGTCTCGAAGGGCCTCAGGATCGGCATGGCGCTGTTCATCACCTCCGAGGTGCTGTTCTTCTTCGCCTTCTTCTGGGCCTATTTCTGGGGCGCTCTGTACCACCCGGAGGACGTCGCGGGCTACAGCTGGCTGCCCGAGGGCGTGCACCCGGTCGAGACCTGGGACATCCCGTTCCTCAACACCATGATCCTGCTGCTCTCCGGCTGCACGGTGACCTGGGCGCACCACGCGGTGCGCGAGAACGACAACCGCACCGCGGCCAAGGCGCTGGCGCTGACCGTGGGCCTCGGCGCGGTGTTCACGGCCTTCCAGGCCTACGAGTACGTCCACACCATCTACCACCCCGAGGGCTTCACGATCGCGAGCGGGATCTTCGGCTCGACCTTCTACATGGCGACCGGCTTTCACGGCTTCCACGTGATGGTCGGCACGACCTTCCTCCTGGTGTGCACGATGCGCGCCTGGTACGGCCACTTCCGGCCCGACAAGCACGTCGGGCTCGAGGCCGCGGCCTGGTACTGGCACTTCGTCGACGTGGTCTGGCTGTTCCTGTTCGCCTGGGTCTACTGGTGGGGCGGCGCGATCGCGCTCGCCGAGCACTGAGGACCGGCGCTTGCGCGAGGCCGTGCCCGGGGCGCTCTCGGCGGGCCTGCGCAGCCGCTGCCCGGCCTGCGGCCGGGGTCCCCTGTTCCAGGGGTTCCTGCGGGTCCGCGAGCGCTGCCCGGTCTGTGACGCCGATCTCTCGGGCCAGGACAGTGGCGATGGCCCGGTCGCCTTCATCGTCCTGATCGCCGGCGGCGTCGTGGTCGCGCTCGCGCTCTTGACCGAGGTCGCCTGGCAGCCGCCGGTCTGGCTCCACCTGATGCTCTGGCTGCCGCTCACCGTGGTCCTGGTGCTCGGCCTGATGCGCCCCTTCAAGGCGACCCTGATCGCGCTCCAGTACAAGCACCGCCGCCACGATTTCGCCGAGGGCGCCAACGGGCGCTAGTGCGCCGCTGCACCTAGATCAGCTCGAATACCACGAGGTGCCCTCGAGCGAGCTACAGGCTCCAGCTAGCGCCCGCGCGGCCCGTGGAACCCGGCGCGTCTCGGGCTCAGACGCTTTCGTCCCTCTTCGCGATCACGTAGGCGCTGACAAAGCCATCGGCTTGGCTCACGTCCACGAAGAATCGAGGCAATCCGCGCTTCAACATCAGCAATGCAAGCCGGTTCAGATCGTAGTCGTTCATCTCCATGAGCGGCTCTTGCCACGGTTTGCCCAGCGCGATGTTGGTGAGGAGGTTGAGCGGCGGAAGGACACCTCGAGCGTGCCTGAAAGCCCTTCGCAAAGGGGGCGCCTTTCGTGCACTATTTATCTGTAGCGCAACGATACCTCCGGGCTTCAGAAGATCGATCAGGCGATCTATAAGCTCGTAACCTCTTTGCGGGGTCATGTGCTGAAAGACGTAAAGCGAGTGAACGAAATCGAATCGATCACTGATACTGCTTAACATATCGTCCGACAGGACGAAGCTGATATTGCTGATTTGCCAGATGGCGCAGTTCTTCCTCGCCTCGGCGATCATAGAGGGCGAAATGTCGACGCCGGTCACGCGCTCGAACCGCTCTGCGAGCGGGATCGCGACGCGGCCCACGCCGGTGCCGAAATCGAGCGCAGACTGCATGCTCGGCAGCTCGCCGAAGTGGCGGGACGCGCGCTCGAGCGTTGCTGCGACGTGGTGCCGACCGGTTTCGAAGAACTCGGCCAGTGTGGCATCGGTCAACTTGCCGCTTCTGTACTTGTCCTCGGACAGAACGCCGTAGTACGGATCGGTCTTGCCAAACCTCTCCCAGACCGCGTCGCTCTTGTGCCTCGGCAAGGTCCGCGCCCCTCTGGGCCGCCGTCGAACGTCAGCAGCTGCTCCAAGCCTAACTCTGGCGCATTAGGATTGACGGGTCCAGACCAGACTCGACCAGAAGAGCCTCCCGGCAGCAGTGCGAAGATTTCGGCGAGGCGACCAGCGAGCGCCAGGGACAGCGCCTCGGCCGGCGATACGCCGAGGGCGGCCATGGCGTTGGCGGTCCGCTTCGCTGACGAAGGCGAGAACGTACTCGTTGTCCTGATCAATGCGAAGCAGAGCGTCGAGAGTTGATCGCGCGTAGACCGCGCCGCCGCGTCGGTCGATGTTCCGCAACATCAAGCCTGTACGCAGATCATCCTCGCCCCGCGGGCCCGCTCGGCTCGGCGAAACTTGCCACAGTCACTTTGCCAAACGGCAATGCAGAACTTCCTTTTGTCAAGCTATCCTCGCCGGCAGTGTCTCAGTTGAAGGGTCTTCCATGCGGTCGATCTCCCGCGTGGCCGACGTGTCGATCAACACGGTTTCCAACCTGCTCGCTGACGCGGCAAGGCGTGCGCGGTCTTCGATGACGTGAAGGTGCGCGGCGCGATGTCTAATTCATTGATGTCCCCTTCATACAGCGGCGCGGTGTTTACTCTAGATTTTGCCGCGGGGTGGATTGCACGCAGCCGCCTCAGTAGGAGAAGGAGGAGAGAACGCGGTCTGATTCTGCGATGAGCGGGGAGCAGACATCATAGGACTGCTGCCAGTCAACTGGATCTCTCGCTCAGACTGGATCCACTACCTCCTCGCCGCACCCGACCCCGAATCCTAACCCAAGGCGACCCCTTTCTCCGCAGCCTGCAAGACGCCGACGGTGCTTGGTGCTGACTCTGGTTGCTCCCGCTGGCGTTACACGTTCCGTCGGGCGAGATTGTTGCCATTCTTGTTAAATTAGCGGCTTAACGGTTCTGATACTTGTTGTGCGGCACAAGGTGGCAGCTAGCCCAGCCTGCGCCGCTCATGCGGGCGGCGCCGCCAACAGCGTAGCGAGGCTGCCATGTCCTTTTCGGATCTGTACGTATTGAGCTCTCCCGCCGCTTGGCTGCTGTGGTTCGTGGTCCTCACCGTGGCGATGTACTTCGCCCGGCTGCCGGCGCATCGCACGATGCCTCGCTGGCGCGCGCGCTGCACCGGGCGATGCGGCTGACCGCCCGCTCGCTCCTGCTCCTCGAGGAGCGGCTGCAGGCGCGCAATCGCGAGGTCCTGCTGGCGGCCGGGCGCGAGGCCAAGGAGCGGATCATCGAGCGCGAGTTCGAGCGCATCGACGCCGCGGTGCGCCGCGACCTCGCCGAATGCCCGACCGTGCATCGCCGGCTGACCGAGCAGGCGACCGCGCTCGAGGAGGACCACGAGCAGTCGAAGGAGGTGCCGCCGGCGCCGCCCGGCTGGGTCAAGGCGGTCCAGGCGGTCGCCGAGATCGAAGTCGCCGCGCGACGACCCGATGGTCGGCCAGATCCTCGAGGCGGTGCACGTCTCGCTGATCAAGGCCCAGGACCAGGCGCGGGCCGAGTTCCGCACCGCCACCCGGGCGCGCCACGAGCACCTCGAGCGGATGATGGGCCACTGGCGCCGCGCCCTGCAGCTGCTCGCGCACGTCGAGAGCAAGGTCACCCGGCTGATCCAGCGCACCCAGATCATCGACCGCCACATCGCCGACTACGAGGAGATCCTGCGCCAGAGCGACCGCGCCGAGCGCATGCTGACCTCGTCCTCGCTGGTCCAGTTCTTCGTCGCGGTCTTCGTGCTCTGCATCGCGGTCGGCGGTGCGGTCATCAACTTCCACCTGATCGCGCGGCCGATGGCCGAGATGGTCGGCGGCAACAACTTCATCGGCAGCTGGCGGATCGCCGACATCGCGGCGCTGGTGATCATCCTGGTCGAGATCTCCATGGGCCTGTTCCTGATGGAGAGCCTGCGCATCACCCGGCTGTTCCCGGTGATCGGTGCCTTGCCCGACCAATGGCGCGTGATCATGGTCTGGACCACGCTCGGGCTCCTGACCGCGCTCGCCAGCGTCGAGGCGGGCCTCGCCTACATGCGCGAGATCCTGCTCCAGGACGAGCTCGCGACCAGCGCGCTGCTGCGCGGCGAGGCCGGCGCCGCCTTCGGCAGCCAGTTCGTGTGGATCACCACCGCGGCGCAGATGGGCATGGGCTTCATCCTGCCGTTCGCGCTGACCTTCGTCGCGATCCCGCTCGAGAGCTTCGTCCATGCGCTGCGCACCGTGCTCGGCGTCGCTGCTGACCGCGAGCCTCCGCCTCCTCGCGGCGCTGCTGCGCCTCGCCGGCGACGGCTGCCGCTATCTCGGCCGCCTGCTGATCGACCTCTACGACGTGGTCATCTTCCTGCCGCTCTGGCTGGAGCAGCAGGTCAAGGCCCAGCTCGCGCCGCCGGCGCAGCCGGCATCGCGCCCCCACGAGACCGCCAAGGTCAAGGAGTCGCTGTCATGAACCGTTGGCGCCAGATCGCTCTGGCCGCGCTCGCGCTGGCGCTCGCCGGCTGCTCGGGCGAGGCCGCCCCCAACACCCGCGGCGTCTATCTGCTGATGGACACCTCGGGCACCTACACCCAGGAGCTCGACAAGGCCCAGGCCCTGATCAACGCGCTGCTGGCCAAGCTCGATACCGGCGATTCCTTCGCCGTCGCGCGGGTCGACACCGGCAGCTTCAGCGAGAAGGACATCGTCGCCCGGGTCACCTTCGACGAGCGCCCGAGCGCCACCAACCAGCAGAAGCGCAAGTTCCGCGAGGAGATCGACCGCTTCGTGCGCCAGGTCACGCCGGCCGCCTACACCGACATCACCGGCGGCATCCTGCAGGCGGCCGAGTACCTCAACGAGAAGGCTCCCGGGCCGCAAGACCATCCTGATCTTCTCCGACCTCAAGGAGGACCTGCAGGAGGGCTACCTGCGCGACCTCCCGCTGACCGTCGACGGCTTCGAGGTGATCGCGATCAACGTCACCAAGCTGCGCTCGGACAACGTCGACCCGCGCGAGTACATGATCCGGCTCGAGGACTGGCAGCGCAAGGTCGAGTCGGGCGGCGGCAGCTGGCGGGTGATCAACGACCTCGACCGCCTCGACCGCATCCTCGGCTGAGGCAAGACGAACGAACAGGACCGGGGTCATCGGTCGCCCGAGTGGGGGCGCAGGCCGACGGTGCTGCGCTCCGGCTCGGCCCAAGCTCCCGGATCCCGACGGCGGCGGTTATCCTCACCACCATCGCCGCTGAGCGGTGGTCGATCGCCGGGCGCGAGTTCCGCGCATGCTGCGACCATCGGCCAGCCTTAAAGTTTCGCGGCTGCGCTCTACATCTGGGCTGCGTCGAACCCAATGCCCGAGCCAGCTCCGTGAGACCTCCACCACCTGTCGCCATCGTCGGCGACTTGGCCTTGCGCCATGCAAGCTGACGCCGCCGCGCTGCGTTTTCGCCCGCAGCTGTGGCCGACGCTCGTGGCGGCCGGCGGCTTGCGCCGTGCTGCTCGCGCTCGGCACCTGGCAGGTCGAGCGCCTGCACTGGAAGGAGGCGCTGATCGCCGAGCGCGCGGCGCAGCTCGCAGCACCGCCCGAGCCCTTGCCGGCGCAGAGCGGCGACTGGCGCGCCTGGGATTTCCGCCGGGTCACCGTGGCCGGCGAGTTCCGCCACGAGCAGGAGCAGCTGTTCGGTGTCGCCGCGGTCGCGGGCGGGTCGGGCATCACGTCCTCACCCCTCTGGTGCGGCCCGACGGCCCCGCCGTCCTGGTCGATCGCGGCTGGGTCCCGGCCGACCAGGCGCACCCGGCCGCGCGCCGCCAGGGCCAGCTCGAGGGCACGGTCGAGATCACCGGCATCGCGCGCTACCGCGGCGAGGGCCGGCCCGGCTGGTTCACGCCCGACAACCAGCCCGAGCAGGGGCTCTGGTACAGCTACGACCTCCCGGCGCTCGAGGCGGCGCTCGGCATGGAGCTGCTGCCGGTGGTGGTCGAGGCCGACGCCACGCCCAATCCGGGCGGCCTGCCGCATGGGCGGCCGGACCAGCCTCGTCCTGCCCAACAACCACCTGCAGTACGCGATCACCTGGTATGGCCTCGCCGCCGCCCTGCTCGCGATCTACGTCGCGTTCAGCCTGGAGCGGGGCGCCAGCGCCGATGACGGCGCTGCGCCGCGCCGCGGGCGTCGCCATCGCGCTCACCTTCTGCCTGATCGTGCTCGGCGCCTGGGTGCGCGCCACCGGCTCGGGCCTCGCCTGCCCCGACTGGCCGACCTGCTACGGCCACTGGCTGCCGCTGCCCGGCGAGATCCCGGACGGCGCCGGCTACAGCTACGTCCAGGTGATGCTGGAATGGCTGCACCGCCTGCTCGCGGGCGTGGTCCTCGGGCCCCTGATCCTGCTGATCGGCGGGCTCGCCTGGCGCGTCCGCGCGGAGCGGCCCGCGCATGCCGCCTACGCCGCGGCGCTGGTCCTGCTGCTGCTGGTCCAGGCCGGCGCTCGGCGGCCTCACCGTGCTCGACCAGAACAGCCCCTGGTCGGTCGCGCTCCATCTCGGCACGGCGCTCGCTGCTGTTCAGCGTGCTGTGGCTGATCTTCGCGCGCAGCGGCCGCAGCCGAGCAGGGGCCGCGCCGGTCGGCGCGGCCGCTCGCGCGTCCTGACCTGGCTGCTGGCGCTCGCCACCATGGTCGAGCGCCGCGATGATGACCAAGAGCGGCGCCTCGCTCGCCTGCGCGAGCTGGCCGCTGTGCGACGGCGCGCTGCTGCCCGACCTCGGCGACCCGGCGGTCCGCCTCAACCTCACCCATCGCCTGCTCGCCGCGGCGACCGCCCTCGGCGAGCCTCGCGCTGTTCCTCAGGCTGCGCGCCGCAGCCGCGCGCTGCGCCGGCTGGCCGGCGGCGCTGCTCGCCGCTGATGGCGCTCGAGATCGCGCTCGGCGGCCTCGTCGTCGTCCTCGCGGCTGCCGATCTGGTCGGGCCTGCTCCATCAGGCGTTCGGCGTCTTGACCTTCGGCGCTCTTGTCGCTGTTGATGTGGCGCGCCGTCGCGCCGGCGCCGGCGAGCCTCGAGGACCCTGCCCATGTCCGCCTATCGCGCGCTTGAGGCGCGCTTCAAGCGCTGCGCCGACCTCCGCGGCGCGCTCGCCGTGCTGCAATGGGATCATCAGGTGATGATGCCGCCGGGCGGCAACGCGGTCGCGGGCCGAGCAGATGGCGACCCTCCGCGAGATCGCCCACGAGCTGCTGACCAGCGCCGCAGACCGGCGACGCTGCTCGATCGGGCCGACCGCCGAGGCGGCCGCGCTCGGACCCGTGGCAGGCGGCCAACCTGCGCGAGATGCGCCGGCGCCATGCCCACGCGACCGCGCTCCGAGCCCGATCTGGTCGCGGCGCATGGTGCGGGCCACCGCGCGCGGCCGAGATGCTCTGGCGCGAGGCGCGCCCGCGGCCGACTTCGCGCGCCTGCGGCCGGCGCTCGAGGAGGTCGCTGCGGCTGGCCCGCGAGGAGGCGGCGGCCAAGGCGGCAGCGCTCGGCCTCGCGCCCTACGACGCGCTGCTCGACGGCTACGAGCCGGGCCTGACCAGCCGGCGATCGACGCGCTGTTCGCGCCGCTGGCCGAGCTTCCTGCCGGACTTTCCTCGAGCGCGTGCTGAGCCGCCAGCGGGCCGCCCCTGCCGATCGAGGGGCCGTTTCCCGCCGACCGGCAGAAGGCGCTCGGCGAGCGGCTGATGGCCGCGCTCGGCTTCGACTTCGAGCACGGCCGCCTGGACGAGAGCCTGCACCCGTTCTGCGGCGGCGTGCCGGACGACGTGCGCATGACCGCGCGCTACGACGAGACCGACGTCGCCTCCGGCCTGATGGCGGTCCTGCACGAGACCGGCCACGCGCTCTACAACGCCGGCCTGCCCAAGGCCTGGCGCGGCCAGCCGGTCGGGCGCCGCGCTCGACCGCGCTGCACGAGAGCCAGTCGCTCCTGCTCGAGATGCAGGTCTGCCGCTCGCGCGCCTTCCTCGGCTACCTGGCGCCGCTCTTGCGCGCGACCTTCGAGCGCGACGGCGACGCCTTCTCGCGCCGACAACCTCTACCGCGCCGCGATCCGGGTCGGCGCGCAGCCTGATCCGGGTCGATGCCGACGAGGTCACCTATCCGCTCCACATCGTGCTGCGCTACCGCCTCGAGCAGGCGCTGCTGGCGGGCGACCTGCGCGGTCGCCGATCTGCCCGGCGCCTGGAACGAGGGCATGCGCGAGCTGCTCGGCGTCAGCCCGCCGGCCGACCGCGAGGGCGTGCCTGCAGGACATCCACTGGCCGGCCGGCGCCTTCGGCTACTTTCCCGTGCTACACGCTCGGCGCTCTGATGGCGGCCCAGCTGTTCGAGGCCCTGCGCGCCGCCCTGCCGGAGCTCGAGGACCAGATCGGGCGCGGCGACTTCCGCCCGCTGCTCGCCTGGCTGCGGGCCAACATCCACGAGCAGGGCTCGCTGCTCGACACCCAGACCCTGCTCACCAGGATAACCGGCCGTCCGCTCGACGCCGCAGCCGTTCCTGGCCCATCTGCAGAGGCGCTATCTCGGCTGACGCGCTGCCGCGACTGCTGCTATACCCAGACGGCAGCTTGTGCTACCTTAGATCGATTGTCGCGCGGCGTGCTTGCGCGGCTCGCTGGAGACCGATTTGAGAGAAGGCGCTGATGGCCAAGGAGAAAGCCGGGAAGGCCGCATCGAAGAAGCGCGCCGCCAAGCCTGAGCCGGCAGCGCACGCCGTACCGCCGGAAAAGCGTCGAGCGGGCGAGCGCGTTCAACCCCGATGTCCTGGAATCGACGATCATCGCGCTGCCGCTGCTCGACCAGCTGAAGGAGGACGGGCACCGAGAAGACCTACGATATCATCGTCGACGTCAACCGCGACTACCCGGGCGGACGCGACAAGGCGCAGCAGCGCATCAAGGACCTGATCGCGCAGCTGGTCAGGACGCACGGCGTCGATCCCAGGGAGCAGGGCGTGCACGTCCGCAAGACGGACATGACGCAGGCAATACGTGTTCGGCCGGCTGCGCGGCGACCTGATCCAGGAGCTGGTCAGGAAGGATCGCGAGAAGCCAGGCGCGCGCGCGAAGGAGCAGGCGCAGCCCGCGCTCTATCGGGTCTGGCCCGACTTCGAGGTCAGGCCCCTCACCGACCGGTCGATCGCCACGGTCAAGGCCGATGCCGCGCGCAACGCGTTCGGCGCGTTCGGCCGCGACATCGTCTGGGCGGTGGTCGATTCCGGCATCGATGGCAGCCATCCGCATTTCCGGACCCACCGGAATCTCGAGCTGACCGCGCCGCTCAAGCACTGCGACTTCACGACCTTCGGCGAGCGGATGAGAGGATCCGAGCGGCGCCGCGCTGACCGACGAGAAGGGGCACGGCACCCACGTCGCCGGGATCATCGCCGGCGCGCTGAGCGCGGGTCGCGACCGGACGGCGTTCCGGTCGAGATCAAGGCGACCGTGAACAAGAAGGACGAGCACGGCCGGGTCATCCAGGAGGAGCGCAGGATCGAGGCCATCTCGGGCATGGCGCCGGCCTGCAAGCTGTCAGCTTCAAGGTCCTGGACAAGAACGGCAAAGGGCCGGTGAGCAACCTGATCGCCGCCTGCGAGCACATCCAGGAGATCAACGGCAACGGCCGCTACATCCGGATCCACGGCGTCAACATGAGCGTCGGCTACGACTTCGAGCCGAGCTGGTTCGCCTGCGGCCAGAGCCCGCTCTGCGTCGAGGTCGACCGTCTGGTGCGCTCGGGCGTGGTCGTCGTGGTCGCCGCCGGCAACACCGGCTACGGCTGGAACCAGTCCGCGTTCCGCGGCGCGGTCGCGGCCGGCATGGACCTCACCATCAACGACCCCGGCAACGCCGAGCTCGCGATCACGGTCGGCTCGACCCACCGCGACATGCCGCACGTCTACGGCGTGTCCTACTTCTCCTCCAAGGGCCCGACCGGCGACGGCCGGCTCAAGCCCGACCTGGTGGCGCCAGGCGAGAAGATCATCTCCTGCCAGGCCGGCGCCGGCGCGCCCCGGGGCGGCAGCGTCGGCGCGGCCGCAGGCGCCGGCCGAACGCGATCACCGCCCTCTACAAGGAGGACAGCGGCACCAGCATGGCGGCGCCGCACGTCTCGGGCGTGATCGCCGCCTTCCTGTCGATCCGGCGCGAGTTCATCGGCCGGCCGCGACCGGGTCAAGGAGATCTTCCTGGCGACCGCGACCGATCTGCGCCGCGACCGCTACTTCCAGGGCAGCGGCCTCGTCGACCTGATGCGCGCGATCCAGTCGGTCTGAGCTCGAGGAAGGGCAGCGAACATGGCTGACATCTCCGGCTTTCCGTACTTCGAGGTCCAGTTCACCAAGCAGGGCGATCTGTTCGAGCCGGCCGAGAAGCAGGCCGTGCTCGGCCGCCGCGCCGGCAGCTTCGACGAGCTGTTCGTGGTCGCGCACGGCTGGAACAACGACATGGCCGAAGCGCGGGCGCTCTATCAGCACCTGTTCGCCAACGTCCGGCGCGCGCTCGACGATGGCCGCGCCCCGGGCCTCGCCGGCCGCAGGATCGGCGTCCTGGGCGTGCTCTGGCCGTCGAAGAAGTTCGCCGAGGAGGAGCTGATCCCGGGCGGCGGCGCCAGCCTCGGCGGCGAGGTCGAGGACCAGGCGCTGGCCGAGCAGATCGACGCTCTCAAGGGCACCTTCGATGGCCCGACGAGGCGGCGCTCGAGCAGGCCAAAACGCTGGTGCCGCGGCTCGAGAACGATCCGCGGCGCGCGCCAGGAGTTCGTCGACCTGTGCGCTCGGTCCTGCCCGAGCCCGAGGACCCGACCGACGACGCATCGGACGCGTTCTTCGAGCTGTCCGGCGAGGCAGATCTTCGACCTGCTCGAAGCGCCGATCCTGCCCGGACCGCCCGCCGGCGGCGGCGGCGGAGGTGCCGCGGCGATCGGGCTCGCCGAAGCCGGGCCGCCGCCCGGCATGGACCTCGGCGCGCGGCGCCGCCGGCATCGCCGACTTCTTCGGCGGCATCAAGGCAGCCGCGCGGCCGCGTCCTCAACTTCGCGACCTACTACCAGATGAAGGAGCGCGCCGGGAAAGTCGGCGCCGGCGGCCTCAACCCTTTGCTGCGCGAGCTCCGCGCCGCGGCACCCGATCTGCGCATCCATCTCGTCGGCCACAGCTTCGGCGGCCGTCTGGTCACCGCGGCGGCGATGGGCCAGGCCGGCAGCGAGGACGTGGCGCCGGCCAGCATGACCCTGCTTCAGGCGGCGTTCTCCCACAACGGCTTCGCCCAGGACTTTCGACGGCGAGCGCGACGGCTTCTTCCGCGAGATCGTGAGCGCGCGCAAGGTCGCCGGCCCGATCGTGATCACCCACACGCGCAACGACCGCGCGGTCGGCATCGCCTATCCGATCGCGTCGCGCCTGTCGCGCCAGGACGCGAGCGACCTCGGCGACGAGGACGACGTCTTCGGCGGCATCGGGCGCAACGGCGCGCTCGCCCGCTTCACCCCCGAGGCGGTCGCCGGCGAGCTGCTCGACGCGAGCGGCGTCTACGCCTTCGCCGCGGGCAAGCTCTACAACCTCCAGGCCGACCAGTGGATCACCGGCCACAGCGATATCACCGGCCCTCAGGTCGCCAACGCCCTCCTCGCCGCCGCGAGCAGCAGCGTAGACCCGCACATTGTGCAGGCGGCAGCTCGGTCCTGCACCGCGTGGGAATGAAGCTTCGATTGCGGCGAGAACTTTTAGTTGCTATGCCGAAGGACAAGACGGTGATTGGGAGGCCATTTGCCTCGACCTCGACATTGCCGTGCAGGGGCGCTCCTTCGAGAGATGTCTCGCTGTCCCTACGGGAAGCAATCGCGCTCTATCTCAAGACCGTCGAGGATCTACCGCCGGCCGAACGAGGCAAATTGCTCCATCGCCGCGCGCCGGCTGTGGTCAGGCTGAAGCTTCTCTAGGACACGCTCTCCGTGGGCTGTTCGTCGTTGCGATGGCGACAGGCAGAGGCAGCAATTCACTATGCCTCTGGCTGCCTGACGCTCTCAGCCGCAAGGTCCGCCTGACGATCCAGATCGACAGCAATGGGTCGCGGCCTGATGTCTCCGGCCAGCCCAATCAGGCCGCGTTGCAACTTGCCGGGTTGATCGCAATCGCCTAACCAGGCCGCGGGAATCGGAGAGGAGCGATGGTTTGCGCTACATCAGCACCTCGCGGCGGCGTGCCGCCTTGTGGCTTCGAGGCGGCGCTGTTCGCCGGCCTGGCGGCCGATGGCGGGCTGTATCTGCCCGAGGCCTGGCCGCGGCTCGAGCGCGACGATCTCGAGGCGTTGCAGGGCGCGTCCTACCAGCAGGTGGCCGGGCGGGTGCTGGCGCCGTTCGTCGGCGAGGATCTGACCCCGGCCGAGCTCGACGAGCTGATCGCGGCGGCCTACGCAAAATTCGATCACGCTGCGATCGCGCCCCTGCGCCAGCTCGGGCCGAACGAGTGGCTGCTCGAGCTGTTCCACGGGCCGACGCTCGCGTTCAAGGACGTCGCCATGCAGCTGCTGGCGCGCCTGTTCGAGTTTTTCCTCGCGCGCGGCCGACGGCCGATCACGATCGTCGGCGCGACCTCGGGCGACACCGGCGGCGCGGCGATCGAGGCGTTTGCCGGGCGCGCGCGCACGACCGTGGTGATCCTTCACCCCCAAGGCCGGATCTCGGACATCCAGCGCCGCCAGATGACCACGGTCGCCGCCGCGAACGTGCACAACCTCGCGATCGAGGGCACCTTCGACGACTGCCAGACGCTGTTCAAGGCGCTGCTCGGCGACGCGGGCTTACGCCAGCGCCTCAATCTCGCCGCGATCAACTCGATCAACTGGGGCCGGATCATGGCCCAGACGGTCTACTACGTCACCGCCGCGCTGGCGCTCGGCGCGCCCTGGCGGCGCATCGCCTTCGCCGTGCCGAGCGGCAACTTCGGCGACGTCTACGCCGGCTACGTCGCGCAGCGCATGGGCCTGCCGATCGCGCAGCTGATCGTCGCGACCAACCGCAACGACATCCTGGCGCGTTTTTTCCCGACCGGCGTGTACCAGGCCGGCGCGGTCGTGCCGACCACGAGCCCAAGCATGGACATCCAGGTCGCGAGCAACTTCGAGCGCCTGCTCTTCGACCTCTGCGATCGCGACGGCCGCGCGCTCGCGCAGCTGATGGCGGAGTTCCAGGAGCACAGGCGGCTCGCGGTGCCCGACGACGCGCTCGGCCGGGCGCGCGAGCTCTTCGACGCCGCCCGGATCGAGGAGGCCGAGGTCGCGGCGACCATGGCGGACGTGCTGCGCACCACGGGCCAGCTGATCGACCCGCACAGCGCCATCGGGGTCGCCGCCGGGCGCCGCTGCCGGCAGGATCCGGCGGTCCCGCTGGTCATGCTGGCGACCGCGCACCCGGCGAAGTTCCCCGATGCGGTCCGCGCCGCAACCGGCATCGCACCGGCGCTGCCCGCCCGCCTCGCCGACCTCGACCAGCGCCCCGAGCGCTGCGAGCGCCTGCCCAACCACCTCGCCGCGGTCCAGCGCCGCATCGAGCAGCTCGCACGGGAAGCCGCATGAGCGAGACCACCCGGATCACGACCCTCGACAACGGCCTGCGGGTCGCGACCGAGACCATGGCGAGCGTCCAGACCGCGAGCGTCGGCATCTGGGTCGACGTCGGCGCCCGCTACGAGGCGCCCGAGGTCAACGGCGTCGCCCACATGCTCGAGCACATGGCGTTCAAGGGCACCGAACGCCGCTCGGCGCGCGCGATCGCCGAGGCGATCGAGAACGTCGGCGGCCATCTCAACGCCTACACCTCGCGCGAGCACACCGCGTATTACGCCCGGGTCATGGCCGACGATCTGCCGCTCGCGGTCGATCTCGTGGCCGACATCCTGCAGCATTCGGCCTTCGACGAAGCGGAGCTCGCGCGCGAGCGGGGCGTCGTGCTGCAGGAGATCGGCCAGACCCAGGACACGCCGGACGATCTCGTGTTCGATCTGTTCCAGGAGACCGCGTTTCCGGGCCAGCCGCTCGGCCGCTCGATCCTCGGGCCGGCCGAGCTGGTGGCCGCGATGCCACGGAGCGCTCTGGTCAATTACATGGCGCAGCACTATGCGCCGCCGCGCCTCGTGCTCTCCGCGGCCGGCAAGGTCGAGCACGAGCGCCTGGTCGAGCTCGCCGACCGCCTGTTCCGCGAGCTGCCGACCCCGGCCGTCGCGGCGGCGCCGACGGCCCGCTACGCGGGTGGCGAGCGCCGCGAGGAGCGCGAGCTCGAGCAGGTCCATCTGCTCATCGGCCTGCCGGCTTTCTCCTACCTCGACGACGACTTCTATGCCCTGCAGGTGTTCTCGACGATGCTCGGCGGCGGCATGTCGTCGCGCCTCTTCCAGGAGGTGCGCGAGAACCGCGGCCTTGCTTATTCCGTGTTCTCCTTCGCCTCGAGCTACACCGACACCGGCCTGTTCGGCATCTACGCCGGCACCGGCGAGAAGGAGACCAGGGAGCTCGTGCCGGTGGTCTGCGACGAGCTGCTGCAGATGATCGAACAGCCGCTGCGAAGAGGAGCTGGCGCGCGCGCGGGCGCAGCTCAAGGCGAGCCTGATGATGGCGCTCGAGAGCTGCTTCGCGCAAAGCGAGGAGCTCGCCCGCCAGCTGCTGATCTTCGGCCGCCGGATCCCGCCGGACGAGATCGTCGCCAGGATCGACGCGGTCGACGAGAGCGCGCTGCGCCGGGTCGGCCGGCGCCTGCTGACCGGCGGCGGGCCGACCCTCGCCGCGATCGGTCCGTTGCAGCAGCTGCCGGATTTGGAGTTCATTTGCCGTCGCCTGCAATAGGGCAGGCGACGCTCACGACAGGTTGGTGAGTTCCGGTCATGCCGAGGCTTTGGCCCGGGCATCCAGTCTGGCCCCGGGCTGGCACCGGAGGCGATGAGAAACGAAGCGATGGCGCAGGACTTCGTTGTCCTGGTCAGTCGGTCCAGATGCTGAGATCACGCCCGATCAGCTGCTCGAGCGCCGCGATATCCTCGCCGTAGAATTGATTCGTCAGCTCCCGCCGCAGCCCCGGCGGCAGCGGCGAGGTCCGCTGCAGATTGGCGGCCCGCACGCCGTGCTGCAGCGTGGCCAGGCGGCGAAAGGCGGTGTCGGGCAGCACCGCGCGCGCGAGGCCTTTGACCCTGGCTCCGCAGGACAGCAGCCGATGGATCGCCGCGCTGCGGGCGATGCCCGAGCCGTTGAAGCGCTCGACCTTATCGAGCCGGAAGTCCTCGTCGACCTCTAGAAAGCGGAACAAATCGCGGAAGAAGGCCGCGCCATCCCGTTCCAGATCGTCGAGCAGGGTCACCTTGATCTGCCGGCGGTCGAACTGCTCGAAGAAGGAGACGAGGTGACGATGGTAGAGACCGAGCCTGGCGAGCGGCAGCGCGCCCCCCGGCCCCGGCGCATCGGACGCCAGCGCGGCGACGAACTCGTCGAGGTGATCCGCTGGCGGGGTGCGGCCGTCGTGCGAGGTCGCATAGAAGGACAGCGCCTGCTCGGCCGGCTGGCGTAGGATCGCGACCAGCTTGACATCCGGAAGCTGGGCCTTGATCCGGCTTGCGACTGGTTCGTGCAGATAGCTGGGCGACGCTTCCCCGAGCGCGATGTGATGCGCGGCCGCGTCCGCGAACAGCGCCGCATAGTCCTGCAGCGTCCTGGGGATCTGGCGCCGCCGGACCTCGTCGACCCAGGGCGGCAGCTCGCCCTCCTCATCGCACAGGAAGAAGTTGGTCTCCTTGATCGGGCTGACGAAGATCTGAGGATGCCGGCCCAAGGAATAGTGGAGCGTGGTCGTGCCGCTCCGGCCCGCGCCGATCACCAGGAAATTCGGCAGGCGCCCTGCCTTCCCGCGCCGTCCGACGAGCGGTGCTTCTTTGCCGCGTGTGCCTCGACCCTCGGCCGAGGGCGACGCAAGGGCAGCATCTATCGACATGACCTTCGCCAACTTCGGTGCTCGGAGGGATAACCCGGAGAAAGGTCACCGAACGCTTGTATTGTTCCGGAGTATACGGCGCTTTCGGCCCGGCCTGTCAAGGTTGCCGGGTGCATAGCTGCCCTGCATCCGCGCGGTCGTGCCGAGCTCGCAATCGTGGGTCCCATGCCGGCGCCGCGCATAACTATCCCAGCGCCATCGTACTCCGATGAACGTCCGGGGAGCACCCTGAATTCCGCGCCGACGAGCGCATGCCGCTCTGAGCGGCGCCTTCAGAAGCGCCGCGGCAGGAGGCGCGCCGTGACCGCGATCGCGAGCATCCAGAGGCCGGCGGCGACGAACGCGCTGGCCAGGCCGAAGAATGAGAGCAGCAGCGCGAACAGCGCGGGCGGCACATAAGGGGGTGTCGAGATAGGTGCGAAATACCGTCGTCATCTGCGCGCGCTCATGGGCGCGGACCGAGCGCAGGAAGGGGATGTTGCCGACCGCGTCGAGCGCGCTGCAGGCGAAGGCGCCGGCGAGCAGGAAGGTCGCCGCGAGCCACGGGACGGGCGACGGCAAGCGCGGCAGCGAGCGAGCTCACCCCGGCCATGGCGAGCGCCGCGACGATCACCAGACGGACCCCGAAGCGGGCGGCCACCGGCACGTCGATGTCACGTGAGAGCCGGTTCTGGCTGATGGCGTGCGGGCGCATGAACTCTTCGAGCAGGAATTCTTGTCACCAGGTGCAATCAGCTCAAGCGGCTCGCTCATGATGCCTCGTCCTCGGCCAAGTCAGCGATGGTAGTCGACAATCTCGATCTTATAGGCGTGGCCTGCCTGCCAGCGGAAGCATATCCGCCACTGGTCGTTGATGCGAATGCTGTATTGACCACTTCGGATTGCCCTTCGGCACTTCCAGCCGATTGCCCGGGGTGCCCTGAGGTCGTTCAGGCGTGTAGCACGACAGCAACAACAATTTGCGGCGAGCGGCTCGCTAGGCTGTCGGCTAGGATCCCGACCGGACGCCGGTGCGCGAGGCGATGTCGGAGGGGATCGTCTACTGCTTCGAGGACCAGTAGGTCGAGGAGGCGGCGGCCTTGATGGGAGAGCAGCAGGTCCGGCGCCTGCCGGTGCTGAACCGCGACAAGCGCCTGGTCGGGATCGTCGCGCTCGGCGATCTCGCGGTCGACTACGACGCCGACGAGGAAGCGGGCGAGGCGCTCTGCGAGATCTCGCAACGCTGAGTGGGGCGGGATCCGCGCGCACGCGCCCCGGCCCCGGGCGCGCATCCGGGTCCGGGACCGGGTCGCGGCGAGGAGCGCCCGGGTGTAGGGGTGCTGCGGGCACTCGAAGATCTGCTCGATCGGGCCCTGCTCGACGATCTGCCCCCCCGATACATCACGAGCACCCGGTCGGCGAAGTGGCGCACCACCGCGAGATCGTGGGCGATGAACAGGTAGGCCAAGCCGAAGGCGCTCTGCAGCTCGGCCAGGAGCGCGATGACCTGGGCCTGGACGCTGACGTCGAGCGCCGAGACCGCCTCGTCGCAGACGATCACCTCGGGCTGCAGCGCGAGCGCGCGCGCGATCGCAACTCGCTGACGCTGGCCGCCGGAGAGAACTGGTGAGGGTAGCGGCGCGCGTGCTCGGGCGCCATGCCGACCTGCTCGAGCAGCTGGCCGACCCTGTCGCGCCAGCGGCTCTTCGGCAAAAGGTCGCGTGGATCGACCAGGGCTCCGCGATGATCTGCGCGACCGTCATTCGCGGGTTGAGCGAGGCGTACGGATCGTGGAACACGATCTTGCGCCGCAGCTGCAACAGCTCGCCCGGCGGGCAGTGCGAACAGGTCCTGGCCAAGGACCTCATCCGCAGCGTGCTGGTGCTCATGGGTCATCACCAGGCTCTGGTGTACGCGGTCCACGGCTGCCACGACCGCTTCAACGCGCTGGACTGGCGGCTCTGGGGCGGGGCCTGCTTTTAGACTGAGGCAACCCCTTAGATTAGCACTTCTGAAGCCGGATATCAGGACGCGCTAACCCCAACTCGCGGCCTACAGCAGCCAGCACCATGATGGCTTGCAGATTGAAGCGCATGTCCTCCGGCAGGTCGGCGGCTGGCGGGCAAGCGGCGCCGAACCGTTCAGCGAGAGAGCTGTCGGCCCGGAGATTGTCCTCCCCGCCGAAGGCGCCGGTCTGGGGATTGCCCGAGCTCGCTGAGCAGGGGCGATACGCGTACCTCTGGATTGGCTGAGCAAGCGATACTCGACCACTCTTATGGATTCGTGGGTATCGCCTTTGGTAGGCTCCAGGCCGCGCACGACTTCCGACATTGGGCGAGCGGAACTTATCCGCGAGCAGCGCGCAAGGTCAAGTTCGTATTGCCGGGTATCAGCCGTCGGAAGCGCTCCCGTCACGATGTCGTGCCGGATCGTCCCGTCGCGATTGCCATCATGATATCGTCGATCATACTTTTGACCAGGCTTCGGACAACGAAGCGACTGGCGTTGGGCCGCCAGGCTTTCCCGTTGACCAGCATGCAAGTATCGAATGCACATCGCCGGGACCGGCTTCCGTAAGCGCTTCAGATCGGAGCCGGGAAGTCCCCCTGAGTCCGTTCGTCGATCCCCCGCAAGTCGGTCCAGCCGAAGAACGCCTCACCCCGCTCATCTCCCAGCGTCACTTGATCGAGTTTGGCGCGACGCAGATCGGCGCCCGAGAGATAGGCGCCCGTCAATATGGCGCCGGACAAATCCGCCTCCGGGAGAAATGCGCCTCCAGACGGGCCTGCGCGAGATCTGCATGAGCAAGCCGCGCCCGTTTCAGGTGCGCCAGTGTAAGATCCGCTCTCTCAAGGCACGTTGCTGGAGCGAAGCCTCCGAAAGATTTTATCGGCAAGTCGAGCGCGCTTCAGATCTGCGCGATCCATCACGGCCGAATGAAGCTCCGCGCCTTGCAGTGACGCGTCTTTCAGCGAGCGTCTTCGAGGCGCGCGCTCGCTAGATCGATGCTCTGGAGGTTGGCATAATTGAGATTTGCCTGCCGAAGATCGGTCCGCGAAATCGGGAAGACGGAGATTGGCGTTTTGTAGGTTGGCGCTGCTCAGGCGATTGAGAGAGCGTTCGCCAGCGCGCAATGCGGGCTCGCAACCATCGAAGTCGCTCAACTTGACATCGCCCGCTCTGGCATAGCGGAGGTCGGCAAAGGCCAGGTTGGCGCCAGAAGGTCCGCTCCCCTGAGATCCGCCTTCCTGAGATCGCTTGAGGACAAATCGGCGTAGCGTAGGTCGCGTCCCCGGAGATCCAGCCCAAGGCCATGTTCCCGCCAAGCCTGATCGGGGTCGAGTTCCTGAGTCACGACGTCCCGAGGCGGCGCTGGCACCAAGTCAACGCTCCGCACCTGAAGATTGCGCCTCATGTTAAGGGGCGTCGTCGGCGCCTCGAACAGGAGGTAAGAGAGACAGAGGACCGTTCGCACTGGGCCGCCAGCAACCGCGGGTGATAACGACACGGGTGTGAAATAGCTCCAAAATTTCCATGTGGGACGACAGGTCTCATAGGCGGGAGACGGCACAGTCCCATCGGGCCTCCTGAGCATCCTGGTCCTCCAACGGGCAGACGGCATCGCGCTCCGCCATTTGCGCCAAGCTCCCCCGGGATTCTCGGGGATCGTCGCCAGAGTCCAGGAAAACAACAAAGTCACCGCCTTAGAACGCGAGCCCTGTGCGCCAAGCCCTCTCCATGCCATAGGGGCGTGGAGCGGCCCGTCAGGTTTACAGTCCGCGCAGCGAGCACAATTTGGCCGGCTGTGATCGGTCGATGATCGGGAGGAACACCGAGGCCATGCCCGTGCTGGCCGCAGGCTCAAATTCCGCAGCAGAGTAGCCGACCAGCTCAGATCAACGACATCAAGATCCGGTGCCACAGTGACCCAGTCGCTGTGATAGGGCAGGAAGCGGACCTGGACGAAGATGAGCACGCCGACGGCAACAGGATCAGGGAGACCCACATCGCCCCATAGACGATGGGGCGGAGCAAAAAGCCCCGTATGTTCCCGAGCAGGAGCTGGCTTAGGACAAAGGGGGGACCGGACAGCTCCGTGGGGTCCAGGGTTGCCCTCGCAGCCGCCGCACGCGACTGGCCAATACATTGAGCTGGATCAGCAAAAGCGCGTGAAACAGCAGAAAGAGGGGCGGCACCAGGACATAGAACCCGACGATCGGCAAGCCCACGCCCAGGGCGGGCATGGTCACCTCGCTTCCGCGTAGCAACCCCTCGTGCGAGGTGGCACCGACCGTGTCGCAAAATACAGAGCGAAGATCGTGAAAGCTTACATAGGCCGCGCGCGCTTCGGAAGACGCAGGTCCACAGCGGCTCTCAGCTGATCAGTCGACTTCATGTGCACACTCTCTTGGCGGTGCTGCGGGAGAGCGCCATGCGAGCGCAAACTCGCCAGGCCCAGATATCATCTTACGCGCCTTCGGCGTGTGAACTGCTTCACAATGCTCGTTCGTTCGGAGCGTGGGCCGGCGGTTCGGCGGCTGTCCGCCCGGGTGCATCAGGCGCCGACGTCGTCAACTTGCCGGAGCCCGCTGGGCATCGGGGTCGGGCAGCGGGCTCGCGGCGAGCAGCGCCTGGGTATAGGGGTGCTGCGGGCGCTCGAAGATCTGCGCGGTCGGGCCCTGCTCGACCACCTTGCCGCGATACATCACCGCCACGCGGTCGGCGAAGTGGCGCACCACCGGGAGATCGTGGGCGATGAACATGTAGGAGAGGCCGAAGGCGCGCCGCAGCTCGCTCAACAGCGCGATCACCTGCGCCTGGATCGTGACGTCGAGCGCCGAGACCGCCTCGTCGCAGATGATCAGCTCGGGCTCAGCGCGAGCGCGCGGGCGATGGCGACGCGCTGGCGCTGGCCGCCGGAGAACTGGTGCGGGTAGCGCCGCACGTGCTCGGGCTTCAGGCCGACCTGCTCGAGCAGTTCGCACGACGCGCGCCGGCCACCGCGCTCTTTGGGCAGCACGTCCTTATGGATCGCCCAGGGCTCGGCGATGATCTGCGCCACGGTCATGCGCGGATTGAGCGAGGCGTAGGGGTCCTGGAACACCATCTGCATCCGGCGCCGGAAGGCGAGCAGCTCGGCGCGGCGTGAGCGCGAACATCCTTGCCGCGATAGCAGCGCCTCGCCCGCGGTCGGCTCCTCGAGGCCCAGCAGCGTGCGGGCGAGCGTCGACTTGCCGGAGCCGCTCTCGCCGACGATGCCGAGGCGTCTCGCCGCGCCTCGAGTCGAAGCTGACGTCGTCGACCGCGCGCACCACCTCGCCGGTCTGCGCGGCGCATCATGCCGCTTGTCACCGCGTAGTGCTTGGAGAGGCCGCGCACGCCAGCAGCGGGGTCTCGCCCTCGCCGGCCGCCGCGCACTGCCGAGGTCGGAGCCGCGGGCGCTGCCCGCCCGGGAATGGCAGCGATCAGCCGGCGGGTGTAGGGATGCTGCGGAGGCGTAGAAGATCGCGCGACCGGGCCGGTCTCGACGATCCGGCCGTCCTGCATCACCGCGACCCGGTCGGCGACCTCGGCGACCACGCCGAGATCGTGGGTGATGAGGATCAGGCCCATCCCGGTCTCGGCCTGCAGCTCCTTCGAGCAGCTCCAGGATCTGCGCCTGCACGGTGACGTCGAGCGCGGTGGTCGGCTCGTCGGCGATCAGCAGGTCGGGCCGCAGCGCGAGCGCCATCGCGATCATCACGCGCTGGCGCTGGCCGCCCGAGAACTGGTGGGGATAGTCGTCGACGCGGCGCGCCGGGTCGGGGATGCCGACCCGCTCGAGCAGCGCGATCGCGCTCGCGCTCGTGGCCGCGGCCGTCGACGCCGCGCCATGGACCCGGAAGGTCTCGGCGATCTGCCAGCCGACGCTGTAGACCGGGTTGAGATGGGCCAGCGGGTCCTGGAAGATCATCGCGATCTTCGCGGCCGTTGATGCGGCGCCGGCGCTCGCCCGGCATTGTCAGCAGATCCTCGCCGCGATAGCGGATGCGGCCCGAGCGTGATGTGGCCCGGCGGGCATGTCGATCAGGTCCATGATCGCCGCCGCCTGACGCTCTTGCCGGAGCCGCTCTCGCCGAGGATGGCCAGCATCTCGCCGCGCGTCGAGATGGAACGATGCCGTGCGACCGCCTGCACCACGCCGTAGCGGGTGTCGAACTCGACGCCAGATCCTCGACCTCGAGCAGGTGTCCGCGAGCACTTCGCCAGACTCATGCGCCGCTCGCCCGGCTCCTCCAGCCGCCAGCGCTGCTTCGGATCGGTGGCGATGCGCACCCAGTTCGACAGCAGGTTGAGCGCGATGGTGGTGAGCATGATGGCGAGGCCCGGCCAGAAGGCGAGCCACCAGGCGGAGGAGAGATAATTGCGCCCGTCCGCCACCATCAGGCCCCAGCTGATCTCCGGCGGCTGGATGCCGAGGCCGAGGAAGGAGAGGCGGATTCCGCCAGCATGATGAAGGCGAAGTCGAGCGTCGCCACGGTGATCAGCGTCGGCACCACCACCGGCAAGACATGGCGCAGACGATGCGCCAGGCGCCTCGCGCCCATCACCCGCGCCGCCAGTGACGAACATGCGCTCGCGGATCTCCAGCACCTCGGCGCGCATGGTGCGCAGATAGACCGGCACGCGGGTGATCGCGAGCACCAGCACCACATTGGAGACCCGCGGCTCCAGCATATAGAGCACCACGACGGCGAGCAGCAGCGAGGGGAAGCTCATCACGATGTCGGCGAGCCGCATGATCACGCTGGCGACCCAGCCGCCGCGGTAGCCGGCGATGCAGGCCGAGCGTGCCGCCGACCAGCGAGCGAGAACAGCACCGCGGCGGCCGCCACCGCCATGGTGTTCTGCGGCTGGCGACCATGATGCGGGCGAGGATGCTGCGGCCCAGCGTGTCGGCGCCGAGGAAGTACAGCCAGCCCTTGTCCAGCGGGAACGGCGGGGCGTTGCGCATGCGCAGGTTCATCGTGGTCGCGGCGTCCCGACCAGCACGGCCCGAGGAGCGCGCCGAGCACGACGAGGACCAGGTAGAGCGCGGCGAGCAGCGCCAGCTTGTCGCGCATCAGCATGCGCCAGAGCGCTGGCGCAGGGCCGCTCTAGCGGCGGCAGCGTCGGTCCTCGGGATGTCGGCGCGATCTCGGCCCTCACACGTGCCGGATGCGCGGATCGAGCACCGCGTAGCCGATGTCGATCACGATGTTCAGCGCGAAGATCGCGACCGCGGTGACCAGCATCGGCGGCCTGGAGCATGGCGAAGTCGCGATAGGTGATGGCATCGATCATCAGCTTGCCGATGCCGGGGAAGCCGAACACCGTCTCCACCATCACCGCGCCATTGATGATGCCGGCGGCCTGGTCGCCGGCGACGGTGATGACCGGCAGCATGGCGTTGCGGAGCGCATGCACGAAGATGATGGCCTGGCTCCCACTCCCTTGGCACGCGCGGTCTTCACATAGGCGGAGGACAGCGCGGTGATCATCGAGCCGCGCACGACCTGCGCGATCAGCCCGAAGGGCGCATCACCAGTACGGCGATCGGCAGCACCCAGTGCCAGGGCCTCCGGTGCCGGAGGTCGGCAGCCAGCGCAGCCCGACCGCGAACACCAATATGCCGACAATGGCGACCCAGAAGTTCGGCGCGCTGGCGCTAAGCAGCGACAATATGCTGGCGACGCGGTCGAAAAAGCCGCCGGGCCGCCAGGCCGCCAGCGCCCCGGCCACGATGGCGAGTGAGCGCACGGCCATGGTGATCGCCGCGAGCTTCAGCGTGGTCGGAAACGCCTCCAGCACCACCTCGAGCGCCGGGCGGGCCTTGCGGATCGACACACCGAAATTGACGCGGACGAGATCCGAGAGGAACCTCCCGAACTGCACAAGCAGCGGGTCGTCGAAGCCGTGCTTCTCGGCGAACTCGGCACGCATCTCGGCGGGGCATCGATCGGCAGATAGAGGTCCGTCGGATCGCCCGTCAGCCGGGCCAGGAAGAAGACGAGGACGATCAGCCCGGCGAGCGAGACGAAGCTCGACAGCGTCCGCCTGGTGAGATACTCCCCCAACGCCGCTCCCCCGGGTCCACGCTACGCTTGGGGCGGCTGCGCCGCCGCCTGACCAGCGACCGCCGCCGCCTTGTAGACCGGCCTTCGCACGCTTTCAGGACCATGCCTCGGACCCCAGCGCCGATCAAGGACCGGGACGCTGACTGCTCCCCTTCCAAGCCAACTTGCCAAGAGGAGGGTCAGGAGCGCTTGACCGGCGGCACACCGAATCGCTCCGCACGACCTCAGGTGTCGGAGCCTCGATGACCGAGAGAGCCGGCTCGATCCTGATCTGCGGCGCCGGTCCGGTCGGGCTGAGCTTGGCGCTTGAGCTGGCAAGACGCGGCATCGCCGCACGCGTCATCGATAAGGCGAGCGGACCGGCGCCCCTCCACGAGAGCCGTGCGCTCGCCGTCAACGCGCGCACGCTCGCCCTGCTCGAGCCGTCGGGCGCGACCGGGCAGATCCTGCAGGAGGCGCTCCAGGTCGAGTACGCGGAGTTCGCGTTCGAAGGCCGCACGCGCGTCCGCCTCGAGCCCAACGCCCATCCCGATGCAGGCCATGGGCTGCACATGCTGGCGCAGGGCCGCGTCGAGCGCATCCTGCTCGCGGAGCTCCAGCGCCACGGCGTAGAGCCCGAGTGGGCCACCGCCGTCACCGCGGTGGAAACCAAGGACGGCCGGGCCCGCGCCACGATCGCGACGGATACCGGGAGCGAGGGCGTCGCCGCCGACCTGCTGGTCGGGGCGGACGGTGCCCACTCGATCGTGCGCAAGCGCGGCGGATTCGACTTCGAGGGCGAGAGCCTTCCGCAGACCTTCTACCTTGCCGACCTGCGCTACAGCCGGGCGCTGGGCCCCGTTCGCGTCCGCGCCCGCTTCTTCTCCCCCGGCGTCCTTGCCGGCATCCCGGTCTCGCGCATGGTCATGCGCTTCGTCTCGACGCTTGCGGACTGGCGCCGGCGCCTCGATCCCGGCGAGCGCGACGGCGAGACGCTCTGGCAGTCGGAGTTTCGCGTCTCCTTCCGCAACGTCGCGCGCATGCAGCGCGGGCCGATTTTCCTCGCCGGCGATGCGGCCCACATCCATTCGCCGGTCGGCGGGCGCGGCATGAACCTCGGCATCGAGGACGCCTGCTGGCTGGCGTGGCTGATCGATGAGGGCCGCGAGGCGGAATACTCGACGTTGCGCATGCCCGCCGTACGCCACGTCATCCGCCAGACCAGGCTCCTGACCCGCGCGATCTTGGCGTCGCGCAGCTGGACGGTGGCGCTGCGCGACCTCGGGATCCCGCTGGCCCTCAAGCTGCCGCCGGTCCGCGACCGCCTGCTCCGCGGCGTGCTCGGCCTCGACACCCCGCCACCGCCGTGGCTCCCGCGACCACCCCGCCCCGGTTCAACATAGGCTGGACGTAAGGCCGCAAGAGGAAAGAGAGGCGCATCGGGCCCCTGACCAAGGGGAGGCAATTGGAAGAGGACTGGGCAGGGCGAGCAGGATATGCTGTCTGATCGTCCCCGATCGGATCGGATGCGCGGCCTTGTCAGACGAATATGGGTTCGGACCATGAAGGCGGATCGCAAGACGGCAACGGGTCGAATGCGGGCGGCGGCGCAGCTCTGGTGGCCGGATGCGCTCTCGGCGCCGCAAGCGCAAGCGCAGCCGACATCACGCTCAGCTATCAGGCGATCGTCCATGCGACCGAGGTGCACGACATCCCCGTTGAAGGGCTTTCAGGCCGCGCGATCGGAATCGCGGCCTTTCGCGGGCTCGCCATCTTCGAGGATGGCCGGATCGCCAACCACTGGTACGCCGGCCATTTCGACTTCCACGAGCAGAGCGGCCCCTTTGCCGGCGACGCCCTTGGGTATTCGAGGACGGCTCGAGGCTCCGCGCGAGCTACGCCGGGGAGGCCGTCGCGGCGAAGGGTGGCGGCATCACCTTCACCGGACGACACAGCGCCCTGACCGGCACCGGGGCGTACGACGGCGCCACGGGCCACGGAACCTTCGAGGGCCGCAGGGTCGACCATCTCCGGAACGGCGGCGATACCTACTACACCGGCACGCTCGACCTGACCGTTCCCTAGAGCCCGTTCGAAAGAGATGACGATGCCGCCGCCGCCGACGCGAGGGCGGTGCCGCTGGCGGCCGTGACTACTCCTTGAACTTGATCTTGGCGACCTGGAGCTCGCTGTTGGTCGAGATGTCGGGGGTGAAGTCGACCCGCGGCCCGACCCGGGTGCAGCCCTCCATGTGGAACATCATGATTCCGCGATCAGACCCTCGTGTACATGCGGAACGCCTCCTGCCAGATCTGCTGGCGGTTGCCGGCGCCGGTCGTGGCGTAGTTCGCCCATTCGCCAACCGGGAGCATGTTGAAAATCATGTTGACGTCCTGGAGCATCGCCATGGTCGCCGCGGCGTGCTGGGTGGTGTCGCGCATCTTCCGTCAGGCGCCCTTGACTGGTGGCACACCGAGATCGTGGCAGATCTTGCGGGCGAGGAGGTCGTGGATCTCTCGGTGGCGGGGTACCGCTGAGCGTCGGTTGCGGCCAGGATGGTGCCACCACGAATGCCGCCCGCCCTCCCGCAACATCACACAGCCGTGCTTCCTGAGATGCCGGATAAGCTCATCGCGTTTCGTACAGCGATCGGGATTTCTTCGAATCCGTCTCCAGCCGCCTCGCGGGCTTCGCGCCGGTTGAGATTCAGCGCCTCCTCGAGCGTGATCCGAAGCGTCGCCAGCAATTCCTCGCGCGTGCGCTCCTGACAGTTGACCCCCGGGAACCTCCTCGATCCAGCCGATCCACCAGGTTCCGGACTGCTTGATCACCGCCGAATAGGTCTGGCTCATGCGCGTTGCCTCCGCTGACGCTGTCGATCATACGATAGCATACGGGTCCTTGTTGACCATGTCGGAACGCCTCCCACCAGGTCTGCCGCCGCTCCTCGCCTGTCGATTTGCGGCACCGATCGCGATCGGTTTGCGCAGCCGATTGACAGTCAGGGTTGAAAATGCGCTTGTCGTCGATCCACGGGCAGACCATAGCCTGGTCTCGTGTCCGAGCTCGACAGCAGTCGATGCGCGCAGCCGGTCAACCGGCGCGGACCTCCCATCGCCGGAGGGAAGCCACGCACAACCAGGGAGTGGAGAACCATGACGGACGGTCTGCAGAGTTCCATCGATGCCATCTTGCGCAAGGTGACGTCCGGGAGCCCCCGCGTGCCCGGCGTGGTCGCGATCGCGACCGATCGCAACGGGAACATCTACGAAGGCGCTGCCGGCAAGCGCGTGCTCGGCCAGGACGCCGACATGACGACCGACAGCGTCTTCGCGATCTTCTCGACGACCAAGGCGATCGCCGGCACGGCTGCGCTGCAGCTGGTCGAGGACGGCAGGCTCGATCTCGATGCGCCGGCGAAGATCTATGCCCCGGACATCGGCAAGCTGCAGGTCCTGGAGGGTTTCGACGATCGGGGACAGCCCAGGCTGCGCCCGCCCAAGCGCGACGTCACCACCAGAATGCTGCTGCTGCACACCGCGGGCTTCGGCTACGACTTCTTCAACGAGAACTACAACCGGCTCGCCAAGGAGCATGGGCAACCGAGCGTGCTCACGGCAACGAAGGCGTCGATCAACACGCCGCTCCTGTTCGATCCCGGCGACGAGTGGGAATACGGCTCGAACATCGACTGGGTCGGCCAGGTCGTCGAAGGCATTACCGGCAGGCGGCTCGGCGAGGTCATGGCGGAGCGGATCTTCGCGCCGCTCGACATGGAGAGCACCGCCTTCAAGCTGACGCCGGCCATGCGCTCGCGCCTGGCGCGGATGCATCAGCGCGAGGCCGACGGCTCGCTGACGCCGATGACCGACTTCGAGCTGCCGCAGGACCCGGAGGTCCACATGGGCGGCCACGCGCTGTACTCGACCGTGGGGGACTACTGCAAATTCATCCGCATGTGGCTGAACGACGGCGCGGGTGCGCACGGGCGGGTCCTGAAGCCGGAGACCATCCAGGCGGCGGAGAAGAACAACCTCGGCCGCATGAAGATCAAGGGCCTGCCCGGCGTGATCCCGACGCTGTCGAACTACGCGGAGTTCTTCCCCGGCATGCCCAAGTCCTGGGCGCTGACCTTCATGATCAACGACGAGGATGCGCCGACCGGACGCCCGGCGGGCTCGCTCGCCTGGGCGGGCCTGCCCAATCTCTACTACTGGATCGACCGCAAGAACGGCATCGGCGGCTACTGGGCGACGCAGGTCTTCCCGTTCGCCGATCCGACCTCGGTCGGCGGCTATCTCGACTTCGAGACCGCGGTCTACGACGGTCTGTCCTCGCGCAAGGCGGCGTAGGCGCTCGATTTCCGCGCGTGCAGCACACTTAGGAAGACCGGCGGCGCGAGGGGACCGCGCCGCCGGCGGAGGGGGTACAGAGCAGAGAATCGGCCGTCATGCCTTCGCTGGGGTCGCGACAACCCGCCGTTGCCAAATCACGTCCCAAGGCAAGCACCCAGTTGATCACTGAAGGCGATATTAGCAAGCATCAACGATAACTTTGGAGGGAACGTTCAGGACGTACCTGCAATCTGTGTGACCGACGCGACCTGGCCCTCCCGAGGCTCACCGGAGGCTGGACAGTTTCCTCCGTGCCCAAGCTCCTAGGCCTGCGGCGTATCCTTCCCCGCATAAGATGGATTGACCAGCAAATGTCACGCCGAGGCGACCTCTGAGCCGCGGATATCTTCCCGAGAATCTCCCCCCGATATTCGTGAGCGTGAGCTTCGGCGAGTTTGCCGACAGTGAACAAGTTGTTTCCACTTGGATGACCCGTAAAGAAGATCGTACCAGGTATGCTCCTTACAACGCTACGAAGCGCGGCACCAAAAACACTCTCTTCGCATCCCAATTCCATCACAGCGCTTGACACGGCGCTTTTTATTGATCGATACTGGGGCGATATAAGCGAGTACCTGAAAAAAGCGCCCATTCTCAATCTCAACTCCACATTTCGATGTAAACTCTGTATCGTGCAGTTTTCTTTACTCCTCACAGTCAAATTCCTTCAATTAAGTCGCGTCGTCTCCGGCTCGCGCTCGCTATATCGTGCGAACCGATATCTCTCGCTTCTTCCCCTCAATCTACACGCATGCTCTTCCATGGAGCTTTCATCGTCGCACCTTCGAAACGCGATCATAATCGGAGTCACTGGATGTTTTCTTCAACCGCCTCGATTTCCATTCGACAAGACAAGACGGACAGACTATAGGCCTGCCCATTGGGCCTGATGTGCCAGGATTGTGGCGGAAATCGTAGCTACCGCAGTTGATCTATCAGTCAAGTTACAGCGGACGTGATCCGCGCATGATACGTCATGTCGATGACGTATGGATCGGAGCGCAGTCTTCTGACGAAGCGGACAGCTTTCTATATGTCTATCGGGAGGCCTTAAGAGATTTCGAACTCGATATAAACAAACTTAAGACGTCAGTTGTCAGTGCATCTGATGATATTGCTGACTTCTGGCCTATAGAGGTCAAAACTCTGCTAAAATTGTACTTCCGATCTGAAAAAGGCGAGAATGAAGAGAAAGTGGCCGTATTAGATGGGTTTTCGGCCTTGCTAGAAGTCGGAAGGATGACGGTGTCATCAAGTTCGCATTACGCCGCTTCGACAAACAGCGATCCTGAACGAGCACTGGGTACATTGGGCAGTTTCCTGGAAAAAACCATAGTGAATTTTCCGCACTGCGTAGAGTATGTCGAGCGTCCTCGCTTGGCGAAACCGTGTCGACGGAGATGTGGGTATTGTAGATATCGATGATTTACTAAGTGATTTCCTAGCAACCATGCCCGTCTCGCAAACGACGAGGAGGTGGCGTGGGCGCTGTGGCTTGCCAAAGAAATCGGAGCCAGGATAAATTCTCATATTCCGGATTTAATTGCAACGAGATGTGGCCCTGTTCTGTCGGTGGGTCTGTTTGACTGTGTCGAGCATAAAGTATTTGAGCGCAGGCCTAACGCGACGCTCATTCTGGAAAGAATAAAGGGAGACGCTCTCAAGGGTCCACTCTGGATGTTCGCTTACGAGGCGGGTCGAAATTCTTGGGTAGAGACTTTAAAAATAAGCTGTCCGGATTCCAGAGGTACTCCAGGCGATGCTAAGAAACGACGTGCACTTCTACGATTCACTGCTTTGCCACGAAGTCTGGAGGGAAGACCGGAAGGAGAGTGGATGATGGCTCAGGCAATTGGTGATGTCGGAGGAATGTACGGTGACGAGGAGGACGACGAGGAGGACGATGAGGGCGGCGACGAGGAGGACGAGAACGAGGAAGAGGCGGACTTTTCAGGGCTTGAGTCACCCCCGGCACGTGGGATAGCCGGCGGCGCGGGGTGGGCCGCGCCGCCGGGACGGCTACTCCTTGAACCTGACCTTGGCGATCTGGAGCTCGCTGTTGGTCGAGATGTCGGGGGTGAAGTCGACCCGCGGGCCGACCCGGGTGTAGCCCACCATGTAGAACATCTTGATGTCGGCCACGATGTCCTCGTGGACCATGCGGAACGCCTCCTGCCAGGCCTCGCGCCGCTCGTCGCCGGTCGAGACGGTCGCCTGCTCGATCAGCGCGTCGACCTCGGGGTCGGAGAGCACCGACTGCGCGCCGTCCGAGTGGTACTTGAAGAACACCGTGAACACCGCATCGCCGTTGTTGTTGTCGTGCTGGGTCTGGACCAGCTGCGGCGGCCGGTCCTCGGCGTAGGGCTTGGTGTAGGTGTCGACCCACTCGGCGACCTCGAGCATGTTGAGCTTCACGTTGAAGCCGGCCTCCTGGAGCATCGCCATGGTCGCCTCGGCGTGCTCGGTGGCGTTCGGGTAGATCTCGAGGCGGCCGATCATGCGTGATCTCGTCGCTCGACCGGCACCCCGTCCGCCTCGGCCTCCGCGAGCAGCTCCTTGGCCTGCTCCGGATCGTACGGCCAGGGCTCGAGGTTCGGGTTGTGGCCGTTGATGCTCGGGACGACGAACTGGGTCGCCTTGACCACGTCCGGGCTGAAGATCGTGCCGATCATCGCGTCGCGGTCGATCGCGAGGTTCATGGCCTTGCGCACGCGCAGATCGTCGAGCGGCGGCTGGTTGACGTCGATCCGCAAGCTCGAGGTCTCGGAGTTGAGGTAGCTGAAGTCCATGCTCGGGTCGGTCGCGTCCTGGACCGCGATGTTCGGCGCGATGTCCGCCTCGCCGGCCGCGACCATCGCCGCGCGCACCGCCGATTTGCCGCGGAACACGTAAGTCACCTTCTCGACCTCGGGCGCCTCGCCCCAGTAGTCCTCAAAGCGCTCGAGCACGACGCTGGTGCCGGGCTCCCAGCTGACGAAGCGGTAGGGGCCGGTGCCGATCGGATCGCGGGTGCGCTCGCCCATCACCGTATTGGGCGAGGTGATGGTCATGGTGCCCATCATGGTCGGCAGGATCGGCGCGGGCTCGGCGGTCTTGATGTCGAGCGTGTGCTCGCCCGCCACCACCGGCGTCACCTCCATGCCGCCGAAGAACTTGATCCGGATCTCGCAGTCGATCCGGTCGTCGAGCGTCCGCTCGATCGCGGTCTTGACGGTCTCGGCGTTGAACGGCTCGCCGTCGTGGAACGTGACGCCTTCCTGCAGCTGAAAGCGCCAGGTGAGGTCGTCGATCCGCTCCCAGGCGGTCGCAAGGCGCGGCGTGATGCTGCCGTCGTCGGGATCGATCTCGGTCAGCGTCTCGGTGATGTTCTGCTTGACGATCCGGCCGACGTTCGAGCGGCTCGCCTCGCACGGATCGACCATGTCGGGCTCCTCCGAGAGCACCACGACGATCTCGCCCTCCTCGGCCGCCGCGGCCACGCCCGGCGCCAGCGCCACCAGCACGGCGCCGAGCGGCAAGGCGGCAGACCGGCCATGGTGCGTTCGCATCATTCGCCTCCCTGATGCAGGTTCGTCTCGAGCCCAGCTTCTCTGCCGATCGTATCCGCCCCGGGCACGGGCATCAACGGCCGGCGTTCCTTGCCTGCCGGCGACGCCTCGCGGTCCAGATCTCCGGAGCCGATCGGGCCCGGCCCGGTCAGCTCAATCCGGCGCCGACCGATCACCACTCGAGCATAGCCTGCCATGCTCCGATGAGCCCCCGCCGGTGTTGATGATGGCCGGATGGTCGCACCGCCCCAGGCAATAGCCGATTTGCGGTGGCAGCTCAGTTTCCGGTGGGTACGGATGGAACAACAGGTCGACCAGCAGCTTGCATCGGTCGAAGCACAACCTGAAATCCGTAGAGGGCAAGCGCGTAATCGGGTCATCGATCCATCATACGGTAGACATGGCGGACCATGATTTCAATTCCTCTTGCGTGCAGCTTATACTTCAAATCACGGGCCCACATGCCGGCGATCGCGTTTCCAGGAAGCGCCAGAGCGGACCTGGGGGAAAGGATTGAGAAAATCGAGTTCCTCGCTGACGGGATTCTTGTAGACGCCCTTCGACGTCGATGTCGCAGTGGAGGAGCTCTGTCCTATGGGAAGCTCGCCATATTCTGTCCTTGGCACTGGCGAAGAACTCCGTTCGCACTGCTCCATTGTAGCTCGCCGCTCTTGCCACCGTCAACATAGCATAGTCTCGGATCTTTCCTTGGACCCTGTGCGCTTCATCGGAGAGGTAGGGTCTTAACGCGAGCAGCGTGCTGAGCCGCCAATGCCACTCAGCGCGTCCGGAACCTCCTCCTGAGTTGCAATGCCTCGGTCGATCCTCTCCAGCAAGTCCATGAGCTGAGCACGCTGGCCGACGACATCCACAGTTTGAGTACACGCTTGAGAACGTCCTCGGCCTGATCTCGATTGCCGATAAATGTC
>CAVWCE010000058.1:0-27544 GCA_963753275.1 uncultured Alphaproteobacteria bacterium | reverse complement strand
ATCACGATGCACCTGCCGAAATCAATACCACATCGCGGGGCCACCGACGCGGAGGCACTTCGCCCTCGATCTGATGCCGGAAGTCGCTTTCTCCGACGACCATCCCGGCCAGGAACGCGCCGATCGGCGGCGACAGCCCGGCGCCGTGGGCGGCAAAGGCCGTGCCCAGAGCGAGAGCCAGTGAGCAGAGCAGAAAACAGCTCGCCGGCGGTCGTGTCGCGAGGTTGGTGGAAATTGGCTGAGGTGGCGTAGGTTCCGATCGGCAAGATCGAGAAGGAACCCACGCCATGAACGAAGTTACGCCAGCGTCGGCAGGTGCGCCATCGCCGTTCGCCGGGAGCGATTGGTTCGATCCTTTGGAGGAGGCGGTGCGCTGCCAGGTGCGCGCGTTGATCGAGCAGCTGTTGGAGGAGGAGCTCGAGGCCGCGCTCGGCCGGGGGCGTTATGAGCGCGGCGCAATCTCGAACGGTCGCCGCCACGGCCACCGGCCGCGCCAGCTGGTCACGACGTTCGGCCCGCTCGAGCTGTCGGTGCCGCGGGCTCGTCTGCAGGACGAAGTTGGCGAGCAGGAGTGGAAGAGCGCGCTGCTGCCAGCCTACCAGCGGCTGAGCCGGCGCGCCGAGGCGCTGATCGCCGAGGCTTATCTCGCCGGCATGAACACCCGCCGGGTGCGCCGGGCGCTCGCCAAGCTGTTCGAGGGCCACGTCGGCAAGGACGTGGTCAGCCGCGCCTGGCAGAGAACCCGCGCGGCCTGGCAAGCCTGGCAGGAGCGTGATCTCGCCGGCGACGACATCGTCCGGGTGATCCTCGACGGCACCCTGGTCAAGGTGCGGCTCGATCGCAAGGCCACCGCCATCTCGCTGCTGATCGTGCTCGGTGTCCGCCGCGACGGCCAGAAGGTGGTGCTCGCCATCAAGAACATGGGCGGCGAGAGCGAGGCCGCCTGGCGGGCGGTGCTCGACGATCTCACGGCACGGGGTCTGGCCAAGCCGGATCTCGTCATCGTGGATGGCGGCAAGGGCCTCGAGGCGGCCCTCGCGAGCCTGTGGGACGACGTCCCGGTCCAGCGCTGCACGGTGCACAAGGAGCGCAATCTGCTCGCCCACGCGCCCAAGCACCTGCACGACGAGATCAAGGCCGACTTCAACGCCATGATGCACGCCAAGACTGCCGACCAAGTGCTGAGCAAGCGCAAGCTCTTCCTGGCCAAGTGGCGGCTGCGCTGCCAGCCGGTCGCCAAGAGCCTGGAGGAGGCTGGCCTGCCCCTGTTCACCTTCCTACGCTACCCGCCCGAGCAGTGGCGCTCGCTCAGGACCACGAACGCCATCGAGCGTCTACACGAGGAATTCAAGCGGCGCATCAAGACGCAGTGCCTGCTGCCCTGCGCCGAGACCGCCGCGATGCTGTTCTGGGCGCTGCTCGCCTCCGGTCAGATCACCATGCGCCGGGTCGACGGCTGGCCGACCTTGGAGCGCTCACCCACCGACCTTGACCTCGCCGCCTGAACCCGACCACCATGCCGTTCCGGACCCGCGCCGTGCCAATTTCCACCAACTTCGCGACACGACCCGTCGCCGGAGCGCGCGTGGGCGGCCCCGGACAGAGCGGTCCGAAACAGCGGCCCGCGGACCGCGGCGATGAGGACCAGGGCTGCCGCCGCGAGGACCAGCTCGCCGACCAGCGTCGGACCGCTAAGGCCCTGGCCCTGCCCGACGCCCACCAGGACGAGAACGGCAGCGTCGCCAGATCCTGGAACAGCAGGATGCCGACCGCCAGCCGGCCGTGCTGGCTGCCGAGCTCGCTATCCTCCGACAGTTGCTTGAGGGTGATCGCGGTCGACGACATGGCGACCACGCCGCCGATGACGATCGCGGCCTGCCAGGCCGAGGCGCGAGGGAGATCGCGGCCGTGGCGCCGATCAGCGTCGTGAGGCCGACCTGCAGGCCGCCGGCGCCGAAGACCGTCGCGCGCGCGCCGATCATCTTCGGCAGCTCGAACTCGAGCCCGATCATGAACATCAGCAGGACGACGCCGAGCTCGGAGAGAAACGCAGTGCCCTCGCTCGGCGCGAGGGGCTCGAGGCCATGCGGGCCGATCGCGCGGCCGGCCACGAGATAGCCGACGATCGGCGGCAACCCGATCCGCCGGGCGAGGCCGACCGCGCAGGCGGCAGCGACGATGACGACCAGGCTTTCGATCAGCAGCGAATCCGGCAACCGACGATCTCCGGCCCGCCCGCTATGTCTTGGTCGGAGGCGCTGGCTTGGCCGGGCTGCCGTCGCGAGGTCCCCTAGGCGGCGCCGGCGAGCCCGGATGCAACGGTATCCAGGGCGGTGGGTCGCTGGCCGGAAAGAATTCGACGCCTGCCTCATCGACCGGGTCGACGGTCTCGTGCTCGGGGACAACCCCTTCGGCAGGCGCGTGCCCGGCGGGATCATCCGGCTTTCGCTGCGCGCTCATGCGCTATTCCGGTTGCTTGGCCAGGACCCAGGCGACGATGCCGGCCGCATTCATCGCGCCGGCGGTCTGGGCGACCGGCTGGCCGCGCGCGAACAGCATCGTGGTCGGAATGCTGCGGATCTTTAGCGGGCGGCGAGCCCGGGCTCGGCCTCGGTATCGACCTTGAGGCAGCGGAAGTCGGGCTCGAGCTCGGCGGCGGCGCGCTCGTAGGCCGGCGCCATCGCCCGACAGGGGCCGCACCAGCTCCGCCCAGAAGTCGACGACGACCGGGATGTCGTTGTGCGTCCGGATGCTGCTCAAAGCGTCGGCGCCGGCGGCGACCGGCTTGCCCTCGAACAGCGGTCGGTGGCACTGGCCGCACTTGGCCTGCGCCGCCGGCCGCGCCGTCGGGATGCGGTTGACCGCGCCGCAATGCGGGCAGACTACGTGCCGCGACGATGGCTCCATGCCCTCAATCCTCCTTCCGCCAGGCGCGCTCGCGCCGGTCCTGATCGCGCACCAGCCAGTAGACCGCGCCGAGCACGAGGATGGCCGCCGCGAGCGCGAGCAGATGCTGGGCATGGTAGTCGCCAGATCCAGGATGATCAGCTTAGCGATCAAAATCACGGTGCGCACCTGCACCACGGTGTCGCCGCGCTCGGCCAGCACCAGCAGCGAGCGCTTGAACTCGAGCGCGATGATCACCGTGAACACCGCGATCGGTCGGCCTGGGGTGACTCGAACTTCGGTGACCACCTCGGCTTAATGCAGGAATCGCGCTGCTCTATAACTCTCGCGCGCTTCACGCCTTTCAGGTCGGGACGATCTGCCGTAAAGGAGCGTCGTACAGCTGCCAGCACGTCCGACGTCGACCGGGGGGACCGTCCGGGACGGCGCTCCCGTGGACGAGAACGCGGGGGGTATCTTTGGCGGGGGGTCGCGGCGCGCCACCACGTTGGTAGTGCCGCCCTGCTCGAGGTTCGGGCCGGGGGCCCCGGTACAGACGGTGCTGTAGGTTGCCGCCATCGAGGCGGAGATCGAGACCGCGGGGCTGCCCATGCCAGCGACCTGCAACGGCAGGCTTACGGCACTGCCTCGAGACCGGCGATCCCTGCGCGCGCTAGGGCGGTCGAGGAGGTGAATGACGGCACGAGCGCGAGCGGGTTCGTTCCCCTGCTCTAACCCGCTCGGGTTCCGCCCTGGAGAGATCTGTGCCAAGGATGGCGCGCCCGAAAGATTCGAACCCCTAACCTCCAGATCCGTAGTCTGATGCTCTATCCAGTTGAGCTACGGGCGCATCGCTGTTCGCGGGCCAGCTTGTAGCCGAAGCCCGCCGGCGCGGCAAGGTCGCGTTTTTCGGCCACGATGAGATAGGGGCTGGCGCCGTCTGGTTCAACCGGGCCAGGCCGGTCACAGGGCGCATGAGACCCGAACAGGTTCCGCGCCGGCGGCCTCAGCGCGCCTTCTTCGGCTTGAGCGCCTGCCAGTCCTTCTCGCTCAGCATGTCCTTGAGGAAGCTGAAGGTGCCGGCACCCTGCAGCCAGTCGCCGCCGTCGATCGTCACCACCGCGCCGTTGATGTAGGCCGAGCCGTCGGCGAACAGGTAGGCCGCGAGGTTGGCGAGCTCCTGGTGGCGGCCGGGGCGGCCGAGCGGGTTGTGGGTCTCGAAGTGGGCGGCGAGCTCGGGCTTCGGCACCAGGCGCGCCCAGGCGCCTTGGGTCGGGAACGGGCCCGGCGCGATCGCGTTGAGGCGGATGCCGTGGCGCCCCACTCGACCGCGAGGCTCGCGTCATCGCGAGCACGCCCGCCTTGGCCATCGCCGAAGGCACGACGTAGGCGGAGCCGGTCCAGGCGTAGGTGGTGACGATGCTGAGCACCGTGCCGGGCGCGCCTGCGGCGATCCAGCGCCGGCCGCAGGCGAGCGTGCAGTTGAGCGCTGCCCTTGAGCACGATCCGACCACCGCATCGAGCGCGCGCGGCGAGAGCTCCTCGCTCGGCAGACGAAGTTGCCGGCGGCGTTGTTGACCAGCACGTCGAGCGGCCGCGCCGCGAACAGCTCGTCCACCAGCGCCTCGACCGCATCCAGGTCGCGCACGTCGCAGACATGGGTCGAGACCGCGCCGCCGGTTGCGGCGCGGTGCTCCTGCGCGGTCGCCTCGAGCACCTCGGCGCGCCGGCCGCAGATCGCGAGCTCGGCGCCGAGCTCCAGAAAGCGCCGGCCCATGCTCTTGCCGAGCCCGGTACCGCCGCCCGTGATCAGGACCCGCTTGCCGGCCAAAAGATCGTCTCGGAACATCGCCCCCTCGCCTCGCTCGGGGGTTCTTAGCTCATTCACGCGGCGCCCGAAAGCTCCGCGGGGCCGGGTAACAGCCGCGCCAACGGAATTCCGCGTATCGCCCGTACGGCGAGGTCAGCGGCCGGCTTCGGCGGAGGCTCCGCAGGTCCCGCTGCCGGGCCCGACGATGACACAGGTCACCTTGTCCGATTCGAAGGCTTTGGGCACGGCCTCGTCGTCGAGGGCGGGGCCCGCCGGGGCGCTTGCCGTGATCGCGCGGCCACGCTCGGCAAGGAGGCAGCTTGCGCGGTCCGCCGCCGAGCTTGACCTCCCGCTCGGACAGCGGCTGCCGCCCGGCGTCGACCACCTCGACGCTGAGCTCGTACCCGCCGCCCTCCTGGCAGGCGGGTTCCGGTCGGTCAGCGACGCCGAAATCGCGCACGACGATGCTGTGTCGCCCGCGCAGGCCGCAGTCGGCTCGCACCGAAGGACAGCGGAAGCCGCACAGCGGTCGGTAGCTGCACTCGTCCTCGTCGTCGCCGAATCCGACCACGTTCCCTTGCCCATCGAAGACACCAGCACCGGATCGACGTCCGACCGCCTCGTCCGTGTCGTCCTTCGTATCGACCGCAACCCTGACGCTGCCGCCCTGCGGACATCGGAAGGTCCAGATGTCGCCGAGCGGCTGCTCGCCCGACACCAGACTACCTACGTTCGGCACCCGGTTGCTGCGGCGAACCTCGTCCGCAGCGGCATAGCGGCCACTCCGCCGAACGCGCAGGTCGTCAGAACGACAAACCGGACCAGGGAGCCGACCATGACGGTCTCCTTCCCGGAGCTTTGACCATCAACCCTTCCGCTTGCGGCTCCGGTCAGACTGCGTTGCGCCGCAGCAAGTGCTCCGGTGGCGTCGGCCACCGGAGCACTCCGTGTCAAGGTCTCAGAAGCCGTCGTCCACGCGAACGCCGAGGTCCCGTCAGGCAGGTGCCGGAGAAGCAGGTGGTGAAGGCGTCGATGGCTGCGAACGCGAACTCGCCAGGGATGTTGTCGCTGAAGCCAAACACCTCGACGATGGCATCCCCCTAGAGAACCAGGACCCGCCCGCGGTGCCGGCGGTCACGTTGTCCATCTGCGCGTCGGTCAGCAGGATCGCCTGGTCCGCGTGCTGAGGCTGCCTCCTCGGCGAGCGCGACGTTGGCCAGGGCGAGCACAGCGAGCCCTGCGATGTCGGAGTTGCGAGTTTCATAGTGGTCTCCTTCCCGAATATTAAAGGCCTACAACCATTTGTAGGTCCGCCTTGCGCTCTTTGAACATCCTAGATGATCGTGACAAATGGACGACAAATCAAGTCTTGATTACTAATCTCCCATTATAATACCTGACAAATCGGTTGGCTGGTGCTAGCCATGCTGGATGGACGCACATGATTTTCGCAGCATCGGCCGGGCGGCGCAGGAGGCGCTCAGGCGTCGCGCCATCGTGCTGGTCGAGCAGAACGGCATGAGCCAGGCGGCGGCGGCCGGAGCGGTCGGCGTGCAGCGGCAGACGGTCAACATCTGGCTCAAGCGCTACCGGCAACAGGGCGAGGCCGGCCTCCTCGATGGGCGTCGGGTGTCCGGGCGCAAGGGCCAGGGAGCGCTCACCGCCGATCAGGCCCGACAGCTCCGCCGCTGGATCGCCGAGAAGACGCCGGACCAGCTGAAGCTGCCGTTCGCGCTGTGGACGTCACGGGCGGTGCGTGAGCTGATCGAGCGGCGCTTCGGCCAGCGCTTGGGCCTTTCGACCGTCCAGCTCTACCTGAAGCGCTGGGGCATGACCCCGCAAAAGCCGCTCACGCGCGCCACGCAACGCTCGCCCGCTGCCATTGCCGCCTGGCTGAAGCGCGACTACCCGGCGATCGCCAGGCGCGCCAGGCGCGAGCGCGCCGTGGTCTACTGGGGCGACGAGACCGGCATCTCCAACCAGGACCAGATCGGCCGCAGCTATGCCCCGCGAGGCCGGACGCCGGTGGTCGGCCGGACCGCCAAGCGGATCACCCAGAGCATGATCTCGGCGGTCTCCAACCGCGGCCTGATGCGCTTCATGCTGTACGATGGCGCGCTCGACGTCGCTCGGTTCCTCACCTTCCTGCGCCGGTTGATCAAGGACGCCGTGCAGAAGGTGTTCCTCGTCGTCGACAATCTGAAGGTGCACCACGCCAGGAAGGTCAAGGCCTGGGTGCAGAGCCATCGCCACGCGATCGAGCTGTTCTACCTGCCGGCCTACGCTCCCGAGCACAACCCGGACGAATATTTGAACAACGACGTCAAGCAGAAGTTGCGCCAGAAGCCACAGCCCGACGGCAAGGACGAGCTGGTCGCGAACACCCGCACCGTCCTGCGCGCCATTCAACGCTCACCGGCTCGCGTCCGCGGCTACTTCCGGCCCCATCCCGTCCAATACGCCGCCTGATTGTCAGGTATCATATTGGGGTATTAATAACCCGGACCTAACCAGGCGGCGCTAGACTGCTGCCGGTGCGACCGCAGGACGCGGTCGCGATACGCGGATCGAACGCTTGTCGGACAGCGGCTACGCCCAGACCATCGCGCTGATCGAGCGCCTGCACCGGCGCTTCCTCGACGTGCTGCGGGTCGAGCTGGAGCGCCTCGGCATCGACCAGATCAACAACGTCCAGAGCCTGCTGCTGGCCAACATCGGCGACGAGGAGGTCAGCGTCGGCGAGCTGATGACCCGCGGCTACTATCTCGGCTCGAACGTCACCTACAACCTGAAGCGCCTGGTCGAGGCGGGCCTCGTCGAGCAGCAGCGCTCGCGCCACGACCGCCGGGTGGTGCGGGTCCGTCTCTCGGAGCGCGGCCACGCGCTTGTGCGCCGAGATCACCGCCATGCTGGAGCGCCACGGCGCGGCGCTGCGCGCGCGGCCCAGGCTCGCCCCGCTCGACGAGCTCAACGACCGGCTGAGAAGCCTGGAAGCCTTCTGGACCGAGCAGCTCAGCCGGCCGCCCGGAGCGTCAGCACTCGGTGATCTTGCCGAGCAGTACGCGCTGCCGGGCGCCGGTGACTGAGGGCACATTCGCCGGTCGCTCGTCGAGCCGCTCCGAGGCCAGGATCGCGAACGCGATCGCCTCCTTGGCATCGACCGGCAGCCCATAGGCGTCGCTGGTGCGCACCGGGATCGGCGCGAAGCGCGCGGCGAGCCGCGCCATCAGCTGCGGATTGCGGGCGCCGCCGCCGCTGACCACCACGACGTCGACCGGCCGCCGCGGCGCGACGTGCCGCCGATAGGCGTCGTGGATGCCGAACGCGGTGAGCTCGGCCGCGGTCGCCAGCAGATCGCACCAGTCCTGCTCGCTCTGCGGGCTGCGCCCGGCCAGCAGGGCGTCGACGAACGGCGGCGCCGAACTGCTCGCGCCCGGCCGACTTGGGCGGCGCTGCGGCGAAGAACGGGTGCGCGCCGAGCTCGGCCAGGAGCTCCGGCACGGACCGCGCCGCGCGCCGCGAGGCGACCATCGATGTCGGCCGCCTGGGCGCCCGCCGAGAACCGCGCGGCGAGCTGGTCGAGCACCATGTTGCCGGGCCCGCAGTCCATGCCGAGCACCGCGCCGAGATCGTCGCCCTGCGCCGGCAGGGCGGTGAAGTTGGCGATGCCGCCGATGTTGACCGCCAGCACCGCGCTGCCGCGGCCGCCGAGCAGGCGCGCGTCGACATAGGGCACGAGCGGCGCGCCGGCGCCGCCGGCCGCGATGTCGTTGGCGCGGAAATCGTGCACCACCGGGCAGCCGAAGCGCAGCGCCATGGCCGCCGGCGCGCCGAGCTGCAGGGTCGTGACCGCGTGCTCGTGGTAGACCGTCTGGCCGTGGCTGCCGATCAGCTCGAGCTCGAACGGATGGCGCTGCGCAGCACGTCCGCCGAGCGCATCGGCGAAGAAGCGGCCGAGCGCGGCGTCGAGGCGCGCGAGCCTCCGCGGCCCCGCGCAGGCCGCTCCGAGGCCAGCGCCGCGCGCAGATTCCGCCGGGAACGGCACGGTCTCGAAGGCGACCAGCTCGAACTCGAGCCGCGGGGTCGAGCGGATCCGGCATAGGCCGACGTCGAGGCCGTCCATCGAGGTCCCGCTCATCAGCCCGGCGACGTTGCGGACCGGCTTCGCCCGGAGCTCGGTCCAGCGCAGCGCGCTCGGTCGGGCGGCGGGCACCACCGCTATTCGGCCGGCTGGATCGCCGGCGCCGCGGGCGCACGGGCGCCGCGCGGCAGGGTCAGCGCGACGCTCACCGCCACCACGCTGCAGGCCGCCATCGCGAGCAGCACGCCGTCGACCGACCCGGTGACGCCGACGATCACCGCGATCAGCGGCACGCCGAGCGCGCTCAGGCCGAGCGCCAGCACGAACTTCAGCCCGTAGACGGTCGCCCGCCAGGGCTCGGGGTGTAGCGCGCGAGCAGGCAGTTCTCGATCGGCTGGCACGCCGTCTGCACCGTCATGGCGAGGGCCAGGACGACGACCAGCGCCGGGCTGAAGGTCGCCGCGGCGATCAGCAAGAGCCCGCATTGCAGGCCGTAGCCGATCGGGTAGAGGGTGCGCTCGTCGTAGCGGTCGGCGAGCATCCCGCCGATCACCTGACCGATCGCCGAGACGCCGAACACGATCGAGACCAGCGTGCCCGCGGCCAGCGCGCTGGTGCCGATGGTCTCGCCGAGCCGGGCCTGGAAGATCTTCGGCATGCCGACCGAGGCCATCTGGAAGATCAGGCCGGTGAACAGGATCACGCCCAGCATCAGGAACAGGCCGCGGCGCGCGTCGGCGGCGCTCGGCCGCGCCTGGCTCGGCCGGTAGCTCGCGCGGGTCATCACGTGCCGCCCGCGCAGCACGCCGAGCCCGAACGGCAGGCCGATCAGCAGGCAGACCAGGCCCGGCACCAGGAAGGCCGCGCGCCAGTCGATCAGGTCGGCAAGCCCGCCCGCGATCAGCCCGGCGCCGCCGGTGCCGATCACGCCGTAGACGCCGTTGATGCCGAGGATGCGGCCCGGACGGTCGCCTGCGCCCACCAGCCAGGCGATCGCGACCGGGTGGTAGATCGAGGCGAACAGCCCGATGAGCGTCAGCCCGAGCGCCAGCGACCAAGGGCCCACGGCGAGCCCGGTCAGGATGCAGGCGGCGCCGCTGCCGAGATAGAACAGCACCATCATCCCGGCGCTGCTCCAGCGGTCGGCGAGCCAGCCGGCGGGCAGCGCGCCGAGGCCGAACAAGAGATAGCCCGCGAAGCCGAGCGGCAGGAGCTGGGCGTAGCCCAGGCCCCAGGTGCCCTCCATCGCCAGCACCGCGGTCGGGAACACCAGCATCAGCAGGTGCGCGAAGCTGTGGCCGAGGTTGACGAAGCGCGCGGTCGGCCGGATCGAGGGCGCCATCGGGGAGGTCCAAGGCAAGCGGCGGAAAGAGGGCGGCTAACCTGTCACATCGCGCTCCGGCAAGCCAGAGCCGCGGTGCAAGCCAGCCCTGCGCCAGGGCCGGGCTGCGCGTCCGCTCAGTAGGTGCCCGGATAAACGCCGCCGTCGATCAGGAAGTTCTGGCCGGTGATGTAGCTCGCCTGGGCGCTGCAGATGAAGGCGCAGAGCTCGCCGAACTCCTCGGGCTGGCCGAAGCGCTTGGCCGGGATCTGCGCCTTCGACTGGGCCACGACCTCGTCGACCGGGCGGCCCGACTTCTGGGCCTGGAACGTCAGGCCGGAGCGCAGCCGGTCGGTGTCGAAGCGGCCCGGCAGGATGTTGTTGATCGTGACGTTGTGCTCGACCGTCTGGCGGGCGAGCCCGGCGACGAAGCCGGTGAGCCCCGAGCGCGCGCCGTTGGAGAGGCCGAGCTGCGGGATCGGCGCCTTGACCGAGCTCGAGGTGATGTTGACGATGCGGCCGAAGCCGCGTCCCATCATGCCGTCGACCACCGCCTTGATCAGCATGATCGCGGTGATCATGTTGGCGTTGCAGGCCTCGAGCCAGTCGTTCTCGTCCCAGTCGCGGAAGTCGCCGGGCGGCGGCCCGCCGGCGTTGTTGACCAGGATGTCGGGCTCCGGACAGGCGGCGAGCGCCGCGCGCGCGGCCCTCGGGCGTGGTGATGTCGCCCGCGACCGGGGTGACCTTGGCGCCGGTCGCGGCCGCGATCTCGCGCGCCGCCTGCTCCAGCGCGCTCGCGGTCCGCGCGGTGATCGTGACCGCGACGCCGTTCCTGGCGAGCGCCAGCGCGCAGCCGCGCCCGAGCCCCTTGCTCGCGGCGCAGACCAGCGCGGTCCTGCCGGCGATCCCCAGATCCATCCTCGTCCTCCCTAGTCCACTTCGGCTTGCTGCGGCTCGAGCACCGTGCGCGCGAGCGCCACGGTGACCGGGCGCTGGCTCTGCAACGAGCACCGGTCGAGCGCCTCGACCACGGCCCGCGCCGTGGCGAAGGAGCGCTCCATGTGGCGGATCAGATAGCCGATCACGTCCTCGGCGACGGCGAGCTGGCGGTCGCCGAACAGCTTGACCAGGAGCGCCGCCAGCAGGTCGTCGTCGGGCGCGCCGATCGCGACCGCGGGCGCCGCCCGCAGGCGCGAGGCGAGGTCCGGGAGGCGGATCGACCAGCCTGCGACCGGCCGGCGCGCGGTCAGCAGCAACGATGCCGCCCTGCTCGCGCAGCCGGTTGTAGAGCTGCAGGAGCGCCGTCTCGTCGGCGACCGGCTCGGCGGGGTCGAGCAGCACGGCGCCGGGCAGATCGCTCTCGCAGGCGCGGCAGCGCTGCCGGATCGAGCCGGCGCGCGCCGCTCCGCGCCGCCCAGATGCGCGCCAGATGGCTCTTGCCGCAGCCCGGCGGGCCGTGCAGCACGAGCGCCGGCGCCGGCCAGTCCGGCCAGCGCTCGAGCCAGGCCAGCGCCTCGCGATTGCAGGCCGCCGGCAGGAAGTCCTCGAGGCCGGAGGCGGCCTCGTGCTCGAAGCCCAGCAGCAGCTGCTCCGACGGTGTTCATGGCGCGGGCTTCGGGTCGTACAGAGCGCTCGCCCGATAGCGCTCGAGCGCGAAGCGGACGAACACGCCCAGCACCGCGGCCACCGGCACCGCCAGGAAGGCGCCGAGCAGGCCGAACAGCGCCGCGCCGGCGAGCACCGCGAAGATCAGCCAGACCGGATGGACGCGAATGCGCGCACCGACCAGGCGCGGCGTGACCAGATTGCCTTCGATGAACTGCCCGACCAAGAAGACCGCCGCGACCAACGCCACCCTCAGCAGGTCCTGGAACTGGAACGCGGCGACCACCATGCCGACGAAGAAGCCGATGGCCATACCGATGTAGGGGATGAAGGAGAACAGCCCGGTCAGCAAGCCGATGATCAAGCCATATTGCAGGCCGACCGCCCAGAGGCCCAGACTATAGAAGGTGGCGAGGAACAGGCAGACCAAGCCTTGCCCGCGGATCACGCCGGCCAGCACCTCGTCGACCTCGTGCGCCAGGCGCTCGGCGGTGGGCAGCGCGTCCGGCGGGATCAGGCTGCGCAGCCGGGCCACCATGCGGTCCCAATCGCGGATCAGATAGAAGGTCACGACCGGCGTCACGAAGATCAGCGAGACCAGGTTGAGAAAGAAGAGCCCCGACTGCAGCACCCCCGAGAGCGCCGTGCCCAGGAACTCCATCGCCCGCCCCGAGAAGCGCTCGATCAGCCCGTCCGTGGTCACCGAGCCGGCCAGCTCGGTCCGGGCCACGAGCCTCGTGAGCCACGGCAGGAAGCTGCGGCGCAACTGCTCCAGGTAGCCTGGCAGATCTCTCGCCAGCTCCGCTGCCTGCGTCGCGAGCGGCGGCAAGATGACGATCAGGACCACGAGCAGCACGATCACGAAGCCTACGGTGATCGCGAGCGTGGCGACCGTGCGGCCCAGACCCAGGCGTTGCAGCCGGTCGGCCGCCGGATCCAGGAGATAGGCCGCCGCCATGCCGACCAGGAACGGCAGCAGGATATCGCCGAACAGGCCAAGGCCGAGGAGCAAGATCGCCAGCGGCACGAGCCCGAGCAGGGCAAGCCGCGCGCCATGGCTCAAGCAGCCCGCTCCTGAGCGGTTGCGCGGATCGCCTGCACCGCGTAGCCGGCGCCGGACAGAGCCGTCGTGCTGGCGACCAGCACGATCAGCGCGGTGACCTGGCCGTCGAGCGTGATCCAGCCGCCGGCATCCGCGATCACGAACGACGCCAGCAGGATCTGGGCGAAGGTGTTGATCTTGCCGATCGCGAGCGGCATCGCGCGGAACACCGGATCACGGCGCCGCAGCAGCACCACGCCGACCACGATCAGAAGGTCGCGGCCGAGCACCATGGCCGCGAGCCAGACCGGCAGCCAGCCGGCGATCGCCAGCGCCAGGTAGATCCCGTCGAGCAGCGCCTTGTCGGCGAGCGGGTCGAGGATCGCGCCGAGCTCGGTCTTGGCGTTGAAGTTCTTGGCGATGTAGCCGTCGACCACGTCCGACACGCCGGCGGCTATGAACAGCCAGAACGCGGCCTCGAGCCGCTCGGTGGCGATCAGCCACACCAGCGGGCCGATCATCAGCAAGCGGCCGAGGGTGACCAGGTTGGCGAGGTTGACCGGGGAGCGGTCTAGAACGAGGTCGACGTCGCGCTCGGCGGCTCGCCTTGGCTGGGGTTTCGCCCCGATTGGTCGCAACAGCCATGACTCCCCTTCCCGCGATAGCGCCAAGCCAAGCCGAGCCAGTGCCTGCTCCAAGCGGAACTGATCTCCGATATAGCGAATCTGGGCCCGCACCTTGTCGCGGGCAAACGTCGCCACCTCGACTTGACTGACCTCCGGCAGGCTTTCCAAGCCTCGGCTGATGCCGACCCAGTCCGACAACGCCGCGATCGGAACGTCGACCACCATGAGCCCGGCCTGGTCGAAGCGCAAGAGGTTGGCCCGTTTCCAGCGCTCGTCAAGGCTGTTCTGGAGGCCGCGCACGGCCTCCGCCAGGAGCTCCTCGAGCGGCTGCCCGGGACTGCCGCTCAGGGTTTCCGGCGGATTGGTCTGCTCGTCCCCGCCGACCCGCTCCATCGCGAGCCTTACCGCCGGCGCCCCTTCGGCCTCGGCCGGCGGCAGCGGGGTCGCGGTCACCACGAGGACGTCCTCGCTGCCATAGCGCCGGGTGAGCGCCGCGAGCGCGGCGGAGTCGCGCGCCTGCACCTGCTCGACCGTGAGGCCGGCCATGTCCTCGAGATCGCCCAGCGGCAGGACGAGGCGCAGCAGCCGCTCGGGGTCGAGGTTGTCGGCCCAGGCCTGCCACCATGGATTGTCCTCCGGCCACAGGCGCGCGCCCTCCGGCCCCGCGTACAAGGGCAGCACGACGACCGGCGTCGAGCGCGTCTGGGCGAAGCTCAAGCCGCTGCTCTCGAGCAGCTCGCGCACCGCCTCCGGATCGTAGCGCACGGTCAGCTGGGCGAGGTAGCGGGTGCTCGAGAGCTCCTCGTTGGCGATCTCGAAGTTCTGCACGTAGCGGTCGATGTCGAGGTCGCCCACCGCCGGCAGGAGCTGGTGGTCCTCGGCCGGCACCAGCCGGCGCAGCAGCCGGTCGAGCCCGGCCTCCTGGCCCGCCTGCACCGCCTCCTGGCGCGCGGCGACCGCATTCTCGGCACTGGCATCGACCTCGATGCCGCTGACCTGGAAGACCGCCGGATCGCTCTGGGCGAGGCCGGGCGACGACAGCCCGAGCAGGCCGAGCAGGGCCAGCGCGAGGGCATAACCGATACGCCAATGGGACATTGCAAAGCCGTCCGGATCGCCTAAGGTGGCGCGCATCACCCGTTCGCCTCGAGCGCCAACCTAGCCAAGCCTGCCGCCATGACACAGCAAAAGCTCGAGACGCTCGACGCGAGTCGCTATCGCGCGCGCCGGAGTCGACATCGACGCCGGCGCGGCGTTTGTCAAGACGATCGCGCCGCTGGCACGCTCGACCGCGCGCCCCGGCGCCGCCGCCGAGCTCGGCGGGTTCGGCGGCCTGTTCGACCTGCGCGAGGCGGGCTTCGAGCAGCCGCTGCTGGTGGCGGCGACCGACGGCGTCGGCACCAAGCTGCAGCTGCTGGCGCAGAGCGGCCGCCACGGCGTCGCCGGCTTCGACCTGGTCGCGATGTGCGTCAACGACCTGCTGGCGCAGGGCGCGCAACCCCTGTTCTTCCTCGACTACTACGCCACCGCCAAGCTCGACCCGGTGGCGGCGAGCGCGGTCGTCGCCGGGATCGCCGAGGGCTGCCGCGAGGCCGGCTGCGCGCTGATCGGCGGCGAGACCGCCGAGATGCCGGGCCACTATCGCCGCGGCGACTACGACCTCGCCGGCTTCGCCGTCGGCGCGGTCGAGCGCGCACGGCTCCTGCCGCGCTCCGACGTCGGCCCGGGCGACGTCCTGCTCGGCCTCGCCTCGAGCGGGGTCCATGCCAACGGCTTCTCGCTGGTCCGCCAGGTGATGCGCGACCAGGGGCTGTTCCTCGCCGATCCCGCCCCGTTCGCGCCCGACGAGACCCTGGCTGCGGCGCTGCTGGTGCCGACCCGGATCTACGTCCAGAGCCTGCTCGGGCTGTTCGAGCACGACGTGGTCAAGGCGCTGGCCCACGTCACCGGCGGCGGGCTCACCGGCAACCTGCCGCGCGTCCTGCCGGCGGGCGTGGTCGCCCGGATCGACGCCGCGAGCTGGCACGCGCCGCCGGTCTTCCTCTGGCTCTACGAGACCGCGCGGATGACCGTCGAGGAGATGCTCGCGACCTTCAACTGCGGCATCGGCCTGGTGCTGGTGGTGGTCGCCGACTACGCCGACGACGTCATGCGCTTCCTCAGCGAGAAGGGCGAGACCGTCTATCGGCTGGGCGAGCTGATCGAAGGCGACGGTCCGGCGCGGCTGCAGGTCGACGGCATGGAGGGCTGAGCCGCTGGACCGGGGAAGCAGGCGCCGCGTCGCGGTCCTGATCTCCGGCCGCGGCAGCAACCTGCGGGCGCTGATCGAGCACTGCGCGCCGCCGGCGGCGCCGGCGGCGATCGCGCTCGTGATCTCGAACGAGCCGCAGGCCGCCGGGCTCGCCCATGCGCGGAGCGCCGGGATCGCCTGCGAGATCGTGGATCATCGCTCCCCCGGCGGCCGCGTCGAGTTCGAGCGACGCATCACGTCAACTCTGCAAGGTCATGATATTGAGCTGATTTGCCTGGCCGGGTTCATGCGGGTCCTGAGCGCCGGCTTCGTCGCCTTATGGCGCGATCGCCTGCTCAACATCCATCCTTCGCTGCTGCCGGCCTTCCCCGGCCTCGACACCCATCGCCGCGCGCTCGCGGCCGGCGTCCGCTTCCATGGCTGCACGGCGCACTTCGTGCGCGCCGCGGTCGACGCCGGGCCGATCATCGTGCAGGGCGTGATGGCGGTGCGCGCCGACGACACCGCGGACGGCCTGGCGGCGCGCGTGCTGGCGATCGAGCACCGCTGCTATCCGCTCGCGCTCGACCTGGTCGCGTCGGGCCGCGCCCGCGTCGAGGGCGAGCGCGTCGTGGTCGAGGGCTCCACCGCCGCGGATCGGGTGCTGATCAACCCGCTCGCCGGCGCTTCTTAGGCCGGCTGCGGCACCATGGTCGTGGGAGCCAGGCCGGGCGAGCTGCGCCTGGCACCGACGTCGAGCCTGCGCGAAGGCGGGCTGGCGCTTGGCGCCGGGGGCGCCCGCTCACTTGCTGAGGGTGTCCATCACGCTGATGACCGCCGGCCCGACCAGCACGATGAACAGGACCGGCAGGATGAACACGATCATCGGCACGGTGAGCGTGGCCGGCAGGCGCGCCGCCTTCTCCTCGGCCTTGAGCAGGCGCTGGTCGCGGAACTCGTTGGCCAGCACGCGCAGCGACTGGGACAAGGGCGTGCCGTACTTCTCGGTCTGCAGGAGCGTGTTCACGACGCCGCGGATCGAGGGCAGGTTGGTCCGGCGGTTGAGGTTGAGGAGCGCCTGGCGGCGATCGGGCAGGAAGCCGAGCTCGATCGAGGTCAGCGACAGCTCCTCGCCGAGCGCGGGGTTGGCGCCGCCGATCTCGTTGGCGACGCGGTCGAGCGAGGCGTCGAGCGAGAGGCCGGACTCGGCGCAGATCACCAGCAGGTCGAGCCCGTCCGGCAGGCCCTTGGCGAGCGCCAGCTGGCGCTTCTTGGTCAGGTTGGAGACGTAGAGCTCGGGCGCGAAGAAGCCGAGCGCGATGCCGCCCAGCACCGCGGCGAGGCGGCCGGCCGGCGGCAGGTCGCCGAACTGCAGCAGGTAGACCATCAGGAAGGTGATGGCGCCGAGCAGCACCGGCGTCGCGACCTTGAAGAACAGGAACACGATGATCGCGTCGCGCGAGCGCAGGCCGGCCTGCGAGAGCCGGTCGTGCAGCTTGTCGGTCTGCTGGCTCTGCATGAGCTTGAACAGATCGACCACGCGCCGCATCGCGCTCAGGCTCTCGGTCTGGCGCTTGCGCGGCGCCTTGTCCTTGAGCAGCTGGCCGCGCAGCTGATCGCGCCGCTCGGCGAGCATGCGCGCGCGCCGCTCCATCGGGTGGCGCTCGACCAGCCCGTACCAGACCGCGAGCACGGTGATGAACGCCATGCCGGCGACCAGCGACCACCAGCAGCGAGTCGGCGGTCAGCCCGAACGGCAGGACTTGATCGAGCTCGTTCATATCTCGAACTTGATCATCTTGGACATCACGCCGAGGCCGACCAGCAGGCTGGTCAGGCCCATGCCGATCATCACCCAGCCGCGCGGATCGGTGAACAGCGTATTCATGTAGCCGGGATTGATGAAGGAGATCACGCCCGCCATGATGAACGGCAGCGAGCCGATGATCATGGCCGAGGCGCGGGCTTCCGAGGACATCGCCTTGACCTTGAGGCGCATCTGCTCGCGCCGGCGCACCATGTCGGACAGCTTCTCCAGGATCTCGGCGAGGTTGCCGCCGGTCTCCTGCTGGATCGACAGGCTGATGACCAGGAAGTTGAACTCGGGGATCGCGAGCCGCCGGGCGGTCGCCCACATCGCCTCGTCCATCGCCACGCCGATACTCATCTGGTCGGTGACCTGACGGAACTCGCCGCCGACCGGATCCTGGATCTCGGCGGCGATGGTCTTGAGCGCCTCGGTCGCCGGCAGACCCGAGCGGATGCCGCGCACGATCAGGTCGAGGGCCTCGGGGAGCAGGACCGTGAACTTCTTGATCCGGCGCGCGATCCGGCGCTGCAGGAACACGTTCGGCAGGCCGATGCCGAGGATCACCCCGAGGCCGAGGCCGATCCAGATCGAGAGATCGGAGGCGATGGTCATGGCGATCGCGGCGGCGGCGCCCAGGCCGAAGCAGATCAGCATGAAGTCGCCGACCTTGAGCGGCAGGCCGCTGCGCGCGAGGCGCATGCGCAGGATGGCGAGGTTGGGCAGCACGCGCTTGATCAGGCGGTCGATGCTGGCGATCGAGCTGTCGCGCTTGTTGCGCCGCACGGTCTCGACCAGCGTCGCCTCCTCGCCCTTGGCGGCGCGCGCGCCGCGCGGCGCGTTCTGCAGACGCTCGAGGCGTCGGCGCAGCCGGCGCTCGTCCTTCTGGAACAGGCTCAACCACGCGGCCGCGACCAGGCCGACGACCAGCAGGCTGCCGCCGAACACCACGGCCGACAACAGGTTCGGATCGCGCGCGATCTGCTCGAGCAGCGGGCTCATGTCATCATCGCCTGCTGAAGCGCGCGATCGAGGCCGAAATAGGCCGCGCGCTTGGCGAAGTGCGGCCGTACCCCGCTCGACTTGAACTGGCCGATCAGCGTGCCGTCGCGGTTCTCGCCCTGGAAGTCGAAGGTGAACAGGTCCTGGGTGGTGATCACCTCGCCTTCCATGCCGATCACCTCGGTGACGTGGGTGACCCGGCGGATGCCGTCGCGCATGCGCTGGATCTGGACGATCAGGTTGACCGCGCCGGTGATCTGCGTGCGCACCGCCTTGCTCGGCAGATTGACGCTCGCCATGCCGATCATGTTCTCCATGCGGGTCAGCGCCTCGCGCGGATTGTTGGCGTGGAGCGTGCACATCGAGCCGTCGTGGCCGGTGTTCATGGCCTGCAGCATGTCGAGCGCCTCCGGGCCGCGGACCTCGCCGCAGATGATCCGGTCGGGCCGCATGCGGAGCGCGTTCTTGACGAGGTCGCGCATCGTGATCTCGCCGGTGCCCTCGAGGTTGGGCGGCCGGGTCTCCAGGCGGACCACGTGCGGCTGCTGCAGCTGCAGCTCGGCGGCGTCCTCGATCGTGACCACGCGCTCGGCCGGGTCGATCAGGTGCGACATGGCGTTCAGCATGGTGGTCTTGCCGGAGCCGGTACCGCCCGAGATCACCACGTTGAGGCGGCAGGCGGCGGCGATCTTGAGCACCTTGCCGAGGTTCTCGGCCATGTTGCGCTGCCGGATCATGACGTCGAGCGTGATCGACTTCTTGGAGAACTTGCGGATCGAGATCGAGCAGCCGTCGATCGCGAGCGGCGGGGCGATGATGTTGACGCGCGAGCCGTCGGGCAGCCGCGCGTCGGCGATCGGGCAGGTCTCGTCGACCCGGCGGCCGATCCGGGTGACGATCCGCTGCGCGATGTTCATCACGTGGCCGTTGTCGCGGAAACGGATGTCGGTGAGCTCGAGCTTGCCCTTGCGCTCGACGTAGACCTGGTGCGGCCCGTTGACCATGATGTCGTTGACGGTCTCGTCGGCGAGCAGCGGCTCGAGCGGGCCGAAGCCGACCATGTCGTCGACCAGATTGACGGTCAGCTCCTGCTGCTCGCGCGAGGTGACCGAGAGCTTCTCCTCGGTCACGATCTCGGCGATCAGCTCGGCGATCTGGCGCTGCAGCTCCTCGCGCGACAGCTTGGCGGCGGCGCTCGCGTCGATGCGCTCGAGCAGGCCCATCTGGATCCGCCCGAACACCGCCTTGGCGGCGGCGGCGCGCTTCTCGTTGGCGACCTGGTTGCTCGGCGTGGGCGGCGGCGCGGCGCGCACCGGCGCGGCCGGCGCCGCGGGCGGCGGACTGGCGGGCCGGGGCGCGGCCGGCGGAGCGGCGGGCCGCGGGGCGGCTGGCGGGGAGCCTGGCGGGGCAGGCGCCTCCGCCTGGGGACGTCGACCGAACATCTTGCGCCCTTAGGTTTTCTTGAGCAGCTTCTGCCACACGCCGGACGCGCGACCCGGCGGCGCCCGCCGGCGGGCCGCACAGACGTCCGGTGATCTCGCGCAGGCCGGCCGACACCGGACCCTTGCCCGAGGCCACCGGCTGGCCGAAGTTGGTCGCGGCGGCCACCGTCTTGGCGTCGAACGGCAGCAGGAGGTCGAGCTTGCGGCTGACGCCCTTCTCGAACTCGGCGCGCGGCATCTCGCCCTGCTTGTGCTCGCCGACCCGATTGACCACCAGCGTGGTGTTGCACGACGCGTTGGTGGTCGGCAGCATCCCGGTCAGGCGCATGGTGTCGCGCATGCCGGCGAGCGACAGGTCGGTGACCAGGAGCAGATCGGTCGCGCTCTGCAGGATCTGCTGGGTGCAGGCGTTGGGGCTGCGCGGCACGTCGACGATGACGTAGTGGAACTTGTTGCGCAGCTCGGTCATCAGCAGCTCGACCGCGCCGTAGTCGAGCAGCAGGCTCTCGTCGGGGCTCTCCTCGGCGCTGAGCACGAACAGCCGCTCGGAGTGCTGGATCAGCACCCGGTCCATGAACAGGCCGTCGATCCGGTTCGGGTTCTCGAGCGCCTCGCGCAGGCCGTGGCTGGGCTCGAGATCGAGCGACAGCGCGACGGTGCCGAACTGCAGGTCGAGGTCGACCAGCGCCACCCGGCGGCGGCGCTCCTGGGCGATCAGCCAGGCGACGCTGGTGGCGACCGTGGTCGCGCCGACCCCGCCGCGCGTGCCGGTCACCGCGACCAGCCTGCCGAGCTTGTTGTTGCTCCGGATGACGCCGGTCTGGTCGGTCGCGGCGAGGATCGCCTTCTGCAGCAGGATCGGCGTGATCGGCTTGACCAGATAGTCGGCGACGCCGTGCTGCAGCAGGTCGCGGAACAGGCCGCAGTCGTTGCGGTCGCCGACCGCGAGCACGGTCACCCCGGGCTCGCACACGTCGGCCAGCGCGTTGATGTCGGACAGCGGCAGATCGGAGCCGCTGACGTCGATCAGCAGCAGCTTGGGCGAGCGCTGCTCGCCGAGCTGCTTGACCGCGTCCTTGACGCTGCCCTGCCGGATCGAGGCGTGCGGCAGCATCATCTCGCCGACCACCTGGTCGATCACGGCATAGGTCTCGGTGTCGCCGACGAACGCGAGGAACTGCTCGCGATGCTCGCCGCTCGGCTGCTCGGTGGTGGTTGCAACTGCGGTCGCCATTATTGCTCGACCTTCTGTTCCTGGAGTTCGACCACCTTGCCGGTGCGGTAGCGCACGATGCCCTCGGCCTGGTGGACGCCATCGGCCGGCGCCAGACCGCGGCCGTGCAGCAGGTCGCGGGGCTCGGCCACCATCAGGCCGAGGTTGGTCTGGGTCGCGCAGCCGAAGTTGCTGTGCGGCAGATTGGCGAAGTCGGTGCCGCTCTGCCGGCTCCAGTCGGGACAGGGTGGCAGGGTGACCAGATAGCGCTCGAGCACGAGCTCCACGCGCCGGTTGCGGCTGCCAGCTCTCCGGGCCGCTGCCGGCGACCGCCGGCACCGCCTCGCCGAAGGCGCTCGAGGTGACGGTCAGATCGTCGAAGCCCCGCTGGCGCAGGAAGGCGCCGACGCTCTCGGCGCGGCGCGACGCGAGCTCGATGTTGTAGAGGTCGGTCGCGCGCTCGTCGGCATGGCCTTCGAGGCGCAGCGTATCGCCCGCGCTCGGCTGGACGCTCGCCAGGAAGGCCAGCAGGCGATCCTGCTCGAGCCCGGAGATCCGCGCCTGGTCGGTGTCGAAGTAGACCGCGTGGCGGTACTCGGCGCGGTCGACCTCGAGGCCCTTGGGCGAGCCCGCCTCGATCCAGCCGAGGTTCGGGTTGGGCCCCGTCGCCGCCGGCGCGCAGGCGCTGAGCCCGACCCCGAGGAGCGATGCCCAGAGCAGGGGGCGCGAGCGTCGCGGCGGCGCACTCGTGGGATGCTGCAGGGCAGCCGTCATCACCGTTCTCCTATTCCAGAACGAAGCCGACCGGGCCGATCAGGCGCTGGCCCTGGGGACCGATCGGGCCACCCCGGCCGGGGTTCAGCCGCGCGCTGTGCAGCCGGCCTTCGAGGATCCGCTCGATGTCGCTCGGCGCCCGGTAGCCGTCGGTCGGGGCCGCCAGCACCGGCTCGTCGACCGGGCGCACCAGATAGGGCGTGACCAGGATCACGAGCTCGGTCTCGTTGCTGCGGAAGCGCTGCGAGCGGAACAGGGCACTAGCGGTTCTCCGGCGGTGCGGCGCGTTCCATAAGCCGCTGATTTTCGTTGCTAGCTCAGCGAATTAATGTACCATCCGGGTTCAGGACGTTCCACCGTTGACCGGGCTGGTTCGTGACCCTGTTGTGACCCGAAGACCTCTTTGATGGCACAGAAACGCATCCTGACCGCCCTGATGGTCGAGAAGGCGAAAGCTTGCCCGGGCCGGCGCTACGACCTGCCGGACGGGCCCGGCGGCATCCCCGGGCTGGCGCTCCGGGTCTCCGAGCGCGGCGTCAAGACCTATTCCCTGCGCTACCGGGTCAACGGCAGGATGGGCCGGATCACGCTCGGCAGGTATCCCGTGATGACGCTGGCGGATGCCCGAACCGCCGCGCGGGCCGCGCTGGAGATGGCGGGGCGCGGCGAGGACCCGGCGCTCGCAAAGGCCGAGGCGAAGCGCGAGCGGGCTGAGAACAGCGTCGCCGCGGTGGTCGCCCAGTACGTCGCCCGCCATGCCCGCCCGAAGCTCCGGCGCTGGCGGGATGTCGAGCGTATGCTAGATCTCGATGTGGTCCCCGCCTGGGGCGACCGGCCGCTGGCGTCGATCGCCAAGCGCGACGTGATCCGCCTCGTGGAGCGCGTGGTCGACCGCGGCGCGCCGGTCTCCGCCAACCGACTGCTGGCTCTCGTCCAGCGCGTGTTCAACTGGGCAATCGCGCGCGGGATCGTCGAGACCAACCCCGCGGCCGGGATCGAGATGCCACACCGCGAACGGCCGCGGGCTCGGACGCTCACCGAGCCCGAGCTCCGCGCGGTGTGGCCGGCCTTCGAGGCGGTTGGCTACCCGTTCGGCGTGCTCGGCCAGCTGCTGCTGCTCACCGCGCAAAGACGCGGCGAGATCGCCGGCATGAGATGGGATCAGCTCGATTTGGAGCGCGGCCTCTGGACCCTGCCGCCCGCCGCCACCAAGACCGAGGTGGAGCATATCGTGCCGCTGGTGCCGGCCGCGGTCGCGCTCCTGGAGACGATCCCACACATCGAGGGCTCGCCGCTCGTGTTCCCGTCGCTCAGAAGGACGAGCACCCGGCCGATCAGCGGGTTTGCCAAGCCCCTGGCGGCCGCACACCGGATGAGCGGCACGTCCGGCTGGACCTTCCACGATCTTCGGCGGACCTGCCGCACCGCCATGGGCCGGCTCGGCGTGGAGCCGCACATCGGCGAGCGGATCCTGAATCACGCCGTCGGCAGCGACGTGGCGAGGATCTACGACCTGCACCGCTACGAGGGGCAGATGCGCGCGGCGCTGGAGCTGTGGGCCGGCGAGGTCGAGCGAATCGTGGCCGGCGAGGCGGCCAAGGTCGTGGCGTTGCGTCATGGCTAAGCGCATCCAGCATTTCGGCGGCGCGATGCGGCGCGAGCAGTGGACGGTGCCATCGGATGATCGTGAGGTAGACGATGAGGGCAGAATGTCCGCCCGGCGGCTCGCGAGGATTTGCGAACAACTGCGCGTCTATTTCGAGGCTTCGAATTCGAGCTTTTCGCGAAGATCGCGAGCTGTTCGCTGCCGACCTCGAGGCCACCGCCCGCGCAATTGCCCCGGCGAGCCAACAGGAGTTGCGCGCGGCCGAGCCGCTGAAGTCGGTCCTGGTACGCCGTCCAGATCATTCAGGACATCCGCTTCGCGCGTGGGGCGATCGACGCGGGGGACGCGCGCCTGGCGGCTCGGATCGCATTGCGGCTAGGCATGATGGCGCAGGAGGCAGACCTACGCGGTAGGTGGGAGCCGCTGGTTGAGAAGGCGCTCTGGAGGAAGCAACGCGAGCGTGACGGCCAGCGCAAGGGAGCCAGGACGCGCGTCGGCAGCACCTACGACGAACGGCTCCGGCGGGCCGTAAACTTGCGCGCCGAGCACCCAACGTGGTCGGCATTGCGGGTCGCGGCAGCAATCGATGAGAAACGGAAGCGAAATATCCGCCGCCAGATCGCCCAGCTCTGGGAAGAGTGACGATTGCTGGCCACTCAGGGGTGAATGGCCAATAGGAGTTGCGCCAAAGTCCTCCCGGTTCCTACTGAGACCAGGGGGGCGAAACCACCATGCAAGTCCTGAGGCGTCCCGTGGCGCGCAAACGGGCCGGGATTTCCAAGACGACCGAATGGCGGCTCGCGCGTAGCGACCCGACCTTTCCAAAAATCGTCAGAATCTCTGCCGGCCTGACCGGCTACCGCGAGGATGAGTTCGACGCCTGGCTAGAGGCGCGGCCGCGCGTGCCGCTGCCGGAGCCGAGGGACGAGCAGGAGATGGAGCTTGGGGCGGGCCCATGAACCGCCGCCCAGCCGCCCCCCGGCGCGAACCGGGGGACGCGGCGGCGGCTTTTTCGGAAGACCAAGACCCCCCTCGAAATAGCCGGTCGCGACCGGCGCCGCAAGCCACCGTCGCGCGCACGACCTTCACGACCTCCCGGCTGATCGAGTTCTGCTCGCCGCAAGGAGCTGGTCGCGCAGACCGGGACCGGGACGGACGACTGGCCGCTGATGGTCGTCCGCGAGCTGGTCGACAACGGGCTCGATGCCTGCGAGGAAGCCGGAATCGCGCCGGTGATCCGGATAACGGTCGCGCGCGGCAGGATCAGGGTGCGCGACAACGGCCCGGGCATCCCGCCCGAGACCGTCGCCTAGATCTTAGACTTCTCGACCAGGACCTCGAGCCGCGAGGCGTACTGTCGCGCCTGACCGCGGCCGGCAAGGCAACGCGCTGAAGACGATCCTCGCCATGCCGTTCGCCCTGAGCGGCGAGGAAGGGCAGGTCGAGATCGTCGCCCGCGGCATCCGGCACGAGATCCTGTTCAAGGTCGACCGGATCGCCCAGCAGCCGGTGATCGACCACCGGCAGGTCGAGGACGGTTCGGTAAGGATCGGCACCTCGATCACGGTCCGCTGGCCGGAATCAGCATGGTCACAGCTGGAGGCCGCGGGGCGCCACTTCTTACCGATCCTCGGCCGGTTCACCGATCTCAACCCACACCTGAGCCTGTGCGCGACCTGGGTCGACGCTGACCGGCGCGAGCAAACGGCTTGGGAGGCCACCGATCCGGGCTGGACGAAGTGGACGCCATCGGCGGCGACCTGCCCGCACTGGTATCGGGTCGCCGATCTGGAGCGGCTTGCCGGCGCGTTCCTGTCGCACGATCGGCAGCGCAAGACGGTCCGGCTACTGCGCGACTTCCTGGCGCAGTTCAACGGGCTCACGGGCACGGTCAAGCGCTAGGCCGTGCTCGAGCGCGCTCGGGCTGCAGCGCGCGCCGCTCGAGCGCCTGCTGAAGGGACGGCGCCGAGTTCGATCATCACCTCGTCGGCGATCTCCTGGAGGCGATGCAGGCGGCCGCCAGGCCGATCAAGCCGGAGAAGCTCGGACGCGCTCGGACGGGACAACGTCGAGGCCGCGCTCGACGGCTACGGCGCCGATCCAGAGACCTTCCGCTACAAGCTGCTGAAGGGCGTCGACGACGGCGTGCCGTGGATCGTCGAGGCGGCGTTCGGCTATCGGCCCGAGGCCGCGGGCCGGGCGCTGCTGTGCGGCGTCAACTGGTCGCCCGCGCTCGCCCGACGGCGATCCCTTCCGCCTCGGCTATCAGCTTGGGCGCGGAGTACTGCGGGCCGGCCGAGCCGATCGTCCTGCTGGCGCATCTGATCTGCCCGCGGCCGGAGTTCCTCGATCGCGGCAAGACCAGCCTTGCGCGTCACTCGCCCGGCTTCGAAGCGGTGGAGGAGGCGGTCGCGGAGGTCACCGAGGCCTGGGCGAAACAGCGGCGCAGCGAGATCCGCGACAACGCCCGCGAGGCGCGAACCGGCAGGAGAAGCTGCGGCAGCAGATGCGAGGTCAAGCTCTCGCTCAAAGACGCGGTGCTTAAGCACCTGCCGGCCGTGATCAGGGAGACGAGCAACGGCGGCAAGCTCAGCTTTACGCAGCGTGATCTGTTCTACGGGATGCGCCCGCTGGTCCAGGCGGATCAGGACAAGCCGCTGACCTACAGCTACTTCACTGCGCTGCTCACCGATATCGAGAACGAGCAGGGCGAGATCGCCGGCCTCCAGCGCGAGCCGCGCGGCACCCTCTACCACCCGCATCTGCATCAGGAGATCCCGCTCTCCACCGAGAGCGTCGCGGCCTACCACCGGCCGTTCTGGACGTTCAACAAGCTCGTCTACATCGAGAAGGCCGGCACGCAGAAAAACCTGATCGAGCTCGGCTGGCCGGAAGAGCATGACTGCGCGATCGCCAGCGTCGCCGGCTTCACGACCCGCGGCGCTCAAGGATCTCGTCGACCTGCTCGCGACGTCGCCCGAGCCGGTCACCGTGTTCTGCGTTCATGACGCCGACGCTGCCGGGACGATGATCCACGAGACGCTGCAGCACGAGACCAAGGCGCGCGGCGCCCGCAAGATCAAGGTCGTCAACCTCGGCCTCGAGCCCTGGGAAGGCATCGAGCTGGGCCTCGATCCCGAGCCGGTCGAGCCCACCGAGAAGCGCCGCCCGGTCGCGGCCTACGTCGACGAGCACGATCGGGAATGGCGCTCTTGGCTGGAGGCGCGCGGTTTCGATTCCTGGGCCGACTGGCTGCAGAAGTACCGGATCGAGCTCAACGCGCATGCCGCCGGCCGAACGCGTCGACTGGCTCACCAAGAAGATCGAGGCGCACCCGCCGCGCAAGGTGATCCCGCCCGCCGGGTTCCTGAACGTCGAGCGCATCAACGCCGCCCGCGGCGAGATCTTCGGGGAGTTGCTGGCGCGCGCCAAGCTCGAGGAGCGGACCGAGGAGATCCTGAGCCAGATCGAGTGGCCGGTGCCGGAGCGCCGACTGCCGAAGTTCGCGCGCAGCGCTACCTCGAGCGGTTCCGCTCGGAACGCTGGGACAGCCCGATGAAGCAGGCTGGCCGCCAAATCGCGCAGCGCATCCTGAAGACCCTGAAGCCGGACGAGCCGAAATGACCGCGCCCGCACCGGCCGCCACCGCCTGGCGCTGCTCCCGGCTGGGCTCCGGCGCCTGGCGCCTCGAGCATATCGCGTCGGGCTCGGTGGTCTTCTTCGCCAAGGGCGCCAGCGAGGCCGCGGTCCAGCGCCGCCGCGCCAAGATCGAGGCGCTCGTCGCGAGATTGATCGCCAGGAGGGCACGCCGATGAACGACAGGCGCTCCGCCGCACCGATCGAAGTGGTCAAGCTCCGCAGGGTCGCCGGAATGGACAGCCTCAGCGCCTTCGCCACCGTGCGGCTCGGCGCGGTTCTGATCCACGGCTGTAAGGTGATCCAACAGCCAGGACAAAAGGCTTGGTGCGCGCTGCCGCAGCAGCCGGCTCGGGCAAAGGCGGACGGCTCGGGCGCCGGCTGGTTCCCGGTGGTCGAGATCACCAGCCCCGAGCTGCTCGGCCGCGTCCGGCGCGCCGTGCTCGGGGCCTGGGAGGGCGAG
>CAVWCE010000057.1:0-40483 GCA_963753275.1 uncultured Alphaproteobacteria bacterium | reverse complement strand
CGCTGCCGAAGCCGGTGGACCTCGCCTTCTGCCTGTTCGACTCGATCGATGGCCTGCTCTCGATCGACGACTTCGTGGAGCATTTTCGGGCGGTTGCGGCCAACCTCGCCACGTGGCCTGTACGTGATCGGCCAGAGCCACCAGCGCGACACCGGCATCCTCGACTACGGACCGTTCCACTACCGGCCGAGCGCGACGGTTGTCGGGTCGAGCTCGACTGGGCGACCGACGTGGTACGACACGTTGAGCCAGACCGCCGACGTCGATATCGAGATCCGCGTCGACGACCACGGCGGGCGCAGGGTCTATCGCCACCGCACCCTGGAGTTGTTCGCGACGCCGCGCTTCCTGGTCGCGATAGCACGCCTGTCTGGTGTCTTGGAGGCGTTCGCCTGGTATGGCGACTACCGGCTCGACCGGCCCTACGACGATTTGCCGGCGTCGCTTCTCCTGCATCAGCGTGTTTCGAAAGCTCCCGTAGCACGAACCTACAATGCAGTTGAAATTACGTCCAGAAGTTTAGTCAAATACGATTAAACTTGTCGATAATAATCTGTTGATCGACTCGCCCATTACGATATTGATTTGAGGATTCCCCTTCGCCGGAGCCTCCTGATCCACGAAGACTGCGAAACAAGAACGCGCGTCCACTGCCGCTAGCCCGCTTGGTCAGGGTGCGGGGGAAGAGACATGCCATGAACAGCTTCGAGCAGATCCGCAGAAGCTGAACAAGTGCCTATGCATCTATCTCGCCGACACCGAAAGCTGCGGGCTCGGCATGTTCGCTGCCAGGCCGTTCCCGGCGGGTGCGATCGTGATGCTCGACGAGGACGGCGACTACTATCGCAACGTCGTGAGCTACCGGGAGTTGCGTCGACAAGGTTACGACCTGGCATTACTCTGCAGGTGGGCCACGACGCCTACAAGTTGCCGAACTGCACGCTCGACGACTTCACCAACCATTCCTGCGACCCGAACACCGGGATCCGCCTCACCGACCGCGGCATGCTGATCCTCGCGCTGCGCGACATCGTGGCCCACGAGGAGCTCACCTACGACTACTCGACCTATCTCAACAACCCCTACGAGAGCCTGCACTGCCTGTGCGGCGCCGCCAACTGCCGCGGCGTGATCGGCAACTTCAGCACCTTGCCGGCCGAGCTCCAAGCGCCGCTATCGGGCGCTCGGCATCGTCGGCGACTTCGTCGAGGAGCCGATCGTGACCCTGGACGTCGCCGACTAGCGGCGGCGCTGGCTCGCATGATCGCCTCGGCGCGCCGCGCGGCGGCCGTCCCGGGGCGGAGGTGGTTCGGCCTGGCCGGCGAGCGCCTGAGCTGTCTGCTGCACTTCATGGCGCTGGCGATCACGCTGGCGGCGGCCAAGGTGATCTTCAGCACGATCGGCGTCGCCCTGTTCCTGGCGAAGGAGGGCCCGGCCCAGCTGCCGCTGTTCTACCTCCTGCTCGCCGCGGTCGCGATCCTGCTGTCGGCCGCCCTCGGCGGGGTGGTCGATCGCGTGCCGCGGATCGCGCTCGGTCAGATGGCCTTCCTCGGCACCCTGCTCGGCGCCGCGGCGCTCCGCCTTCTGATCGCCCTCGACCTGCCGGCGGTCTACTACGCCGTGCTGGCCAGCGCCCATATCTTCGAGATCGTCGTCGACATCGTCTTCTGGGTCGTGGTCGCCGCGTTCCTCGACACCCTCGAGCTGAAGCGCGGCACGCCGCTGATCTACATGGCGCTCGCCGCCGGCGGCGTCGCCGGCGGCGCCCTGACCACCGCGCTGTCCCCGCTCGTGTCGACCGAGGACCTGCTGCTGGCGCTGCCGGCCCTGGGCGCGATCGCGGCGGCGCAGTTCGGTCTCGCCCGGCGGCGGCTGAGGAGCTGCCCGATCCGCAGCGGGCCGAGGACGACCCGCCGGGGCCGGTCGACACCTTCGCCTGATGCCGCGCCTGATCGCGCGCTATCCGCTGACCCTGCTGATCGCGCTCAACGCGCTGATGCTCACGGTCCTCTATGGCCTGTGCGAGTATCTGGTGTTCACCGTCTATGCCGAGAGCTACGGACGAGGCCGCGCTGACGCGCTTCCTCGCGCTCGTCTTCGCCGCCATTCAGGTGCTCGAGTTCGCGTTGCTGTACGTCTTCAGCCGGCCGCTGCTCGCGCGCGCCGGCCCGCTCGCCCGCAATCTGGTGTTTCCGCTGACCTCGATCGCCTGCCTGCTCGGCTTCGCGCGGCCAGAAGCTGCCGGCGGCGCTCGCCACGCACGTCAACGCCGAGGCGATCTCCAACGCGGTCTTTCAGCCGGTCAACAACACCAACTACGCGCCCTGCCGCTGCGCTTCCATGGCCGGGTCCGCACGCTCGCTGACGGCGTCTTCTATCCCGGCGGGCTGGCGCTCGCCGGCCTGATGCTGCTGTGGCTGCAGGACCGCCATGCCACGGCCGAGGTCACCTTCGCCGCCCTGGTCTTCGCGCTGCTGTTCCTCCTGGTCAACGTCGGCGTCGGCGTGCTGTTCCTGCCGACGCTGGTGCGCAACCTGCGCTCCGGCGTCGTGCACTTCGCCGACCGCGCCGGCCGCCCGGCGCCGCCGGCGATCTCGCCGAGCAGGTCGGCGATCTGCTGCGCAGGCCGACCCCGAGGCCCGGGCGGTCGGGCTCGACCTGGCCGAGCGCCTCGATCCGGCGCCGCTGCTCGACGAGCTGCGCCAGCTCGCGCCGAGCGCCGACCGCCCGACCCGCCGCAGCTGGTCGCGCCTGCTCGCGCGCGCGCCGGCGCCGCAGCTGGGGCCGCTGCTCGACGAGCTGCTCGGGCGATGCCGCGCCGGGCCAGCTGATCGCGCTGCAGGCCTCCTGGCGCGCGCGACGCTCGCCGCGCAGCGGCGCAGCGCCTTGCCGCATCGCCCGCCGCAGCGTCGCTGCGCTCGCGCCGCTCGCCCCGCCCGCCCGCAGCAGCGGTGGGGCGGCCACGCCGGTCGCCGAGATCCTGCCGTGGTGCGCCGATGCGGAGGTCGCCGCCGACGTCATCGACGCCTGCGGCCGTGCAGGCCCGCCGATGCCGCCGACCTCCTGATCGCCTTGATCGAGACCGCGCCGCTCGAGCAGCAGCGCCACGGGCTCGCGGTGCTGGCGGAGATGGTGCCCGGCGCGCATGCGGGCGCCGCCGCGCTCGGCGCTCGTTGATGGGCCACGCCGATCCCCTCTGCGCGCCGCGGCGGTCGGCGTGCTGGCGCCGTGGCCGCGACGCGCTCCGTCACGAGGCGCTCGCCGAGGCGCTCGGCGACCGCAGCCGGCTGGTGCGCGAGCGCGCGGTGGAGGCGCTGGCAGCGCAGGGCGACGGCGACCCCGCTCGCCGCGGCGAGGCTCAGCGCCACCGATCCCGGCGTCGTCGAGGCCGCGATCCGGGCGCTCGGCCGGATCGGCTCGCGCCGCGCGCGCGGCGCGCTGGCCGCTGCTCGAAACGGCCTGGCGCGAGGCCCCGCAATCTCGACTGGCTCCGCCAGCTGCCGCATGGCGCGGAGCGTCGGCCCTGGCGCGCGCTCGAGCTGGCGCTCGAGGACCGCAACCAGCGCATCGTCGACCTCGTGCTGAACGTCGCTGCAGCGCTGGGCGCGGCGCGCTCGCTCACCGATCTGCGCTATGCGCTGCGCGCACGACCAGCGTACCCGGGCGGACGCGCTGGAAGCGCTGCTGGCCTCGCCCCAGCGCCGTCTGCTGCAACCGATCCTCGCGCTGTTGGCGGCGATGCATGCGCCGCTCACCCGGGCGCGCGGCCGCCGCCGGGCGGCCCGGCTCCTCGCCACCGCCGTCCGGGCGGCAGATCCGTGGATGCGCTCCGGCGCCATCCACACCGCGCGCGCCCTGCGCGCCGGGGCGGAACCCGGCGGGCGGGGCGGCCAGCGGCGCCGTCCCGGCCCGCTGCCGGCGCCGGCTCGCGCCGCCCGCCGCCACGGAGTTCGACATGGAGCGGGTGCTGTTGCTCAAGCGCGTGCCCCTGTTCCGCCATCTGCCGCTCGACACCCTGCTCGCGGTCAGCCGGGCGCTGGAGCGCCGCCAGTACCTGGCCGGCGAGACCATCATCGAGGCGGATGCGCGCTGGGACCACTTCTGGATCGTCGAGCGCGGCGCGGTCGAGCTGTTCACGGCGGGGGGCGGACCGAGCAGCTGCGCGCCCCGGCCTATTTCGGCGAGCTGGTCCTGGCCGACGAGCCGGTCCCGCCGCCGCGCGTGGTGGCCGCCGGCGACGGCATGCTGCTGCGGCTGCATCGGATCGTGTTCCATGATCTCAGCCGTGACCACCCCGAGATGCTGATGGAGCTGTGCAAGCTGCTGGCGCGCCGCATCCGCCGCAGCGCGGCGCGATACCGGCGCGCGCTCTGATCGCGCCGGGCGCGGCGGCGGCCCCGGGCCGCCCGCGCGCGCAGCGCGGCGTTGACCCTTCGTTAGATCCGATCGGCGGCCTTCGACGGGCGCGCCTCTGGAGAGTCGTGATGGCCGTGAGCACGACGCCGGCCGCTACCCGGTCCTGCGGACGGCCGCGGCGGCGGACGATGACGCGCTGGCCGGTGCCTCAGACGGCGATGCGTGACGGTGACCCGCGCCGGCCTGTGGCTCGTCATCCTGGCGGGCGTGCGCTGGCCGATCGCCGGAGCCGCATTCCGGAGCGCTGCAGCGCCAGCGACCGATCAGCAGCGAGGGCCGGCGGCCAGGGCCCGCGGGCGACGAAGCCGTCCTGCGGCCGCCTCGCGACGCCGACAGATCTCCTCGGGCTGACCGGTGCTGTCAGCTCACGCCGCCTGACGCGTTGCAGTAGGGGCCGGCCCTCACCAACCAGGCGGCCGGCTGGGGCCGATTGCGCGCTCAGCGCAGGCTTTGCACCAGGCTGCGCCGCAGCATGACCGCCGGCTCGGTCTCGTCGAGCGCGACGGCGCTCATCCTGAGGCGGCTCGCCGGCCGCGACCGGGCGCCTCAGCTCGACGTGGTGCGCGAGCCCGATCGGCAGGCCGTCCGCGGCGAGCGATGCCGCCGCCGGCATCAGGCGGCCCCAGACCGTCTCGCCGCCCTCGCCGTCGAGGATCTCGCCGGCGGCGAGATCGCGCTTGGCGGTCGCCACGACGTCGGCCGCGCAGCGCCTGCGGGCAGCCGGTCGGCTCGCCGCGCAGCGCCGCCGAGGCGATGCTGATGCCGAGCTCGAGCCCGATCAGATGGACCGGCCGCCAGAGCGCCGCGATCTCGCCGCTCGGATCCGTGGTGAGGCCGTATTGCGCGAAGCAGGCCGCCGCATAGGCGCTCGGCGCCCGGAAGGTGACATAGACGCCCTGCCGGAGATCGTTGTGGACATGGCGGCCATCGCGCTCGAGGTCGGAGATCACCTCGACGGTGCCGCCGCGCTCGAGCTGGCCGCCGCATCTCCGCGGGCCGCAGCACGGTCGCCAGGTCGTGGATGCCGCAGGGGAAGAACGACAGCCCGCGGCCCTGCGGGTCGAGGCCGGTGGCGTTGGCGACCGCGGCCATCTCGATCGCCGATTTGGTGCCGTCGATGAAGCTGTTGAACATCTTGGGGTTCATCCCGGCCGCGGCGGCCTGCTCGGCGGTGATGCCGAAATTGGGCCACACGGTCGCGGGCGTCGACTGATGGAAGTGCGGCAGATAGCGCGTGCCCTTGCCGGCGCACACCACCTCGAAGCCGGCGGCGCGCGCCCAGTCGACCAGCTCGCAGATCAGCGCCGGCTGATCGCCGTAGGCGAGGCTGTAGACCAGGCCCGCCTTCGCGCGCGCGCGCCGCCAGCAGCGGCCCGACCAGCACGTCGGTCTCGACGTTGACCATCACCAGGTGGCGGCCATGCTCGAGCGCCGCCAGCGCGTGGCGCACCCCGGCGCGCGGATCGCCGGTCGCCTCGACCAGCACGTCGAGGCCGCGGCCCCGATCAGCGCCATGCGCGTCGTCGCCGAGGTGGGTGCGGCCGTCCGCCAGCGCCGCCCGCAGGTCGGGCGCGGCGAGCTGCTCCGCGGGCCAGCCGGCCGCCAGCAGCGAGCGCCGCGCCCGCGCCGGCTGGAGATCGGCCACGCCCAGGACGTGCAGGCCGGGCGTATGGCGCGCCTGAGCGAGGAACATGGTGCCGAACTTGCCGGCGCCGATCACGCCGACCCGGATCGGCTCGCCGGCCGCGGCCCGGCGCGCCAGCAGACGGTGCAGGTTCATGCTCGCCCCTCGCTCGCCTGCGCGAATCCAGTGAAGCGCCAGGATAGCGCGCCTCGGTCCCGGTCGGAAGCCGCCGCCGGCCAGGCTCAACTCGGGAGCGATAAAGAAAAAGGAGGCCGAAGCCTCCCCAGCGAGTGATGCTCTAAGAGCGGTGCCGTTTCCGGCTTCTAACTACGAGCACACTGTAGCGGGTTTTCCACAGGCTGTGAAGATAGATCTTGATTGAAAGACTATAGCTTACGTTCAACCATAAGCTTCTTTACGCCGGCGATCGCCTTGGCCGGGTTCAGGCCCTTGGGGCAGGTGTTGGTGCAGTTCATGATGGTGTGGCAGCGGTACAGCCGGAACGGGTCCTCGAGCGCATCGAGGCGCTCCTCGGCGTGCTCGTCGCGCAAATCCGCGAGCCAGCGATAGGCCTGCAGGAGCGCGGCGGGCCCGAGGAAGCGCTCGCTGTTCCACCAGTAGGAGGGGCAGCTGGTCGAGCAGCAGGCGCACAGGATGCATTCCCACAGGCCGTCCAGCCGGGCGCGCTCCTGCGGGCTCTGGCCGCGCTCGCGCTGCGGGCGCCGGCGTCTCCGCCTGCAGCCACGGCTTGATCAGCTCGTACTGCGCCCAGAACTGCGTGAAGTCGGTCACCAGGTCCTTGATCACCGCCATGTGGGGCAGGGGATAGATCGTGATGTCGCCCGGGATGTCCTCGCTCGCGCAGGTGCAGGCCAGCGTGTTGCGGCCGTGGATGTTCATCGCGCACGAGCCGCACACGCCCTCGCGGCAGGAGCGGCGGAAGGTCAGGCCGCTGTCGATGTCGCTCTTGATCTTGATCAGCGCGTCCAGGACCATCGGCCCGCAATCGTCGAGGTCGACCTCGAAGCTGTCGAGCCGCGGGTTGGCGCCGCCCTCGGGATCGTAGCGGTAGACCTTGAAGGTCTTGACCCGCTTGGCGCCCGGCGCGGCCTTGTGCGCCCGTGCCCTCCGTCGACGCGCGAATTCCTCGGCAACCTGAACTCGGCCATTTGCAGGCCTCCTCCCGCTTCACCGGCCGCGGCAGACGGACGCTCCGCCGGCCCGCAATCCTCAGTAGACCCGCTTCTGCGGCGGGATCGGCTCGACCTCGTTGGTCAGCGGCCGGGTGTGCACCGGCGCGCTCGCCGATCCGCGGCCGGTGGTCGGCGTCGACCCAGCAGAGCGTGTGCTTGAGCCAGTGCTCGTCGTCGCGCTCGGGGTAGTCCTCGCGGGCATGCGCGCCGCGGCTCTCGGTCCGGTAGAGCGCCGAGTGCATGGTCGCGACCGCCTGCAGCATCAGGTTCTGCAGCTCCAGCGCCTCGACCAGGTCGGTGTTCCAGATCATCGAGCGGTCGGTCAGGCGGATCTCGGCGAGGCTGGCCGCGACCTCGCCGAGCTTGCGCGTGCCCTCCTCGAGCACCTCGCCGGTGCGGAACACGCTGGCGTAGCGCTGCATGGTGCGCTGCATGCTGGACGCGGATCTCGCCGGTCGAGAGGCTGCCGGCGGCGTGGCGGATGCGGTCGAGGCGCTCGATCGCGGCCTCGCCCGCGTCCTTCGGCAAGCGGCTTCTGGCTGGCGCCCGGGGTCACGATCTCGGCGCGTGCGATGCGCCGCCGCGCGGCCGAACACCACGAGGTCGATCAGCGAGTTGCCGCCCAGGCGATTGGCGCCGTGGACCGAGGTGCAGCCGGCCTCGCCGACCGCCATCAGGCCCGGCACGACGCGCGTCGCCGCCGCCGTTCGGCGCGGCGCCACCACCTCGGTCGTGTGGTTGGTCGGGATGCCGCCCATGTTGTAGTGGCAGGTCGGCACCACCGGGATCGGCTGCCGGGTCACGTCGACGCCGGCGAAGATCTTGGCGGTCTCCGAGATGCCGGGCAGGCGCTCGTGCAGCAGCGCCGGATCGAGATGCTCGAGATGCAGCTCGATGTAGTCGCGCCCCGGCCCGCAGCCGCGGCCTTCGTTGATCTCGATGGTCATCGCGCGGCTGACCACGTCGCGCGAGGCGAGGTCCTTGGCCGAGGGCGCGTAGCGCTCCATGAAGCGCTCGCCGTCGGCGTTGGTGAGATAGCCGCCCTCGCCGCGCGCGCCCTCGGTGATCAGGCAGCCGGCGCCGTAGATCCCCGACGGATGGAACTGGACGAACTCCATGTCCTGCAGCGGCAGGCCGGCGCGCAGCACCATCGCGTTGCCGTCGCCGGTGCAGGTGTGGGCCGAGGTGCAGGAGAAGTAGACCCGGCCGTAGCCGCCGGTCGCGAGCACGGTGAGCTGCGCCTTGAAGCGGTGCAGCGTGCCGTCCTCCAGGCACAGCGCGATCAGCCCGCGGCAGGCGCCGTCCTCGTCCATGATCAGATCGAGCGCGAAATACTCGTTGAAGAACTGCACCTGGTGGCGCAGCGCCTGCTGGAACAGCGTGTGCAGCAGCGCATGGCCGGTGCGGTCGGCGGCGGCGCAGGTGCGATAGGCCTGGCTCTTGCCGTAGTCGGTCGACTGGCCGCCGAACGCGCGCTGGTAGATCTTGCCCTCGGGCGTGCGCGAGAACGGCACGCCGTAGTGCTCGAGCTCGATCACCGCGGCGGGCGCGTGCTTGGTCATGTACTCGATCGCGTCCTGGTCGCCCAGCCAGTCCGAGCCCTTGACCGTGTCGTACATGTGAAAGCGCCAGTCGTCCGGCCCCATGTTGCCGAGCGCGGCGTTGATGCCGCCCTGCGCCGCCACGGTGTGGCTGCGGGTCGGGTAGACCTTGGAGATGCAGGCGGTCCGCAGCCCCGCCTCGACCATGCCGACCGCCGCGCGCAGGCCCGGAGCCGCCGGCGCCGACGACCAGGCAGTCATACTCGTGATCGACGATCGGATAGGCCTTGGCCATGACGATCAGCTTCCGATCGAGATCTTGAGCACCGCGACGATGCAGGCCACCGCCAGCGCCGACGGCGACCAGCGTCAACGCGGTCAGCGCGGCGAGCCTGGCGCCCTCGTGGTGAACATAGTCCTCGATCACGACCTGCACGCCGAGCCGGGCGTGGTAGAAGGTGGAGATCACCAGCAGGATCATCAGGCTCGCCGAGAGCGGCGAGGCGAGCCAGGCGCGCACCTCCGCGTAGCCGGCGCCCGCCAGCGCCATCGCGCTGAACACGAACCAGAGCACCAGCAGCAGGTTGGCGATCGCGGTCAGCCGCTGGTGCGGTCCAGTGGCCGACGCCCGCGCGCGCCGGGCCGAGGCCGCGGGCCCTGGCGAGGGGCGATCGGCCGCTCATCGGCGCCGCCCTCAGCCGGCGACCGCGAGCACGAGCCACACCAGGACCGTCATCGCGCCGGCGAACGCCAGCACGGCGATGCCCGGAGTGGGCGGCGGTCCGCGAGCTCGAAGCCGTAGCCCGTGTCCCACACCAGATGGCGGACGCCGTTGGCCAGGTGGTAGAACAGGACGAAGGTGTAGACGAACAGCACCAGCACGCCGAGCCAGCTGTGCATCGACCGCCTGCGACGGTGGCGAAGGCCTCGGGCCCGCTCGCCAGCGCGAGCAGCCACCAGGTCAGCAGCAACGAGGCCGAGCGCCAGGCCGACGCCGCTCACCCGATGGCCGATCGAGAGCGCCATCGTCAAGTACCAGCGGTAGATCTGAAGATGCGGCGACAGCGGCCGCTCGGCTCGGGCCATGACGCTCTCCAGTCCGCAGCGGCGGGGCAGGGGATTTCGCAGCTGCACAGAGCATAGTTCCGGCCGGACCCGAGTCTAACGCCGGCGCCGGTGCCGATCCGGCGCGTGCGGCTTGGGAACCCTGGCCCGGCTGCGGCTCCGAGCTATCTCGAGGACTCGGGAGCGGCGGTTGATCCGCCCGGCGCGGGGGCGCGCAACCCTATTGCGAGGTGCTGTCGGCGCGGTCCGCCCGGCCCCCCGCGCGGACCGCGCCGCGTTCGACTTTCACCGGCGAGCAGGCGGATGATCTTCATGCGGCGAACCTCCAGCTACCGGATGGCCCTGATCACCGGGGCCAGCAGCGGCATCGGGCAGGCCTTCGCCGAGGAGCTGCCGGAGCGGACCGGCCTGATGCTGGTCGCGCGCCGCGAGGGCCGGCTCGAGGAGCTCGCGCATGCGCTCGGCCGTCCCGGCCGCGCCGTCGTCGTGGTGCCGGCCGACCTCACGACCGATGCCGGCCGCGCGGCGGTGATCGCGCAGGGCCGGGAGCAGGGGGTCGACCTCTTGATCAACAAAGCCGGGCGGGGTCGCTCGGGCGCCTGATCGACCATGCCCCTGAGGACGAGCGGGCGACCGTCGAGCTGAACGTGACGACGCCGCTCGTGCTGACCCGCGCGCTGCTGCCGGACATGCTGGCGGCGGCGGGGTCGGCCGGCCGACAAAGAAGTGTGCGCTTCGCAACGATTGCGCGAGACAACCGCACCCATGTCAATGGCCGCCGGCCTCGTAGTGCTCGCGCAGGAGGTCGCGGCCGAAGTTGCGAGCCAGGTCGTGCCAGACGCTGTGGATGTGGTTGGCGTTGTTCTGGGTGTTGTCGTACTCGATCAGGCTGATCGGCCCGTGCAGGCGCCAGTAGTTGGCGTGGCCCTCCTCGAGCGGGCCGCCCCAGGCGAACTGGATGCGGTCGATCCCGGCCGCGCGCAGCCGGGCGAGCTCGGTCGCGGCGAGCGGGCCGCAGAGGTTGCCGGCGTAGGTGGCGAGCAGCTCGAGCGCGAGGTTGCGGGCACCCTCGTCCATCGCCGCGAGCGGCAGCCCGCGCGGCTCGCGCAGCGCATCCTCGCGGCCCGGCTCGGTGACGATGTTGCCGAGCGAGGTGTCCTTGATGATCGCGCGCTCGCGCGCGTCCTCGCCGAGGCCGCGGATCAGCTCGTACGACAGGTCGGTCTCGCGGCCGAGCGCCCGATGGCCCGCCATCGGATAGCCGTCCGGCACGCGCGCCGGATTGGCGCCCCAGAAGGCCGGCGTCACCCCGAACAGGTCCTCGGTCACCGCGGTGAAGTTGAGCGAGAGATGGTGGCCCTCGATCCGCCAGCCCCACGGCAGGCGCCCGGGCTCGCCGAAGATCGTCACGCTGTAGTTCTCGGGATGGCGGTAGTGGCGCCGGTGGTTCTCGATCAGGCCGAGCGGCTCCTCGAGCGCCATGATGTCGGTCGCCTTGTGGTAGCCCGTCTCGCTCAGCGCGTGGCGTAGCAGGTCGTGGACCGCGGCCTTGGCCGGGGCGCCCATCGCCTCGATCGGCACGCCCGCCCGCGCGCGCGGCACGTAGTGCCAGTTGCCGCGCTCGGCATCCTGCGAACGGCCACTGCGCGGCGCGGCGCTGGCCGTCGTCGAGCGCCTCGAGCAGGGCGCCGGCGAGACCCGCCATGACGTCGCGCGAGGCCCGGGCGCCGCCCCGCGGCAGCGCGGTCGCGCGCACGATCCCCGGACGACGGTGGCGGTGCGGATCGCTGGCCATGGCGTTTCTCCTCAGGGCGGTGCTCGCTCAGGGGAGGGTGGTCCCGCGGGCGCGCTTCGGCAAGCCCGAAACCGCCCTCAGTCGGCGAGCGTGATCGCCGACAGCATGAGGCCGAAGCGCTCGCCGCCGCGGCGGCGCGTGCGCCGCGCGCTGAAGAAGCGCGCCTCGTCCTCGAAGGTGTCCTCGGCCAGCGCGTCGCGCTCGGCGACGCCGGCCCGCGCGAGGCGGCGCAGCACGTAGGCCTTGAGGTCGAACAGCAGGCGATCGCCGCCGGCCAGCGGCAGGAACAGCGCGGCGCTCGCCGGGTCCTCGGCGACCACCGGCTGGTGCAGGTCCGGGCCGACCTCGTAGGACGCCAGCGCGATGCAGGGGCCGACCGCGGCACGGATCCGTTCCGGCCGCGCGCCGAGCTCCGCCATGGCCAGGACCGTGGCCTCGACGACCCCGCCGAGCGCGCCGCGCCAGCCGGCATGGGCGGCGCCGATCACCCCGGCCGCGCGGTCGGCGAGCAGGACCGGCGCGCAGTCGGCGCTGAGCACGCCGAGCGTCAGGCCCGGCCGGTCGGTCACCAGCGCATCGGCGCGCCGGGTCGGACGGCCGGGCGCGGCGGCGCGCGCCACCACGACCGCGGCGCCGTGCACCTGGCGGACGGTGCAGAGGCTGGCCGGCGCGGCACCCAGGCCGGCCAGGGCGAGCGCCCGGTTGCGCTCCACCCGAAGCGGATCGTCGCCGCCGGAGTAGCCGCAGTTGAGCGCCGCGAAGTCGCCCTCGCTGACCCCGCCCGCGCGGGTGAAGAAGCCGTGGCGGACGCGGTCGAGCTCGGCGAGGTTCGCGGCCTGGAGCATGGCTCGCCTCAAGCTGGCGCGAGGGTCGGGGCGGCGAAGCCCGGCGGCGGGCGGCCGGGACCGGCGAGCACGAGGACCTTGAAGAGTTCGCCCATCGCGGCCGGGTCGGTGAGGCGCAGCAGGCCCGCGCGCAGCTCGCGGCGCTGCTCCGGGCGCGCCCGCTCGAGCAGCCGGAGCGCGCGCGCCTCGATGCCGAGCGCGCGCAGGAACGCGCCCTGCGGCACCGGGCCGTAGACCGCGGCGCCGCCGCCGCGCGCGGCCTCGGCGACCGCGCGGAAGTCGACCTGGGCCGAGAGGTCCGCCTCGCCGGGGCTGGCGAGCGGATCGCAGGCGGCGTGGCCGCGCACCGCCTGCAGGGTGTCGCCGGTCGGGCGCTCGGCCCAGGCGCCGTAGTCGACCAGCAGCGCGACCCCGCCCGCGGCGGCGAGCCGCGCCGCGATGCGATGCGCGAGCGCGGCGCGCGCCGGGCCGACCTCGGCGACCGTGCCGGCGGCCGCGTCGCATGTCGGGACCTGCCCGGCGAGCGGCGAGGGCCGCTCGTCCAGCACGAACACCAGGCGGCGCTCGTCGGTGAGCGCGATGCGGCGCTCCACCCAGGCCCGCCCGGTGCGCACCAGCTGGTGGACCGGGAGCGCGTCGAGGAACTCGTTGGCCACCAGGAGCAAGGGTCCCGGCGGCACCTGATCGAGCTCGTCGTGCCACGCGGCGTCGACGCCCACCAGCCGCTCGGCCTGCAGCCGGCGCAGCCGTGCGCTGCGCTCGACCAGGTGGACCGAGAGCGCCGCGCGAAAGCCCTCGACCCGTGCGGTCGCGCGCAAGAGGTCGGCGATCAGGGTGCCGCGCCCGGGGCCGAGCTCGACCAGACGGACCGGCGCGGGCCGGCCGAGATCGGACCAGGCCTGCGCCAGCCAGAGGCCGACGATCTCGCCGAACATCTGGCTGATCTCGGGCGCGGTCACGAAGTCGCCCGCCACCCCGAGCGGATCCTGCCGCTCGTAGTAGCCGAGCGTCGGATGGCCGAGCGCCAGCTCCATGAAGCGGGCGACCGAGAGCGGCCCGCGGGCGCGGATCTCGTCGGCCAGGATGGCGTCAAGGCCGCTCAAGGCTCGAGCGTCGCGCGCCGCGATAGCTCCAGGCGACGAGCGCCAGGCCGGCCACGATCATCGGCAGCGAGAGCAGCTGGCCCATGGTCAGGCCGCCGAGCAGGAAGCCGAGATGGACGTCCGGCTCGCGGAACAGCTCGGCGACGCCGCGCGCGAGGCCGTAGCCGATCAGGAAGGCGCCCATCAGGCGGCCCTCGGCGCCGGGCTCGCGCGGCCCGCGGGCGAGCCAGGCCATGACCGCGAACAGCACGAGCCCCTCGAGCAGCGCCTCGTAGAGCTGGCTCGGGTGGCGCGGCTCGGGGCCGGCGCCCGGGAAGACCATCGCCCAGGGCACGTCGGTCACCCGGCCCCAGAGCTCGCCGTTGATGAAGTTGGCGAGCCGCCCGAGGAGCAGGCCGATCGGGGTCGCGCAGGCGAGCGCGTCGCCGATCTCGAGGAACGAGCGCCCGCGCCGGCGCGCGAACCAGGCGCTCGCCACGACGACCCCGAGCAGGCCGCCGTGGAACGACATGCCGCCTTCCCAGACCGCGAGCGCGTCGAGCGGATGGCTGAGGTAGAAGCCCGGCCGATAGAACAGGATGTAGCCCAGGCGCCCGCCGAGCACGACGCCGAAGGTGACGTAGAGCAGCAGGTCGTCGAGGTCGAGCGGCGTCAGGCGCCAGCCCGGCCGCTGCACCAGCCGGCGCAGGTACTGCCAGCCGAGCACCAGGCCCAGGATGTAGGCGAGCGCGTACCAGCGGATCGCGAACGGCCCGATCTGGATCAGCACCGGATCGATCGCCGGGAACGGCAGCACGAGGAGGGGCACGAGGGTCGTCAGCCCCGCTTTGCGACGGCTTTGATCATGGCGGCGGTTATAGGCGGAGCGCCGGATCAGCCGCAAGGCGGCGTCCGGCGATCGTGGTCACCGGACCTGCTGACGAGGTCGTCGGCGCCGGTCTCGACCCCGCGCACCATGTTCTAAGTCAGGTCGCGGGTGGTCAGGATGATCATCCGGAAGATCTGGCCGTGGCTGCGGCGCGACGAGCATCTTGTCGATCCGGCGACCATCCATGTCGACGACCTCGAAGCGCCATCCCTGCCAGACGAAATAGTCTCCGGCCGCTGGAATGCGCGCGAGCCGGTGGAGGACGAACCCCGCCAGCGTGTGGAAGTCGCCACGGTCGGTCGTCGACGGGATTCCCAACCGATCAAAGGCGGCCTGCACCGCCATCCTGCCGTCCATCAGAAGCGATCCGTCCGGCCGCTCGACGACTTCCGGCTCGTCGTCCGCCGCTTGCGGAAGGTCGCCCGCGATGGCTTGCAAGAGGTCGGTCTGGGTCACGATCCCTTCGAGGCCGCCATACTCGTCGACGACCAGCGCGAGGCGAACGGGCTGCTCCTTGAACTGTTCGATCACCCGGAAAACCGGGGTTCGTTCGGGAACCACGAGCGGCTCGCGGATCAATTCCATCGGATCGAGAGGCCGGCCATCGAGGGCTTGGTCCAGCAGGTCCTTCTTGAGGATCATCCCGAGGGTATCGTCGATGCTGCCCCGGCATACGAGAAGTTGTTCGTGCTCGCATTCGCGGACCGTCCGCAGGATCTCTTCGCGGCTCGCGTCGGCATCGACCCAGTCGACTTCCGGGCGGGGGGTCATGATGTCGCCGACGCGGAAATCCCCGATGCTGAGAACCCGCTCAACGACCTCCTGCTGGACCTGATGCAGGACCCCGGCCTGCTGGCTTGAGGCTATGAGGAGTTTCAATTCCTCCGGGGAGTGCAACGAGCCCTCGCCACTGCCCGGCTGCAGTCCGCAGAGGCGGAGGATCAGGTTGCCGAGACCGTTGAGCGTCACGATGGCGGGCCAGAGCAGGAACAGGAAGAGCCCGAGCGGCCGGACGATCCAGAGCGCGGTCGTCTCGCTGCGCTGGAGAGCGAGACTTCTTCGGTGCGAGCTCACCCAGCACGATGTGCAGGGTGGTGAGGATGACGAACGCGATTACCACGGCGGCAGCATGAGAACCCGCCGTGGCGAGCGATCCGGGAAGTCCGCTCAGAAGCGGCTCGATGAGATGGGCGAGCGCCGGCTCCCCAAGCCAGCCAAGCGCCAGGGAAGAGATGGTGATGCCCAACTGCGTGGCCGCGAGATTGGCGTCGAGGTTGGCGACGGCTCGCTGAAGGGCTGCTGCGTTGGTCCGGCGCGCGGCGACCAGCTCCGCAACGCGGCTTCGACGCACCGCCACCAGGGAAAATTCGGAAGCGACGAAAAAGCCGTTGGCCGCTACCAGGACAATAATCGCAATAACCCCGAACAAATCGACCATACTGCCATCGCCGCTAGGCATGATCTCCTCGGACTCGCTGGACGCGCAGACTGCCTGCGCGAAGGGATGGGCGGACTTGGAACAAGATACCATCCTTGGTTCCTCTCGTCATCGGATCTGTGGGACCCGGAAGTGGTGGAAATCTGATGAGCGGGATAGGTCCGAAAGCTCTGCCTACCGACGCCATGGAGAGCGCGATCCCAGCTGCAAGCGCGACCCCGGTCTGCAACAATTGAAACCAAAGTCGCTCCATCCAGACATCGTCCAGACAAGCTCCACGCCTAGGGTCGTTGCGGATGGCGGGCGAGTCACCCGACCTCGGGCTCGGCAAGGGAAGCTCAGGCATGGTCAGCAAGACCGTACGGACGATGCAGACCGCTCCGGCCAAGCCGGACCTCCCTCTGCGGCCCGCCCGGATCGAGGACTGCCGGCGGATCGCCGAGCTGTTCCGGATCTCCTCGGACGGCATCGCCGACTACATCTGGAGCACGCTGCAGGACGACTACCCCGGCCAGGCGCCGATCGAGATCGGCAGGCAGCGCTACGCCCGCGAGAACACCGCGTTCTCCTATCAGAACTGCGTGGTCGCCGAGCGCGACGGCGCGGTGGTCGCGCTGCTGCATGCGTTCGCGATCACGGCGAGCAACGGCGCACGGGCCGCCGACGACGTCGACCCGGTGCTGCGACCCTACGCCGAGCTCGAGGCGCCGGGCAGCCTCTACATCTCGGCCCTCGCGGTGATGCCGGAGTGGCGCGGCCAGGGTCTGGGCAGCCGCCTGCTGGACGCAGCGCGCGAGCGTGCCCGAACCCTGGGCTGCCCGGCGCTGAGCCTGATCTGCTTCGCCGAGAACAGCGGCGCCCGGCGCCTCTACCAGCGGCAGGGCTTCACGGTGGTCGACCGCCGCGCCGTGGTGCCCCACCCCATGATCCACGCCACCGGCGAGGCGCTGCTGATGAGCGCGCCCGTCCCTTAGGCCATCCGGCCGAGAGATGATCGGAAAGGAGCAAGCGATGCGGTACTGGCGATTGAAGATGGCGTTGTTCTTGAGCACCGCCCTGGTCGGCACGATGCTGGTCTCGGCGCAGCGCGCCCGCGCACGAGACGCACGGCGCAGGCGACCGGCGCGCCGGGGCCGGCGCGGGCGCATGGAGCCGCTGTACGACAACCTGGGCGAGCTCAGCCATCCGGTCAGCACCGCCAGCGAGCTGGCCCAGAAGTACTTCGACCAGGGGCTGCGCTGGACCTACGCCTTCAACCACGCGGCGGCGGTGCGCGCCTTCCAGGAGGCCCAGCGCCAGGACCCGAACTGCGCGATGTGCTATTGGGGCGAGGCCTTCGCGCTCGGCCCCAACATCAACGCGCCGATGGACGCCGGCGCCACCAACCCGGCCGTGGTCGCGCTCGAGAAGGCCCAGGCCGCGGCCCACCATGCGAGCGCGCCGGAGCAGGCGCTGATCGAGGCGCTGGCGGCGCGCTACTCGGACGACCCCGACGCCGAGCGCGCCGCGCTCGATCAGGCCTATGCCGACGCGATGGCGGCGGCGCTACGAGCGCTTCCCCGACGATCCCGAGGTCGCCGTTCTGTACGCCGATGCGGTCATGAACACCGCGCCCTGGGACTACTGGGAGGCCGACGGCGCGACGCCCAAGGGGCGGATCGGCGAGGCGATCGCGGCGGTCGAGGGGGTGCTCGAGGACAACCCCGAGCACGTCGGCGCGATCCACCTCTACATCCACCTGACCGAGGCCTCGACCACGCCCGAGCGCGCCGAGCCCTACGCCAACCGCCTGGCGGCGCTGATGCCGGGCGCCGGGCACATCGTCCACATGGGCGCGCACGTCTTCTACCGGGTCGGCCGCTTCCAGGACTCGGCCGAGGTCAACAAGGACGCGGTCGCGGCGGACGAGGCCTATCTCGCCAAGGTCGACGACCAGGGCTACTGGCGCTACGGCTACCATCCGCACAACGTCCACTTCGTCATGGTCTCGGCGCTGATGGCCGGCGATGCGGAGCAGCATGCTCTGGGTACACCAAGCGCCTCGACGGCAAGGTCTCGGACGAGGTCGCGGCGCAGGCCGGCTGGGTCCAGGCGATCAAGCAGGCGCCCTACTTCGTCCACGCCCAGTTCAGTCCGACCCGGCGACGATCCTCGACGCTGCCGGATCCCGGCGACCGCTTCCCCTACGTCCAGGCGGCCTGGCACTACGCCCGCGGCGTCGCTTCGCGCGCAAGGGCGAGCTCGAGCCAGGCGCGCACCGAGGCGGCGCGGATCGCCGACCTCGCCCAGCGCGCCGACCTGAGCTATCCGCCCGACATCGCCTCGTGGTCGCCGACGTGATGCAGATCGCCCGCCAGGTGCTGGAGGGCCGGATCGCCCAGAGCGCTGGCGACTCGAGCAGGCGCCAGGAGTTCGGGACCGCGCTGCAGATCCAGGAGTCCCTCGCCTATCTGGAGCCGCCGTTCTGGTACTACCCGGTGGCCAGTCGCTCGGCGCGGCGCTGCTCCAGGCCGGCAGGTCGAGGAGGCCGCGGCCGCGTTCGAGGCCAGCCTCGATCGGTGCGCCCAACAACGGCTGGGCGCTCTGGGGTCTGATGGAGGCGCAGAAGGCCGCGGGCGACCAGGCCGGCGCCGAGCGGACGGCCCAGCTGTTCGAGAAGGCCTGGGCGGGCGACGACAGCCTGCTCGACCTCGCCCGTCTCTGACCCTCCAGATCGCGAGGATGCGGACGGCCCCGCCCGGTGCGGGGCCGTCTCGCATAGGGGCGGCGCGCTGCGAGGCAGCCGCCTCGGTGATGCGGCGCCGCGCAGGTCCGCTTGCGAGGGTCGGGCGCGCTCCTTACATCACAAGCGCGAGGCACGCGCGCCCGCGCCGCTTGCGAAGGAGGGGCACATGCAAACCGAGAACCGCCTGCTGGACGATCTCGCCCGGATGGCCAACGGCGCGCTCAATACGCTCTCCGGCGTGCGCGAGGAGATCGAGAGCCGGGTGCGCGAGCGGGTCGAGCGCATGCTCGCCGACATGGACATGGTGCCGCGCGAGGAGTTCGAGGCGGTGCGCGCGATGGCCCAGACCGCACGCAGCGAGCAGGAGGACCTCGCGGCGCGGGTCGCCGAGCTCGAGCGCCGGCTGAGCGGGCTTTCGGGGAGCGTTCAGCCCGCGACCGCCAAGGCGGCGAGCGGCAGGTCGGCGACCGGGAGACCGGCCACGCCGAAGAAGCCGAAGCCGGCCGTGACTCGCAGCCGGCCCGCCGGCCCCAAGACGGCCGCCAAGCCCACCAGCGAGTGACCAGCCGCTCGCGGCCAGCGGTCGGGCGGTAGCCTGCCGCCTTGCAGCCACCAGATCAATTTGGCAGTGTCGTGCGACCGGGCCGCCGCAGCGCGCCCGCCCAGTCGCCTGGCTGGGACTCGAGTCGGACCGGCGCCGACGCAGGCCAACGCGTCCCCGACGCTCCGGGGGCGCGAGCGAGGAGTGCGCCATGGTATCGTCACTGAGACCGGAAACCGAGGAAGAGGAGGCCACCGGCAATCCCCTCGACCTGGTGGAGCAGGTCGCGATCGCCAATGAATGGCCGTTCCAGCGCCAGAACGACGACGAGCTGGCGGCCGAGATCAGCGGCCACTGGTGCCAGTACCGGATGTGGTTCTGCTGGCATCCCGAGCTCGGCGTGATGCACCTGTCCTGCGCGCTCGAGATGAAGGTGCCGGCCAACAAGCGCGAGGCGATCTATGCGCTGCTGGCGATGGCCAACGAGAAGCTGTGGCTCGGCCACTTCGACCTCTGGTCGGACGAGAACCTGCCGGTGTTCCGCCACGCGCTGCTGCTGCGCGAAGGCATCAGCGTGAGCGGCGAGCTGATGGAGGACCTGGTCGACATCGCGGTCACCGAGTGCGAGCGCTTCTATCCGGCGTTCCAGTTCGTCATCTGGGGCGGCAAGCCGCCGCTCGAGGCGCTGACCGCGGCCATGCTCGAGACCGAAGGCGAAGCGTGATGGGTATCGCCGGGCCGCTCGTCCTGGTCGGCTGCGGCAAGATGGGGGGCGCGCTGCTCGACGGCTGGCGCGCGCATGGCCTCAGCGCGCAGGACGCCTACGTGGTCGAGCCCGAGGCCCATCTGCGCGAGGCGCTGCGCGAGCGCCACGGCGTGGTGGCGCTCGCCGAGCCCAAGATGCTACCGACCGAGCTCGCGCCCCGCGCGGTCGTCTTCGCGATCAAGCCCCAGGCGATGGCGGCGGTGCTGCCGGCCTACGAGACGCTGGCGCAGACCGGCGCGGTCGTGCTGTCGATCGCGGCCGGCACCGTGATCGCCCGCTTCGAGGCGGCGTTCGGCGCGACCACGCCGGTCGTGCGCGCGATGCCCAACACGCCGGCCGCGATCGGCCGGGGCGTCACCGCGATGGTCGCCAATCGCCACGTCGGGACCGCCCAGAAGGAGCTCTGCAGCGCGCTCATGGAAGCGGTCGGCACGGTCCATTGGATCGACGACGAGGACCTGATGCACGCGATCACCGCGATGTCCGGCGGCGGTCCGGCCTATCTCTTCCTGCTGATCGAGTGCCTGGCCAAGGCCGGCATCGCGAGCGGCCTGCCCGCCGAGCTCGCCTGGCCGCTCGCGCGCGGCACGATCGCCGGCAGCGGCGCGCTCGCGGCGGCGAGCGACGAGCCGGCCGAGGCCCTGCGCCGCAACGTCACCAGCCCGGGCGGCACCACCCAGGCGGCGCTCGCCGTGCTGATGGCCGAGGAGGGCGGGATCCAGCCATTGTTCGAGCGGGCGATCGCGGCCGGGACGCGGCGCTCGCGCGAGCTGGCCTGAGGACGGGGAAGGATCGCATGGCCTTGGACGAGGGCGAGCCTCAGGACCTGCTGGTCACGGCGTTCGAGCTGGTGGCCGAGCAGGGCTGGTCGCGGCTGTCGCTGGTGGCGGTCGCGCGCCGCGCCGGCGTCGCGCCGGCCGAGGTCTACCGCGAGCTGCCGAGCCGCGGCGCGCTGCTCGCCGCGCTCAGCCGGCGGATCGACGAGGCCATGCTCGAGGTCGAGGAGGCCGATCTCGTCGGCCTGCCGCCGCGCGACCGCGTGTTCGAGCTGATGATGGCGCGCCTGGAGGCGCTGGTGCCGTTCCGGCCGGGGCTCGCGCGGCTGGCGCGCTCGGCGCGCGGCGACCCCTGCCTGGTGCTGGCGACCGCTTGGCACCTCGAGCGCTCGCTGGCCTGGCTGCAGGACGCCGCCGGCCTGCGCTCTTCGGGGCTGCGCGCCAGCCTCGCGCGGCGTGCGCTCGGGGCGGCCTACCTGCAGGCGCTGCGGGTCTGGCTCGAGGACGAGGCGGCCGATCTCGGCAGGACCATGGCCGAGCTCGACAAGCAGCTGCGGCGGGTGCAGGTCTTCGCCGGCCTGCGCGTGCCGCGCGCCGGCCGCGCCACCGCCGGCGAGACCGCGGCCGGCGACATCAACGAAGGCGAGGCGCCGCTTCCGGCTTGAGCCGGCGCCCCGCCCTCGTTGTCAACCTCATTGCGCAGAGGATCACGCACATGGCCAAGTCACCGTTTCCCTACGACATGACCGACTTCACCAAGATCATGGGTGAGTACAAGATCCCGGGCGTCGACTGGCAGGAAGTGATCGCCTCGCAGCAGAAGAACCTCCAGGCGCTCGCCAAGGCCAACCAGGTGCTGGTGGAAGGCGCCCAGGCGGTGATGCGGCGCGAGATCGAGATCCTGCAGAAGGCGATGGCGGAGGCTCGCCGAGGCCTCCAAGGAGCTGATGCAGCAGGGCGACCCGCAGGCCCAGGCGAGCAAGCGCCTCGAGCTCGCCAAGGCCTCCTTCGAGGCCGCGGTCCAGAACATGCGCGAGCTCGCCGAGGTCGCCGGCCGCTCCAACCGCGAGGCGCTCGAAGTGATCAATCAGCGCGCGCTGGAGAGCTTCGAGGAGATCAAGAAGGCGATGGACCGCAAGCGGTGACCGACGCGCCGTCCGCAGCCGGCGACCATCGGCTTCGACGACTTCCTCAAGCTCGACGTCCGGGTCGGCACCGTGCTGAGCGTGGCGCCGAACCCCGCGGCGCGGAAGCTCGCCTACGTGCTCGAGGTCGACTTCGGACCCACGCTCGGGATCAGAACCACCTCGGCCCAGCTGACCGAGCGCTACGCCGCGGGCGAGCTGGTCGGCCGCCAGGTCGCGGCGGTGGTCAACTTCCCGCCCAAGCGGATCGCAGGCGTCAAGTCGGAGGTGCTGGTCCTGGGCTTTCCCGACGCCCAGGGCCACGTCGTCCTGGTCGGCGTCGACCACCCGGTCCCGGACGGCGGCCGGCTGTTCTAGCCGAGCCTCAGACCGGCCAAACGATGTTCCCGATCGTCTCGTGCTGCCACCTCACCCCGACCCCAACCCTCCCCCATCAAGGGGGAGGGGGCGGCGGTCTGGCCGACCGCCGTCGTCTTCCTCCCCCCTCGCTGGGAGGGCCAGGGTGGGGGGAACCCTCAGGATTCTGTGGGAGCCAGTAGCAGAAGCACGGCCGGGTTTGGCGCGCGATCACCGGGCGAACTGGCTGAGCCTGCCGCGCAGCCGCGCCAGCGCCAGGCGCTGGCGCGACTTGACGGTGCCGAGCGGCAGGTCGAGCTCGCGCGCGATCGTGCTCTGCGACTGGTGCTGGAAGAAGCTGCGCCGCAAGAGGTCTCTCTGCTCGCGCGGCAACTCCTGCATGATCGCGCGCAGGTGCCGCTCCAGCTGGGTCAGGTAGAGCCGGTCCTCGGCCGGCTCGCTCACCGCCGGCACCTCCGCTCCGGGCAGCTCGTCGAGCTCGACCTGGCCGCGCGGCCGGCGCCTCAGCGCATCGATGAAGCGGTTGCGGGCGATCGCGAAGATCCAGGTGCTGGCGGGGGCGCGCGACGCTTCGAACTGACCGGCGCGCCGCCAGACGGTCGCCATGACGTCCTGCGCCAGATCCTCGGCGAGCGCGGCCTCGGCCCCGAGGTTGCGCAGGTAGATCCGCAGACGCGGCGCGAGCCGGCCGAACAGTTGACCGAACGCGACGTGGCACTGGTCGCGGGCGACCGCCACGACGAGCTCGTCGAGGGGCGAGGTCGCCCGCTCCGAGGTCGCCCAGTCCCTGCGCTGCGGGCTCGTCCGAAGTGCCGCGGAAGCAGCCTGCGCACGGAAGTCTCCAGGACCCATGTCCCTCTCCCCTTCAAGTCAGTCTCGTTGTGATTGCAAGATGTCGAGCCGAAGCAGATAGTCATCGATAGTGGAGAACAGCGTGCAGTTCGCGGGCACACTGCCACTGTCGAAGACATCCGTCGTGTAGCCGCCGATCCAGAGCGCCGTGTCGGCCGGCAGCAAAGTGCTCAGCTGCTCGATCTGGCGCGCGTATTGGTCGCCGTTGGAGCGGGTGACCACGCTGAGCGCGACCACGGCGACCTCGAGCCGGCGCGCCGCCTCCGCCAGCTCGCCGGCCGGCAGGTCGGGACCCAGATAGAAGCAGCGCAGGCCGCGGCTGGCAGCGAGGAACGCCGCCTCGAGGCTGCCGAGCGCGTGGCGCTCGCCGCTCGGGGTCCCGAACAGGATGCCCGGGCCGCGGGGCGTCTTCAGGTAGGTGTGGATCGTCGCCATCAGCAGCCGCTCGACGCTGGCGCTGAACAAGTGCTCCTGGGCCGCGCTCAGCGCGCCGCGGTGCCAGCCGTCGCCGACCTTGTGGAGCAGCGGCGAGAGCACGTGCCGCACCGCGTCGCTCGGCGACAGGGTGGCGAGCGCGAGCGCGAGCGCTTCGTCGCAGCGATCGGGCCGGTAGGCCTCGATCGCCTCGAGCACCCGGGCGACGATGCGCGGCGCGAGGCGCTCGAGGTCGTCCTGGCGCGCCTCGGACGCGAGGCATTCCAGCTCGGGGAGGCCGAGGTGCGCGGCCCGGTGGATAGGGTGGCCGAGCGCGACCACTTTGGCCAGCAGCGAGAGCTTGGCGACGTCGTCGTCGGTGTAGGCCCGGTTGCCGTTCGCATCGCGCCCGGGTCGCACGACGCCGTAGCGTCGCTCCCAGGCGCGAAGCAGGTCCGGGCTGAGGCCGGTAAGCTGGGCAGCCGACTTGACGGAGTGCACCGTTCCCTCCAAGCTCTGTCCAATCTATGTAGGAGTATAACTTGGACAACAATGTGACAAATTGGCATGAGCGGCGCCAGCCGTTGAGGCGCGGCGCCTTGTGGGCATGCCTTGGTGCTCTCCTGCTCGGGCTGCTCCAGCCGACCGGCGGGGGCGCGGCCGAGCTCGCCGTCACGGTGAATGAGGTCGCGAGCGAGGAGGGGCACGTCCTGGTGGCGGTCTGCACCGCCCAGACGTTCCTCGGTGGGCAGTGTCCCTATACCGGCAGGACGGCGGCCGCCGCGGGCCCGGTGCGCGTCGTGGTGCGCGGGATCGAACCCGGCGCCTACGCCGTCCAGTCCTTCCACGACGCGAACGACAATCTCGACATCGACCGCAATCTCCTCGGTCTGCCGCGCGAAGGCATGGGGTTCAGCCGCGACGCGCCGATGCGCTTCGGCCCGCCGCGCTTCGAGGACGCGGTCGTCGAGATCACCGGGAAGCGGTCGGAGGTCGAGTTCCGGATGCGCTATTTCGACTGAGACCTCGCAGGCCGCCCAGCAAGGCCTTCAGGCCGCGCGCCCGCTCGCGCCAGCCGGCCGCATGCGCGGCGCGCAGATAGCCCAGCGCCACCTCGAGCTGAGCCTGCTCGGGCGGCGCATAGTGCGGGCGGAACGAGCCACGGCGCAGCGCGACCGTCTTCACCCGGGTCAGCGCGAGCAGGCCGTCCGCGCCGCGCGTGACGCCGAAGCCGCTCGCCCGGCGCCCGCCGAACGGCAGGCGCGGATCGGCGGTTGGCACGATCAGGTCGTTGATCGTGATGCTGCCGGCGTCGACCTCGCGCGCCAGCGCCCGGGCCGCATCCGCCGGCCCGAAGATCGAGGCGCCGAGGGCGTAGGGACAGAGCCCGTTCAGGCGGACCGCGTCCGCCATGTCCTCGACCGCGACCACGGCGAGGATCGGCGCGAACACGTCGGCGCGCAGCAGCGCGCTGCCCGGGTCGGCGTCGAACAGCGCGGTCGCCCGAAACCGCGGAGCGTCCGGGCCGGGCCGAGCCGGCACGAAGCGCGCGCCGCGGCTCTCGGCCTCGGCGAGCAGCGGCCGCAGCAGGCCGCGCGCGCGCTCCGCGATCGGCGCCGGCTCGAGCGCCGCGAGGCGCGGCCCCAGCTGCCGCTCGAGTGCTGCCGCCTCGCCGCGGGTGACGAACACCCGGCGCGGCGCGATGCAGGTGGCGCCGCCGTTCAGGCGCAGGCCGAAGGCCAGCGCGTCGGCGACCATCGCGAGGTTGGCGCCGGGCAGCACGAACGCCGCATCGCAGCCGGACAGCTCCATCGTCGCCGGCGTGAGCCGGGGCGCGAGCTCGGCCAGCACCGCCCGGCCGGTCTCGGCGCTTCCCGTGAGCACCACGTGGTCGACGCCCGCCCGGAGCGCGCGGCGCGCGTCCTCGACGCCCTCGCCGAGGAGCTGGGCGACGCCCGGCGGCAGACCGTCCCGCCGCATCGCCTCGAGCAGAAGCGCGAGCGGCGCCGAGCAGCCGGGCGCCGGCTTGACCAGCACCGCGTTGCCCGCGGCCACTGCCTGGAGCAGCTGCACGCCCGGCAGCAGCAGCGGGTAGTTGTCGGGGGCGATCACCAGCACGACGCCCAGCGGCTCGCGCCAGATCTCCGCCGCATGGCGGAACAGCCAGGCCGGCCGCCCGCGCCGCCCGATCCGGCGCGGCGCCAGCAGCCGCTCCGCCGAACGCTCGAGGAAGCGGCAGGCGTCGGCGAGCGGCAGGAGCTCCGCTGCGACACTTTCGCCGGGCGACCGGCCCGGCCGCCCGGCGAGGGTCGCGATCAGCGCCTCGGCATCCGTCGCCAGCCGGCGGCGCAGCCGGCGGACGATCTCGAGCCGTGACCGCAGCGGCACGGCCGCCCAGCGACGCTGCGCCTCCCGGGCCAGACGCACGCGCTCGCCCGGCTCGGCTTCCGCCGCCGCGCGCTCCGCCCCGGCCGGGCTGCTCCTGGCCATGCGCACTCCTGCTCGTCGCCAACATCCATTCGGAACCGTGCTGCGTAGATAGCGTCCATCACCGCGAGTTCCCAAGGCGTTCAGGAGGATCGGGTTGGCGAAGCACCGGGTTGTGGTCGTGGGCGCGGGGCCCGGCGGCCTCGCCGTCGCCATGCTGCTGGCGCGGGCGGGCGCCGAGGTCACCGTGCTGGAGCGTCAGGCCGGGGTCGGCGGGCGCTCGGCCAACCTCGAGGTCGACGGCTTCCGGTTCGATCGCGGCCCGACCTTCTTCCTCTACCCGCGCATCCTCGAGGAGATCTTCGCCGCCTGTGGGCGTTCGCTCCGCCAGGAGGTCGATCTGATCCGGCTGGAGCCGATGTACCGCCTCGTGTTCGAGGCGGGCGGCAGCCTGCTCGCCAGCTCGGATCTGGACCGGATGATGGCGGAGGTCGCGAAGCTGTGCCCGGAGGACGCGAGGCGGCTGCCGGCGATGAGCGCCGACAACCGGGCCAAGCTGCGCGCCTTCCAGCCGATCCTGGAGATGCCGTTCCCGAGCGCCCGCGCGCTGCTCGCGCCGCCGGTCCTGCGAGCCCTGCGCTGGCTGCGGCCGCTGCGCAGCATCGACCGCGACCTCGCGAGCCACTTCCGCGACCCGCGCGTGCGCCTCGGCTTCTCGTTCCAGAGCAAGTACCTCGGCATGTCGCCGTTCAAGTGCCCGAGCCTGTTCACGATCCTCTCGTTCCTCGAGTACGAGTACGGCGTGTTCCACCCGCGCGGCGGCTGCGGCGCGGTGATGGAGGCGATGGCCGGCGTCGCGCGCGACCAGGGCGTCCGGATCGAGACCGGCGAGCCGGTCGAGGAGATCCTGTTCCGCAACCGCCGCGCGGTCGGCGTGCGCACCGCTCCGGGACGCCACCCCTGCGATCGCCGTGGTGATCAACGCCGACTTCGCGCAGACCATGACGCCGCCTGGTGCCGGACCGCCTGCGGCGGCGCTGGACCGATGCGCGGATCGCGCGCAAGCGCTTCTCCTGCTCGACCTTCATGCTGTATCTGGGGGTCCGCGGCCGGGTCGACCTCGATCACCACACGATCTTCCTCGCCGAGGACTACGCGCGCAATCTGCGCGAGATCGAGGACGGCCGCGTGCTGCCGCAGCAGCCCTCGATCTACGTGCAGAACGCCTGCGTCACCGACCCGGGCCAGGCGCCGGCCGGGCTGCAGCACGCTCTACGTGCTGGTGCCGGTGCCGCACCAGAGCCCGCAGATCGACTGGCGGCGCGAGCGCGCGGGCTACCGCGAGCTGGTGCTGCGACGGCTCGGCAAGCTCGGGCTGAACGGCCTGGAGGAGCGGATCCTGCTGCGAGCAGGTGGTGACGCCCGCCGACTGGCAGGACGACATGCAGCTCTACCGCGGCGCCACCTTCAACCTCGCCCACACGCTCGGCCAGATGCTGCACCGGCGCCCGCGCAACCGCTTCGAGGACCTGGAGGGCGTCTACCTGGTCGGCGGCGGCACCCATCCCGGCAGCGGCCTGCCGGTGATCTTCGAGGGCGCCAGGATCACGGCGAAGCTGCTCGCCGGCGACCTCGGGCTTCCGACGCTGCTGGGACACGAGACTGCCGATGGCGCCCGAGCCCGCCGCGGCGCCGATCGCGGAGGCCGCGTGATGCGCGCGGGAGCGCCCGTCGGCGTGATCGGCGGCGGGCTCGCCGGGCTCGCGGCGGCGATCGTGCTCGCCGCGCGCGGGCATCGGGTGACGCTCCTCGAGAAGAACGGCTGGCTCGGCGGCAAAGCAGCGCTGCTCAGCGCGGAGGGCTTCCGCTTCGACATGGGCCCGACCATCCTCACGCTGCCGGGCGTGCTGGCCCGCGTGTTCGCCGAGGCCGGCCACAGGATGGAGGACGAGCTCGATCTGATCCGTCTCGACCCGCAGTGGCGCTGCCTGTTCGCGGACGGCTCGGTTCTCGATCTGGTCGAGGACGGCCCCGCCATGGCGCAACGCCTCGACGGGTTCGCCCCGGGCAGCGGCGCGGGCGAGGGCTACCTCGCGGTTCCAGAAGCTCTCGCAGCGGCTGCACGAGATCTCGGAGCGCTTCTTCTTCTGGAAGCTCGGTCGAGGACCTGCGCGACACGCTCGACCTGCGCAGCAGCCTGAACGCCAGGACGCTTGCGGACGTGCTGAGCCTGCGCATGGGCAGCACGGTCGCAGGCACGATCCGCGGGCACGTCGCCGACCGCCGCGTCGCGCAGATGCTGGACCACTTCGTCCAGTACGTCGGCTCGTCGCCGTTCGGCGCGCCCGCCGTGCTGTGCGCGATCGCCCACATGCAGACCGACGGCGGTGTCTGGTACCCGCGCGGCGGGACCCGCGCGGTCGCCGAGGCGCTGGAGCGCCTCGCCCGGGAGCAGGGCGTCGAGATCAGGCTCGACACGGGCGTCCGGCGGATCGAGGTCGGGCCGGGCGGCGTCGAGGCGATCACGACCGAGCGCGGCGAGCGGCTGCCGGTCGGCGCCGTGGTCTCCAACATGGATGCCGTGCGGACCTATCGCGAGCTGGTCGGCGGCGAGGCCGGCCTGCGCTTCGCGCGCGGGCGCGCGCCACGAGCCCGCGTGCTCCGGGCGTGGTGCTCTATCTCGGTCTCGAGCGCGGCTACGACCACCTGCTGCACCACAACTTCGTCTTCTCCGCCGACGCCGAGGAGGAGTTCGACTGGATCTACCGGAAGGGCGAGCCGGCGCCCGATCCGACCTGCTACCTGGCGGCGCCGGCGCGCACCGACCCGGCAGTGGCGCCGCCCGGCGGCGAGGCGCTCTACGTCCTGGTCCACACGCCCTACCTGCGGCCCCACCACGACTGGCGCGGCATGTACCCCGCCTACCGCAGGATCATCCTGGACAAGCTCGCCCGCACCGCCGGCCTCGACGATCTGGAGCGGCGCATCCGCTTCGAGGCCTGCCTGACGCCCCAGGACATCCACGAGCGCTACCGGGTGCTCGACGGCGCGATCTACGGGCTCGCGAGCCACGGCCGGTTCCTCGGCGCGTTCAAGCCCGGCAACCGCAGCCGCAGCGTGCCGGGCCTCTACCTCGCGGGCGGGGCGGCGCATCCCGGCCCCGGCATGCCGATGGTCCTGATGTCGGGCTGGATCGCGGCCGACGCGCTCGACCGCGATGCCGCGCGGACGAGCCGGGCAGCCTGAGGGGCATGGGCGCGCGCAGGCAGGGATCGGATCCGGTCGCCGCGCGCTCGCCGGCGCTCTGCCGCTTCTTCGCCCGCTACATGAGGCGCTTTCTGCAGCGCAACTTCCACGCGATCCGCATCGCGCGCTCAGGCAGGCCTCGGCTGCCGCCGGAGCGCCCGGCGATCGTCTACACCAACCACCCGTCCTGGTGGGATCCGGCCCTGTTCATCGTCCTCGCGACCACCTTGTGCCCCGGGCGGCCGGCCTACGGCCCGATGGACCGCAAGGGCCTGGAGAAGTACCGCTTCATGGAGCGCATCGGCATCTTCGGCATCGAGCCGGGAACGCTGCGGGGCGCCGCCGCCTTCCGCAGCACGAGCCTGCGGATTTTCGAGGACCCGCAGGCGATGCTCTGGGTCACGGCGGAGGGCTCGTTCACCGATCCGCGCGTCCGTCCGCTGCGGCTGCAGCCGGGCGTCGCCCATCTCATGGCGCGCGCGCGGCACGCGGTCGCCCTGCCGCTGGCGCTCGAGTATCCGTTCTGGGACGAGCGCTACCCCGAGGCGCTCTGCCGGTTCGGCGAGCCGCTGCCGGGCGAGGCCGCGGGCTCGGTCGAGGACTGGCGGCGCCTGCTCGAGGAGCGGCTGACCGAGACGATGGACCAGCTCGCGGCGGACGCCATGACGCGCGATCCCGGCCGGTTCGAGGCGCTCCTCGAGGGCACGGTCGGGATCGGCGGGGTCTACGATGCCTACCGTCACCTGCGCGCGCGCCTCGCGGGCCGGCGCTTCCATGCCGGCCATGGCGAGCCGGGCCGGTGATGTTCGAGGCCCTGGCTTTGCTCGCCCTCGGGCTCGCGCTGCTCCCGGCGCTGCTGACCGCCTGGAATCTCGCCCTCTACCGGGCGCCGCCGCGCGCCGGGGAGGGAGCACGGCCGCGGCTCTCGCTCCTGATCCCCGCCCGCGACGAGGAGGCGCAGATCGGCCCCGCGCTGCGAGCCGCGCTCGAGAGCCGCGGGGTCGACCTCGAGGTGGTGGTGCTCGACGACCACTCGAGTGATGGCACGCGCGCCGTGGTCGCGGCGCTCGCCGCCGCCGATCCGCGCGTTCGGCTGGAGCTGGCGCCGCCGCTGCCGCCCGGCTGGTCGGGCAAGCAGCACGCCTGCCAGGTGCTGGCCGAGCGCGCCCGCCACGACCTCCTGGTCTTCGTCGACGCGGACGTGCGCCTCGCGCCCGACGCGCTCGCCCGCATCGCGGCGTTCATGGGCTCCCGGCGACATCGGCCTCGCCAGCGGCTTTCCGCGCCAGGAGACGGGCACCTTCGGCGAGAAGCTGATCGTGCCCTTGATCCATTTCCTCCTGCTCGGCTTCCTGCCGCTCGCGCGCATGCGGCGCTCGCTCCAGCCGGCGCTCGGCGCGGGCTGCGGCCAGCTGATCTGCGTGCGCCGCGAGGCCTACGAGCGCGCCGGCGGCCATGCCGCGATCCGCGCCTCGCTGCACGACGGCCTGATGCTGCCGCGCGCCTTCCGCCGCGCCGGCATCATGACCGATCTGTTCGACGCCACCGAGCTCGCGAGCTGCCGGATGTACCGCGGCTTGGCCGAGGTCTGGCGCGGGTTCGCCAAGAACGCGACCGAGGGCATGGCGACGCCCGGCCGCGCTGCCGGTCTGGACCGTGCTCCTGCTCGGCGGCCAGGTGCTGCCGTTCGTGCTCCTGCCGGCCAGCGCCCTCCTCACCGTCCCGGGCTGGGCGGTCGCGGCGAGCGTCACCGCCGCCGCTTGCGTGTGTCTCAATCGCCTGGCGCTCGCGCTGCGCTTTCGCCAGAGCGCGGTCGGCGCGCTCCTGCATCCGCTCGGCATCGTCGGTCTCCTGGCTCTCCAGTGGAGCGCGCTGATCGGCCAGCGCCGCGGTCGACCCGCGGTGTGGCGCGGCCGGGCCTACTCGAGCTGAGCGATGCGGACGCGAACGAAAGACGGGCCGCGCTTCGGCTGGCACCGGGTCTTCCACCCCTTGTGCGGCGCCGATCCCGCGACGCTGCTCGGGCTGGTCGCGCGCAACGGGCCGCCGTCCCCCGCGGGCCTCCTGCCGTTCGCGATCGCGCTCGCCAGCAGCCTCGGGCGCCTGCCGTTCACCGCCGCCGAGCGGGCATGGAGCGCCTACGCGCTGCGCCGCGCCGGCCAGCTGCCGGCGCCGATCTTCATCCTCGGCCATATGCGGAGCGGCACGACACACCTCCACAACCTGCTCGCGGCGTCAGGCCAGTTCGCGACCGTGCCGCCGGTGCTCGCCGGCATGCCCTGGGAGGCGTTCGGCCTCGCCCGCGTGCTGCGGCCGTTCGTCGAGCAGTATCTCCCCGCGGACCGGCTGATCGACCGCGTGCGGGTCGGCGCCGACTCGCCGACCGAGGACGAGATCGCGCTCGCCAACATGCACGCGCTCTCCTACTACCACGCGATCTACTTCCCGCGCCGCTTCGCAAAGACCTATCGCCGCGGCCTGCTCCCCGACGACGGCACGGGCGAGGAGGTCGCGCGCTGGCAGCGCACGCTCCGCCACTACGTCGGCAAGATGGCGGCGCTTGGCGCCGGCCGTCCCCTGCTCCTCAAGAACCCCGCCTACACGGCCCGGATTGGCGCGATCCGCGCGCTCTGGCCGGAGGCGCGGTTCGTCCACATCTACCGCGACCCCTACGTCGTGTTCGAATTCGACGTGCCGCGCGCTGCGTACCGTCCTGCGCGAGCTGGCCCTGCAGGGCTACGAGCACGTCGCGATCAACGAGGTGGTGCTCGAGGTCTACCCGCGCCTGATGGGATCCTTGCTCGAGCAGGCGGACCGCCTGCCGCCCGACCGGATCGTCCACCTGAGCTTCGAGGAGCTCGAGCGGGATCCGCTCGGCACGCTCGAGCGCATCTACGCCTCGATCGGGCTCGAGGGCTACGCCACCGCCCGCCCGCGCATCGAGGCCTATCTGAACTCGATCCGGGACTACCGGAAGACCGCCTATTCCTTCTCGACCGAGAACGTCGGGCGCGTCACCGAGCGCTGGCAGTCGTTCGTGACCCGCTTCGGCTATCAGCCGCCCGACTGCGAGCGGCGCGCCGCGTGAGCGACGACCCGCTTGGAACCGCTCCGCGACCTCGCGCCGGCGCCCAGGCGCAAGGGTTTCCGCATCGCGCCGCCGGGCTGGCCGGGGCTCGCCGATGCGACCGCGCCGGTGCTCCCGATCGCTGCGGCCGAGCTCTGGCGCGCCTGGATCGGGTTCCGCCGCCCGGCAGCCGCGCACGGTGCTTCGGGCGCAGGACGAGCAGGCAGGGCGCAGCCTCCACCTCCAGCGCTCGCCGGTGCTCCGCCTGCCGGATCTTGTGCGGGCCGAGGTCCTGCCGCTCGCCGCCGGGCGCTCGAGCCTGGTTCTGGACAGCCGCTCCCGCTATGGCTGCTGGGATCTCGGCGTGAACCGGCGGCGCGTCCTGCGCTGGATCCGCGGGCTCCAGCAGGTCGTCGATCGGGGCGGGTCGACCTGATCGGGCGTCGCGGCGTCTCGCAACGGATGCTAGCTGCGCTAGATTGACCAGCTGAGCGCCGTAGGTTGGGGACGGGCTTTGGCAGAAGGCCGGACGCGGATTCGCTCGAGCGCTATCGGGCCAAGCGCGACTTCACCAAGACGGACGAGCCGCCGGGCGGCGCGGTCACGCCCGAGACCAGCGTGTTCGTCGTGCAGAAGCACGCTGCGCGGCGGCTGCACTACGACCTGCGGCTGCAGTTCGGCGACACGCTCAAGAGCTGGGCGGTGCCGCAGGGGCCCTCGCTCGACCCCAAGGTGCGGCGCCTCGCGGTGCACACCGAGGACCACCCGCTGCGAGTACGCCGACTTCGAGGAGCCGATCCCCAAGGGCCAGTACGGCGCCGGCGCGATGATCGTCTGGGACCGCGGCACCTGGGTGCCGATGGGCGATCCGGAGGCGGACTACCGCAAGGGGACGCTCAAGTTCCGCCTGCTCGGCGAGAAGCTCGGCGGCGGCTGGATGCTGGTGCGGCTCAAGCCCAAGGAAGGCGAGCGCGGCGACGAACTGGCTGCTGATCAAGGAGCGCGACCCGTTCGCGCGGCCCGGCGTCGGGCGCGGCGTCCTGGAGGAGCGGCCCGGAGAGCGTGCTGACGCGGCCGGCCGGTCGAGGATCTCGCCGGCCGGAGGCGCCGGCAGGCCCGCGCCGCGCGGCCGAGCCGCGAGCCGGTCAAGGCCGGCCAGCGCTCGAGGGCGCCGGACGGCGCCGCTGCCGGCGTCGCTGCGCCCGCAGCTCGCCACGCCGGCCGCGCGCGCGCCCGAGGGCGAGGAGTGGCTGCACGAGATCAAGTTCGACGGCTACCGCACCATCGCGCGGCTCGAGGGCGGCGAGGTGCGGCTGATCACCCGCACCGGCCTCGACTGGACCGACCGCTACGGCGCCTCGCGAGGCCTTCGCGGCGCTGCCCTGCAAGCAGGCGCTGATCGACGGCGAGATCGTGGTCCAGGACGAGCGGGGCATCGCGAGCTTCGCGGCGCTGCAGGACGCGCTGCGCCGAAGGGCGCACGCACGAGCTCATCTTCTTCGCCTTCGATCTGCTGCATCTGGACGGCCACGACCTGACGGCGGTGCCGCTCGCTCGAGCGCAAGCGGGCGCTGGAGGGCGCTGCTCGACCGGCGCGTCGGGCCGACCTCGCGCGTTGCAGATCAGCGAGCACGTCGTCGGCAACGGCCGCGCGTTCTTCGAGCAGGCCTCGCAGACTCGGCCTCGAGGGCGTGATCTCCAAGCGCGCCGATGCGCCCTACCAGCAGACGCCGCACCCGGAGCTGGCTCAAGGTCAAATGCCGGCTGAGCGACGATTCCGTGTCATCGGCTACAGCCCCTCCGAGGCGGCGGGCGGCATCGGCGCGCTGCTGCTGGCCGAGCCGAGGACGGCGGCCTGCGCTACGTCGGCCGGGTCGGCTACCGGCTTCTCGATGGCCGGGATGCAGAGCCTGCTTGCCCGCCTCGAGCGCGCTCCGGGTCAAGAAGCCCGCGGTCGCGCTGCCGCCCGAGGAACGCCGGCGCAAGGACCTCGTCTGGGTGCGGCCGGCGCTGGTCGCCGAGGTCGAGTACGGCAACCGCACCGCCGACGGCATCCTGCGCCATGCCGTCTACAAGGGCCTGCGGCCGAGACGGCGGATCGACGAGCGCCGCCGAGGCGCCGCAGCCCGAGGCCAGGCGCGGAGCGCAAGCGCTACGTCACCGACGCCGATCTCGCGCAGATCTGGGTGACCAATCCCGACCGCGTGATGTTCGGCGAGGGCGGCCCGACCAAGCTCGAGCTGGCGCTCTACTACGCCCGGGTCGGCGACTGGATGCTGCCGGAGCTGATCGATCGGCCGGTCTCGCTCGTGCGCTGCCCGACCGGCAAGAGCGCGGACTGCTTCTTCCAGCGCCACGCGCTGGCCGGCATGCCCGACGTGATCAGAACGATCCCGCTGCGCGAGGAGGGCTCGAAGAAGCGCGCGGACTACCTGTACATCGAGGACGCGCGCGGGCTGCTCGCGCTCGCCCAGTTCGGCGCGGTCGAGTTCCACAGCTGGGGCTGCCGGGTCGACCAGCCGGAGCGCCCCGACCGGATCGTGTTCGATCTCGACCCCGACGAGGGCCTGCCCTGGCGCGAGGTGGTCGACGCCGCCCGCGACGTCGCGCGATCGCTGCGCGGAGCTCGGCCTCGTGCCGTTCCTCAAGACCACCGGCGGCAAGGGGCTGCACGTCGTGGTGCCGATCGCGCGCCGCCAGGGCTGGGCCGAGGTGCGCGCGGTTCTGCGAGGCGTTCGCGCGGCAGCATGGCCGAGCAGGCGCCGCGACCGGTTCACCGCGAACATGGCGAAGCGCGAGCGCCGCGGGCGGATCTACCTCGACTATCTGCGCAACGCTCGCAGCGCCACCGCGGTCGCCGCCTACTCGCTGCGCGCGCGGCCGGGCGTGCCGGCCTCGACGCCGCTCGCCTGGGACGAGCTCAGCGCCATCGACGACCCGGCCGATCTGAACTACGCTACGGTGCCGCAGCGGCTGGAGGCGGGCATCGCCGATCCCTGGGCCGGGATCGATCAGGCGGCCCGCGCGTTGACCAAGGAGATGGAACGCACGCTGCAGAAGCGGGCGTGACCCGCGAGCCAACAGCAAGAGGTCAGTGCCATGGCGCCACGCTCGACTTGGAAGGGACACCTCAGGCTGTCGCTGGTGTCCTGCCCGGTCCGCCTCTACAACGCGACCTCGCGCAGCGAGAAGGTCGCCTTCAACCTTTTGCACAAGGACACCCACAACCGCATCCAGATGAAGCCGCACGACCCGGAGCTCGGGCGCGGTCGAGCGCGCCGACCTGGTCAAGGGCTACCAGTACGAGAAGGACCAGTACGTCGTCTTCACCGACGAGGACTTCGACAAGGTCCAGATCGAGACCAGCAAGGCGATCGTGATCGAGAAGTTCGTCGACGCCAAGGACGTCGACCCGATCTACTTCGATTCGCCCTACTACGTGGCGCCGGACGGCGCGGTCGCCGAGGAGACCTTCCGCGTGATCCAGCACGCCATGCGCGAGAAGCAGAAGGTCGCGCTCTCGCGCATCGTGCTCTCCAACCGCGAGCGCCTGATCGCGCTCACCTGCCGCGACAAGGGCTTTTTGATGATGACGCTGCGCACCGCCGACGAGGTGCGCGACTCCGCGGACTACTTCACCGACATCAAGGACGAGGAGCCCGAGGAGGAGATGCTCGAGCTCGCCGAGAAGCTGATCGAGCAGAAGTCCGGCAAGTTCGATCCGAGCGAGTTCAAGGACCGCTACCACGACGCCGTGATCGAGATGGTCAAGGCCAAGGTCAAGGGCCAGGAGCCGGTGCTCGCCAAGGCGCCCGAGCGCGGCAAGGTGATCAACCTGATGGACGCGCTCAAGCGCTCGCTCGAGGACGCCAAGCCGCCGGCCGAGAGCAAGCCGCGCAAGGCGGCCGCCGGCGAGAAGGCCGCGGCGAGCTCCGGCAAGGGCCGCAAGCCCGCGGCCGCCGACGAGGGCAAGAAGCGGCGCAAGGCGAGCTAGCCGCGGGAGGGCGAGCTCCCGATGATCGAGCTCGGCGGGCAGACCGTCACCATCGTCGGCCGTCTCGCCGCCTGCCCAACCGCGCCGCAGCGGCCGAGATCCGCCGCCACGGCGGCACGGTGCGCCGCGCCCTCTCGCCGCAGACCACGCTGGTCGTGATCGGCCGCGAGCGGCGCGCAGCTGGCCGACGGCCGCCTGCAGGCGAAGCTCGCCCGCGCCGACGAGATCGGCGCAGCGCTGCATCAGCGAGACCACGCTGCTGCGCGCGCTCCGGCTGCTGCCGCCGGCCGCGCCGGTCGGCGCTGCCCTGCGGCTCGACGAGCTGCCCGCGAAGGTCGGCCTCGAGCAGGACGCGTCCGCCTGCTCGAGCTGTTCGAGGTCCTCCAGCCGCGCCAGGGCCTGCTCGGCTTTCGCGATCTGGTCGCCGCGCGCGAGGTCGCCCGCCTGCTGGCGGACGGGCTCGGCCTCGCCGAGATCATCGAAGGCGTGGTCGAGGTCGGCGGCGGGCGCGTCCCGGGCGGCGACCATCCGCTCGCCCGGCTCAAGCTCGTGTGCGACGAGCGCGGCCAGCTCGCGCGCCGCATCGGCGACCGCTTCGCCGAGCTCGACGGCCAGATGCGCCTGCCGCTCCCCGACCCCGGCAATCCCTCGGCCGACGAGCTGTTCGAGGCGGCCGAGGAGGCCGAGCAGGCGGGCGATCTGGCGGGCGCCGAGGCGCTCTACCGGCGCTGCACGCGCCTCGACCGCAGCGATCCGATCGCGCCCTTCAACCTCGCCAACGTGCTGCGCGAGCAGGGCCGCCTGGGCGAGGCCAAGTCCTACCTGCAGCGCGCGATCGCGGTCGACCCGACCTTCGCCGATGCCTGGTACAATCTCGCGCTGCTGCTCGAGGCCGAGGGCCAGAAGGGCTTGGCGCGGGCGTATCTGGAGCGCGCGATCGCGGCCGATCCGGACTACGCCGATCCGCTCTACAACCTCGCCCAGCTGCACTTCGAGGCCGGCGAGCTGGCCGAGGCGAGCCGCCTCTGGCAGCGCTACCTCATGCTCGACCCCGACAGCGAGTGGAGCCGCCTCGCCCGCCATGGCCTGGTGACTCTGCCGGCGCGGCAGCGACCAGGAACCGGCTGAGCAGCCGAGCAGAACGCGCAGCACAGGGAGGAAGCCGCGATGGCGATCGGACCGCACCGTCTGGAGTACGAGGTCCTCGAGGGCTGGGAGCAGCTGCCCGAGGGCTGGTCGTTCGTCGAGGTCGCGGGCGTGGCGGTCGACTCGCAGGACCGGGTCTACGTCTTCAACCGCGGCGCGCATCCGATGATCGTGTTCGACAAGGACGGCCGCTTCCTCGACGCCTGGGGCGAGGGCGTGTTCGCGAGCGCGCACGGCATCTTCATCGACCGCCACGACCACGTGTACTGCGCCGACAATTTCGACCACACGGTGCGCAAGTTCACGACCGACGGCGAGCTGCTGATGACGCTCGGCGACCCGGCCAGGCCGGCCGACACCGGCTTCAAGGTCGGCCACTCGCCGGTGCGCTATGCCGGCGGTCCGTTCAACATGGTGACCAACGTCGCGGTGACCGCGAGCGGCGAGATGTTCATCTCGGACGGCTACGGCAACGCCCGGGTGCACCGCTTCTCGCCCGCGGGCGAGCTGCTCGCGTCGTGGGGCGAGCCCGGCAGCGGGCCCGGCCAGTTCAACCTGCCGCACAGCATCGCGGTCGACCGCGGCGGCCGGGTGTTCGTCGCCGACCGCGAGAACTCGCGCATCCAGATCTTCTCATCCGATGGCGAGCTCCGCACGATCTGGGACTGGGTCAACCGGCCGGACGACCTGTTCATCGACGACCAGGAGAACCTCTACATCGCCGAGCTCGGCTGGAACGTGCCCCCCAAGGAGGTGCCGCATTTCTGCTGGAGCAAGCATGCGCCGGTCGGCCATGCGCCGATCGCGCGGGTCACGATCTGCGACCTCGACGGCAACATCCAGACCCAGATCGGCGGCTACGACCCCCTGCTGCCGGGCAACTTCATCGTGCCGCACGGCATCTGGGCGGACTCGCGCGGCGACTTCTACGTCGGCGAGGTGGTCAAGGCCTCGGGCGCGTCGACCACTTCGCCCCGCTCACCTGCCACGCCTTCCAGAAGTTCATCCGCGCCGGGTGACGTCGGCTCCTAGCGCGACAGCTTCAGCTTAAACCGGCCGCACGATGATCCGACCTTTCGGCCTGGCCAGCACACCCCCACCCCAACCCTCACGCATCAAGGGGGAGGGGGATAACCATTGGCCGACCGCCGTCACCTCCCTCCCCACTTGTGGGGGGAGGGTTGGGTGGGGGTAAGGGTGAGGACCTCATGAGGCGAGTGCTAAGCTTGCGGAGCATGCGGACTGCCCGGTCGTGGCCGCCGATCGCCCCCTGTACGAGGCTCCATGGACGGACAGCCGGCCCTCTACTTTCCGAGAGTTGTGTCGCGGCGCTGCGCCGGCCGAGCGACGGTCCTCAGGGCAGCCGGCGCAGGAGCAGCGAGAGGTTGTTCGCCGGCATCTCGACGACGCGCCGGAGCGCCAGCCCCTCCTCGTGCGCGGCCGCCGCCACCTCCTCCAGGTCGCGCACGCCCCAGGCCGGGTCGTGCAGCGTGAGCATGCGATCGAAGGCCTCGTTCGAGGCGCTGGTGTGCCGGCCCTGGCGCGTGAACGGGCCGTAGAGGAAGAGCAGGCCGTCGGCTGCGAGCGCGCGGCCGGCGCCCTGCAGCAGCGCCTCCGCCACCGCCCAGGGGCTGATATGGAGCAGGTTGATCGTGGTCCGGATCGGCCAGGTGCAGCTGTTCTACCGCGCGCGGCTGCTCTCGCCGGAGGTCGCGGCCGGCATCGAGACGCTCGAGCTCGACCTGTTCGAGTGGCCGGCGATCCCCTGGGACGACCTGGGGTTTTCGAGCGTCCGCTGGGTGCTGCAGCGCGCGCTCAATTGCGGAGTCACGCCCGGGCCGCATCCGCCGGCGCTGAGGTCCCTGACCGGGTTTGCCGGCGCGGCCGTCCAGCCATTCGAGCAGGGGTTCGCGGATCGCGGCGATGCCCTTGTAGGCCGCCATCGCCGGCGGCATCTCGCGCACCCGTGCCGCCAACGCCCGCGCTGCGCCGGGCCTTCGATGGCCGCGGCGAGCGGCGCGACGTGGGTACGGATCCGAACAGCACGTCGCCCGAGCCGGCAGACGGCGCAGGGTCTGGCGCTCGACCCGCAGCCGGAGCTGCTCGCCAGCCCGCCCGGGGGCGATTGACCTCGCGCTCGGCGCGATGCTCCGGCGGCAGGAACAGCTGCGGCGTGTCGACCAGGCTCCAGTTGACGCGCCAGACCGGCCGCGCGACCTGGAGGTTGGGGAAGAAGCGGTCGGCCGTCGGGGCCAGGCCGTCCGCAAAGCCGGCACCGGCTCGTGGATGACCTCGAGCGGCCGGCCGAGCTTATCGGCGAGCCGCCAGTGCGAGGGGAAGCACAGCGCCCCCGGCGACCAGCCGATAGGCGGGCTCGCCACGCTGCAACAGGCACAAGTCCTCCTGGACCAGCCGGCCGGCCAGCTCGAGCGGCGCCGCGCGCCACGCCGCGAGGTCGAAGCGCTCGCCGGTGATCCGATTGGCGAGTTCGTCGTTCTCTGCGCCGATAGTGCTCGGGGAAACGCTGGGCAGGTGGTCGAGCAGCAGCTCCAGGATTTCGGCTTGGCCCGCGGCACTCTCCGGCAGCGCCCCCAGCACCTCGCCCGCGGCGCCGGTCGAGCATGTGGCGCCGCTCGGCGAGCTGGCCGGCGACGTGGTCACCAGGTGTCGCGATCGACGGCGCCTCGCGCCTGGCCTATACCGAGCTGCTGCCCGACGAGCGCGGCCCGAGCTGCGCCGGCTTCCTCGCCCGCGCCGCCGCCGGGTTTGCGAGCCTCGGCGTCCGGATCGAGCGGGTCATGACCGACAATGCCTTCGGCTACACTCGCGGGGCCAGGCCTTCACGGCGGCCCCTGTTGAACTCGATGCCCGCCACCTGACCACCCGGCCCTAGCGGCCGCGCACCAACGGCAAGGCCGAGCGCTTCATCCAGCCCGCGCTGCGCGAACGGCTCTACGGCCGCCCCCTACGCCAGCTCCGCCGAGCGCGCCACCGAGATGCCCGGCCTGGCTGCACTGGTACAATCCCCACCGACCACGCCGGCATCCACGCCGCAAATCCTGCCAGCCGTCTGAACAATCTCCTTGGCAACAAGATCTACGGCGGCTCCGGCGCCGTGCAGGATCTTTTCGGCGGCCCC
>CAVWCE010000056.1:0-88384 GCA_963753275.1 uncultured Alphaproteobacteria bacterium | reverse complement strand
CGGCCAAATGGTTACCCCCTCCCCCTTGATGGGGGAGGGTCGGGGTGGGGGTGCCCTGGCCGGGACGAAGCGGCGAAATCATCGGCGCTCAGGCACGCGCCGCGACCCGCTCCTGGACCGCGCGCGGCGTCGCGTGCCGAGGTAGACCTCGATCACGCGCGGGTCGTGCGCGACCTCGTGCGGCTGGCCCTCGGCGATCTTCTCGCCGTGGTCGAGCACGATGCAGCGATCGACCACGCGCATCAGCACGCCCATGATGTGCTCGACCCAGATGATCGTGATGCCCCTGCTCGCGCCGGATCCGGCTCAGCATGTCGGCCGCCTGCTCGATCTCGGCGTCGTCGAGGCCGCCCAGGCTCTCGTCGGCGAGCAGCAGCTTCGGCCGGGTGGCGAGCGCGCGCGCGAGCTCGAGCTTCTTGAGCCCGGCCGCGCCCAGGCCCTCGACCGGCACGCCCGGCTCGGCCGGCAGATTGACGGTGGCCAGCGCGTCGGCGGCGAGGCCGCGCGCCTCGCTCCGCGGCGATGTCGCCGCCGTGGCCGTAGTAGGCCGCGACCATGACGTTGTCGAAGATCGACAGCTTGCGGAACGGCCGCGGGATCTGGAAGGTCCGCGCGATGCCGAGATGGCAGACCTCGGCCGGCACCAGCCCGGCGATCTCGCGCCCCTCGAAGCGGATCGAGCCCGCATTCGGCCTGAGCGCCCCGGCGATCAGGTTGAAGATCGTGCTCTTGCCCGACCCGTTCGGGCCGATCAGGCCGAGGATCTCGCCCTCGCGCGACCTCGAAGCCGACCTCCCTGACCGCCGTGAAGCCCCCGAAGCGCTTGGTGAGGCCCGCTCGACCTCGAGCACGCGGCGTCCGCCGCCCAGCCTCAGGAGCGCGTAGGCGTGGCCTGCCGGCAGCGGCAGCACCGGGTCGGCGCGTCTGGATCGGCGTCGGCCAGGCGATCTTGGTCGCGCCGTCGATGTACTGCATGACGACCGGCGAGGAGCGCTCGTTCTGCCCGGCCAAGGGTCGCCCGGCGGGTAGAACTTGACGCCGTAGCCCTGGATCGTGCCGCCGTCCGGGATGTCGGTCTCGAGCGCCGCCTGGCGCAGCGCCTCGGGGTCGAAGCCGCCGTGGTCCTTGATCGCGCGCGGCAGGACGTCGGTGAGGAAGATCCAGGTCTGATTGAAGCCCATGCTGACGTGCGGCGGCACCTCGGCCGCCCCGGTCTGCTCCTTGTAGCGCTCGACCATCTCCTCGGTCAGCTCGCCCAGGCCGGGCGCCAGCGTCTTCGGATCGAGCAGCTGCGCCGCCACCGGATCGACGTTGTAGACGTAGTTGACGTCCTCGCCGAAGGTCTCGATCAGCTTGTCGATCTGGCCGTAGCCGGCGCCGTGGCCGATCAGCGCCTTGAACCTCAGGCCCTGCTCCTTGGCCTGGCGCAGGAACAGCGTGATGTCGGGGTTGTAGCCGGTGTGCAGGATCACGTCCGGGCGCGCCCGGCGCAGCTTGGTGACCAGGCTCGAGAGATCGGGCGCGGTCGCGGCGTAGCCCTCCTTGAGCACGACCTCCATGCCGAACTCGGCGCAGTTCACCTCGTTGCCCTCGGCGACGCCGGAGCCGTAGGGGCCGTCCTCGTAGATGATCGCGACCTTGAGGTCCTCGGGCGCGATGCCGAGCTTGGCCTCGCTGTTCTCCTCGAGGAAGCTGCAGGACGCCCAGCCGAACTGGTCGCTGTGGACCTGCGGCCGGAACACGTACTGCAGGTTCTTGTCCTTGAACACCGCCGAGGCGACGCAGACGTTCGCCCACATGAACTTCTTCTGGGCGTCGACCTTCTGCGCGAGCGGCACGCAGTGGGCGCTCGAATAGACGCCCATGATCAGGTCGACGTTCTCCTGGTTGAGCAGGCGCTCGGCCTCGGCGATCGCGACCTCGGCCTTGGACTGGGCATCGGCCACCACGGGCGTGATCTTGTAGCCCTCGACCCCGCCCTGCTCGTTGACCATGTCGATCGCGATCTGGGTGCCGATCGCGGCGGCCTCCGAGCCGCCGGCCGCGAACGGCCCGGTGAAGTCGTAGATCACGCCGATCTTGATCTCCTTGTCCTGCGCCAGCGCCGGGCCGCCGAGCAGTCCCGCCGCCGCCGCGGCGAGCCCGGCCGCCCGCAAGGTCGCCCGCGCCATCGATGTCCAGCCCATGACCCTAGCCTCCTGAGGTGCTTGGCGCCGTTTTTCGGATGGTTGCCGGAAACTCTCAGGGATGCCTCCGGACCTGTCAAGGTCGTGGGGAACTCGACGCTCACGCGCCGACGACGACCGGCGCGGCGAGCTGGCGGATGGTCTTGATCACCGCCATCGCGACCAGGGTGCCGGTCTTGGGGTTGCCCTGCGTGGGCTCGACCTCCTCGATGAAGAGAAGCGGCCGAAGGCGCCCTCGGCCGCGATCTCGACGACGTGGCGGCGGATCGTCGGGTCGACGACGATCACGAGCCGCGTGCGGTCGAGGCCGATGCCGGCGAGCGCGGCCGCGGCGCTGATGTTGACGTTCTGCGGGTAGCGCCTGGCACCCTCGCGCACGCTGCCGTCGAAGAGGTCAAGGGCGCGCTCAGCGCGCCGAGATCGCACAGGCGCTCGGCCTCGGTGCCGTACCAGGCGGACGGGTCCTTGCGCACGGTCACGACCACGCGCTCGAGGCCGCCGACCGCAGCCGCCGCCAGGATGTCGAGCGCGCCGATCCCGGCCGAGGCGATCACCAGGCGGCGCCCGGTGGTCTCGGCGGCGGCGTAGAGCCGGGCCCGCAGGGCCTCGTCGACCAGCGCGCCGATCGAGGTCAGCACCAGATCGGCGCCGGCCTCGAGACAGCGCACGCCGTGATCGCGCACCGCCTGATGGCCGGCGCATTCCAGCACCACGTCCAATCCCGCCGCGAGGAACCGCTCCGGCTCAGCGCTCACCGGCAGATCGTCCGCGCCGGGGCGCGGCCTGCGCACCAGCACCGCGGCGAGCTCGACCCCGGTGCCGAGCGCGCCCTGTCGCCAGCCGACACCACCTCGCGCCCGATCGCGCCGTAGCCGATCACGCCGAGCCGCATAGCGCCCCTCCTCGTCGTCTCACTCCGATGGCACCCTGGCGGGCGATCTGCAAGACTGCCGGCGACGAGCGGGCGATGAGGACGATCGAATGACCAGCGCGGAGCAGGATCTCAGGCGGCAGCTCAAGGAAGCGCACATGAGCCGCGCCATGGTCTACGCGGCGTTCTACGAGGCGCTCGCCGAGCGCTTCGGCGCGGATGTCGCCGAGGAGGTCATGAAGCGGGCGATCTACCGGCGCGGCCGCGAGATCGGCCAGCGCTTCGCCGCCTACGGGCCCGCCGACCTTGCGGGCCTGTGCGCGGCGTTCCTCGACTTCGTCCCGGACCGGGGCCGGCTGTTCCAGCCCGAGGTCCGGCGCGCGGATCGCCGAGGCGCTCGACATCAAGTTCCACGCCTGCCCGCTCAAGGAGGCCTGGCAGGCGGCGGGGCTGCCGGAGGAGCGGATCGCGACGCTCTGCCGGATCGCGGGCGTGGTCGACAACGGCACCTTCGAGGCGGCGGGCTTCGCGTTCAGCGCCGAGACCTGGCAGCCCGGCGAGGACGGCTGCTGCTTTCTCCACGTCCGGCCCGGCAAGCCGCGCCCGGCGTCCTAGGCGCTCAGATCTCGAGCGGCGGGCAGGATGCGCTCGAGCTCGGCGCGCAGGTGCTCGTGCTGCGCCGGCAGCCGGAGGTTCTGGCCGAGCTCGCCCTCCGGCTCGTCGACCGCGAAGCCCGGCTCCGCGGTCGCGATCTCGAACAGCACGCCGCCCGGCGAGCGGAAGTAGATCGAGTAGAAGTAGTTGCGGTCGATCACCGGCGTGACGCCGTGCCCGGCCGCCGCCAGACGCCCGCGGACCTCGAGCTGCGCCGCCCGGTCGGCGACCGCGAACGCGATGTGGTGGACGCTGCCGCCGCCCTGCAGCGCGCGCTCGCCGTCCGGCCGCGCGACGAGGTCGACGATCCGCGCATGGCGCGCCGTGCGGCGTCGCGTAGCGCTGCGTGCCGGCCTCCTCGCCGAGCCGCTCGTAGCCCAGCAGATCCTCCAGCAGCGCCGCGGTCGGCGCCGCATCGGCAAGGGTCAAGCGTCACGCCGTGGAAGCCGCGGATCGCGACCGCGCGCTCGATCCCGGCGGTCGTCCAGGGCTCCCGGTCGTCCTCGTCCGCCGGGACGACGAGCGCGAACTTGAGCCCGTCCGGATCCTCGCCGAGCAGGCCGGCCTCGCCGAAGCGCGTCGGCCGGGCCGCTGACCAGGGCGGCGTTGGCCTCGAGCCGGGTGCGCCAGAACGGCAGGCTGCCGGGCGGCACCGCGAACTGGGTGAGCGAGGCCTCGCCGACCCCGGGCCGGCCGCGCCCCATCCGCTCCCAGGGGAAGAAGGTCATCACCGTGCCGGGCGTGCCCTGCCGGTTGCCGTAGTAGAGGTGGTAGACGCTCGGGTCGTCGAAGTTGACCGTCTTCTTGACGAAGCGCAGGCCCAGCACCTTGGCGTAGAAGTCGAGGTTGCGCTGCGCCGGTCCGCTGATCGCGGTGACGTGGTGCAGGCCTTCGATGATCGCCGTCATGGGCGTCGTCCCTGATGTCCTTGTGGAACCGCGTCAGACCCGCTCGATGATCATCGCGATGCCCTGGCCGACGCCGATGCACATCGTGCAGAGCGCGTAGCGCCCGCCGCGGCGGCGCAGCTCGTAGGCCGCGGTGGTCACCAGGCGGGCGCCGCTCATGCCGAGCGGATGGCCGAGCGCGATGGCGCCGCCGTTCGGGTTGACCTGGGGGGCGTCGTCGGCGAGGCCGAGCTCGCGCAGCACGGCCAGCGCCTGGCTCGCGAACGCCTCGTTGAGCTCGATCACCGCCATGTCGGCGAGCGCGAGACCGGTCCGCTCGAGCAGCCTCCGGGTCGCGGGCACCGGACCGATCCCCATCACGCTTGGCAGGACGCCGGCGCTCGCCATGGCGACGACGCGGGCGATCGGCTCGAGCCCCTGCGCCCGGGCCGCCGCCTCCGAGGCCAGGAGCAGCGCGCAGGCGCCGTCGTTGACGCCGGAGGCGTTGCCGGCGGTGACCGAGCCGCCCTCACGGAACGGCGCCGGCAACGCCGCGAGCCGGTCGTAGGTCGTCTCGGGCCGCGGGTGCTCGTCGTGCTCGACCAGAGGCGCCTCGCCCCGCCTCGACGGCAGCGGCACCGGCGTGATCTCCTCGGCGAGGCGACCGGCCTCGCGCGCCGCCGCCGCCCGCTGCTGCGAGCGCAGCGCGAAGGCGTCCTGGTCCGCGCGCCGGATGCGAAAGTGCTCGGCCACGTTCTCGGCGGTCTCGGGCATCGAATCGACGCCGTACTGCGCCTTCAGCAGCGGATTGACGAAGCGCCAGCCGATCGTCGTGTCGTGGATCTCGGCTCTGGCGCGCGAAGGCGCTCTCCGCCTTGCCGAGCACGAACGGCGCCCGGCTCATGCTCTCGACGCCGCCCGCGATCACGAGCTCCGCCTCGCCCGCCTTGATCGCGCGCGCCGCGCTGCCGATCGCCTCCATGCCCGAGCCGCACAGCCGGTTGACGGTGACGCCCGGCACGCCCGCCGGCAGGCCGGCGAGCAGCGCCGCCATGCGCGCGACGTTGCGGTTGTCCTCGCCGGCCTGGTTGGCGCAGCCCAGGACCACGTCGTCGACCGCGGCCGGGTCGAGCTGCGGCTGGCGCGCGAGCAGGGCCCGGATCGGCAGCGCCGCGAGATCGTCCGCGCGCACCGTCGCGAGCGCGCCGCCGTAGCGCCCGATCGGCGTGCGCAGCGCGTCGCAGATGAAGGCTTCGGCCATGTCGCAGCTCCTCAGCGCGCCGGAGGGCGGCCGTGGAAGGCGTCCTCGAGCAATGCCCGCACCCCTTCGCGCGTGACCGGCGCCGGATTGGGGTAGGGGCTCTGCAGGGCGAGCTCGGTCGCGCGCTCGAGGTCGGCGGCGCCGAGGCCGAACGCCGCGAGCCGCATCTTTGCGCCCAGACCGGCCGCGAGGTCGAACAGCGCCGTCGGCGCGTCCGCGGCGTCGAGCGCCCGTGCGATCCGCGCCATCGCCGCCGGCGCCGCGCGCGATTGTAGGCCGCGGCCTGCGGCAGGATCAGCGTGTGGACCTCGGCATGGGGCAGATCGAAGCTGCCGCCGAGCACGTGGCAGAGCTTGTGGTGGAGCCCCATGCCGACCGCACCCAGCGCCGCGCCGCCGAGCCAGGCGCCGTAGAGCGCCTGGGAGCGGGCCTCGAGGTCGGCGGGCGCGCGGACCACGAGCTTCAGGCTCGCGCCCAGCGCGCGGATGCCCTCCTCGGCCATCAGCGAGGTGATCGGGTTGGCGTTCGCGGCATAGAGCGCCTCGACGCAGTGCGCGATCGCGTTCATCCCCGAGGTGCCGGAGATGCCGGGCGGCAGCCCGAGGGTGAGCTCCGGGTCGTAGATCACCGTCCTGGGCAGCATCCTCAGGTCGCTCCGCGTGCGCTTGACGCCGCCTTCGGTGATGCCCAGAACCGCGGTCATCTCCGAGCCGGCATAGGTGGTCGGGATGGCGACGATCGGCAGGCCGGTCGTGAGCGCGATCGCCTTGGCGAGGCCGACGGTGGTGCCGCCGCCGATCGCGACGTAGCCATCGGCGCCGACGCGCTGCGCCTCCTGGCGCCCGGCTTCGGCGACCTCGATCGGCACGTGCATCACCGCGCGGTCGTAGATGCCGATCGCCCGATCGCCGAGCCGGTCGGCCACCTGCGCGGCGAGCGCCCGCTTGGACGGCGTGCTGAGCACCAGCGCCTTCTGCAGCCCGAGGCGCGCGACCTCGTCCGGCAGGCGCGCCAGGCTGCCGCGGCCGAACACCACGCGCGCGGGCTGCGCCTCATAGGTGAACTCGAGCATGGCAGGCCCTCCCGATGCCACGGCCAGGCAGCGCGCCCGCGCTCACCGCGCCGGCGTCGCGCTCGGGCGCCGTCGGTACAGCGCCCGGAGCAGCAAGAGCAGGGTCAGTCCGCCGATCGGCCAGAGCGCCCAGAGATAGCCGGACCAGGTGAGGGCGTTGATCGCGAGCAGTCCGAACGCCACCACGAGGAAGCGCATCGATTGGGCGTTCAGCCGACCCCGCGCCAGCCACGGCGCCATCTCCAGCCCGAAGGCCATCGCGATCCCGATCGCAGGCCATTGGACCCAGAAAGCGTTGCCGGTGCTCAGATCGATCACCGCCAGCCCCAGCAGGATCACCGCGTACTGCCCCGCCCGCCGCATGACGCCGGTCGCGGCGGCCAGTGGCGGCGGGCTCGACCGCCGCGGCGCAGAGGCCTCTTGGGCCGCGTCGTCGGACCAGGATGCGCGCCGCCAGAATCCACTGAGGCCGGACGCGGGAGCCGCATCGTCCTCGAGCAGGACGCCATAGATCCGCACGTCCTCGGGGAAGTTCTTGGGCCGGCGCCGGCCCAGGTCGGCGAAGCCGACCCTCAGCTTGCTGCGGACCTGCTGGTAGACCGGCTCGGAAATCAGGATGCCGCCCGGCTCGGCGAGCGCCTGCAGGCGCGCCGCCAGATTGACCCCTTCGCCGAACAGATCGCCGCCGTCGACCATCACGTCGCCCAGGTGAACGCCGATCCGAAAGCGCATCGCGCGATCCGGGTCACGGGTCGCGATCCGCTCCGCCAGCTCCCGCTGGACCTCGACGGCGCAATGCACCGCCTCGACGACCGACGGGAAGTCGGCGAGCAGACCATCGCCCGCGGTGTTGACGATGCGGCCGCCGTGGCGCGCGATCAGGCGCTCGAACACGGCGCGGCCCTCGCGCAGCGCCTGCAGGGTCGAGACCTCGTCGGCCGCCATCAGGCGGCTGTAGCCCTCGACGTCGGCGGCAAGAATCGTGGTGAGCTTGCGGACGATGGTCCCGTCCATCCCGGGTCATCCTCGGGCTTGGTCACGACCGGCAGGATGACCCGTTTCGCAGCCGATGTCACTCGGCCCAGGCGCGAGGACAGGCCGTCTGACGGACAGGACCGCAGCAGCCCGGTCCGGGCGCTGCCGGGCTCGTCGCGCGCGGGCGCAAGCCCGACGGCGGCGCGCCGCCCCGTCAGTTGCCGGTGTCGAGGGCGAAGTAGGTGTCGTTGGCCGACTGCCAGTCGGGCTGGCTGAGCACGTCGTCCTTGAGGCGGGGGGCCTCGGCGAAGCGCTCCTTGGACATCGGGATCACGAAGGTCTCGAGGTCGTCGGTCACCCGGAGCGAGGACATCGGCACCGCCACGACCTCCTGGCCGAGGCCGAGGAAGCCGCCGACCTCGACCAGGGCATGGGTGATCTCGTTGCCGTCCGGGTCGAACACCACGTCGCTGATCTCGCCGAGGTACTCGTCCCGGGTATTGCGCAGGCTGCTGCCGATGACGTTGCCGGCGCGCAGCGGCTGGACCAGCTGGTCGACCTTGGGCGCGTTCTCGAGCCGGTCGATCCGGGGCTGGTCGTCGGCCGCGACCAAAAGGCCGGCATCGACCAGCTCCTCGCGGCGGTCGGACAGGATCTCCTCGACCGCCTCGACGACCTCCTCGCAGGCGTCCTCCTTGCCGGTCCGCACCAGGACGTGGACCGCGTTGCGCAGCGTCGTCAGGCTGCGCCGCTCGAACGAGCTGAGATGCTCCAGCACGCCGACCTGCTGGGACTCGGTCTCGGCGAGATCGCGCAGGCACTCGGAGTCGGTCTGCGCGAGCGCCGGCGCGCCGCTGCCGATCAGCAGGCTGCCGCCCAGCAGAAGGGCGCCGCTGGCGATGCTGCCGAGGGGACGGATCCGGGTCATGATCTGGCTCTCTCTCGAGGTTGGCGAAGGGACCCCTGGTCGGTGCCCGCGGGATCGCGGCATCGCGCCGCATCTCCGTCAACGGGAGGCCCCAACGCAAAGTTCCCCCCGCGCGGTCCGGCGCTGCGGACGAGCGGCCGAGCCCCCGCCGCTCCGTCAGCTCAGGAACCGGCTCTTCAGAGGGGTGCCCATCGTCAGGCTGACCAGGTGGGCGAGCATCAGGACGACCACCACGAGCGCGATCATCTGGATCGCCGCATAGGACATGAGCGGCACCTTGCCGACCTCGCGCGGCCGCCGTTCGCGGTAGTTGGCGAACCCGGCGACGGCGAGCGCCACGACCAGGACGATGAGCGTGACCGTGAGGCTCATCGCCGAGGCCGATTGCGCCGGCGGAGCGCGTGGCGGGCCGCGGCCGAGCGCGCGTCCGTCGCCCGCTCGCCGCCAAGGAGCGTCCGCCGCGCGTCAGCCCCGCGCCGTGGTCGGGTCGATCGTGCGGCGGACCTCGGTGATCCTGCTGGCCGGGAAGCCGCTGATCTCGGCGTGCCGTTTGATCACCGCCTCGTCCTTGGCGAGATAGACGCAGAAGGTCTTGTCGTCGGCGACGTAGGATTCGACCCACTGGATGTCGGGGGCGAGCTCGGCCAGCGCCTTGTTCGAGGTCGCGGCGGCGTCCTTGAGCTGCTCGCGCGCCATGCTGCCGACGGCGGGCAGCTCGCGCTCGATGATGAACTTGCGCATGCGGGTCTCCTGTTCGCAGGCTGCGGTCGCGGATCGCCGCCCTTGCCAAAGGCCGGCGGCGACGTGATCTTAGAGCCTGAAACCGGCTTTGAGGAAAGAGGCCTTGGCGATCCTGCGGGCAAGCGAGGCGACGTCGGCGCCGCGGGCGGCGCCTCGCGCGCGACCCGGAGCGCAGGGCGCCCGGCGCGCTGTTCTGGCTGCCGGCGCTCGTGCTGGCGGCGGGCCTCGCGGCCGGCGTCGTGCTCTGGGACCGGTGGGGGCTCGCGGTCGCGTTCGAGGCGATCCGGGCCTATTGCTTCTGAGGACGCGCGGCCGTTGAGCGACGCCGAGCACGCCGGCGGCTGCCTCTGCGGCGCGGTGCGCTACCGGGCGAGCGGCGCGCCCAGCTGGATCGCGAACTGCCATTGCGCGAGCTGCCGGCGGGCGACCGGCGCGCCGCTCACGACCTACGCCGGCTTCGCGGCCGAGCGCTTCGCCTGGACCGCGGGCGCGCCGCTCCAGTTCAGCTCGTCGCCGGGCGTGACGCGCAGCTTCTGCGGCCGCTGCGGCACGCCTTTGACCTACGAGGGCGCGCGCTGGCCGGGCGAGGTCCACGTGCTGATCGGCAGCATGGACCGGCCGCAGGACTTTCCGCCCAAGCGCGACGCCTTCGCCGAGGAGAGGCTGCCCTGGGTGCAGCTCGCGCCGCCGACCTGAGCCGCGCGCCCGCGGAGCTCCGATGACGACCGGCCTTGGCCCGGACGCGCGCCGCGCGTGCCGGTTCGACCGGCCCTGCCCCGCTGCCGTTTGAGCCGGCGATGATCGGAAGTGAGCGCGCCGCCCTCCTGCCCGCGGGCGCGGTCGCGCTCTCGGCCGCGCTGTGGGGCCTGTGGTGGCTGCCGCTGCGCGCGCTCGCCGATGCCGGGCTCAGCGGGGCGGCGGTCAATGCCGCCTTGTACGGCATCGCGACCCTGGCGCTGCTGCCCTGGTTCTGGCGCCGGCGGCGGCGGCTCGCCGCGGGCGGTCTGCTGCTGCTCGGCGCGGGCGGGCTGTTCGGCGGCGCGCTGGTCAGCTGGAACCTCGCCCTGATCCTGGGCGAGGTCGTGCGCGTGACCCTCCTGTTCTACCTCGCCCCGGTCTGGGCGACCTTGCTCGGGATCGGCGCTGCTCGGCGAGCGGGTCGGGCGCCTGCGCGTGGTCTCGGTCGTGCTCGGGCTCGCGGGCGCGGTCGTGCTGCTCGGGCTGGGCAGCGGCCTGCCGCTGCCGCGCTCGGCCGGCGACTGGCTCGGTCTCGCCGCCGGCCTGCTGTTCGCGCTCTCGGTCACGCTGGTGCGCAAGGGCGACGGCGATCGAGGGCCTCGAGCAGACCATGGTGTCGTTCGCCGACGGCCGCCCTGCTCTCCTTGCTCCTCCTCGCGCTCGCGCCGCCGGGCGCGCCATTCGGGCCGGCGGTGCTGGCGTGGGCCGCGCTCGCCGCGCTCGCCTGGCTGCTGCCGGTGACCTGGCTCCTCCTGTGGGGCGCGCGCTTCCTGGAGCCGGGCCGGGTCTCGCTGCTCCTGCTGTTCGAGGTCGCGGTCGCCGCGACCTCGGCGGCGCTGCTCGCGGGCGAGCCCTTCGGCCCGCGCGAGGCGCTGGGCTGCCTCCTGATCCTCTGCCGCCGGCGCGCTCGAAGGCTTCGCCGAGCTCCGCCCCGGCCGCCGCCGAGTCGGCCTCGCTGCCGCCGTACGCTCCCGCCACTGTCTCGGACATCAGCCGCCGGGATGATTGAATGATCTCAAGACATCATTGCCCGGCGCCGCGCCGGTCCTGGCGAACCTCCCGGATCACCCCGAGGAAGTCGTCGCCCCAGCGCTCGCGCTTGGCCTGGCCGATACCGTGGATGGTCGCGAGCGCCGCGCTGTCGGCGGGCTTCCGCGTCGCCAGCTCGATCAGGGTGCGGTCCGGGAACACCATGAACGGGGCGATGCCGTTCGCCTTGGCGAGCTCGAGCGCTTGGCCCGCAAGGCCTCGAACAGGTCGCGCTCGGCCTCGCCGTGCCAGGCCAGCGGGCGCCGGCTTCGCGGCACTCGCGTGGCACGAGCGCCCTCCGCGCAGCCGGCGTCGGATCGTGGCGCAGCTGCAGCGCTGCGCTCGCCGCGCAGCACCTTGGCGGCGTCGCCGGCGAGCCGCATGCCGCCGAAGCCGTCGACGTCGACCTCGAGCAAGCCGCCCGCCACCAGCTGGCGGAACACCGACTGCCAGGTGCGCCGGTCGAGGTCAGCGCCGACCCCGAAGGTCGGCAGCCGGTCGTGGCCGACGCGGGCCATGCGCTCGTTGGTCTGGCCGAGCAGGAGGTCGATCAGGTAGCTCTGGCCGAAGCGCTCGCCGGTCCGGCGGACCGCCGAGAGCGCCTTCTGGGTCGCGACGGTGCCGTCCCAGGTCAGGGCCGGCTCGAGGCAGGTGTCGCAGTTGCCGCAGGGCTCGCCCAGCGTCTCGCCGAAGTACTGCAGGAGGACCTGGCGCCGGCATCCCGCGGTCTCGCAAAAGCCGAGCAGCGCGCTCAGCTTGTGGTGCTCGACCCGCTGGCGCTCGTCGCTCTCGCCGGAGGCGATGAACTGGCGCAGCTGCGCGACGTCGCCGAGCCCCAGGTCATCATCGCGGTCGCCGGCAAGCCGTCGCGACCGGCGCGGCCGGTCTCCTGGTAGTAGGCCTCGAGGCTCTTGGGCGGATCGAGGTGGTAGACGAAGCGCACGTCCGGCTTGTCGATGCCCATCCCGAACGCGACCGTGGCGACGATGATGCGCACGTCGTCGTTGACGAACCGGCGCTGGGTCGCGCGCCGGACCTCGGCCGGCAGGCCGGCGTGGTACGGCAAGGCGCTCCAGCCCTCGCGCACCAGCTGCGCCGCGGTCTCCTCGGTGCGCCGGCGCGAGAGGCAGTAGACGATGCCGGAGTGGCCGGCGGGCTGGTCGCGCAGGAACCGGGCCAGCTGCGGCCGGCGCGCTGCTCTTGGGCGTCACGCGGTAGCAGATGTTGGGGCGGTCGAAGCCGCCGAAGAAGGTGCGCGCATCGTCCAGGCCGAGCCTGGCCGCGATCTCGCGCCGGGTCGGCGGATCGGCGGTCGCGGTCAGCGCGATCCGGGGCACCGTGGGCCAGCGCTCGCCGCAGGACGGCGAGCTCGAGATACTCCGGGCGGAAGTCGTGGCCCCACTGCGAGACGCAGTGCGCCTCGTCGATCGCGAACAGCGCGAGCGGCAGCTGGTCGAGCCAGGCGAGGAAGCCGTCGCCGAGCAGCCGCTCGGGCGCGACGTAGAGCAGGTCGACCGCGCCGGCCGCGGTCCGCGCGCGGACCCGGCTCTGCTCCTCGGGCAGAGGCTGGAGTTCAGGAGCTCGGCGCGGATGCCGAGCTGGCGCAGCGCCGTCACCTGGTCCTCCATCAAGGCGATCAGCGGACTGACGACGATCGCGGTGCCGTCGCGCAGCAGGGCCGGGATCTGGTAGCACAGCGACTTGCCGCTGCCGGTGGGCATCACGACGAGCGCGTCGCCGCCGTCCACGACGCAGCCCACGATCTCCTCCTGCTGGCCCCTGAAGGAGCTGAAGCCGAAGACGTCGCGCAGGACGGAGCGCGCGTCGGCCGGCGGGCGCGCGGCATCGAGCGGATTTCTCATGGGCGCGCGCACCGCTCTCCCGAGCGGCTCCAGGGAGGATTATCGCCGACACCGATGGTTGAGCAGTGACTAACACAGCGCGCCGCAGTTGGGAACATGGCGCGCTGACGGGCAGCAAGGGGGCAGGCGAGAAGAAGATTTGAGAGGCGCCGGTTCAGCGGTGATCGCGCGCGGCCCCGCTCGAGCGGTCCTGCTCGAGGCGGTCGGCCGCCCACAGGTCGCCGACACCACAGGCCTGGCGGGCGGCCGAGGCGGTGTAGCGGCTGCAGCGGTCGCTGCCGGCCGCCGGCGCCGAGGGCGCGCTGAGCCAGTCCTGCAGCGCCGGACCGAACGGGCCGCCGGAGCGCATGCTGCGCTGCAGGAGCTCGACCCTCAGGCGCAGCTCGCCCTCGCTGATGGCCGCCGTCTCGTCCTGCTGCGGCGCCTGCGCACGCGCCGGCGCGATGGAGCCGGCGAGCAGGCTCGCGAGCGCGCCGACCAGGAGCCCGAGTAGGGTCGAGCACATCGGAAGGCGGCCCTGCCTTAGCATCGCGACGCCTTTCCCCGGCGCGAGGATCCTTGCCCTGGACGGTGCGCTCGCAGCTTGGCGCCGTCAAGTAACGCTGCGGCAGAGCAGGCACCTCGACCAAGTCCTCGGTCGTCCGGACCGGCCAGGACATCAGTACCTTCAGTTTGGCATCTGCAGCCGACGATCACATCATTGGTTCTTGATCCGCCCGCGGCGCGGCGAATACGCTGGCCGTCGGATGAGCGCACGCGAGGTCGACCTTCTGGTCCTGGGCAGCGGCGCCGGCGGCATGACCGCGGCGCTGACCGGATCGCTCCTCGGCCTGGAGGTGGAGCTCTTGGAGAAGGCCGCGGTCGTCGGCGGCTCGACCGCGCTCTCGGCCGGCTCGGTCTGGATCCCGAACTCGCACCACGCCCCCGCCGGCAGCGACAGCCTCGATCGGGCGCGGCGCTATCTGCGCGCGACCGTCGGCGACCGCCTGCGGCCCGAGCTGTGCGAGGGCTTCCTTGGGGCCGGCCCGCCGATGGTGCGCTTCCTCGAGGAGCGCTCCGCGGTGCGCCTGCGCGCGTACCGCCATCATCCCGACTACCTGGCCGAGGCCGACGGCGCCACGCTCGCCGGCCGCGCGCTGGAGCCCGTGCCCTTCGACGGCCGCCGGCTCGGGCGCGATTTCCACCTGCTGCGCGACCCGTTGCCGGAGTTCACGCTGCTCGGCGGCATGATGGTCGACCGCACCGACGCCGGGCAGCTGTTGAACGCCACGCGCTCGCTCGCGTGCTCGTGGCACGCGCTGCGCCTGCTCACGCGCTATGGCGCTCGATCGCCTCCGTCACCACCGGGGCACGCGCCTGGTGATGGGCAACGCGCTCGCCGGCCGGCTGCTCCTCTCGCTGCGAAGCCAGAGCGTCGCGATCCGGACGCGGGCGGAGGTCGTGGAGCTGGTCGAGCGCCAGGGGCGGATCGAGGGCGTCGATGCTGGCGGACGGAACCGGCGTCACTCGCCTGCTCGCCCGCCGCGGGGTGGTGTTGGCGACCGGCGGCTTCTCGCGCCACCCGAAGCTGCGCCGGAGCCTCCTGCCCGAGCCGACGCCCGCGCATTCGCCGCTGGTCGCGACGGTCACCGGAGACGGCATCGAGCTCGGCCGCGCGGTCGGCGGGCGGCTCGGGGAGGGCCACGCCGACGCCGCCTTCTGGGCGCCGGTCTCGGTCCGGCAGCGGCGCGACGGCAGCACCGCGGTGTTCCCGCACTTCGTGCTCGACCGCGGCAAGCCCGGCCTGATCGCCGTCGACTCCGGCGGCCGGCGCTTCGTCAACGAGGCGACCACCTACCACCGCTTCGGCCAGGCGATCTACGCGGCCCATCGCGTCCGTCCGGCGATCCCGTGCTGCTTCGTCTGCGACACGCCGGTTCATCATCAGCTACGGCCTCGGCATGGTCCGGCCGCGCGGTCTGGGCCTGGCGTCTGCCGTGGCCGACGGCTATCTGACGCGGGCCGACACGCTCGCCGGCCTCGCCGCCGCGCTCGGCATCGACCCGCTCGGGCTCGAGCAGACCGTCGCGCGCTACAACGCGTTCGCGCGCACCGGCGTCGACCTCGACTTCGCCAAGGGCAGCGACGCCTACCAGCGCAACCTCGGCGACCCGGCGCACGGGCCCAATCCCTGCCTCGGCCCGCTCGATGCGCCGCCGTTCTACGCGCTCCGGGTCTACCCCGGCGACATCGGCGCCAGCGTCGGTCTGGTGACGGATGCGAACGCCCGCGTGCTGCGCGCCGACGACCGGCCGGTGCCCGGGCTCTACGCCTGCGGCAACGACATGGATTCGCTGATGGCCGGGACCTATCCGGGGCCGGGGATCACGCTCGGGCCGGCGATGACCTTCGGCTACCTCGCGGCGCGGCACGCCGCGGCGATGGCGCCGCCCTGAGGACGGCCGCCCCGGGCTCAGCGTGCCGGCTCGCCCTGGCGCAGGAGCTCGCTGATCGCGTCGAGCGCCAGGACATAGCCCCGCACGCCGAGGCCGGCGATGACCCCGGTCGCGGCGTAGGACACATAGGACCGGTGGTAGTAGGGCTCGCGCCGGTGGATGTTGGAGATGTGGACCTCGACGATCGGCCAGCGGAAGACCTTGAGCGCATCCAGGATCGGGATCGAGGTGAAGCTGTGGCCGGCGGGGTTGATGACGATGCCGGACGCCGCGCCGATCGCCTCGTGGATCCAGTCGACCAGGGTCCCCTCGCTGTTCGACTGCCGGAAGTCGATCGCGAGGCCGAGCTCGTCCGCCCGCGCGCGGCACAGCGCCTCGACATCGGCGAGCGTGGCGCTGCCGTAGATCTGCGGCTCGCGCATCCCGAGCAGGTTCAGATTGGCGCCGTTGAGGACGAACACGTGCTTGCTCATGGGAATCTCCGTCGCCGGGTGGGCCACCCTTTCCAGGACGGCTCATCCCTAGTCCAGCTCTCCGCCGCGACGCGAGAGCTTCGGGGCCTCAGGTCAGCGCCTGGATCAGGCCGCGGATGCTGAGCAGCACGATGACGCTGCCGACCAGGATCATCAGCGGCTGGTCGGGGATCCTGTAGGCGGCGTATGCCGCCAGGGGCGCGGCCAGCGCGCCCCCCAGAATCAGCCCGGCGATGATCGGCCAGAGCTCGAGGCCGATGGTGCCGAGGAAGGTCACCGAGATCGTCAAGGTGACGAAGAACTCGGTGAAGTTGACCGAGCCGATCGTGAAGCGCGGCGTGGTGCCCTGGCCCAAGAGCGTCGAGGTGACCATCGGTCCCCATCCGCCGCCGCCGATCGCATCGAGGAAGCCGCCGCCGAAGCCAAGCGGCCCAAGCCAGCGTGGCGGGTCGGTGACGGCTGGGCGCTGGCGGAAGGCCCTCCAGAGGATCCAGGCGCCCATCAGGAGGAGATAGCCGTTGATGAACGGCGCGATGGTGTCGCCCGGGATGGTGGTCAGCAGATAGGCGCCGATCGCGCCGCCGACCATGCCCGGCAGGGCCAGCCTGCGGACGAAGGACCAGTCGACGTTGCCGAAGCGCCAGTGCGAGAGACCGGAGATGCCGGTCGTGAAGACCTCGGCGGCATGCACGCTGGCGCTCGCGGTCACCGGCGGGATGCCGAAGCTCAGCATCACCGTGGTGGCCGAAAGGCCGTAGGCCATCCCGATCGCGCCGTCGACGAGCTGGGCTGCGAAGCCCACGGCGACGTAGAGAACGAAATCCCCCAGCATTGCGCCCTCCATGACGGCAACCCGTGACCACGGCTCTCGGCGTGCAAGGACGTTCGACCGGCTGCGAGCGAGGCCGCCGCTCAGGTGCTGGCGCCCGCAGCCTCATGGCTGGTCTCCCGAGGGCGGCCGGGACAGGCTCCCGCGCCCGAGACGAGCCAACGTCTGCGGGATCGGTCTATTCCACCGCCCGCGGACGCGCGCCAAGTCGGGCGCCGGCCGGGACGGCCGCAGCGCGAGCCGCAGTTCGGACGATCGGAGGGCAGTTCTCAGCCGTGGGCCGGGCCGAGCTCGTAGACCGCGCCTTCGCGGCCGCCGGAGACGCGGAAGGCGGGCTTGAAGCGGCGTACCGCGTCGCCGAGCAGGCGCTTGAGCGTGGCGTCGTCGTGGCCCGGGTCGTGGTGGAACAGGACGACCTCCTTGGCGCCCGCGAGCGCCGCGAACTCCAGGGCATGACGATAGGTGCTGTGGCCCCAGCCGACGCGCCCGGCGTACTCCTCGTCGGTGAACTGGGCGTCGTGGATCAAGAGATCGGCGCCGGCCGCGAGCGCGTAGCCCGAGGTCCATTCCGGCTCGAGCCACTGGCCGTCCTGGAGGCCGAGCGCAGGCTCGTGGTCGGGCAGGTAGACGACGCTCCGGCCCTGCTCCTCGATGCGGTAGCCGATGGTCGGGTTGGGATGACAGACCAGCGCCGTGCGAATGCGGAACGGGCCGATCTCGAACGCGGGCGCCGGCAGCTCGTGACAGGTGATGCGGGGCAGATCGCGCAAGTGGACCGGGAACAGGGGCGGCGACAGGTAGCGCGAGAGGCGGGCATCGAGCGGCAGCGTGCTGCTCGCCGGCCCCCAGATGTGGACCTGAATGCCCGGATGATAGAGCGGCGCGAAGAAGCCCAGACCCTGGATGTGGTCCATGTGGAGGTGCGTCAGCAGGATGTCGATCCGCGCCAGATCCGGCGGCAGCTGCGCGCCGAGCCGGCGCACCCCGGTGCCCGCGTCGAGCACCAGCACCGTGCCGTCGGCGCCGCGCACCTCGACGCTCGGCGTGTTGCCGCCGTAGCGCGCCGTCTCCGGCCCCGGCGCCGGGCATCGAGCCGCGGGTGCCGAACAGCGTCAGGCGCATGATCCTCGATCTCCCAGAACAGCGCCGCGGCGCCGAGAAACTCGCCTGCAGCCCGAGGATCGGGATCGAGGTGACCTCGATCTGGCGGCGCACGCCGTTCATCCCCTGGATGTGGAAGCGCTTATAGGCCGGCCGCTGCTTCGCCAATGTGATCATCAGCGGCAGGTCGTCGGGCGCGATCGGCTGGCCGGCGTCATCGACCGGCGTGAACGCCGACGACCAGACCGCCGCCGGCATCGCGCCGGTCTCCTCGAAGCGCCGCCCGAGGATCGCCTCGGCCGGCTCGTTGTAGAACAGGAGATCGCCTTGGGGATCGACCAGGAAGAGCGGCACGCTCGAGATAGCCGGCGAGCTGCCGGATCAGGATGATCTGGATCGGAAGCGCCATCGCCCCTCTCCCTGCACCGCGGCAATTCTCTGCCACGATCGTCGGAAAGGCAACGATCGCGCCGGTGGAGCCGGACGCGGCCGAGACCGACGGCTCCGATCAGCGCGTCTCGAGCGTGAGCTCCTCGATCATCGGGGCGAGGCCGGCGGTGAGGCCGCCGTCGACCACCAGGTTGGCGCCGTTGACGAAGGCGGCCTCGTCGGCGGCGAGGAAGGCGATCGCCGCCGCGATGTCGGCGGGCCGCCCGACCCGGCCGACCGGGTACCAGCGGGCGAGCTTCTCGAACACCTGCGGGTCGCGGGCGAGGCGCTGCTGCCAGCTCGGGCTCTCGGTCCGGACGGTGCCGGGGCTCACCATGTTGGCGCGGATGCCCTTGGGCCCGTACTCGGTCGCGAGCGCCTTGGTGAAGTTCAGCAGCCCCGCCTTGGCGGCGCTGTAGCCCGGATTGCCGAGCGCCAGCAGGCCGTTGACCGAGCCGACGTTGACGATCGCGCCACGGCCTTGCGCCACCATGCCGGGCAACACCAGGTGGGTCGTCAGGAACGCGCCGTTGAGCGTGCCGGCGAGCTCGAACTGCCAGTCCTCGGGCGTGGTCTGGGCGAGGTTGCCCCTACGCGTGCGCGCGGCGTTGTTGACCAGGACGTCGATCCGCCCGAACGCCTCGAGCGCGCGCGCGAGCGCGCCCTCGAGCGCAGGCTGATCGGTGATGTCGGCATGCAGCGCCAGCGCCTTGGCGCCGGCCGCGCGCAGCGCGTCCGCGGCCTCGCTCGCCACCGCCTGGTCGCGATCGAGGAGCGCGAGCGCGGCGCCCTCGCCCGCGAGGCGCTCCGCCGTCGCCCGGCCGATGCCGCGCCCGCCCCCGGTGATCAGCACGACCTTATTCGGCGAACCGCACCTCGACCCCGTCCTCGGTGGGCCCGGACCATCACGACACCTCGGTCAATGCCAGGACCGATTGGGCCAAGGCGAGGCAACGCGTTCGCAAGCGCCGGTCCGCCGTCACCAAGCGGCAATCCTCCTGATCGGCGAGCGCCAGATAGACGCAGTCGTAGATGCTGTGGCCGATCGCCAGGCGATCTCAAGGCCAGCGGCAGCAGGGGAAAAGGCGTAGGTCGGATCGGAAGGCCGCAGATCGAGCATCATCCGCGGGCCTCCGGAGCGCTTAGCTCGCCGGCGATGCCGACGCCAAAGCACGCTGCCCAGCTCGCCCACAGCAGGTCCGGTGCCAAAGTCGGCCTCCGCGAGGCGCCGCGGCGTCCGAATCGGCTCCTTCAGCACCCACTTCGCCGCCACGCTCGCATCGACCACCAGCCGGATCACCGCCGGTCCCGATCCTCCCGGATCATCTGGGTGCTGTCGGAGAAGACGCGGTCACCCCACTTGCGCTGCCATTTGTCGATCATCGCCAAGGCCTCGTCGCGCGTCGCGCGCGCGGCGGCCTCCTCCAGAATCGCCTTGACCTCGCCTTGCAACGAGCGCTGGTTCTGGCGCGCCTTCTCCTTCAGGCGTGCCACAACCGCGGGATCCAGGTCGCGAACCAGAAGCTGAGCCATCGTCGCTCTCCCCAGCTGCTTGAAAAATGATAGCACGCCGTGGAGGCTGAGGCTACTCGGTCGCGGCGATCATCCCAGCGCCGCGATGGCGGCGGTGACGTGGTCGAGGCTCGCGAGACGCAGGTGGCCGTAGTTGTAGAACGCGATGCCGGCGGGCCGGAGCGGCTGCGAGCCGGCGGACCGCGGCGACGGTCTCGGCGCCGTTGGCGAGGTCGGGAAAGCTCGGCCGCAGGATGAAGTTGAGCGCCGCCGCGTCGCCCGCGCGCCGGCGCGCGTCCCAGGCCGAGAGCCAGGCCTCCTCGGCGCTCGGCTGATAGAGCGGCACCTCGAGCGCGTCGGCGACCCCGGCCAGCAGGGCGAGATCGCTGCCCTCGAGCCAGGCGGCCGCCGGCGGGCGCTGCACCGTCGGGATCACCGCGAGCCTGGTCGGCGCCGGCACGGCGGCCTTGACGTCGGCCACGAGATCCGCGACCACGCGGCAGCGCCAGTGGAGGAAGGCCGCGAGCTCGGGATCGCTCACCACCTCGGCGAGCCACCATTCGGTCGCCAGCGCCTCGGACACCGCGAGATCGGCGCCGAGATAGCGCTCGAGCAGCTCCCGGGTGCGCGCCTGCAGGCGATCGGCATCGATGCCGGCGGCGCGCGCAGCGCTGCGCGTGGCGTCGGCGAAGCAGAGCGCGAGCAGCGACTTCGCGAAGCGGTCGAGCGGCACGAGCGCGAACTCGTGGTGGAAGCCGTGGTCGTAGGGCAGCCAGCCCGGCGTCTCGAGCGCGACGCCCGCGAGGTCGTGCCGGTCGAGCGAGGTCGGCCACGAGGTTGACCACGTAGTCGCGCACCGCCGGATGGGCCGGGCACAGGCTGTAGGGATAGGGATCGCCGAAGGCGTTGCGGCTGGTGAACTCGGGGTACTGCTGGCCGAGCGGCGTGTTGTGGCAGCACACCACCCAGGCGACGCGCTCCAGATCCGGCGCCTCCTGCTCGAGCCGGGCGAACGCGTCGAACTCGGCGACCAGCGGGTTGACCAGCGGCCGGATGTGGCCGTAGCGCTCGGGCCGGGCCTGGAAGTAGACCGTGCCGTCGGCCGGGAAGTAGACCTTGCCGCCCACGCCGTGCGGGCGCAGGAACTTGCCGGCGTGGTAGCTCGCGGCGAGCGTGATGCGTGTTGATGCCGGTCGGGCGGATGCGCCCGAGCACCGTCTCGAGGCCCTCGTCGGCCAAGTCCCAGGCGTAGACGTAGAGGCCCTTGTACATCCGGCTCATCGGCTCAGCCGGCGGTGTCGTTGCCGGGCCAGGGCCGGCCGCCGAGCACGATCGCCTCGACCTCGAGCCGACGGTCGCCCTGGAGCCGCTCGCCCATCACGTCGACGTAGTCGAAGGCGCCTTCGGCCTGGTTCAGGATCGTCGCGTCGCCGGCCGCGCCCACCGCGAGCGTGCCGAGGTCCGGCCGGCGCAGCGCCTCGGCCGGGCGCGCGGTCGCGGCGCGGATCACCTCGCCGAGCGGCATGCCGAGGCAGATCAGCTTGGACATGGTGTGCAGGAGGTCGAAGGCGGGCCCATGCTCGCACAGGATGTGGACGTCGCTCGAGATCACGTCCGGGAAGAAGCCCGCCGCCAGCATCGGCCGGGTCGAGGCGAAGCCGAAGCCGCCCATCCCGTGGCCGAGGTCGAAGATCACGCCGCGCTCGCGCGCCTCCCACATCTCGGGCCGGACCTCGCCGCGGACCACCGGCGCGTTGGGGAACGGCCGATAGCAGTGGGTCAGCACGTCGCCCGGCCGCAGGCGTGCGAGCATGTCCTTGCGCGAGGGCGGCGGGAAGTCGATGTGGGCCATCACCGGCAGGCCGAGCTCCTGCGCGACCTCGATCGCGAGCTCGAGCGGGAACACGCCGTAGCCTTCGCTCGTGTTGCGCCCGACCCGGACCTTGATGCCGACGATCAGGTCGCGATGGCGCTCCGCGACCTTCAGGCACTCGCGCGCATCCAGCAGGCGCACGTCGCTGCATTCGCCGACCATCACCGACTCCGAGAAGGCGAAGATCCCGGCGAAGGAGATGTTGAGGTAGGGCAGGATGCGGACCGGCGTGCGCTCGATGACGTGGGCGCGGAAGCCGTGGAAGTTGCCCGGTCCCGCGCTGCCGGCGTCGACCAGGGTGGTCGCGCCCGAGCGCAGCGCGACCGGCACCGGCTGGACGCTGAGGCTCGTGCCGCCCCAGTAGACGTGGGTGTGCAGGTCGATCAGCCCCGGGACCACGAGCTTGCCGGCCGCCGCGATCACCTCGCGCGCCGCCCCGGCCTCGATCGAGGCCTCGACCGCCGCGACCTTGCCGTCGCGGAAGGCGACGTCGCGCGGCGCATCGATGCCTTGCGCCGGATCGATCACCCGGCCGCCCCGGATCACCAGATCGTACATCGGCTCCGCCCGCTCCCCGGTTTCGCGCTCTTCGCTCGCTCGATCTTCTGGACAAGTCGCTGCGGTCGCCCTCTCGCGAGCCGATCGACTGCATCCCCGCCGACCATAACCAGGCGGCGCGAGACCGCCAAGACCTGGCGCGCTCGAGATCAGCCAGCGGGCGGACGCTCCGCTCCACTCGCCTCGCCAATTCGACGGCTGAGCCGCAAGGGTCTTCTCGGGGTCGAAGCGATGTTCCGAGACCACCAGCGGCAAATCCCCGCCATACAATTGCGCTACGGTAGCGCGGCGCTGGCCGCCGCCGTGGCCTCCTCAGGCCAGGTGCCAGAGCGGCACCGCCACGAACCACAGCACGTAGGTGAGGGCGGCCACCATCAGGCGATCGATCCGCTGCGCCCGCGGCGGCCGGCGCGCCTGGCGGGCGAGCAGCCAGAGCAGCAGCGCCGCATGCGGCAGCACGCCGTACTCGATGCCGGCGAGCAGGTCGCCCACCGCCGCGCCCCGCTGCAGCGCCAGCGCGGCGGCGGCCGCGAGCACGATGCACAGCGCCGCGATCGCGTAGGCGCCGCGCAGGCCCGCCCGCACCACGAGCGTGCGCTTGCCAACCGCGCGATCGGCGTCGTAGTCGGGCACGCCGGAGAGCGTGATGCCCGGCAGCACGGCGAGGCACAGCGGCAAGCTCAGGAGCCAGGGCTCGGCCGCGGTCCAGGCGCCGCCCTGGACGACGAAGCCCGTGAGGATCGCGCCGAGGCTGTGGGTGAGGCCGACGTCGAGCTCGCCCAGGCCCCGGTAGCTGAGCCTGAGCGGCGGCACCGTGTAGCCGAGCGCCAGCACCGCGATCATGCCGAGCAGCGGCAGAACCACGGCAGCGGACGCCGCGGTGGCGGCGAGCAGCCAGAGCGCGCTGAGCAGCGCAAGCGCGAGGGCGAGGGCGATGCCTGCGCGGACCTCGGCAAAGCTCAGCGCGCCGGTCACCAGCACGCGCGAGCCGCCGGTGAACGGCCCATGGTTGTGGTTCCGGCGGTCGGATTCGAAGTCGTAGTGCTCGTTCGCGAGCACGGTTGCGACCTCGATGAAGAACAGGCAGAGCAGCCCGCGCCAGAACGCGGTGCCATCGAAGCCTCCGCTCGGCGCGGCCGCGGCGAGCGCGCCGATCAGGTAGGCGAGCCAGGTCATCGGATAGAACTGCAGCCGCAGCGCCCGGAGCCAGCTCGAGAGCTTGCGGCGCGCCCGCCGGGCGGGCGGGACGGGCCGGCGCGCAGGGCCGCGCCGCGCGCCTCCGCGGCGGCGAGCCAGGCGCGACGTTGCCCGAGCGTCGATCGATTGACCGGACCGAAGCGCGCGATGCGCGCGACCTCGATGCCGCAGAAGCCGAGGATCGCCCGCGCCATCGCCCGGTCGCCCGGCGCGCCGTAGATCCAGCGCCAGACCCAGCGCGGCGTGTCCATGGTCGTCAAGAGCTCGGCGGTCTTGCCGGTCAGCAGAGGGACGTAGCCCGGGTTGGCGCTCTCCCGGAAGGCGAAGCCCGGCGCCAGCGCGCGGTCGAGGAAGGCCTTCAGCAGCGCCGGCATGGTGCCCCACCAGGTCGGGTAGACGAACACCAGATGGTCGGCCCAGGCGATCAGCGCCTGCGCGCGGCGCAGGTCGTCCTCGACGACCTGCTCGCCGAACTCGCGGGTCCGGACGTTGGGGTCGAACTCCAGCGCGGCGAGGTCGAGCTCTTGCACCTCGATCCCGGCGCGCCGCGCCCCCGCGCCATAGGCGCCGGCGAGCGCCTGGCTGAGGCTGCCCGCGCGCGGATGGCCGACCACGATCAGCACCTTGAGCGCGCACTCGCCGCAGCGGGCCGGAGCGCCGCTCGCGCGCGTCGCGGCAGGGTCGAGGGTCACGCCTGTCATGATCGCCGGATCTGTCCGAGAAGGTTGCCGAGGCTGCCGACCCTGGAGGCAACGGGTCGCCGGCCCAGCGGTTCCGGCAAGCCCGGGTCAGCGCGCGCCGGGCACGCCGAAACCGGGCGCGGCATCGGGATCGAGGGCGCGCGTCACGTAGGCCTCGAGCTGCGGCGCGTACTCGGTCCAGAGCGCGCGCAGCGCCGCGATCGGCCGCTCGTGCCAGTCGACCCGCAGATCGACCACCGGCCAGGGCTGCCGGTCGGCGACCAGGAGCCCGGCGGAGCGCACCGGGCTCTCCTCGCCGCCCGCGGCGAGACCCGCCTCGAGGGCCAGGACCAGGCGCTCGGCGAGGTGCCCCCTGGCCTGCTCGAAGGCGCGGATCATGGCCTGCGGCACGCCGGGGTCGGCCAGCAGGTTGCCGAGCGCGACGCAGCCCTCGCCCTCGGCGGCGGCGTGGCGGCCGAGCGCGCGCGCGCCGCTGAAGTGCGCGGTGCCGCCGTTGCGATCGACCGCGCCGAGCTGGCGCCAGGCGAGGTGCGGCGCCTCGTCCTGGATGCGCGCCGAGCGCCTCGGTCGCGCGCGCCCCGCCGGCCATCAGGTCGAGCGCCCGCGGGCCGAGGCGCGGGTCGGTGACGTTCTGGCTCAGCGCCGTGCCGACGCCGGCGCGGACGAAGGCGCAGCGGCTGGCGACCGCGATCGAGGACGAGGTCACGGCGCAGCCGAGCGCGCCGGTAGCAGGGCAGCGGCCGGCGATCGAGAAGGTCATGCCCGACGCCCCCGGCCGCGCGGCCGCGTCATCCGGGATCACCGCGACCACGTCGATCTCGACCAGCCACTCCGGCCGCGCGAGCGCCGAGACGACGAGCCCGGTCGACACCGGGAACACGCCCTTCAGCCATGCGCCGACGGTGCGGTAGACCGGCTCGCGGTAGCGCGGATCGGTGAGGTAGATCGTGAGCTTGCAGACGTCCTCGAGGCGGGCGCCGGCCTCCTCGAGCAGCAGGGCGACGTTCGCCATCGCCCGCTCGGCCTGGCCGGCGGGATCGCCCTGCGCGACCGAGGCGCTGGTCGCGAGGTCCTGCCCGACCTGGCCGCGCACGAACACCATCGTGCCGCGCGCCTTGACCACCTGGCAGAGGTCGTTGTCGAGCCGCTGCTCGGGATAGGTGTCGCGGGTGTTGAACTTGCGCAGTCGCTCGTGGGCCATCTCTGCTGCGCCGAATCGCGGTGCGGCCGTCTTCGAGGGGCGGCCGTGGCCGGGTCACCGCACCCGATCGGAGCAGCCCGGCGGCCTGCTGGACGAGGTCGAGGGGCTTCTCCCAGTCGAAGTTGGTGTAGACCGCGTTCAGGTGGGCGAACGGCGGCGACTGGGCGAACAGCTCGAAGGTCATGCGGTGGCCGGCGTAGTCCGAGTTCAACAGGTCGCGCGCGAAGGCCAGCAGCTTGAAGCGGTCCTCGGCCCGCCAGGCCTCGTTGACGCTGTAGAACTTCTCCAGCCAGGGCCCGGTCTCGGGGCTCTCGAAGCTCGCCCAGTCGGGCGTCAGGCAGATCTGGCCGCCGCACAGCTCGCGCGTCAGGTGCATCATCTCGGGCAGTCGCGAGCAGGCGTGCACCCGGCCGCTGTAGAGCAGCGCCTGGTTCGGCATCAGCAGGCCGGCCGGGCTCTCCTCGGCGGCGGCGATCGCGGCGGTGAGATGGGCGTTGATGGTCTCGCGGTAGCAGGCGAGCGATGCCAGCTTCTCGCGCACCGCCGGCTGCTTCTCGAGCCCGGTCTGGCGAAGGTTGAACAGCGCCGCGCCGATCATCAGCTCGGCCAGCCGCTGGATTCGCTGGACGAACGGGAACGCGCTGTAGCGGTGCAGGCAGGAGCGGATGAAGCTCGCCGCCCGGGTGTGGCGGTAGAACAGCACGTCCTCCCAGGGGACCAGCACGTCGTCGAACACGAGCAGCGTGTCGACCTCGTCGAAGCGGTTCGAGATCGGGTAGTCCGCGAGCGGGCGCCGGCCGGCGAAGCCGGCGCGGCAGATGTGCTTCAGCCCCGGGGCGTTCATCGGCACCACGAAGCCGACCGCGTAGTCCGAGAGCTCGGCGTCGCCCCAGTTGGCGATCGTCGGCTTGACGAAGGCCTGGTGGGCGTAGGCCGCCGCGGTCTCGTACTTGGCGCCGCGCACCACGATCCCGGCGTCGCTCTCGCGGACCGCGTGGAGCAGCATGTCGGGGTCCTGCTCCTGCGGCCGCTTGGAGCGGTCGCCCTTGGGATCGGTGTTGGCCGAGACGTGGAAGACGTCGCTCCGCTCGACCCGCAGGACGTGGTGGCGGATGTGGTCGGCAAAGCGCGGGTCGACCTCGTTGAGCACGTCCTGGCCGTCGTAGAGCGACCAGAGCTCGCCCATGGTCTCGTCGCCGACGCGCGTGACCACGCCGCCCAGCGCATCCAGGGTGGCGTCGACCGCGGCGCGCTTGGCCTGCCAGTCGGCGGCGGAGCGCGGCAGCTTGTGGGCGACCAGCCGGCGCTCGCCGCTCGCCGGATCGGCGAAGGTCAGCAGATCGCGCAGCGCGGCCTCGTGCGCGAGATCGTAGATCCGCGCCCGGGCGTCGACGATCGGCCGGAACGCGGGGTGGCTCGGGACGTCCAGGACCCTCTCGCCCTCGATCCAGACCGCGCGGCCGTCGCGCAGGCTGTCGCGGTAGTCGTCGCCGGTGCGCAGAGTCACGGCCGGACCTCCGGGACGGCGGTCCCGATCAGGCAGTCGCGGGTGACCAACGCGGCGAGCTCCGCCTCGCTCATCTCCTCGCTGCCGGGCGGGCGCAGCGGCAGGACCAGGTAGCGCAGGTCGGCGGTGCTGTCGTGGACCCGGATCTCGACCTCGTCCGGGATGCGGGTGCCGAACTCGGCGAGCACCGCGCGCGGCTCGCGCACCGTGCGCGAACGATAGGCGCGCGCCTTGTACCAGTCGGGCGGCAGGCCGAGCAGACCGCGCGGGTAGCAGGAGCACAGCGTGCAGACGACGACGTTGTGCAGCCGAGGGGTGTTCTCCAACGCCTGGATCCGGACCGCGCCGACGTCGATGCCGAGCTCGCGCGCGGCGGCATTGACGTCCTCCAGCACGCGCGCCCGGAACGCCGGGTCGCGCCAGGCGCGCGCGACCAGCCGCGCGCCATCCGCAGGCGAGCGCGCGTCGACCGCCTCGAGCGTGCGGCGCAGGTCCGCGGCTCCGAACACGCCCTTCGCGATCAGCAGCTCGCCGATCGCCTCCGCCATCAGCTGGTAGTGGTCGAAGGCCTGGTCCTCGAGATCCGATCGGCCGGGGTGCGGATGCTGATGGCGATGCTCGGCATGCGCGGTCATGGCCCGCCCTCCTCGGCCGGCTCGAGCCAATGCTCGAAGATGTCGGCGACCGCGCTGTCGCGGGCGGCGCCACGGTCGTCCTGCCAGAGATCCGCCTGCGCGAAACGGACCCGGTAGAGCGCGCGCTCCGGCCGGCCGTCGCGGCCGTAGGCGAGCTCCTCGGGATTGGCGAAGCGGCCGAGAACGCTCAGGATCTCGCCGCGCTTGCCGCGCAGGTAGTGAGGGGTGCGGACATGGCCCGGCGGAAAGGCGGCGCGCACCCGCACCCGGTCGCCGATGGCGAAGCGGTCACTCATCGCGCCACTGCGCCGGGGCGCCCCTCGGCGCGCCAGCGCGCCTCGACCTCGGCGAGCTTGCGGCCGAGCTCGTCGACCGTGACCACGCCCTTCTCGACCAGGTTGTTGCCGATCGAGGCGATCCAGCGCTGGTAGTAGGAGAGCTCGTCGTAGGCGCCGGGGCCGAGCTCCTCGATGCCGCGCCGAAGCTCGTCGACGGTCATCACCCCGCGCGCGGTGAGCAGGCGGAGGATGGCATCGACCCGCTTCTCCCAGGCCGCATAGTCGTGCTCTTCCGGCACCACCGGCCCCGCGGGCTCACCTCCCATGTCGTGATGGCGATGCATCATGGCGACCTCCCCCTCACGACGCCCACTATCGCCCGTCTGGGATCACCGAGCAAGCCGTCGCTCGGCTGACCGCGCCGCGCCAGGTCTCGAAATCGACTTGAAATCACCCGTTTAGTGTCTCTCTGCCTGAGCGATCACCCACGCCCAGCCGGGGCTCGCGCCGCACCTCGAGCACCGGCGCATCCGGCTCGGCCATCACAGCCGGCGAGCGCGGGTTTGTCCTTGAAACGTGCCCTCCGAGCCGGCAAAGTCGGCGGCGGCCAAGGTCGTGGGTGGCACCAGGCGCAAACCGTCGAGTCGACCGGCGGTCGATCGGTCAAGCGGGTCTGCTGGCGCTCGGCACCGGGGCGGCCCGCATCGCAGCGAGAGATACCTGTTCTTTGGTGGGAAATCTGCACCAGCTGTTAACTATATCATTGATAGGGTCACCTATGGTTCGCGGTGACCCTACAGGTGTCAACATGGGAGGGAGCATGGCGATCGAACCCTGGCGCATGCTCGTCGGCCTGCTGGTTGCCCTGCTCACCCTCGTCGCCTCGCCGGGCTGGGCGCAGGGCGACGAATGGTACGAGGTCAGCAAGGCCGGTCTGCGGGCCGCGGACGAGGGCCGGTTCGGCGACGCCGAAGGGCTGTTTCGCGAGGCCTTGCGCCTGAGCGACACGTACAGCGACGCCGACCCGCGCCGCGCCACCAGCGTCAACAATCTCGCCTACATCCTGCACGCCCAGGGCCAGTACCTGGCCGCCGAGCCCCACTATCGCGAATCGCTCGACGATGCGCGAGGGGGCGCTCGGGCCCGAGCATCCCGACGTGGCGCAGAGCTGCAACAACCTCGCCGAGCTGTACCGGGTGCTCGGCCGCTACGACGACGCCGAGAAGCTGCATCAGCGCGCGCTCGAGATCCGCGAGAAGGCGTTCGGCGCGAAGCATCCCGAGGTCGCCCAGACGCTCAACAACCTGGGCGTGCTGTACGCCAGCCAGAGCCGCTTCGAGGCGGCCGAGCCGCTCTACCGGCGCGCGCTCGAGATCCGCACGGCGTCCTACGGCGAGGACCACCTGACCACCGCCGAGACGCGCCAGAACCTGGCCACCCTCTACTATGCGCAGGGCCGCTACGACGAGGCCGAGCCGCTGTATCAGCAGGCGCTGGAGGTCGAGGAGAAGGCGCTGGGTCCCGAGCATCCGTCGCTCGCCACGACGCTTTCCAACCTGGCCGAGCTGCATCGCATCCAGGACCAGCTCGACGAGGCGATCGAGCTGCACCGCCGGGCGCTCGCGATCCGCGAGAAGAGCCTTGGCTCCAACCATCCCGAGACCGCGCAGAGCCTGAACAATCTCGCGGTCGCCCACTTCGCCAAGGCCGACTACGCGACCGCCGAGGAGCTCTACCGGCGCAGCATCGCGATCAAGGAGACGACGCTCGGCCCGGCCCACCCGGAGCTCGCGCTGACCCTCAACAACCTGGCCGAGCTCTATCGCACCCAGCGCCGCTTCGACGAGGCCGAGCCGCTCTATACCCGGGCGCTCAGCATCGACGAGAAGAGCCTCGGCCCCGACCATCCGAACCTGGCGCTCGGGCTCAACAACCTGGCGCTGCTGCACTACGACCGTGGCGCCTACGTCAAGGCCGAGCCGCTGCTGCGGCGGGCGCTGTCGATCGAGGAGAGCTCGCTCGGTCCCGACCACCCCGAGCTGGTGACCACGATCCGCAATCTGGCCGAGGTGCTGCGCGAGCTGCGGCAGTACGACGAGGCCGAGGAGCTGGAGAGCCGCGCCAACGCGCTCCGGGCCCAGCTTTGAGGCCGCTCGACCGGCGGCTGCAGGCGGCGGCTGCGGTCCCGGCGGACGCGCGGCGCTGTCGGCCGGTAGGGGCCGCCGGCACCTGGGGAACCGATAGCGGCGGCCGGCCGATGCGCGCGATCCGGCTCCGCCGGCGGTATGCCAGCGGCGTTGTCGCACGTAAGCGCCGGATCCTGGCGGCGATGCGGATGGGATTGCGCAGCGGCCGCGGCCAGGCGGTCAGAGCGCGTAGTCGACGGTGCGCTCGGCCTCGCTGGCGACGCCCTGCTCCTCGGCGCGCCGGCACAGGTCGTCGATCGTGACCCGGTCGAGGCGCGCCATCAGCTCCTGCTCGGTCGCCGCCCAGAACGGGCCGATCACCCTGCGGCCGAGCTTGGAGGACGAGGCGAGGTCCTCCTGCGCCGGCAGGTCCTCGATACCGCGCACCACGCGCACCACGTCGCCGACGCTGACCCGGCGCCGCTCGCGCGCCAGCCGGTAGCCGCCGCGCGGGCCGCGGACGCCGCGCAGGATCCCGGCCCGCACCAGCTGCTGCATCACCTGCTCGAGGTAGCGGCGCGGCAGCACCAGACGGCGCGCGATGTCCTGACTCTGCACCGGCTCGGCGCCGCCGTGGTAGGCGATGTCGGCGACCGCCTCGAGCGCGAGAACCAGCTTCTTGGATGGCCTCAACATGACGACACGTCCCGCGTTTCGATTGCCAACCTCAGGCGTTCCGACCCTCGCCCGGCGTGCTCGGCGCAGTCAGGCGGCGGCCGCTCGCGGCGGCGCGCAAATGCGCCGCGATGCGCACCACGAGTCGCGCGGCGACCTCGGCTTTGGAAAGTTTCGGCCAAGCCTCGGGCTCAGCGTCGGCGCGAACCAGTTTCACGGTGTTGTAAACGCCGCCGAAAGTACCTTGTTCCATCGAAACGTCATTGGCGACGATCCAGTCACAACCCTTGGCTGCCAGCTTGCGGCGCGCATTGCCCTCCAGATCCTCCGTCTCGGCGGCGAAGCCGATCACCAGCGCCGGCCGCGCCGGGCCGGGCCGGGCCAAGGTCTTGAGGATGTCCGGGTTCTCCGCCAGGACCAGGGTCGGCGGCGCGTCCGCCCGCCCGCTTCTTGAGCTTCTGCGCCTGCGGCTCCGCCACCCGCCAGTCGGCGACCGCCGCCGCGCAGACCGCGACCTCGACCGGCAGCGCCGCCTGGCAGGCCGCGAGCATCGCCCGCGCCGATTCCACCCGCACCACGGTCACGCCCGCGGGGTCGGGCTCGTGGACCGGCCCGCTGACCAGGGCCACCTCGGCGCCGGCGGCGGCGAGCGCCGCGGCGATCGCATGGCCCTGCCTGCCCGACGAGCGATTGGCGATGAAGCGCACCGGGTCGATCGCCTCGACCGTCGGCCCGCTGGTGACCAGCGCGCGGACGCCGGCGAGCGGCCGCGCGGCCGGCGCCAGCAGCGCCGCGATCGCGGCCACGATCTCGTCCGGCTCGGCCATGCGCCCGACGCCGGTCTCGCCGCAGGCCATGTCGCCCGGCGCCGGGCCGACCTGGCGGACGCCGTCGGCCCCGAGCTGCGCGACGTTGCGCCGGGTCGCCGGATGCTCCCACATCTCCGGGTTCATCGCCGGCGCGATCAGCACCGGCTTGTCGGTCGCGAGCAGCGCGGTCGAGGCCAGGTCGTCGGCCAGGCCGTGGGCCATCTTCGCGATCAGATCCGCGGTCGCCGGCGCGACCACCACGAGATCGGCCTCGCGCGACAGCCGGATGTGCCCCATCTCGGCCTCGTCGGTGAGCGAGAACAGGTCGCTGAACACCTTCTCGCCGGACAGGCTGGCGACCGCGAGCGGGGTCACGAACTCGGCGCCGGCGCGGGTCAGGATGCAGCGCACCGCCGCGCCGCGCTCGCGCAGCCGGCGGATCAGCTCGAGGCTCTTGTAGGCCGCGATGCCGCCGGCGATGATCAGCAGAACCCTCTGTCCCTGCACCGCTCCGCCGTCCCGTGCCTGGCTCGATGACCCTCGACGTGAGATGAGTGACCGCGGGCCCTTCGGCAAGATCGGCGGGGGCAGATCGCTGCTGCGGCTCGGTGCTGTAGATTGCGCGGCCGGGCAGCGCCCCTCAGTGCAGCAGCATGCCGAGCACGAGCCCGCCGAGCAGCAGGCAAAGCGCCCAGGGCAGCAGCAGCCGGCCGGAGAAGCGGCCTGCGGCCCTCGATCAGGGCCTCGAGCGACTGCGGGTGGAGCCGCATGCCGCCGTTCGCCACGCTGTCGAGGATGCGCTCGCCGCGCTCGACCAGATGCGGCAGCCGGCGGGCGGTCTCGAGCCCGTCCTCGACCGCGCTGCGCAGCTGCGCCTGCGGCCCGAGGTTGGCGGCGATCCAGTTCTCGATCAGCGGCTGGGCGAGCTGCCACATGTTGAGCTCGGGATTGAGCGCGCGGCCGACGCCCTCGGCCACCACCATGGTCTTCTGCAGCAGCAGCAGCTGCGGCTGGGTCTCCATCGCGAAGGTCTCGCTGACCTCGAACAGCTGGCCGAGCAGGCGGCCGATCGAGATCTCGGCCAGCGGCCGGCCCCGGATCGGCTCGGCGATCGCCCGGCAGGCCTGCATGAACGCCGCCTTGTCCTGGTCCGCCGGCACGTAGCCGGCGGCGAAGTGGACGTCCGCGACCCGCTGGTAGTCGGCGCGACAGGAAGCCCAGCAGCATCTCGCCGAGGTAGCGCCGGGTCGGCCGGTCGAGCCGGCCCATGATGCCGAAGTCGACCGGCACCAGGTCGCCCTTGGCGTCGATGAAGATGTTGCCGGGATGCATGTCGGCGTGGAAGAAGCCGTCGCGGAACACCTGCTTGAAGAAGCTCTCGGCCGCGCGCGCGAGGATCTGGTCGGGATCGAAGCCCGCGGCGATCAGCGCGGCGCGCTCGTCGGAGGCGATCCCGCTGACCCGCTCGAGCGTCAGCACCCGGCGCGCGGTGCGCTGCCAGTCGACCCGCGGCACGCGGAAGCCCTGGTCGCCCGCGAAGTTCTCGGCGAGCTCGGAGGCGGCGGCCGCCTCCAGGCGCAGGTCCATCTCGAGCCGCGTCCAGAGCGCGAAGGTCTCGACCACCTTGATCGGCTTGAGGCGGCGGAAGCCGGGCTGGAGGCGCTCGACCCAGGTCGCGATCCAGGCGAAGAAGTCGATGTCGCGCACCATCTGGCGCTCGATGCCGGGCCGCAGCACCTTGATCGCGACCTCCTCGCCCGCGGCGGTGACGCCGAAGTGCACCTGGGCGATCGAGGCCGCCGCGACCGGCCGGTCGTCGAAGCTCGTGAACAGCTCAGGCAACGGCCGGCCGAGCTCGCGCTCGATCAGCTGGCGGGCGAGCGCGCTGTCGAACGCCGGCAGGTCGTCCTGCAGCTGCGAGAGATCGGCGGCCAGCTCCTGGCCGAGCAGGTCGGCGCGGGTGGCGAGGCTCTGGCCGAGCTTGATGAAGCTCGGGCCGAGCTCCTGCAGCGCGGCGGCCAGACGCTGGCCCGGCCGCCCCGGCGCGTCCTGGCGCGACAGCCGGCGGGCGAGGCGCAGGACCACCTCCGGCAGCGGCAGGAGCTCGAGCGGGAAGAGCGCGTTGTGGCGCGCGAGGCAGCGCCCGATGCCGAGCAGGCGCCAGAGATGGCGGCTCGAGCGCAGCATCCGCTAGAGGCGCCAGGCCGAGTGCAGCGCCGCGATGCCTCCGGAGAGATTGCGATAGCGGACCCGGCCGAGCCCCGCGCGCTCGATCAGGCGCGCGAAGGTCGCCTGATCGGGAAAGCGGCGGATGCTCTCGACCAGATACTGGTAGGCCGCGCGGTCGCCCGCGACCTGCTGGCCGAGCCAGGGCAGGACGACGAAGGAATAGGCGTCGTAGAGCCAGTCGAGGCCCGGCAGCTGCAGGGTCGAGAACTCGAGGCAGAGGAAGCGCCCGCCCGGCCGAAGCACGCGCTGAGCCTCGGCCAGCGCGCGCTCGATCCGGGTGACGTTGCGGATGCCGAAGGCGATGGTGTAGGCATCGACGCTGCGCGCCGGCAGCGGCAGCGCCTCGGCGTCGGCGCACAGCCAGCGCAGGCTGCCCAGCCGGTTGTGGTCGAGCGCGCGGTCGCGGCCGACCTCGAGCATCGCCGGGTTGACGTCGCAGACGATCACCTCGGGTGCTTCGCCGCCGCGCCGGGCGACCCGCTCGAGCACCCGGAAGGCGATGTCGCCGGTGCCGCCCGCGACGTCGAGCAGGCGCATGCCCGGGCCGCGGCGCCAGCCAGTCGATCAGCGCCGCCTTCCACAGGCGATGCACGCCGCCGCTCATCAGGTCGTTCATCAGGTCGTAGCGGCCGGCGACCCGGGCGAACAGGTCGCCGACCAGGCGGGACTTGTCCTCGGGCGGCACCTCCTGGTAGCCGAACGAGGAGGCGAGCCGCTCGGGCGCGTGGTCGGCGGGGTCGGTCATGGTTCGCACGCCTCGCGAAGCCGCGGCGCGGCTGAGTTCGATCGCTTTTAGGGGAGCGCGGGGGCCGGGACAAGCGCCCGGCCGGCGCGCCAGCGGGACGGCGCCAGATGCCCGAGCTGCCGGAAGTCGAGACCATCATGCGCGGGCTCGCCGCGCGTCTGGTCGCGCGCCGCATCACCAGCCTCGAGCAGCGCCGCCCCGACCTGCGCTTCCCGCTGCCGGCGCGCCTGCCTGAGCGCCTGGTCGGGCGCCGGATCGAGGGCTTCGCGCGCCGCGCGAAGTACATCCTGGCCGCGCTCGACGACGGCCACACGCTCCTGCTCCACCTCGGCATGTCGGGCCGCCTGCTGTTCGACGGGCCGCCGGCCGGCCCGCACGAGCATCTGACCTTCGGCTTCGACGACGGCGCCCGCCTGCGCTTCGTCGACCCACGCCGCTTCGGCATGCTCGACCTCGCCCCGACCGCCGGGCTCGGCGCGCACCCGCGGCTCGCCGGCCTCGGCCTCGAGCCGCTCGCCGACGGCTTCACCGGTCCCGCCCTGGCGCAGGTCCTGGCGGGCCGCCGCAGCCCGCTCAAGGTCGCGCTGATGGACCAGCGCCTGGTGGTCGGGGTCGGCAACATCTACGCCTGCGAGAGCCTGTAGCGCGCGCGGCTGTCGCCGCGCCGGGTCGCGGGGTTCCTGCGGCCGGCCCAGGCCGCGCGCCTCGCGGCGGCGATCCGCACGGTGCTGGGCGAGGCGATCGCGGCCGGCGGCTCGAGCCTGCGCGACTACGTCCAGGCCGACGGCGAGCTCGGCTTCTTCCAGGACCGCTTCGCGGTCTATGGCCGTGCCGGGCTCGCCTGCACGGTGTGCGCGCGGCCGATCCGCAAGCTCGTCCAGGGCCAGCGCGCGACCTTCTGGTGCCCCGGCTGCCAGCGCTGAGCGGCTCGGCCCTTCGCCACCGCGACCAAATCGGGGCTGGACGCTCCAGGGGCGCTTGGTCTTAATACCGGGTCGCTTTTCCCGGCCGCGCGCGCCAGCCCGCGGCCGGTGTCACGAGTTGCACCTCGACCGCAGGCGTCGAGCACGGGGAGCACATACGCATGGCGTACGAGACCATCCTGGTCGAGAGCCGCGGCCCGGTCGGGCTGATCACCCTGAACCGGCCGAAGGCGCTGAACGCGCTGAATGCGGAGCTGATCGGCGAGCTCAACCAGGCGCTCGACCTGTTCGAGGGCGACCCCCAGATCGCGGTCGTGGTGATCACCGGCTCGGAGCGGGCGTTCGCCGCCGGCGCCGACATCAAGGAGATGCAGGAGCTGGACTTCATGGCCGCCTACCAGAGCGACTTCATCGCGCCCTGGCAGCGGGTCGCCGCGCGCCGCAAGCCGATCATCGCCGCGGTCGCCGGCTATGCGCTCGGCGGCGGCTGCGAGCTGGCGATGATGTGCGACGTGATCATCGCCGCCGACAACGCGAGGTTCGGCCAGCCCGAGATCAATCTCGGCACCCTGCCCGGCGCCGGCGGCACCCAGCGGCTGACCCGGGCGGTCGGCAAGTCCAAGGCGATGGAGATGATCCTCACCGGCCGCATGATGGACGCCGAGGAGGCCGAGCGGGCCAACCTCGTGGCGCGGGTGGTGCCGGCTCGCCGATCTGCTCGACGAGGCGCTCAAGCTCGCCGGGACGATCGCCGAGAAGTCGCAGCCGATCGTCGCCCTCGCCAAGGAGGCGGTCAACGTCGCCTACGAGACCAGCCTGCAGGAGGGCATTCGGTTCGAGCGCCGTGTCTTTTACGCCACATTCGCGAGCGAAGATCGCCAGGAGGGCATGCAGGCCTTCATCGAGAAGCGCACCCCGACGTTCAGCAACCGCTGACCGGGCTTTCGGCCCGCTGGTCGGCCGTTGACGGCTCGGCGCCGCGGCGCTATAGCGCTCGCCTCGAACCCCCGCAAGCAAGGCACTACGCGATGGCGCACCACCGTTCCGCGAAGAAGCGGATCCGCCAGACGGCCAAGCGGACCGCGATCAACCGCGCCCGCAGCAGCCGCGTCCGGACGTTCATCAAAAGGGTTGAGCAGGCGGTCGCCGCGCGGCGATGCCGATGCGGCGCGCGACGCACTACAGGTCGCGGAGCCGGAAATCCGCCGCGCGGTGACCCGGCAGGTGCTCAAGCTGAACACCGCATCCCGGCGCATCTCCCGCCTTTCGAGAAAAGTGAACAGCCTGACCGCCCCGTCTCCTTAGAGGCGAAACTGCTGCCCGCGCCGGGCCGAGCCTGGCCAGTGCTTGCGCCTGTGTTACCAGGATTGAGCTCACGGCGAATAATTTTGCCGGTAATTGAGCGAAATTTCTGCGATAGGACAGCGATCGAGACTTTTCGAGCGCTCGCTAATACTTCTCAACTCACAGGCGATATTTGACGTTCTCCTTTCGATCACCTTGCCATGCCGCGCGACGCGGACTATCCTGCCCGGCAAGAGCTGAGCCTCTTGCGTTCCGCTTCGACAACAGGGCGTCTTTCAGATCGCGAGTCGATACTTGGCGATCAGGCGGGGACCTTTCGTGTCCAAGGACGATGAATATTTTGGCGTCTCATGTCCATGCTAGCGTCCTCCGGCGTGGGCAGGCTGGGTAGTCGGTAGCGATCCTGAGGTCCCCATGAACCTCCAACCCAAGAGCGCCACGCCCGGCCTGGACCAGCAGTGGTCGCAGGTCCAGGGGATGCTGCGCGCGGAGTTCGGGGAGACCGACCTACCGCACCTGGCTGGCGCCGCTGCAGCTGAGCGGGATCGAGGGCGATCGGGTGCTGCTCGCGGTGCCCACGCGCTTCCTGCGCGACTGGGTCGCGGCCCACTACGCCGACCGCATCCGGGCGCTCTGGCACCGGCTCAATCCGGCGATCGGCGGGGTCGCGCTGGTGGTCGGCGCCGCCGCGCACGCCCACGGCCGCCGAGCCGCCGCCGGCGTCGCCGGCGCCCGGCCGGCCCGCGCCGCCGCCGCTCGGCGCCGCTCGCCGGCCCGCGGCCGAGGCGCCGCCCGAGAACGACATCGGCGCGCCGCTCGACCCGCGCTGCACCTTCGAGAGCTTCGTCGTCGGCCCGCCCAACGAGCTCGCCTTCGCCGCCGCCAGGCGGGTCGCCGAGCTCGAGGCGCCGCCGTTCAACCCCTTGTTCGTCTACGGCGGCGTCGGGCTCGGCAAGACCCATCTGATGCACGCGGTCGCCTGGCAGATCCGCCGCCAGAACCCCGGCCGCAAGGTGGTCTACCTGTCGGCCGAGAAGTTCATGTACCAGTTCATCAAGGCGCTGCGCTTCAAGGACACGATGAGCTTCAAGGAGCTGTTCCGCTCGGCCGACGTGCTGATGGTCGACGACGTCCAGTTCATCGGCGGCAAGGGCAGCACCCAGGAGGAGTTCTTCCACACCTTCAACACGCTGGTCGACCGCGGCCGGCAGATCGTGGTCTCGGCCGATCGCAGCCCGTCCGAGCTGCTCGGGCTGGAGGAGCGCATCCGCTCGCGCCTCGGCTGGGGGCTCGTGGTCGACATCCACCCGACCACCTACGAGCTGCGCCTCGACATCCTGCGCCGCAAGGCCGCGCTGCTCGCCCACGAGGCCGAGGTGCCCGACCAGGTGCTCGAGTTCCTCGCCGAGCGGATCACCGCCAACGTGCGCGAGCTCGAGGGCGCGCTCAACCGGGTGATCGCCCAGGCGACCCTGGTCGGCCGCGCGATCACGCTGGCGATCGCGCAGGACGTCGCTGCAGGACCTGCTGCGCGCCCACGAGCGGCGGATCACGATCGAGGACATCCAAAAGCGCGTCGCCGAGCACTACGGGCTGCGCATGGCCGACATGCTGTCGGCGCGCCGCGCCCGCGCGGTCGCCCGGCCGCGCCAGGTCGCGATGTATCTGACCAAGCAGCTGACCCCGCGCTCGCTGCCCGAGATCGGGCGCAAGTTCGGCGGCCGCGACCACACCACGGTGATGCACGCGATCCGCCGGATCGAGGAGCTGCGCGCGGTCGATGCGGTGCTCAACGACGACATCGAGCAGCTGCGCCGCCTGCTCACCGGCTGAGCCCGCGGGCCTGGCTCAGGCCCGCGCGGGCGCAGTTTTTTGCTGCCTCGTCAGACCATTGGTGCTAGGTTCCCGATCCCGGCAGGCGCGGGATCGCGCGCGCGCCGCCGTCGACCGCTGCCCGCGCCGCTGGACCTGGGCCGCGACGTGCCCGCAACAACTTGGGATTTTGGCGCGATCATGAAGCTAGCCATCGAGCGGGCCGCGTTGCTCAAGTCGCTCGCCCATGTCCAGAGCGTCGTCGAGCGGCGCACGACGATCCCGATCCTCTCCAACGTCAAGCTCGAGGCCGCAGGACGGCGGCCTGGCGCTGACCGCGACCGACATGGACCTGTCGGTGGTCGAGCGGGCCGAGGCCGAGATCAGCCAGCCCGGCGCCACGACCGCGCCCGCGCACACGCTCTACGACGTCGTGCGCAAGCTGCCGGAGGGCTGCCGGATCACGCTCGAGCGCGCCGAGAGCGGCGCCGAGATCACGCTGCGCGCCGGCCGCAGCACCTTCGATCTGCCCTGCCTGCCGGCCGCCGACTTCCCCGCGATGACCGACGAGGGCCTCGACCACAGCTTCGCGCATCGCCGCCGGCGACCTGCGGCGGCTGATCGATCGCACCCGCTTCGCGATCTCGACCGAGGAGACGCGCTACTACCTGAACGGCATCTTCCTGCACGCGATCGACGAGGGCGCCGGCCAGCTGCCTGCGCAGCGTCGCGACCGACGGCCATCGCCTGGCCCGGGTCGAGACCGCGCTGCCGGCGGGCGCCGAAGGCATGCCGCCGGTGATCGTGCCGCGCAAGACGGTCGGCGAGGTCCGCAAGCTGATCGACGAGCTCGACGCCGAGCAGACGGTCGAGGTCGCGCTCTCGACCGCCCGGATCCGCTTCCAGGTCGGCGAGGCGGTGCTGCGCTCGCGCCTGATCGACGGCACCTTCCCGGACTACCAGCGGGTGATCCCGAGCGGCAACGACAAGCTCCTGCTCGCGCCGACCAAGCTGCTGTCCGAGGCGGTCGACCGGGTCGCCACGATCGCGACCGAGAAGGGGCGCGCGATCAAGCTCAGCGTCGGCCGGCGGCAGGCTCACGCTGTCGGCGATCAGCCCCGAGGCCGGCCGCGCGGTCGAGGAGCTCGACGTCGGCTATGCCAGCGACCCGCTGGAGATTGGCTTCAACGCTCGCTATATCCTGGACATGAACAGCCAGATCGAGGGCGACGAGGTCGAGTTCGCGCTGGCCGATGCCGGCTCGCCGACCCTGGTGCGCGATCCCAAGGACAGCAGCACGCTCTACGTGCTGATGCCCATGCGCGTGTGATGGCGCTCGCGCTGGACTCGGCGCGCGGTCCGCAGGACGGGCGGACCCGGCCATGCGGCCGCCGGCGTCGGCGCGTGCGCCGGTTGAGCCTGCACGACTTCCGCTCCTATTCGCGGTTGCGCCTGGAGATCGACCCGCGGCCGGTCGTGCTGACCGGCCCCAACGGCGCCGGCAAGACCAACCTGCTCGAGGCGATCTCGTTCCTCAGCCCCGGCCGCGGCCTGCGCGGGCGCGCGCCTCGCCGAGGTCGACCGGATCGGCGGCGGCGCCTGGAGCGTCGGGCGCGCGCCTCGAGGGGCCGCGCGGCGCCGTCGACCTCGCGACCGGCCGCGTCCAGGATGGCGAGCGCGAGCGCCGGCTGGTCCGCGATCGACGGCGCGCCCGCGCCGAGCCAGGCGGCGCTCGCCGAGGTGGCGAGCGTGGTCTGGCTGACCCCGGCGATGGACCGCCTGTTCAGCGAGGGCGCCGGCGCCCGGCGGCGCTTCCTCGACCGGCTGGTCCTGGTCGGCGATCCGGCGCACGCCGGCGCAGTCGCGAGCTACGGCCATGGCGCTGCGCGAGCGCGCCGCGGCTGCTGCGCGCCGGCCGGCCGGAGCCCGCTCTGGCTCGCGTGCTCGAGGAGCGGATCGCGGCCGCCGGCGTCGCGATCGCCGCCGCCAGGCGGGAGGCGATCCGCGGCCTCGGCGGCGCGCTCGCGGCGGCGCCCGGCTGGCTGCCGCAGCCCGAGCTCGCGCTCGACGGCGACGGTCGAGGGCTGGCTGGACGAGCTGCCCGCGCTCGACGCCGAGGCGCGCTTCGCCGAGGCGCTCGCCGCCAGCCGGCGGCGCCGACGGCGAGAGCCGGCACGACCGCGATCGGGCCGCACCGCAGCGACCTCGCTGGTGCGCGACCGCGCCACCGGGCGCGCCGCGCGCGACTGCTCGACCGGCCAGCAGAAGGCGCTGCTGATCGCGGTGGTGCTGGCCGAGGCGCGGCTGCGCGCGGCGGCCGGCGAGCAGCAGCCGCTCCTGCTGCTCGACGAGGTCGCGGCCCATCTCGACCCCGAGCGCCGCGCGCGCGCTGTTCGAGGAGCTCTGCGCGCTCGGCGCCCAGGCCTGGCTGACCGGCACCGATGCCGCGGTGTTCGCGCCGCTCGGCGAGCGCGCCCAGTTCTTCACCGTTCAGGATTCGACGCTTGCACGCGCCATGACCCAGCCTAGTCCCGCCCAGCCCGGCCCCGCCCTCGAGCCGATCGCGAATCGAGACCTACGATTCGACCTCGATCCAGGTCCTCGAGGGCCTGGAGGCGGTGCGCCGCCGGCCGGGCATGTACATCGGCGACACCGACGACGGCTCCGGCCTCCACCACATGGTGTTCGAGGTCGTCGACAACGCGATCGACGAGGCGCTCGCCGGCTATTGCGACCGGGTCGAGGTGATCCTCAACGCCGACGGCTCGGTCACGGTGCGCGACAACGGCCGCGGCATCCCGACCGACATCCACGAGGGCGAGGGCGTCTCGGCCGCCGAGGTGATCATGACCCGGCTGCACGCCGGCGGCAAGTTCAACCAGAACTCCTACAAGGTCTCGGGCGGGCTGCACGGCGTCGGCGTCTCGGTGGTCAACGCGCTCTCGGAATGGCTCGAGCTGCGGATCTGGCGCAACCGCCAGGAGCACATGATGCGCTTTCGCGAGCGGCGGCGAGCCGGAGGCGCCGCTCGCGGTGACCGGCGCCGCCGAGCGGCGCGGCACCGAGCTCACCTTCATGCCCTCGATCGAGGTCTTCACCCGCACCGAGTTCAGCTACGCGACGCTCGAGCATCGCCTGCGCGAGCTCGCCTTCCTCAATGCCGGCGTCACGATCCTGCTGCGCGACGAGCGCGAGCGCCGAGCCGGTCGAGCAGGTCCTGCACTACGAGGGCGGCCTCGTCGCCTTCGTCGGCTATCTCGACCGCGCCAAGACCGCCGATCCACCAGCCGCCGATCCTGATCGCCGGCGAGCGCGACGGCATCGAGGTCCAGGCCGCGCTCGAGTGGAACGACGGCTACCACGAGACCACCTTGTGCTTCACCAACAACATCCCGCAGCGCGACGGCGGCGCCCATCTCGATCGGGCTGCGCAGCGCCGCTGACCCGCAGCATCCAGGCCTACGCGCAGGAGAGCGGCATCGCCAAGCGCGAGAAGGTCACGCTCTCCGGCGAGGACGCGCGCGAGGGCCTGACCTGCGTGCTCTCGGTCAAGATGCCGGACCCCAAGTTCTCCTCCCAGACCAAGGACAAGCTGGTCAGCTCCGAGGTCCAGCCGGTGGTCCAGGGCCTGGTCGGCGAGGGGCTCAACCGCTGGCTCGAGGAGAACCCGGCGCCGGCCAAGATCATCGTCGCCAAGGTGGTCGAGGCGGCGGCCGCGCGCGAGGCGGCGCGCAAGGCGCGCGAGCTGACCCGGCGCAAGGGCGTGCTCGATGTCGCCAACCTGCCGGGCAAGCTCGCCGACTGCCAGGAGCGCGATCCGGCGAAGGCGGAGCTCTTCCTGGTCGAGGGCGACAGCGCCGGCGGCTCGGCCAAGCAGGGCCGCAACCGCGCCTTCCAGGCGATCCTGCCGCTGCGCGGCAAGATCCTCAACGTCGAGCGCGCGCGCCTCGACAAGATCCTGGGCTCGGGCGAGATCGGCACGCTGATCACCGCGCTCGGCACCGGCATCCGGCGACGACTTCGACCTCGGCAAGCTGCGCTACCACCAGGTCATCATCATGACCGACGCCGACGTCGACGGCTCCCACATCCGCACGCTGCTCCTGACCTTCTTCTACCGCCAGATGCCGCAGATCATCGAGGCCGGCCACCTGTTCATCGCCGCAGCCGCCGCTCTACCGGGTCAAGCGCGGCAACGCCGAGCGCTACCTCAAGAACGACGCCGAGCTCGAGGACTACCTGATCGCGAGCGGGCTCGAGGACGCCCGCCTGCGCGGCGCCGACGGCGTCGCTCGCCGAGGGCGAGGCGCTGGCGCAGCTGGTCGAGGAGGCGCGCCAGGCGGCTCGCTGATCCACGCGCTCGAGCGCCGCCTGCCGGCCGAGCTGGTCGAGGCCGCGGTGCTGGCCGGCGCGCTCGCCGAGGAGGCGCTGACCGAGCAGGCCGCCGGCCAGGGCTTCGCCCAGCGCGATCGCCGGCCGCCTCAGCCGCAGCAACGAGAGCTGGAGCGGCGCCCGCGCCGAGGACGGCGCTCTGGTGTTCGTGCGCCGCCGCGGCGAGCGCCGCGACCGCTTCCGCCTCGACCCGCAGATCGCGCGCAGCCCCGAGGCGCGCCGCCTGGACGCCGCGATGGCGGACCTGCTGCCGGTGTTCGCCGAGCCCGCGACGCTCGAGCGCAAGGCGCGCCGAGACCCGGCTCGCCGGCCCGCTCGCGCTGCTCGAGGCGCTGCTCGCCCAGGGCCGCAAGGGCCTCGCGATCCAGCGCTACAAGGGGCTCGGCGAGATGAACCCCGAGCAGCTCTGGGAGACCACGCTCAACCCCGAGGTGCGCAGCCTCTACCAGGTCAGGGTCGACCACGCCGACGAGGCCGACAAGATCTTCGAGACCCTGATGGGCGACGTCGTCGAGCCCCGCCGCGAGTTCATCCAGACCAACGCGCTCAAGGTCGTGAATCTGGACGTGTAGGTCATGCGTAGAGCAACACGATGTTGTCGTGGGCTGAAGCCTTCAAGGGAAGAAATGATCGACAATGATGAAGGTACTCGATGCGAACGGTGAGATGGTCTTCCAGGTCGACCGATTGCTCTACGGAAAGACATGGTGGTTTCAACTTCAAATTCCTCAGGAGTATTGGGAAGATCTCCCTTACGCGACCGAAGAGCATGGTCCGCAGACCGTTTCGGCCGCCTATACCCGCGCTGGGGTGTTCTGGGAGCGGCTCGCTAAGGAGAACGCGGACTCGCTCGAACAACTTGCGGTGCCGGGAGCCTCAAACAGGCACATCAAGAAGGTTTGGCCCGATTATCGGACTTTGGAGCTGGAGTACCACAGGCGCGGGCCGTAAGCCGGTTTCCTGAAATCGGTGCCATGCTCTGGCTCAAGCAAGTCAAGGCGAAGCTCAAGGGTGTCGATGATTTCTACGTCGACCTAAAGTTCGACGAGATCGCCGCCTACCAGCAGATGTTTAATAGTCTGCTCGGTCCATAGACATCGATACTGAAACAGCGTGGTCGAGGGGTGAGAAGTACGACAAGGTCAGATTCGAGAAGGTTGAACAGACAATCAATCTTCTTTGTGAGCAAGCTGAACAGCGAGGGCTCAATCCCGCATACCTGATCATAATGGTCCATCAATACATCTTTGCCGATCCGTGGCAGAGAGGATGGGACGAAAAGCAGTGGGCTAAAAGAGTTGTACGTCGCAAGGAGGTCGACTATTTCCCGAGCGGTTGGGCAATGCATGCATTGCTGGAGAGGATGAGTTAGCCGGATGGCATGGGCTAAGGCGGGGAGGCCTGACTGATCACGATGAGAGCTCCTGCCCGGTCGACCTCGGTCAGCGCCGCCATGGGGCGAAGGCTTCGCGGACCTCGGCTTCGGACGCGAACTCGCCCGCATCGGCCTGCCGTACGCCTTCCTCGATATGCTCGACCTGCCAGGCATGCAGCTCGAGGTAGGCGCTCAGGGCTTCCTCGACTACCACGCTGAGGTCGCGATCGCTCTGCGCGGCGATGGCATCCAGCGCTGCCTTCTTATCGCTTTCGATACGGACGCTGATCGTCTCCTTGGACATGCCAATTCTGTCCTGTCCTGCAGTCATGCTCTGCGATCGTAGCATTCAGCCATCGACCTGGCCAGCGGGCTCAGCCAAGATGCGATTACCGGGAGGGTGGTGGTCGACCAGAAAGCTCGATCGTCGGGCGATGGCGCCAGTTCGGGATTTGGTGCCGCACGACGGGAGGAGGCGATGGAGCTGCGCCTGATCGATGCCGCGAGCGTGCACCGGCTGCTCGACTATGCGCCGCTGGTCGAGGCGCTGGAGGCCGCCCATCGCGCCCCGCCGCCCTTGGTCGGCCGCGTGCTGCTCGAGCCGCCGCCGGGCGCCGGCCGGGTCGGCGAGGGCTTCCTCGTGCTGCCGGCCTGGGCGCATGGCCGGGCGTTCGGGGTCAAGATGGTCACGATCGTGCCGGCGAACGCCGAGCGCGCCGCCGGGCCGCCGACGGTCCAGGCGGTCTACCAGCTGTTCGAGGGCACGACCGGCCGGCCGCTCGCGGTGATCGACGGCACCGCGCTGACGCTGCGCAAGACCGCCGCCAATTCCGGCCTCGGCGCGAAGCTGCTGGCCCGCGCGGACGCCAGGACCCTCTTGATGATCGGCGCCGGCGCGCTCGCCCCGCACCTGATCGGCGCGCACCGCGCGGTCCGCCCGTCGCTCGACCCGCGTCCTGGTCTGGAACCGCAGCGCGCCGCGGCGCGACCGGCTGCTCGCGGAGCTCGCCGCGCGCGGCATCCCGGCCGAGCCGGCCCACGACCTCGCGGCCGCGGTGCGCACGGCCGACGTGGTCTCGGCCGCGACGCTCGCCGCGGAGCCCCTGGTGCGCGGCGCCTGGCTCAAGCCCGGGACCCACGTCGACCTGGTCGGCGCCTACACGCCGACGATGCGCGAGGCGGACGACGAGGCCATGCGCCGCGCGCAGCATCCACGTCGACTACCCGGGCTCGACCGTCGAGGAATCCGGCGACCTCGTCCAGCCGCTCGCGAGCGGCGCCATCACCCGGCAGGACGTGCTGGGCGATCTCTTCGACCTCTGCCAGGGCCGCGCCCCCGGCCGCCGCTCGGCGGACGAGATCACGCTCTTCAAGAACGGCGGCGGCAGCCACCTCGACCTGTTCAGCGCCGAGTTCCTGCTGCGGCGGCTCGATCAGGAAACGGCCGCCTGAGCCCGACGACGCCGTTCCGCCACCGGTTCGCGCCGCAGGAGCTGCGCCACCGTCACGACGCTCCACCCGGCGCTGGCTGAGCAGCAGCGGGGGCCCCTGGCTGGACGCCTCGCCCGGGCGATCCTATCGTCGGCGGAAAGAGCCGCGTTGAGACGTCTTCGCCGACGGCACCGCTGCGCGGCGGTAGGCGCCGACCTCAGCGCTGGCAAGTCCTGCGGCGCGGGGTCGTCACTCGGGAGCGCTTCCCCATCATGGCCAGCACGGATCCCCTGCTCCAGCCGTTCCGGCTCAAGCATCTGGCGCTGCGGAACCGGATCATGAGCACGGCGCACGAGCCGGCCTATTCCGAGGACGGCCTGCCCAAGGACCGCTACCGGCTCTACCACGTCGAGAAGGCCAAGGGCGGCATCGCGCTGACCATGACCGCGGGCTCGGCGATCGTCGCCGAGGACAGCCCGGCCGCCTTCGGCAACCTGCACGCCTACAGGGACGAGATCGTGCCCTGGCTCCGGCGGCTCGCCGACGACTGCCACGAGCACGGCGGCGCGGTGATGATCCAGATCACCCATCTCGGCCGGCGCACCAACTGGAACCACAGCGACTGGCTGCCGGTGCTCGCGCCCTCGCCGGTCCGCGAGCCGGCGCACCGCTCGTTCCCCAAGGAGGCCGAGGACTGGGACATCGCGCGCATCGTCCCGGCCTACGCCGCCGCCGCGGCGCGCATGCAGGCGGCCGGCCTCGACGGCATCGAGCTCGAGGCCTACGGCCATCTGCATCGACGGCTTCTGGTCGCCCGCGACCAACCGGCGGACCGACGAGTACGGCGGCAGCCTCGACAACCGGCTGCGCTTCACCTTCCAGGTGCTGGACGCGATCCGCGCCGCGGTCGGCCCGGACTTCATCGTCGGCATCCGGATGGTGGCCGACGAGGCCTGGGACCAGGGCCTCTCGCGCGAGGACGGGCTCGAGATCGGCCGCCGCCTCGTCGCGCGCGGCCAGGTCGACTTCCTCAACGTGATCCGCGGCCACATCGAGACCGACGCCGCGCTCGCCGAGGTGATCCCGATCCATGGCACGCCCGCGGCACCCGCACCTCGACTTCGCCGGCGAGGTGCGCGCCGCGCTCGGCATTCCGGTGTTCCACGCCGCCCGCATCAACGACGTCGCGACCGCGCGCCACGCGATCGCCTCGGGCAAGCTCGACATGGTCGGGATGACGCGGGCGCACATCGCCGATCCGCACATCGCGCGCAAGGTCCGCGAGGGTCGCGAGCAGGACATCCGGCCCTGCGTCGGCGCGACCTACTGCCTCGACCGGATCTACGAGGGCCGCGAGGCGCTCTGCATCCACAACCCGGCGACCGGCCGCGAGGCCACCATGCCCCACGAGGTCGGCAGGGCCGACGGGCCGCACACAAAAGTCGTGGTGGTGGGCGCGGGCCCGGCCGGCCTGGAGGCGGCCCGGGTCGCGGCCGCGCGCGGCCATGAGGTGGTGCTGTTCGAGGCGGCCGCTCAGCCGGGCGGCCAGATCCGTCTCGCCGCCCGTGCGCGGCGCCGCGCCGAGCTGCTCGGCATCGTCGACTGGCGCATCGCGCAGTGCGAGCAGCAGGGCGTCGCGCTGCGCTGCAATCGGCTGGCCGAGGCCGCGGACGTGCTGGCCGAGGAGCCCGACGTGGTGATCGTCGCGACCGGCGGCCTGCCCCACGCCCCGCCGCTGGCCGCCGGCGCGGATCTCGTGGTCTCGAGCTGGGACATCCTGTCGGGCGACGCGCAGGCCCGGGCAGGAGGTCCTGCTGTACGACGACAACGGCGCCCACCCCGGCCTGCAGGCGGCCGAGCAGCTGGCCGCGGCCGGCGCCAAGCTCGAGATCGTCACGCCCGAGCGCTTCTTCGCGCCCGAGATCGGCGGCCTCAACCACGTCGCCTACGCCCGCTGCTTCCAGGAGCACGGCGTGCGGATCACGATCAACAGCCGGCTGCGCGCGGTGCGCCGCGCGGGCAACCGCCTCGCCGCCCTGATCGGCAGCGACTATGCGGCGCGCACCGAGGAGCGCCTGGTCGACCAGGTCGTGGTCGAGCACGGTACCCTGCCGCAGGACGAGCTCTACTTCGCGCTCAAGGAGCAGTCCGCCAACCGCGGCGAGGTCGACTACCGGGCGCTGATCGCCGGCCGGCCCCAGAGCCTGGTCAGCAACCCCGAGGGCCGCTTCCGGCTGTTCCGCATCGGCGATGCGGTCGCGAGCCGCAACATCCACGCCGCGATCTACGATGCGCTGCGCCTGTGCAAGGATCTGTAGGGCTCCCTTCGGGCGGCATCCGCCGCAGGGCAGGCCCCCTGTTCAGGCGCGATTAAGCTCTTTCGGCTAAGGCCCAACTCTCCTCTGACCAAGCCCGGACAGGGCACCGATGCGTCGTGCGTGTCTTCTGGTTCTGGTGGCCGCCTTGGTCGGCTTGGCCAGCGACGGTGCCGGTCTGGCGCAGCTCGGGGAGCTGCTGCAGACCGCGGTCGCGCCGCCGGTGCGGTCGCTCTCGTCCTGGCTGCGGGGCCCCGATGCAAGGTTCCTGGAGATCCCGGCTCTGACGGCCGGCGGCCGCGCCGCCGCGGCCGCGCTGCTCACGATCGCCCTCGGCCTGGGCTTGGCGCACCTGCCCTGGTGGGCCGGCCTCCTCGCGCTTGCCGCCCTGATCGCCGCCTGGTTCGCCGTCGCGCTCGCCATGGCCATCGCGCCGCCGCTGCCGCCCGCGCCTGGTCCTGCTCGCGGGCCTCGTCGCCTATGGCGTCGCGCTGCTCAGCCGCACGCCCGCCGCAGGGGAGACCGGCCAGGATCGCGACCCGACGGGGCGGGAGCAAGGCCTCCTGATGCCGCCACTCGCGGCGAGCAGCTGCGCGGCCATCCTGACGTTCGACGGCGATGGCATCATCCGGTCCTGCAATCGGGCCGCCGGGCGATGTTCGGCTATCCCGCCCGCGAGCTCCTGGGGATGCCGTTCCGCAGTCTGCTGGCCGCTGCCGAGCGCAACCGCCTGCGGCTGCCGGTACGCGGCGAGGGCACCAGCTGCGAGCTGCTGGCGCGGCGCCGGAACGGCCAGTGCCTCGAGCTCGGCGCCGCGGTCAGCACGATGGACATCGGCCAGGGCCGGGTCGGGGTCGCCGTGCTGCAGGACATCACCGAGCTGCGCACGCCGCGCGAGGCGCGCGCGCTGTTCGACGGCGTCACGGGCCTGCCGCTCGCGGTGCTGTTCGCCGATCGGATCGACCAGGCCCTGCTCGGGGCCGAGCGCGCGGCTCAGCCGGCGGCGCTGCTCCTCATCCACCTCAAGCTCCTGCGCACGATCCGCGCCACCATGGGCGACGCGGTCGCCGATCAGCTCCTGGCCCAGACGGTCGCCCGCCTGCGCGAGGGTCTGCGGCGCTCCGATACGCTGGCCAGGACCGGCGCCGCCGAGCTCGGTCTGCTGCTGCCCGGGCCGGGCGATGCCCAGGCGACCGGCCAGAAGGCACAATGGGTCGCTCGCGAGCTCGGCCGCACGTTCGTCGTCGGGGAGCTCGAGATCGGCCTGGAGACCCACATCGGGCTCGCCACCTATCCGCTCGACGGCCGCACGACCCACGATCTGCAGCAGCGCGCGGAGATCGCGATGCTGGCCGCACGGCGCGCGCAGCGACCGGCGGCCGCCTATCCCGAGGCGGACGCGCTGCCGGCCTCGGAGGAGCTCCTGCTCCTCGACGAGCTGCGCGAGGCGATCGAGGACGACCAGTTCTTCCTCGAGTACCTCCCCAAGATCGTTCTGGCGAGCGGTGCTCTCGGCGGCGTCGAGGGCCTGGTCCGCTGGCGGCACCCGCGCAACGGCGTGATCGCGGCCGACAAGTTCATCAGCATCGCCGAGCGCAACGGGCTCATCCTGCCCCTGACCCTGCGCGTGATCACGCGCGCGATCGCGCAGCTGCAGGCGTGGCGAAGCCGGGGCCGGGCAATCTCGGTCGCGGTCAACCTGTCGGTGGATCTGCTGCAGAACCCGCAGTTCCCGAAGGTCCTGGGCCACGTCCTCGCGAGCTCCGGCGGCCCGGCCGATCAGCTGCTGCTCGAGGTCTCGGAACGGGCGCTGGCGCTGGATCCGACCTCGATCCTCAACACCTTGCGGGCGCTCCAGGCGCAAGGTCACCAGATCTCCCTGGCCGATTTCGGCACCGGGTCGTTGTCCTTGCCGTTCCTGCAGAAGCTGCCGGTCGTGGAGCTCAAGATCGACCGCTCGTTCGTCGCCGCGATGAGCCGCGATGCGGACGCCGCGGTCGTGGTGCGCTCGGCGATCTCGCTCGCCCACACGCTCGGTCTGCGGGTGGTCGCGGTCGGAGTCGCGGACCAGGCGACCCTGGACCGGCTGCGCGAGCTCGGCTGCGCCCAGGTCCAGGGCTGCTTGGTCGGCTCGCCCATGACCGCCGACGGGCTCGAGCAATGGCTCGCTGGCTTGCCGCGACCGCGGACGGCCGGCGTCCCGGAGGATGCGCGGGCGGCGGTGATTCCCGCCTGAACCCATGGTCCCGAGGTCTCGCGGAGCGTGCCGGAAGCGCGCGCCGGAGATGTCGACCGGTTGCGCCGGCGCTGGTATCTCTGCGTCCGGTATCGCTCACGACCCGCGCGGATGCCGGCGGAGGCCCGGGTCGAGCGCCGCCCGGAGAGCAGGTTCGGCATGATCCTCTATGCGATCCGGCGGCTCGGTCTCGCGCTGGTGATCGTGGTCTGCGCGATGGCGGTGCTGTTCGGCATGATCCACCTGGTACCGGGCGACCCGATCACGATCGCGCTCGGGCCGCGCGCGACCGAGGCGATGCGTCAGGCCTATCTCGCCAAGATGCGCCTCGACCAGCCGGTCTACCTGCAGTTCCTGGCCTTCGCCGGCGGCGTCCTGCGCGGCGACCTCGGCGCCGACGTGTTCAGCAACCGGAGCGTCGCGACGATCGTCCTCGAGCAGCTGCCCTACACGCTCGCGCTCACCGGCGCCGGGCTTGGCTGGGCGGTGCTGCTCGGCGTGCCGCTCGGCTGCTACTCCGCGATCCGGCGCAACTCCTTGTTCGACAAGCTGAGCGGCGTGATCACCGTCGGCGCGATCGCGGTGCCGTCGTTCGTGGTGGCGCTCTATGCGCTCCTGGTGTTCGCCGTCTGGCTCAGGTGGCTGCCGGCGATCGGCGCGGGCGAGGCGGGCGACCTCGGCGACCAGCTGCTCCACCTGATCCTGCCGGCCTTCGCCATCGGCCTCGGCTGGGTCGGCTATCTCGCCCGTCTGGTGCGCGCCTCGATGCTCGAGGTGATGGGCGAGAACTTCATCCGCACCGCGCGCGCCTTCGGCCTGCCCGAGCGCATGATCGTCTATCGCTACGCGCTCAAGATCGCGATCCTGCCGACCGTGACCCTGCTCGGCGTCGGCATCGGCAACCTGCTCTCGGGCGCGGTCTTCGCCGAGATCGTGTTCGCACGGCCGGGCGTCGGCAAGCTGATCTACGACATGGCGATCACCCGCAACTATCCGGTGGTCCAGGGTGCTGTGCTGGTCACGACCGTGCTGTTCGTGCTGAGCGCGCTGTTCGCCGACCTGCTCAACGCCTGGCTCGATCCGCGTGTCCGCGCCGGCCTCTGAATTGCCGCGCGCCGGCGTCGTCGAGCCGAGGCGCCTTGCCGGCCTGCGCCGCCTGCTCGCCGATCCGCTCGGGCTCGCCGGCCTCCTCCTGGTGGCGCTGTTCCTCCTGAGCGCGCTGCTCGCCCCCTGGCTCGCGCCCTACGACCCCAACGCGCTCGACGTCAGGGCGCGGCTCGGCGGGCCGTCGCTCGCCCACCTCGCTGGCACCGACCAGCTCGGCCGCGACACCTTCAGCCGTGTCCTCCACGGCGGCCGGGTGGCGCTCCAGGTCGCCGCCTGGTCGATCTCCGCCTCGCTCGCGCTCGGCATCCTGCTCGGCATGCTCGCGGGCTACGGGCCGCGCTGGCTCGACAGCGCGCTGCTCCTCTTGTTCGACACCGTGCGCTCGTTCCCGACCATCATCTTCGCGCTCGCGGCGGTGACGCTCACCGGCCCGAGCCTCGAGATGGTGATCCTGATCATCGTGGTGACCTCGGTCCCGGTCTACGGCCGGATCGTCCGCACCCAGACCCTCTCGCTCAAGGCGACCGAGTTCATCCTGGCCGAGCGCTCGCTCGGCGCCGGGCCGGCCCGCATCCTGGGCGTCCACGTGCTGCCCAACATCATGGGCCCGCTCCTGATCCTCGCCAGCATGGACGTCCCGGTGGTGGTCACGATCGAGGCCGGCCTCTCCTTCCTCGGCCTCGGCGTGCGCCCGCCGGCGCCGTCCTGGGGCAACATCCTGGCCGACGGCTACGCCTTCATCCGCAACAGCCCTTGGCTCGTGATCGCGGGCGGCGTGCCGCTGATCCTGACCACGCTCGGCTTCACCTTCCTCGGCGAGGCGCTCCGTGACGTCTTCGATCCCAGGCTGCGCCGGGATTGAGCGGCTCTCACGGTAGGGGCTCAGGCCGGGGGTCGTTGCTGGCGGCGGAAGCGGCGCGACGGTCCGGCTCAGCCTTCGGCGAAGAAGGTCTCGATCTGGCGCAGGTGCCAGACGCCGAGCGGGTCGTGGAAGCCGAGATGGCCGCCGCTCTTGGGCAGGAGCGGCGTGAGGTGGGGCTCGCTCGACCACTTGCGCTTGAGATACGGCGCGGCCGGCACGAAGGGGTCGTCCTGGGCGTGGATCAGCAGCGTCGGCGCGCGGATCCCGCCGAGGAAGTGCTGGCTCGAGTTGGCCTCGTAGAAGTCGTCGGCGCCGGCATAGCCGTGGCGCGGCGCGGTGAAGCCCTCGTCGAGCTCCCAGAGCGAGCCGGCGGCGAGGATCGCCTTGCGCTCGACCTCGCTGAGCTCGGCGCCCTGGGCGGTGCAGTTGCGCTTGAGGTGGGTCAGGATGTAGCGGTGGTAGAGATAGTTGCGCCAGCGCATCAGCGAGCGGCAGCTGTGGGCGAGGTCGATCGGCGCCGAGACCGTGGCGGCGCGCCGCACCGGACCGTGGCGGCCGGCCTCGCCGAGGTACTTGAGCAAGAGGTTGCCGCCGAGCGAGAAGCCGATCGGCAGCACGCCGTTGCGGGTCAGCCCGGGGTCGAGCCGCTCGAGCAGGGCCGCGATGTCCGCGGTGCGGCCGGCGTGGTACTGCTGGCGGCACAAGCGGCGCGACGGCCCGGCGCCGCGCTGGTTGATGCGCAGCACCGGATAGCCGCGGGCGAGGAAGAACGCCGCGGCGAGCACGATGTAGCAGCTGGTCTCGCAGCCCGAGATGCCGTGGATCAGCAGCACCAGCGGGCGCGTCGGACGACCGTCGGGCAGGTGCAGCGCGGCCACGAGGCGATCGCCGCTGCCGTCCTCGAGCGGCACCACGAGGCGCTGCACCGCGCGGCTCGGCAGGGCGTGGTCGACGCTCCAGGCGTAGTTGCGAATCGTCTGCAGGTCGCCGCCCCACCAGGGCAGTCGCGGGTTGAACTCGGACAGGGTCACACCAGGCAAGCTCACGGCATTTCCTCCGTCCACCGCCCTCGCGCAGGCATCGCGAGGTCGTCCTAGCAGTCTCCCTGTCGGCCCGACTGTCGTGTACGTCACAGTGTGTCGGAATTTGAGGACAGAACAAGCAAGTTTACCTTATTGTTCCGGGATACGAACGACGGCCGTCCTGGAGTACGACCTGGAGCGGGTTGCGCCCGAACCAGTAGCTGAGCTCCGCCGGGCGCCCGATTGCCCAGAGCGCAAGGTCGGCGCGCTGGCCCTGCGCGAGCGTGCCGCGGTCATCGAGCCCGAGCGCGCGCGCCGCGTTGCGGGTCACCCCGGCGAGCGCCTCCTCGGGCGTCAGCCTGAACAGCGTGCAGGCCAGATTTAGCGCCGCGAGCAGCGAGGTGAGCGGCGACGAGCCGGGGTTGCAGTCGGTCGCGATCGCGATCGCGACGCCGTGGCGGCGCAGGGCCTCAACCGGCGGCTGCCGGGTCTCGCGGAGCGTGTAGAACGCGCCCGGCAGCAGGACCGCGACGGTGCCCGCCGCGGCCATCGCGGCGACGCCGGCCGCGCTCGCATACTCGAGGTGGTCGGCGGAGAGCGCGCCGAACCGGGCCGCGAGCGCGGCGCCGCCGAGGTCCGAGAGCTGATCGGCGTGCAGCTTGACCGGCAGGCCGTGGCGCTGCGCCGCCCTGAACACGCGCGCGACCTCGTCGGGCTGAAACGCGATCCCCTCGCAGAACGCGTCGACCGCATCGGCGAGGCCGCGGGCCGCGGTCTCCGGCAGCACCCGCTCGCAGACGAGGTCGAGATAGCCCGCGCGGTCCGAGGCATACTCGCGCGGCAGGGCATGCGCGCCGAGGTAGCTGGTGCGGACCTCGATCCCGGGGGTCTCATCGAGCGCGCGCGCGACCTCGAGCATCCGGATCTCGGTCGCGCGGTCGAGCCCGTAGCCCGACTTGATCTCGACCGTGGTCACGCCCTCGGCGCGGAGCGCGGCGAGGCGCGCCAGCGCCGCCGCCCTGAGCTCGGCCGCGCTGGCGGCGCGGGTTGCGGCGACCGTGCTGGCGATGCCGCCGCCGGCGCGTGCGATCTCCTCGTAGGAGACGCCCTGCAGCCGCTGCTCGAACTCGCCCGCGCGGTCGCCCCCGAAGACCAGGTGGGTGTGGCAGTCGATCAGCCCGGGGGTCAGCCAGCCGCCCGCGCCGTCGATCACGCTGGCGGCCTCCTCGTGCGGCAGGTCCGCCTCGGCGCCGAGCCAGGCGATCCGGCCATCCTGGACCGCGAGCGCGCCGTTCGCGATCGCGCCGTAGGGGGCGCCCCCTTCGGTCATGGTGGCGAGGTGGACGTTGCGCAGCAGAGTGTCCCAGGCCGGCATGGCGCGCCTCCGCGAGGTTCCCGCTCGGCGCGATGGCACCTTGCGGGCGGCGCGCCGTCAAGCCGGTTGACCGCGCGCTCAGGGCTCGCTAACCGCGAGGCGTCGCCAAGCGTTCCGGGAGCCTCGATGGCCGTGCCGCCATGACCGCGCTGTTCGCCGAGACCGCGCTGCTGCCGGACGGCTGGGCCGCGCAGGTCCGGCTCGAGATCGACGCCGCAGGGCGATCTCGCGGCGGTTGAGACCGGCGCGAGCGCCGCGGGTGCGGAGCGGCTCGCGGGCGTGGTCCTGCCGGGCATGCCGAACCTGCACGGCCACGCCTTCCAACGCGCCATGGCGGGGCTCGCCGAGCGCCTGGCGCCGGGCGAGGCCTCGTTCTGGACCTGGCGCGAGGTCATGTACCGCTTTCTCGAGCGCATCGGGCCTAAGGAGCTGCGGGCGATCGCCGCCCAGCTCTACGTCGAGATGCTGGAGGCGGGCTATACCGCGGCCGGCGAGTTCCACTACCTGCACCACCAGCCCGACGGGCGGGCCTATGCCGATCCGGCCGAGCTGTCCTGGGCGATTCTCGAAGCGCAGCGCGCGACCGGCATCGGCCTCACCCATCTGCCGGTGCTCTACATGGCCGGCGGCTTCGGTGGCCTGCAGCCGGAGCCGGGGCAGCGCCGCTTCCTTAACGACCTCGACGGCTTTGCCCGGCTGCTCGAGAGCCTGAGCGGGAGGCTCGCGGGCGAGCCCGATCTGCGGCTCGGGATCGCGCCCCATTCGCTGCGCGCGGTGCCGGACGAGGCGCTGCGCGCCGCCCTCGGCATGCTGGACCGGCTCGACCCGGGCGCGCCGATCCACATCCACGTCGCCGAGCAGGCGCGGGAGGTGCGCGAGTGCCTCGCCTGGTGCGGAGAGCGCCCGGTCGCGCACCTGCTCGAGGTCGCTCCGGTCGGCAGGCACTGGTGCCTGGTCCACGCCACCCACATGGACGATGAGGAGACGGCAGCGCTGGCGCAAAGCGGCGCGGTCGCCGGCCTGTGCCCGACCACCGAGGCCAACCTCGGCGACGGCCTGTTCGAGCTCGCCGCCTTTCTCGCCGCCGGCGGCCGCTTCGGGATCGGCTCCGACAGCCACGTCTCGGTCAGCCCGGTGGAGGAATTGCGCTGGCTCGAGTACGGCCAGCGCGTGACCAGGCTGCGCCGCTTAGTCGCGGCGAGCGAAGACGAGCCCCATTGCGGTGCGCGGCTCTGGCGCGCGGCGCTGGCCGGCGGCGCCCAGGCGCTCGGCCGCCGGATCGGCCAGCTCGCGCCCGGCCACCGAGCCGACCTGGTCACGATCGACCATGACCACCCGCTGCTCGCCGGGCGCAGCGGCGACCTCCTGCTCGACAGCCTGGTGTTCGCCGGCAACGCCAGCCCGGTGCGCGACGTCATCGTCGGCGGCCGCTGGCGGGTTCGGGACGGTCGCCATCCGGAGCGCGAGCCCATCGCCGCCGCCTACCGCCGGACCATCGCCACGCTGACCTGACGGTGCGCCAACCCGGTGTCGCGCTCGGAGCCGAGCCCGGTTCCCTTGCGGGTCAGGCCCGAGAATGACGGCAAAGTGAGCCAGCCGTATAGGAGCACACAATAAAGCGGGCTGCCTGTGAAAGGTCGAGGGCATGCTGGTCGCGATTGTCGCCGCGAGCCTCCCGGGACGCCGACCGGAGCACACGGGTTGGCCAGGCCAGCGCGGATCAGCGGGAGGGTTGCCCTTCGGTCGACGAGGCGCGCTGGCGCAGCGCCTCGGCCTCCGCGTCGCGGCCTTGCTCCCGGTACAGCCTGGCCAGGTTCGTGACCACGGTGCCGGTGGTCGGGTGGTCCGGGCCGAGCGTCTTCTCCATTACGGCCAGAGCCTTCCGGTAGAGCGCCTCGGCCTCGCCGTAGCGGCCCTGCCGCCGGTACACGATGGCGAGGTTGTTCAGGTTCTCGGCGACCCCGGGATGCTCGGGGCCGAGCGTGCTCTCCCGGATGACCAGGGCGCGCTCGAGGAGCGGCTCGGTCTCCGGGTGGCGGCCCAGCGCCAGGTACAGCCCACCGAGGTTCCCGAGTGTCGTGGCGACGTAGGGGTGGTCCGGGCCGAGGACCTTCTCCCTGATCGCCAGGGCGCGCCGGAAGAGCGGCTCGGCCTCCGCGTACCGGCGCTGCGCCCCGTAGAGCAAGGCGAGATCATTGAGGATCGTGGCGGTCGCGGGGTGCTCGGGGCCGAGGGCCCTCTCTTCGATCGCCAGGGCGCGTTGGTAGAGCGGCTCCGCTTCATCGTGGCGGCCCTGCTCGCGGTACAGCTCGGCGAGGTTGGTCAGGCTCGTCGCGACCTGCGGGTGGTCCTCGCCGAGGACCGTCGCCGTGATCGCTAGCGCCCTACGAAGGAGCGGCTCGGCCTCCGCGTGGCGGCGCTGGTCGAGGTAGAGCAGGGCGAGGTTGCTCAACACCGCGGCGGTGCTGGGGTGGTCCTGGCCGAGCGCCCTCTCATCGATCGCCAGGGCCCTGCGGTAGAGCGGCTCGGCCTCCCCGCGGCGACCCTGCTCGCGGTACAGCTCAGCCAGGTTGTTGAGCGTGATGGCCACGTCGGGATGCTCAGGGCCGAGGGCGTTCTCCCTGATCGCCAGGGCGCGCCGGAAGAGCGGCTCGGCCTCCGCGAAGCGGCCTTGCGCCGTGTACAGCACGGCGAGGCCGTCGAGCGCCAGGCTGAGGTTGGGGTGGTCCGGGCCGAAGGCCTTCTCGTAGGCCGCCAAGGCCCTGCGGAAGAGCGGCTCGGCCTCCGCGTAGCGGCCCTGCTGCCGGTACAGATTGGCGAGGGCGGTGCGCACGGCCGCGGCGCCGGGATTGTCGGGCCCGAGCTCCCGCTCGCTCCGCCTGAGCGCTTCCTTCATCAGCGGCTCGGCCTCCTCGTACCGGCCCGCCTGGTAGAGCGCCACCCCTTCGCGAAAGGGCTCCAGGGCCGTATCGGACTGGGCCGGCGCGGGGGCCGGCGATAACGCCAGCAGAGCGAGCACCAGGCCCGCTAGCGCGCGCGTTCGCATGATCCTTCCTCTTCGCTTTTCACCGAGCATTCGTCGGCGAGCGCGGAGGATCGTACCATCGTGAAAGAGAGGGGGCTCGGCCTAACAGGACCACCGCTCGATGAACCCGAGGCAGATCAGGCTGGCGAGATTCCGCGCCGATGCGGGCGCGGCGATATGGTCCTGGACAGACCGGTGTTCTCGGGCAATCTCAATCGGTGCGAACGCCAGGGTGGCGATCGCCGACGGCGCTGGGATGGCCGGTAGGCCGCGAACGTCGCCGTGCGGTGCTGCGGTTGAGGTGAGGCGGAGGCGGGGGATTGGCGGGCGGGCACATCATCGAGACGCGCGGGCTGACCAAGGAGTTCAAGGGCTTCGTCGCGGTCAGCGAGGTCGACCTCAGGATCCGCGAGGGCGCGATCCACGCCCTCATCGGGCCGAACGGCGCCGGCAAGACCACGGTCTTCAATCTCTTGACCAAGTTCCTCGAGCCGAGCCGCGGCCAGATCTTCTACCAGGGCCGCGACATTACCCGCGCCAAGCCCGCCGATCTCGCGCGCGAGGGCATGGTGCGCTCGTTCCAGATCTCGGCGATCTTCCCGCACCTCACGGTGCTCGAGAACGTGCGCGTCGCCCTGCAGCGCCGGGTCGGCACCTCGTTCCACTTCTGGCGCTCCGAGGCGAGCCTCGAGGTCCTGAACGAGCGCGCGCTCGAGCTGATCGAGGCGGTCGGGCTCGCGGGCTTCGCCGAGAGCGCCGCGGGCGAGCTGCCCTATGGCCGCAAGCGCGCGCTCGAGATCGCCACCACGCTGGCGCTCGAGCCCAAGCTGATGTTGCTCGACGAGCCGACCGCCGGGATGGGCCACGAGGACGTCGGCCGGGTCGCGGCGCTGATCAGGAAGGTGGCGGCCGATCGGACGGTTCTGATGGTCGAGCACAACCTGTCGGTGGTGGCCGACCTCTCGGACGTGATCACCGTCCTGCAGCGCGGGCGCGTGCTGGCCGAGGGCAGCTACGACGAGGTCGCGAGCGATCCCGAGGTGCGCGAGGCCTACATGGGCACCGGCAGCGGGGGGACCGGTCGTGGCTGAGGAGCGGTTCGCGCCGGCGGCGGCTCCTCGAGGCCCGCGGGAGGTGCTGCGGCTCGAGGGCCTGCACGCGTTCTACGGCGAATCCCATATCCTGCACGGGGTCGAGCTCAGCGTGCGCGAGGGCGACGTGGTGACGCTGCTGGGCCGCAACGGCGCCGGCAAGACCACGACGCTCAAGGCGATCATGGGGATCGTCGAGGAGCGCCGCGGCTCGATCCGCTTCGCGGAGCGCGAGCTGATCGGGCTGCCCTCGCACCAGATCGCGAGGCTGGGCCTCGCCTACTGCCCCGAGGAGCGCGGCATCTTCGCGAGCCTCGACGTCGAAGAGAACCTGATGCTGCCGCCGGTGGTCCGGCCGGGCGGCATGGCGCTGGACGAGATCTATCGTCTGTTCCCCAACCTCCAGGAGCGCCGGCGCAGCCAGGGCACGCGGCTCTCGGGCGGCGAGCAGCAGATGCTGGCGATCGCCCGGATCCTGCGCACCGGCGCCACCCTGCTGCTGCTCGACGAGCCGACCGAGGGCCTGGCGCCGGTGATCGTGCAGCAGATCGGCGCCGTCATCCGGCAGCTGAAGCAGCGCGGCTACACGGTTCTGCTGGTCGAGCAGAACTTCTACTTCGCCTCGACTGTCGCCGATCGCCACTACCTGATGGAGCACGGGCGCATCGTTGACAGGATCGACAACGACAAGCTTGATGACAGCATGGACAAGCTGCACGAGTACCTCGGCGTGTAGGGCGTTGCCCTGCCGCCCAACCGAGAGGGAGATCCTATGAGCATCAGAGCCCTGGCAGCCTGTGCCTGTGCCATCGCCTTGCTGAGCGGCGCCGTCCAGGCGGAGATCTCGGGCAACGCCGTCAAGATCGGCGTCATGAACGACCAGTCCGGCCTGTATGCCGACCTCGCCGGGCAGGGCTCGGTCGAGGCGGCGCGCATGGCGGTCGAGGACATGGGCGGCAGCGTCGGCGGCGCCGCGATCGAGGTGCTCTCGGCCGACCACCAGAACAAGCCCGACGTCGGCTCGAACGTCGTCCGCCAGTGGATCGACGTCGAGGACGTCGACGTGATCGTCGACGTGCCGACCTCCTCGGTGGCGCTCGCGGTCAACGAGATCGTCAAGGAGGAGGACCGGGTGTTCCTGGTCTCGGGCGCGGCCAGCACCCAGCTGACCGGGGAGGCGTGCTCGCCCAACACCATCCATTGGACCTACGACACCTATGCGCTCGCGGTCGGCACCGGCCGCGCCATGGTCGAGGAGGGCGGCGACAGCTGGTTCTTCATCACCGCCGACTACGCCTTCGGCCATCAGCTCGAGGAGGACACCTCGACCGAGGTGCGGGAGCAGGGCGGCGAGGTGCTGGGGTCCGTGCGCCATCCGCTCAGCACCGCCGACTTCTCGTCCTACCTGCTCCAGGCGCAGGGCTCGGGCGCCAAGGTGATCGGCCTCGCCAACGCCGGCAGCGACACCACCAACGCGATCAAGCAGGCGCACGAGTTCGGGATCACCCAGGCCGGCCAGCAGCTCGCCTCGCTGCTGCTGTTCCTGACCGACGTCAACGCGCTCGGCCTCGAGGTCGCCCAGGGCCTGGTGCTGACCACCGGCTTCTACTGGGACATGGACGACGAGACCCGGGCCTGGTCGGAGCGCTTCAACGAGCGCGTCGGCCAGATGCCGACGATGGTCCAGGCCGGGGTCTACTCCGCGGTGAGCCACTATCTGAAGGCGATCGAGGCGGCCGGCAGCGACGACGCCAAGACCGTGGTCGAGCAGATGAAGGCGACGCCGGTCAACGACTTCTTCGCCAAGAACGGCACCATCCGCGCCGACGGCCGGATGGTCCACGACATGTACCTCGCCCGGGTCAAGAGCCCCGACGAGTTGCAGGGCAAGTGGGACTACTACGAGATCCTGCGCACGATCCCGGGCGACCAGGCGTTCCTGCCGCTCGAAGAGAGCACCTGTCCGCTGGTCAGCCAGTAGGCCCGCGCCGGGCGCTCGAGGTCCGCCGCCGGTGGTCGCCATGCCCGGACCTGACGTGGTCCGCTCCGGGCGCTCGCCCCCTGGGCCTGCGGCGACCGGCCTCGCTGCCCACCGCTCGCGGTTAACCTTTGGTCAACCATCGGTCGTCAACCTGTTGGCTGGTCCATGCGATCCTGGGAATCCGTCGGCCGCTCCAGAGGGCGCGCGCGGAGTCCCACGGTCGCATGGACCAGCCGGAGGAAGGGTTAAGGCCACAAGGGTTGACTTTCGGTTAACGATAATCGGCCCAGCGTCGCGGGGCGCGGGCGCAGCGGGGGTTCGGCCGGGAATTGCCGGCGGGAGCTCCTCCGTGATCGCTCTGACCGGGGTCGCGTCCGCGGGGGCGGGGCGGGCGGCGGGCGATTTGCCCCGTCGGTCTCAGCGGGGCGGTGCCGCGGGACCGGCGCCGGCTTTGGTCGGCGGCGGGAGGTCTGGCGTGGTTGGCCTGAGCGGGGTGGCGCCGCGCGAGCGGTGTGGGCGGCGCCGGCTGGGGTCGGCGGGCGGAGGGCGGGCGTGGTCGAGCTGATCGGGGTGCCGCCGCAGGTGCTGTTCGGGCAGCTCCTCCTGGGGCTGATCAACGGCTCGTTCTATGCCCTGCTCAGCCTCGGGCTCGCGGTGATCTTCGGCATGCTCAACGTGATCAACTTCGCCCACGGCGCGCTCTACATGACGGGCGCGTTCGTGGCCTATTTCCTGCTCCAGTACCTCGGCATCGGCTACTGGCCGGCGCTGCTGCTGGCGCCGCTCGCCGTCGGCGCGCTCGGCATCCTGATCGAGAAGACCATGCTCTCCCGGCTGTACAAGCTCGATCACCTCTACGGCCTGCTCCTGACCTTCGGCCTCGCGCTGATCATCGAGGGCCTGTTCCGCAACTACTACGGCGTCTCGGGCCAGCCCTACCCGATCCCGGCGGCGCTCGCCGGCGGCCACAATCTCGGCTTCATGTTCCTGCCGACCTACCGCGGCTGGGTGATCGTCGCCTCGCTCATCGTGTGCTTCGGCACCTGGTTCCTGATCGAGCGCACCCGGCTCGGCGCGTATCTGCGCGCCGGCACCGAGAACCCGACGCTGGTGCGCGCCTTCGGCATCAACGTGCCGGCGATGATGACGCTCACCTACGGCTTCGGGGTCGCGCTCGCGGCCTTCGCCGGCGTGCTCGCGGCGCCGATCTACCAGGTCAACCCGCTGATGGGCTCGGATCTGATCATCGTGGTGTTCGCGATCGTGGTGATCGGCGGCATGGGCTCGATCCTGGGCTCGGTCGTGACCGGGCTCGGGCTCGGCATCGTCGAGGGCCTGACCAAGGTGTTCTACGCCGAGGCCTCGAGCACGGTGATCTTCGTGATCATGGCGATCGTGCTGCTGATCCGGCCGGCCGGGCTGTTCGGGAGGACGAGCTGATGCGGGTCGCAGCGCCGGCGGCGGCCCGCCTCAGGACGCCGACCGTCAACGCCGCGCTTTGCCTGCTGCTGCTGGCAGCGGGCCTGGTCGCGCCGTTCGTGGTCTACCCGATCTTCCTGATGAAGGCGCTGTGCTTTGCCCTGTTCGCCTGCGCCTTCAACCTGTTGCTCGGCTACGTCGGGCTGCTCTCGTTCGGCCACGCGGCGTTCCTCGGCTGGGCGGCCTATGTCTGCGGGCATACCGCCAAGGCCTGGGGCTGGCCGCCGGAGCTCGCGATCCTCGCCGGCACCGCCGCGGCCGCCCTGCTGGGCCTGGTGTTCGGCTGGCTCGCGATCCGGCGCACCGGCATCTACTTCGCGATGATCACGCTGGCACTCGCCCAGATGACCTACTTCTTCGCCCTGCAGGCGCCGTTCACCGGCGGCGAGGACGGCATCCAGGCGATCCCGCGCGGCCACCTGTTCGGCCTGATCGACCTCGGCCGCATGCTCAACATGTACTACGTCACTCTCGCCGTGTTCCTGTTCGGCTTCGCGCTGATCTGGCGCACCGTGCACTCGCCATTCGGCCAGGTGCTGAAGGCGATCCGCGAGAACGAGGCGCGCGCGGTCTCCCTCGGCTACAAGGTCGACCACTACAAGCTCCTGGCCTTCGTCCTGTCGGCGGCGCTCTCCGGCCTCGCGGGCGCCACCAAGGCGATCGTGTTCCAGTTCGCGACCTTGACCGACGTCCACTGGCACATCTCGGGCGAGGTCGTGCTGATGACGCTGTTGGGCGGCATGGGCACGATCCTCGGGCCGGTGGTCGGCGCCTTCGTGGTGGTGACCCTGCAGAACTACCTCGCCCAGTTCGGCGGCTGGGTCACGGTGATCACCGGCGCGATCTTCGTCGCCTGCGTGCTGCTGTTCCGCCGCGGCCTGGTGGGCGAGCTGGCGCGGGTGTTCCGGGCCAGGGCGGGCTGAGGGCAGCCCCGCCGGTCCATGATCCCGCGGCGCGGAGGGCGCTTGCCAGAGGACCGCTTCGACGTCTGCGTCATCGGCCCGGTCGCGCGCGACAGCAACGCGGTCGGGACGCGCGAGCTGCCGCCTCAGCCGGGCGGCGCCGCCTTCTACTCGACCATGGTCTACCTGGCGCTCGGCCTGCGCGCGGCGGTGGTCACCCGGGTCGCGGCCGCGGACGAGGCGGCGCTGCTGACGGGCTGCGCGCGGCCGGCGCCACGGTCCTTAACCTGCCGACCAGGGTCAGCACGAGCTTTCGCAACCTCTACGATCCGGCGGACCCGGACGCGCGGCGTCAGCGCGTCGACGCGATCGCCGATCCGATCCGCGCGCGCGACCTGCCGGCGCTGAGCGCGCGCATCTGGCAGATCGGGCCGCTCACCCGGCAGGAGGGCGACCTCGGCCTGATCGCGCATTGCGCGACACGGGGCGGGCTGGTCGCGATGGACGTGCAGGGCTTCACCCGCGAGGTGGCAGACGGTGCGGTCCGGCCGGCGCCGCCCGCGCCCCGCCTCGACCAGCTCAAGGGGCTCGACGTGCTCAAGGCCGACGACGCCGAGATCCTGGCCTATACCGGCGCGCCCGCGGTCGTCGCCGCCGCCGCCCAGGTCCGCGACGCGGGCGTGCGCGAGACCCTGGTCACCTACGCGAGCCGCGGCTCGACCATCTTCGGCCCGGACGGGCGGATCGAGATCCGCGCGCTGCCGCCGCGGCGCCACGTCGATCCGACCGGCTGCGGCGACACCTATCTGGCGGCCTACATGGCGCGCCGCCTGACCACGGACGATCTCGCCGAATGCGGCGACTTCGCGGCCGCGGCCGCCTCGCTCAAGATCGAGCAGGTCGGGCCCTTCCGCGGCAGCCCGGCCGAGATCGCCCTGCGCCGCGCGGCGACCGGCGCCTGAGCGCTCACGCCGGCTCGGCGGTCTCGGCCGCCGCCGGGCGCGCCCTCGGCCGGCGCAGCAGGGCGAGGCGGCGGGTCGCGACGTAGAACACCGGCGTGAAGATCAGGCCGAAGAAGGTCACCCCGAGCATGCCGAAGAACACCGCGGTGCCGAGCGACTGGCGCATCTCGGCGCCGGCGCCGGTCGCGAGCGCGAGCGGCACCACGCCCAGGATGAAGGCGAAGGAGGTCATCAGGATCGGGCGCAGGCGGGTGCGCGCGGCCTCGGTCGCGGCGGCGAAGCGGTCGGCGCCGCGCTCCTCCGCCTGGCGCGCGAACTCGACGATCAGGATCGCGTTCTTGGCGGCGAGCCCGACCAGCACGACGAAGCCGATCTGCGCCAGGATGTTGACGTCCATGCCGCGCAGCAGCAGCCCGCTGACCGCGGCGAGCAGGCACATCGGCACGATCAGGATCACCGCGAGCGGCAACAGCCAGCTCTCGTACTGGGCGGCGAGCAGGAGGAACACGAACACGACCGAGGCGATGAAGATCAAGAGGCCGGTGTCGCCGGCGAGCTTCTCCTGGAGCGCGAGCTCGGTCCACTCGTAGCCGAAGCCGTCGGGCAGGATGTCGGTCGCGAGGCGTTCCATCTCGGCGATCGCCTGGCCGGTGGAGTAGCCGGGCAAGGTCGCGCCCTGCACCTCGGTCGCCGGGTACAGATTGTAGCGCGGGACGCGATAGGGCCCGGTGATGTCGCGGAAGGTGGCGACGGAGCCGAGCGGCACCATCTCGCCCTGGGCGTTGCGCGTCCTCAGATCGGCGACGTCGCGGACTTCCTGGCGGAAGGGTCCGTCCGCCTGGGCGGTCACGCGGAACGTCCGGCCGAAGAGGTTGAAGTCGTTGACGTAGGCCGAACCGATATAAGACCTCGAGGGTCTCGAACACCTGCTCGGCGGTGACGCCCAGCATCTCCGCCCTGACCCGGTCGATGTCGGCGAACACCTTGGGCGTGTCGGTGTTGAACAGCGAGAACACGCGGGCGAGCCCGGGCGTCTGGTTGGCCGCGCCGACCAGCTCCTGGCTCGCCGCCTCGAGCGCCTCGAGGCCGCGGCCGCGCCGGTCCTGCACCATCATCTTGAAGCCGCCGCTCGTGCCGATCCCGCGCACCGAGGGCGGCGCGATGGTGATCACGAAGGCCTCCTGGATCGTGGAGAACCTGGCGTTCAGAGTCGGCGAGGATGACGTCGGCGCTGCGGCCCGATGCCGCCCGCTCCTCGAAGGGCGTCAGCGGCGAGAAGATCGCGCCGGCGTTCGGGGCATTGGTGAACGTCGCGCCGTCGAAGCCCGCGAACGGCGCCGTGGCGAGGACGCCCTCGGTGCCGAGAATGATCTCCGTGGCGCGCCGCACGACCCGATCGGTCCGGGCGAGCGAGGCGCCGGGCGGCAGCTGGATCACGGTGATCAGGTAGCCCACGTCCTGCTGCGGGATGAAGCCGGTCGGCGCCCGCGCGAACTGCCACCCGGTGAGCCCGATCAGCCCGAGATAGACCACGAGCGTCAGGGCCACGATGCGCACCAAGCGTCGCGTCAGCCCGCCATAGCCGAGCGCGAGCCTGTCGAAGGCGTAGTTGAAGCCGTTGAAGAACGCCCGCACGGGGCGGAGCAGAAGCGGCGTGCGCCCGGCATGGGCTTCATGGGGCTTGAGGAGCAGCGCGCACAGCGCCGGGCTCAACGTGAGCGAGACGAAGCAGGAGATCGCCGTGGCGGTCGCGATCGTCACCGCGAACTGACGGAAGAACTGGCCCGAGATGCCTGGGATGAAGGCGGCGGGGATGAACACCGCGGCCAGCACCAGCGCGATCGCGACGAGCGCGTTGCCGACCTCGTCCATCGTCCGATGCGCCGCCTCTCGCGCTCATGCCGAGCGCCAGGTTGCGCTCGACGTTCTCGACCACCACGATGGCATCGTCGACCACGATGCCGATCGCCAGGACCAGGCCGAACAGCGACAGGTTGTTCAGCGAGTAGCCGAGCGCCGCCATGACGGCGAAGGTGCCGATCAGCGACACCGGAATCGCGACGATCGGGATCAGCGAGGCGCGCCAGGTCTGCAGGAACAGGACCACGACGATGACGACGAGGAGCACCGCCTCGTAGATCGTCTCGAACACGGCATCGACCGACTGCTCGATGAACTCGGTCGGATTGTATCTCACGTCGTAGCGCAAGCCCGGCGGGAAGCTCTGCGCGAGCTCGGCCATCGTCGCCAGCACCTGCTCGGCGGTCGCGAGCGCGTTGGAGCCCGGGCGCTGGAAGACCAGAAGGGGTACGGCCGGGCGCTCGTCGAGGTAGCCGTTGGCGTTGTAGTCCTGGGCGCCGAGCTCGACCCGGGCGATGTCGCGGATGCGCGTGACCCGGCCGTCCCCCTCGGTCTTGACCACGATGTTCTCGAACTCGCGGGCCTCGCGCAGGCGGCCGAGGGTCTCGACGTTGAGCTGGAACGCGCCGGCGACCGGCACCGGCGGCTGGTTCAGCACGCCGGAGGCGACCTGGACGTTCTGCCCGCGCAGCGCCGCCAGCACGTCGCTGGTCGTGAGGCTGCGCGCCGCCACCTTGTCCGGGTCGAGCCAGATGCGCATCGAGTAGTCGCGCGCGCCGAACACCCGCACGTCGCCGACGCCGCCGAGCCGGGAGAGCACGTCCCTGACCTGCAGGGTCGCGTAGTTCGAGATGTACAGCTGGTCGCGCGAGCCGTCCGGCGAGTTGAGATGGATCACCATCAGCATGTCGGGCGAGTTCTTGCGCACCGTGACGCCGCGTCGGCGCACGTCCTCGGGCAGGCGCGGCTCGGCGATCGAGACCGCGGTTCTGGACCAGCACCTGCGCGGTGTCGAGGTCGGTCCCGAGCGCGAAGGTCGACGGTGAGCGAGAGCTGCCCGTCGCCGGTCGCCTGGCTGACCATGTAGAGCATGTTGTCGACGCCGTTGATCTCCTGCTCGAGCGGCGTCGCGACGGTCTCGCTCACGACCTCGGCGGAGGCGCCGGGGTAGCTCGCGGTGACCTGGATGGTCGGCGGGGCGATCTCGGGGTACTGCGCGACCGGCAGCGTGACGTAGGCGGCGAGACCGATCAGGACGATCAGGATCGAGCAGACCGACGCGAAGATCGGCCGGTCGACGAAGAAATGGGTGAAGCCCATGGGGTCAGCTCTCGGCCGACCGTGCCGGCGGCGCGATCTCGCCCGGTACCGGCGTGACCTCCATGCCCGGCCGGACCCGCATCAGGCCGTTGATGACGATGCGGTCGGTCGGCTCGAGCCCGCGGCGAACGATGCGCAGGCCGAGCTCGGTCGGTCCGGGACGAATCACCCGCGGCTCGATCCGATTGTCCTCGGTCACGACCATGACCAGCTTCTGCGACTGGTCGGTGACGATCGCCTCGTCCGGGATCAGGATCGCCTCGTACTCGGGCGAGCCCGGGATCCGGATCGTGCCGAACTGGCCGGGCGCGATCAGGCCGTCCGGGTTGCGCACCTCGGCCCGCGCCCGGACCGTGCCCGAGCCCTGGTCGACCACGTTGTCGACGAAGTTCATCTGGCCCTGGCGCGGCCAGTCCTCCTCGTCGACCAGCTTGATGTTGACCAAGGTCGAGCGCTCGCGGGTCGAGGGCAGCTCGCCGGCCAGCACCGCGCGCTGGTAGCCGAGGAAGTCGGCCTCGCTCATGTCGAACACGAAGTAGATCGGGCTCAGCGAGACGATGGTCGTGAGCAGGGTCTCGCCGGTGACGAGGTTGCCGACGTCGAGCCGGCGGTCGGAGATGCGGCCCGCGACCGGCGCCAGGATGCGCGTGTACTCGAGGTCGAGGCGCGCCCTGGCGATGGCCGCCTGGGCGGCCGCGAGGCTGGCCCGCGCGCCCTCCTTCTCCTGCAGCCGCTGGTCGTAGGCGGAGCGCGAGAACGCCGGGCTCCGGGTCAGGTCGGCGATGCGCTGGAACTCGATGTCGGCGAGCCGCACCTGCGCCTCGGCGCTGGCGAGATCGGCCGTGGCGCGCTGATAGGCGACCTCGAACGGCCGCGGGTCGATCACGAACAGCACCTGGCCGCGCTCGACCACCTGGCCGTCGACGAAGTCGACCGAGCTCAAATAGCCGGTGACCCGGGCGCGCACCTCGACCCGCTCGACCGCCTCGAAGCGGCCGGTGAACTCGGTCCACTCGACCAGCTTCTCGACCCGTGGCTGCGCCACGGTGACCTCGGGCGGCGGCGGGGCCGCGGTGGCGTTGGCCTGGCTCTCCGGGCCGGCATCGCAGCCGGCCAGCGCCAGCATGGTGAGCAGGCAGAGGACCGGCCGTGCCTGGTCCCGCGCAACGACCCGCTGCATGACGTGTCTCCTGATCTCCGGTAGCCGCGCCGCTCGGCCCGATCGGGCCGCGCCGCTCGCAGTGGCGCGCAAGAAGCGTGCCGGCAGACTTGCTGAGCCGTCGGCGGCCGGCAACTCACTCGATGCGCTGGGCGTCGAGCTGCAGCACGGGACGCCGGGCGGTCCACTCGAAATCCTCGATCCGGCCGGTGATGCTCACCTCGCGCCCGGCGTACATGTCCTCGGCGAGCGCGGCCGAGATCGGCAGGCGCACGTCGCCGTCGGTGCTGCCGCCGTTGGCGCCGTCGAGGTCGACCAGCAGCATGGTGATCTCGACGAAGTCCTCGCCATGCTCCTTTTCGACCTCCACCACGTGCCCGTTCCAGGCCACGCGCTCGCCGCGCACCTCGCTGAACCAGTCGCGAAAGCGCGCATGGTCGCCGGCCGCGGCCGCCTGCCGCACCTCGGCGTAGGACAGATCCGAGACCGCGCCCGAATCGCCGCACGCGGCAAGGGCGCCGACGAGCGCGGCCGCCAGCCCCGGCCGAAGGGATTGCTGCATCGCTCCCATCCCGTCGCTGCAAGCCTGGCCCGGTGCCGCGGGCCGGTCTTGCTTAGGCGGGCGGCCGGCGAGCGTCAAGCGCTGGAAGCGCCGGGGTGGCGCCTCCGGCCGCAGGCAGAGTGACGCAGGCGTCGGCGGCTGCTCTTGCGAGCGGGCGGCGCGCCCGGGTCAGAAGTAGGGGTGCGCCGGGGTGTCGACCGGGCGCAGCAGGAAGCGGCGCGCGATCTCGCGGTAGCCGCGATAGAGCAGGCCGCCGTTCTCCGCGAGCAGCCGGTCGCGGTGGGCCCGGTAGTAGGTCGGCAGCGCGTGCCAGGGCAGGTCGGGGCGCGCGTGGTGGGCGTAGTGCAGGTTGTTGTTGAGAAACAGCAGGCCGAAGAACCGCCCGGCCTCGACCAGCGCGGTGCGCTCGTACGGGGTGTGCGCCGCCTTGTGCTCGGCGAACGAGCGCACCAGCGTCAGGCTGGCGCCGGGCAGGACGAACAGCGCGAGGTAGGCCGGCAGCGGGATGCCGCACACGCCGACGATCCAGAGCAGCATCAGGGCGACGGCGGGCAGGTGCCAGAGCCAGATGCGCCGGCTGGCGCGGTCGCCGCGCCGGAGCGCCTGCGCCTCGGCCCACAGGAACTGGCCGATCACCAGGAACGGCCCGAGCAGCAGGCGGCCGAGCAGGGTGTTGTGCAGGCGCAGCACGGCGCGCACCGGCGCTGCGCAGGCGGCGCCAGGTGGCGCGGTCGACGTAGAACGATTCCGGGTCGCGCCAGGGCTCGGTCAGGATCTCGAAGTCGTGGTGCGCGCGGTGGCTCGCCCGGTAGAGCGGGAAGGGCAGCCAGAGCGCGAGCGGCGGCCAGGCGATGGCGTCGTTGAGCCAGCGCCAGGGCGCGAGCTGCGCGTGCACCGCCTCGTGCTGGAGCGAGCCGTGCCAGGCGAGCAGGCTGCCGCCAAGCGCCGCCACCAGCCACCAGGGCAGCGCTGAGTAGGACCAGGTCGTAAGGCCAAAGCCGGTATAGATCAGGGCGGCGACCAGCCACGACGGGCCGGCCCGCTTCAGCCAGGTCGCACGACCCGGCGCAACCTCGGTTGTCGACACGCCACGAACCTCCAGACAACGCCGAAACGCCATCCTTCGAACGCTCGCGACTACGCGAAGGAAGATAAGGCGAGGGCCGGCTCCCCGTCAGTTGGAACAGCCGCGCTCCGGGAACTTGCCCTCTTTTTGCGCCTTTCTTTAGGGCACAGCATAATAGTAAAAATTCGGTTCGGCTATCGGAAAATCACGACAGGAGAAAGGCAGGCGGGTGCCGCCGGCAGTTGAGCGGCGCCCGATAACGAGGTGGCTTCGATCAGCACCTCGCCCGGCCCTACCGGGCTGCGGTTGACACCCCGGGGCCATGGGGTGCACTGTCGCAGACAGACGCGGATTTCGGCGGCCGGCGGGCTGCGCGGCGCGCAGGGTGAGCTGGCAGGGTCGGGATTCGGGGAGGCACAACACGACATCGACGGAGAGGCCCGTGGCTAAGTCCGATGACCGCAAGGTCCATCCCTACATTCCGAAGCTGGTCGAGCAGCTCGAGGCGCGGCGCGTCGACCGGCGCGAGTTCCTGCGCACCGCGACCCTGCTCGGCCTCTCGGCGACCACCGCCTACGGCATCGTCGGCCGGGTGTTCGGCGAGAGCGCGATCCCGCGCGCCCGCGCCCAGGGCAAGCCGGGCGGCATCCTGCGGGTCGCGATGGAGGTCCAGAAGATGGACGACCCGGCGACCTACTCCTGGGTCCAGATGTCGAACCAGACCCGGCACATCGCCGAGTACCTGGCGATCACCGGCCCCGACAACGTGACCCGGCCGATGCTGGCGGAGAGCTGGGAGGCCTCCGACGACCTCAAGACCTGGACCTTCCACCTGCGCCAGGGTGTGAAGTGGCACAATGGCGAGGACTTCGTCGCCGACCACGTGGTCTGGAACGTCGAGCGCTGGCGCAACCCCGATCTCGGCTCGTCGAACATCGGGCTCTCGACCTTCGCCAGCATGGACTCGGTCGAGGCGGTCGACCCGCACACCGTGCGCTTCAACCTGAACAAGCCGGTGCTGTCGGCGCCCGAGGACTGCTACAACTACCCGACCGCGATCCTCCATCCCTCGTTCGAGCCGCCGTTCTCCGACAACCCGATCGGCACCGGGCCGTACATGCTGGGCGAGCCCCTCGCGGTCGGCGACCGCTGCATCCTCAAGCGGATCACCCAGACGACCGACGGCCAGGAGTTCAAGTACTGGGGCGAGCAGCCCTATCTCGACGAGATCCACTACTACCACTACGACGCCGACAACCAGCTGACCGCGTTCGCCTCGGGCGACGTCGACACGATCTACGCGTTCGGCATCGAGCAGTTCGAGTTCGCCGAGGCGCTCGGCGGCGAGATCGTCGCGGCGGAGACCGCGCAGACCCTGTGCTGCCGCTTCAAGGTCACCGAGCCGCCGTTCGACAACCTGAAGTTGCGCCAGGCGCTGGTCAAGGCGGCCGACAACACCGTCTACCCGGACCTGGTGTTCCAGGGGAAGAGCCGGGTCGGCGAGAACCACCACGTCAGCCCGATCCACCCCGAGTACTTCCAGCTGCCGCTGATCGAGCGCGACGTCGAGGCCGCGAAGAAGCTGCTCGAGGAGGCCGGCCATGCGGACGGCCTCGAGATCTCGATCGACGTCGGCAACACCGACGGCCCCTGGCACCAGACCGTGACCGAGATCTGGCGCGACCAGCTCAAGGACATCGGGGTCACCCTCAACATCAACGTGATGCCGGCGTCCAAGTACTGGGAGATCTGGGACAAGACGACCTTCGGCGCGACCTCCTGGACGCATCGTCCGCTCGGCACGATGGTGCTCTCGCTCGGCTACCGCACCGGCGTGCCGTGGAACGAGTTCGAGCTACTCCAATCCCGAGTTCGACGCCGCCCTCGACGACGCCGAGGCGACCCTCGACGTCGAGGCGCGCCGCGGCAAGATGGAGAAGGTCGAGAAGATCCTGCAGGACGATGCCGTGATGGTGCAGCCGGTATGGCGCCCGGTGTTCACGATCATCACCCCGCAGGTGAAGAACTACTCCGGCCATCCGACCCAGTACCACCAGTTCCACCAGGTGTGGCTGGAAACCTAGTGGACCGGGCGGCGCGCTCCGGGCGGGGCCCGGAGCGCGCGCCGGCGACCCGCCGGCCTGCGCCAGCCCGCCCGCCAACCCTCAGGGAGCGCTGAGCTCCATGCTGGCCCTGCTTCTCCGCCGTGCGGTCCAGATGCTCCTGATCATGGCGGTCGCCTCGCTCATCCTGTTCATCATCTTCGATACCGACGAGTTCAAGAAGAAGATCGCGGTCGCCGAGCTCGGCGGCTTCGCGGTCTCCGCGCTGAGCGAGGAGTCCTATCAGAACTGGCTGGCCGAGAAGGGGCTCGATGCGCCGTTCTACGAGCGCTACGTCAACTGGATCGGCGACGTCGTCACCGGCGAGTTCGGCCACTCGTTCGAGAAGAGCACCGCGATCGGGCCGCTGCTGGCGGACCGGCTGATCAACACCGGGATCCTGGCGTTCTGGGTGTTCGCGCTCATGGTCCCGCTCTCGCTGGTCCTGGGCGTGCTCGCCGGGATGAAGGAGGGCTCGGCCCAGGACCGCACGATCTCGTTCCTGTCGGTCTTCACGACCTCGATCCCCGAGATCGCGACCGCGATCATCCTGACCGTCGTGCTGGCGCTCGGCCTCGGCTGGCTGCCGGCCAAGTCGGCGATGACCCAGGGCTGGGACTGGAAGCAGCTGGTGCTCCCGGTCCTGACCTTGGTGATCTACGACTTCGGCTACGTCGCGCGCATGACCCGCGCCTCGATGGCGGAGGTCATGACCTCGCAGTACATCCGCACCGCGGTCCTCAAGGGGATCCCCTACCAGCAGGTCATCATGAAGCACGCGCTGCGCAACGCGCTGATCGCGCCCTTCACGGTGATCGTGCTGCAGATGAACTGGCTGCTCTCGGGCGTGGTCGTGGTCGAGGTGTTCTTCGAGTACGACGGCTTCGGCAAGCTCTTGCTCGAGGCGGCGCTGTTCGGCGACGTCTACGTCGTCCAGGCCTGCACGCTGGTCGCGGTGGTGGTCGCGGTCACCTCGCAGATCATCTCGGATGTCGGCTACATGTTCCTGAACCCGCGCATCCGGTTCGCCTGAGGGGGCGCGCCATGGCGACCGCAGCGATCGCGACCGGACGGCCTGCGCCCTCGCTGATGGCGCGGCTCCGGACGCCGCGCGCGCTGCTGCTCCTGATCCTCCTGATGTGGCTGCCGCTGACCCTGCACGTGATGTTCGGCCACCTCCTGGGCGGGGCCCGCAACCTCGTGCTGCTGCCGGCGATCCCGGCGACCCTGCTGCTCTACGGCATCGCGGTCACCGCCTGGCGCGAGTCCACGGTCGCCGTGATCGGCGCGAGCCTGGTGTTCTTCTGGCTGCTGATCGCGGTCACAGCACCATTCCTGCCGCTGATCGACCCCAACAAGCCGATCGCGCCGTTCGCCCTGCCGCTGACCGCGAAGAACGACGTGTTCTTCTGGCTGGGCACCGACTTCAAGGGCCGCGACATGCTCTCGCGCACGCTCTGGGGCTGCCAGCGGGTGCTGGTCTGGGGCGTGACCGCGACGCTGGTCGCCTACGTCGTCGGCACCCTGTTCGGCCTGCTCGCCGGCTACTTCTCCGGCTGGTGGGACGAGATCATCTCGTTCTTCGGCAACGTGCTGCTGTCGTTCCCGGTGATGGTCCTGTTCATCGTGATCCTGAACTATCTGGGGCCCTCCGGCTTCAACATCGTGATCGCGGTGACCTTCGCCTCGGCGCCGGCGATCATGCGCATCGTGCGCGGCCTGACCCTCGACATCAAGACGCGGGACTACGTCTTCGCCGCGCAGACCCGGGGCGAGAGCCCGCTCTACATCATGCTGGTCGAGCTCCTGCCCAACGCGCGCGGCCCGATCATCGTCGATGCCTGCCTGCGGCTCGGCTACACCACGGTCGCGATCACCACGCTCACCTTCCTCGGCCTCGGCCTGCAGCCGCCGGATCCCGACTGGGGCCTGATGATCAAGGAGGCCGCCAAGACCGCGATGCTGTTCAAGTTCTCCTACATGCTGATCATCCCCGCGCTGTCGGTGTCGAGCCTGATCCTGGGCTTCAACCTGCTGGCCGACGGCCTGCGCGAGATGAGCCTGCGGGACTGAGTGAGGTGCGGCGATGAGCGCTGAGACGCCGGTCCTGGAGTGCAAGGACCTCTGCATCTCGTATTTCACCCGTGCGGGCGAGATTCCGGCGGTGGTCGACTTCAACCTCACCGTGATGCCCGGGGAGGCGGTCGGCATCGTCGGCGAGTCCGGCTGCGGCAAGTCGACGGTCGCGCTCGCGATCATGCAGTACATGGGCAAGAACGGCCGCATCATGTCCGGCGCGATCCGGTTCAAGGGCCGCGACATGACCACGATGAGCGAGGGCGAGCTGCGCCAGCTGCGCGGCTCGCAGATCGCGATGGTCTATCAGGAGCCGATGGCCTCGCTCAACCCGTCGATGAAGGTCGCGCGGCAGCTGATGGAGGTCCCGCTCTCGCACGAGGAGGGCTGCACCGAGCAGCGCGCCTACGAGCGCGCGCTCGAGATGCTGGGCAACGTCCGCCTGCCCGACCCGGCGCGCATCATGGAGAGCTACCCGCACCAGATCTCGGGTGGCCAGCAGCAGCGCGTGGTGATCGCGATGGCGCTGCTCTCGAACCCGGCGCTGCTCCTGCTGGACGAGCCGACCACCGCGCTCGACGTCACGGTCGAGGCCGGCATCGTCGAGCTGATCAAGGAGATCAGCGCGCGGTTCGGCACCTCGATGCTCTACATCTCGCACAACCTCGGCCTGATCCTCGAGACCTGCGACCGCATCACCGTGATGTACTCGGGCGAGGCGGTCGAGGTCGGCACGGTCGAGCAGGTCTTCGACCAGATGCGCCATCCCTACACGCGCGGGCTGTTCGCCTCGATCCCGTTGCCCGGCGCCGACAAGAACGCGCGCCCGCTGGTGCCGATCCGTGGCCAGCTGCCGCTGCCCCACGAGCGCCCCGAAGGCTGCAACTTCGGCCCGCGCTGCGACCACTTCGTCGCCGGGGTGTGCGACTACGGCCGGATCGAGATGGAGCAGGTGCCGCGCCATCCGGGGCACGAGACCCGGTGCCGCCGCTTCGACGAGATCGACTGGTCGGTGCGCCCGCGCCCCATCGAGGCGGCAGCGGCCACGGCGCCCGGCCCCGTGGTGCTGAGGGTCGAGGACCTGAAGAAGTACTACGAGATCCGCGACAGCTCGCTGATGGCGCTGCTCCGCGGCCAGCGGGTGCGCACCGTCAAGGCCAACGAGAAGCTCGACTTCGATGCGCGCGAGGCCGAGACCGTGGCGATCGTCGGCGAGTTCGGGCTGCGGCAAGTCGACCTTCGCCAAGGTGCTGCTCGGCCTCGAGACCGCGACCGACGGCAAGGTCGTGCTCGACAACCAGGACCTCAGCCAGGTCCCGGTGCAGAAGCGCCAGCCGCAGGTCGTGAGCCACCTGCAGATGGTGTTCCAGAACCCGTTCGACACCCTCAACCCGAGCCACAGCGTGGGCGGGCAGATCGCGCGGGTGATCAGGAAGTTCGGCGTCGAGAAGGACCCGGACAAGGTGCGCGAGCGGGTGATGCAGCTGCTCGACATCGTGAAATTGCCGCGCGACTTCTACTTCCGCCGGCCGCGCCAGCTCTCGGGCGGCCAGAAGCAGCGGGTCGGCATCGCGCGCGCGTTCGCCGGCAACCCGCGCGTGGTGGTCGCCGACGAGCCGGTCTCGGCGCTCGACGTCTCGGTCCAGGCGGCGGTCACCCAGCTGCTGATGGAGATCCAGCGCGAGAACCGGACGACCTTGCTGTTCATCAGCCACGATCTGTCGCTGGTGCGCTACCTCGCCGACCGGGTGGTGGTGATGTACCTCGGCACGATCGCCGAGCAGGGCACGACCGACGAGGTCTTCGCGCCGCCCTACCACCCCTACACCGAGGCGCTGCTCTCGGCGATCCCGATCGCCGACACCTCGGTCGCGAAGAAGCACATCGTGCTCGAGGGCGACATCCCCTCGGCGGTCAACCCGCCGCCCGGCTGCCCCTTCCAGACCCGCTGCCCGCGCAAGCTCGGCGCGATCTGCGAGAGCGAGGCGCCGCCGGTCCGCGAGTTCGGCCGCGGCCACAAGATCGCCTGCCACATCGCGCCCGAACGAGCTCCTGCGCATGGAGCCGGTGATCGTCATGGGCGCCAAGGCCGCGGCGGAATAGCTTTCCGCCAGCTGTTCGCGGCCTCGCCCGGCCGGGTGCCCTGGGTCCAGGAGATCCTCCTGATCGCGAGCGCGGAGCACGGCGTCCAGCTCTGGCGGAGCGAGGGCGCTGGCTTCGCTGGCCGCTTGCGCCGGGCGCGCGTCTTTGATATCGCTCATGCAATCAAATCCGTGGAGACAACCATGGGCCAGGTGATCGTGCGCAATCTTGACGACGCCGTGATCGAGTCCCACCGACGGCGCGCCAAGGCACGCGGGGTCTCGCTCGAGCAGGAGCTGCGCGACGTGCTGTGCCGGGCGGCCAAGCCGAGCAAGGAGGAACTGCTCGAGGAGATGAGGCAGATCCGCGCGATGACGCCGCCGCTGCCGCCGGGCGAGCTGGACCCTGTTGCCGACGCTGAGGCCGAGCTCCTGCAGCCGCGCGCGGCCGAGCTCGGCCTCGATCACCTCCGCGCGGCCGTCGAACGCGAGCTCGACCCGGCCGACCGGTCCCGCGGCCATCAGGTAACGCACCACGGCCGGCGCGCCCTGGCCGTCCTCGGCCGCCGTGATGTCGATGTCGTGCGGGCGGACATAGGCGATCGAGGGGCCGTCGATTACGCTCTCGGCGCCCGAGACCTCGAACGTGCTGCCGCAGACCTCGACCCGGCCGTGACTGAGGAAGCAGTCGAACCGGTTGACGTGACCCAGGAACTCGTAGACGAACGGCGTCGCGGGATGGTCGTAGACCTCGGCGGGCGTGCCGACCTGCTCGATCGCGCCCTGGTTGCATTACCACGACGCGGTCGGCGAGCTCGAGCGCCTCCTCCTGGTCGTGGGTGACGAACACGCTGGTCAGGCCCATGCTGTCGTGCAGCCGCCGCAGCCAGCGGCGCAGCTCCTTGCGCACCTTGGCGTCGAGCGCGCCGAACGGCTCGTCGAGCAGCAGCACCTTGGGCTCGATCGCCAGCGCGCGCGCCAGCGCCACGCGCTGGCGCTGGCCGCCGGAGAGCTGGCGACGGATAGCGGTCGCGCCAGCCACTCGAGCTGGACCAGCTCCAGCAGCTCGCATGCACCCGCTCGCGGATCGCCGCCTCGGGCGGCCGCTGCCGGCGCGGGCTTGCACCCGCAGGCCGAAGGCGACGTTCTCGAACACCGTCATGTGGCGGAACAGCGCGTAGTGCTGGAACACGAAGCCGACGCTGGCGCTCGCGCGACGTGCTGCGCGCTGGCGTCCTCGCCGTCGAACAGGACCGCGCCCTGCGGTCGGGAACTCGAGCCCGGCGATGATCGCGCAGCAGCGTCGTCTTGCCCGAGCCCGACGGGCCCGAGCAGCGCGACGAGCTCGCCGCGTCGGATCTCGAGGCTGACGTCGTGCAAGCGCGGTGAAGTCGCCGAACGCTTGGTGACGCTGCTGCACCTGCGATGCTCATGAGCGAGTCCTCCCGGCGCGGCTGCCGGCTCAGCGGCGCGTCGCTGCGATCTCGGCGCCGTAGCGCCACTCGAGCGACGGTCTTGAGCGCCAGCGTGACGAGCGCCAGCAGGGCGAGCAGCGAGGCGACCGCGAAGGCGGCGACGAAGTTGTACTCGTTGTAGAGGATCTCGACGTGCAGCGGCATGGTGTTGGTGTGGCCGCGGATGTGGCCGGAGACCACCGACACCGCGCCGAACTCGCCCATCGCGCGGGCGTTGCACAGGATCACGCCGTAGAGCAGGCCCCACTTGATGTTGGGCAGCGTGACGCGCCAGAAGGTCTGCCAGCCGCTGCGCCGAGCGACAGCGCCGCCTCCTCCTCCTCGGTGCCCTGCGCCTGCATCAGCGGGATCAGCTCGCGCGCGACGAAGGGGAAGGTGACGAAGATCGTCGCCAGCACGATGCCCGGGCACGGCGAAGATGATCTTGATGTCGTGCGCCGCGAGCCACGGCCCGAACCAGCCCTGGGCGCCGAACAGCAGCACGTAGATCAGGCCGGCGATCACCGGCGAGACCGAGAACGGCAGGTCGATCAGCGTGATCAGGAGGCTCTTGCCGGGGAACTCGAACTTGGCGATCGCCCAGGCCGCGGCGAGGCCGAAGACGAGGTTCAGCGGCACCGCGATCGCCGCGGTCGAGCAGCGTCAGGCGGATCGCCGCCAGCGCGTCGGGCTCGGCGCAGCGCGCTCGAGATAGGCGCGCGAGCCCTTGGCGCAGCGCCTCGGCGAACACGGCGACGCAGCGGCAGCAGCAGGAACAGGGCGAGGAAGGCGAGCGCGAGGCCGATCAGCGACGCAGCGCACCGGCGGGCCGCTCGGTGATCGCGGCCGGCGCGACGCTGCGCCGGCATGGCGGCGACATGGCATCGGCTCCCATGCCTCGCGCCGTAGCGCGCGCGGCTCCAGCACTGCAGCAGGTTGATCAGCGAGCAGCAGCACGAACGAGGCGACCAGCATGACGGCCGCGATCGCGGTGGCGCCGGCATAGTCGTACTGCTCGAGCTTGATGATGATCAGCAGCGGCGCGATCTCGGTCTCGCATCGGCATGTTGCCGGCGATGAAGACCACCGAGCCGTACTCGCCGACGGCGCGGGCGAAGGCGAGCGCGAAGCCGGTGAGCAGCGCCGGGCAGGAGCGCCGGCAGGATCACCCGGCGGAAGGTCTGCAGCGGCGTGGCGCCGAGCCTCGCGGCGGCCTCCTCGACCTCGGCTCGAGGTCCTCCAGCACCGGCTGCACCGTGCGCACGACGAACGGCAGGCCGATGAAGATCAGCGCGATGACGACGCCCGAGCGGCGTGAACGCGACCTTGATGCCGAGCGGCGCCGAGCAGCTGGCCGATCCAGCCGTTCGGCGCGTAGATCGCGGTCAGCGCGATGCCGGCGACCGCGGTCGGCAGCGCGAAGGGCAGATCGACCAGCGCGTCGACCAGGCGCCGGCCGGGAAGCGTAGCGCACCAGCACCCAGGCGACGAGCAGCCCGAAGACGGCGTTGACGAGCGCCGCCAGCGAAGCGAGCGCCGAAGCTCAGCCGGTAGGCGGCCAGCACGCGCGGGTCGGTGACCGTCGCCCAGAACTCGTCCCAGCCCGAGCGTCGCCGTCTGCGCACGAACAGCGCCGGCCAGCGGGATCAGCACGATCAGGCTCGAGGTAGAGCAGGCGTGAAGCCCGAGCGTCAGGCCGAAGCCCGGGCAGGACGCTGCGGCTGTCGCCGCAGCCCGCGTGATCGCGCGGCTCGCGCGCCATCGGCTCACTGACCGGCTGGTAGATCTGGTCGAACACGCCGCCGTCGGCGAAGTGCGTGGCCTGCGCCTTCTGCCAGCCGCCGAACACCTCGTCGATGGTGAACAGCGTCGACCTGCGGGAAACTGCGCCGGCGTACTTCGGCCGCGACCTTCGGCGTCGCGCGGGCGGATAGTAGTGCTTGGCGGCGATCTCCTGGCCCTCCGGCGAGTAGAGGTACTCCAGGTAGGCCTGCGGCGACCGCGCGCGTGCCGTGCTTGTCGACGACCTTGTCGACCACGGCCACCGGCGGCTCGGCCAGGATGCTGACCGACGGCACGACGATCTCGAACTTGTCGGCGCCGAGCTCCTTGACCGCCAGGAACGCCTCGTTCTCCCAGGCGAGCAGCACGTCGCCGATGCCGCGCTGCGACGAAGGTGGTCGTCGAGCCGCGCGCGCCGGTGTCGAGCACCGGCACGTTGCTGGAAGAGGCGCGTCGACGAAGTCGCTGCGCCTTGGCCTCGTCGCCGCCCGAGCTGGCGCAGCGCGTAGCCCCAGGCGGCCAGGTAGTTCCAGCGCGCGCCGCCCGAGGTCTTCGGGTTGGGCGTGATCACCTGCGACGCCCGGCTTGACCAGGTCGTCCCAGTCGCTGGATGCCCTTGGGGTTGCCCTTGCGGACCAGGAAGACGATGGTCGAGGTGTAGGGCGAGCTGTTGTTCGGCAGGCGGCTCTGCCAGTCCGGTCGGCAGCAGCTTCGCCGTGCTCGGCGATCGCGTCGATGTCGTAGGCCAGCGCGAGCGTCACGACGTCGGCCTCGAGCCCGTCGATCACGGCGCGCGCCTGCTTGCCGGAGCCGCCGTGCGACTTCTGGATGGTGACCGCCTCGCCGGTCTGCTCCTTCCAGTGCTCGGCGAACAGCGGGTTGAACTCCTGGTAGAGCTCGCGCGTCGGGTCGTAGGAGACGTTGAGGATCGTGGCGTCGGCCCAGGCCGGCGCCGAGGCGATCAGGCTCAGCCCGAGCAGGGCGGTGCCGATTGCGAGCTTGCTGTTCGGTCGTCGCATGCGATCTCTCCTTCGCTGGGTTGCGGCGATCTCTGTCTGAACTTGCGGCGCTCTTGCCGATTGTGCCTATCGGATAACTAGAGTTAGCGCCGAAAGTTTGTCACTCGGCCGCGAGCCGCGACCGGCCGGTCACGGCGTCGGCGATGGTCGTGCCGTCCAGGACCGCTGCTGTGGCGTCGCGGACCTCGCGCATGACCATGCGAATCGCGCAGCTCGCCTCGTCCTGGCAATCGGCGCAGCGCCGATACCCGGTCGCGCTGGCGCAGGGCAGGGGCGCCAGCGGGCCATCGATGATCCGCACCACCTCGCCGAAGGTGATCTCGGCGGGCGGGCGGGCCAGAGCGTAGCCGCCGTGGCGGCCCCGCTGACTATAGAGCAGGCCCCGCCTCTTGAGTTCCAGCAGGATCAGCTCGAGAAACTTCTTCGGCGCCTTCTGCCGCTCGGCGATCTGGGACACCAGAACCATCTCCCCCTCGCGCTCGGCGAGCACGAGCAACGCTCGCAAGGCATACTTGGCCTTTTGTGACAGCATTTGTCCTATTGCCTATTAGGAAATTGAGAATGGAGCGGCATGAACCGGTCGTCAAGCCCAAAATTGCCGGCAGCCCCGGAAGCACCTCGGGGGCGCGGCACCCCTTTCCCATCGGGCGGTCGTCTGCGTCCCGCTCTCAGCGCCGCTCGTATCGGCCCCCGCGCTAACGCGCTCGCCGAGATGGTCACCGCCGACCGGTGGCTGCTCGCCGGCGTCCGCTGGAGCGCTGCGGGCGAGCAGCGCACGCCGGGCTGGCTCCTGATCCGCGAGGATCGCGACAGCCGATGACGTTCGTCGTCGACGCGAGCGTGGCGTTGAAATGGTACGTCCCTGAGGAGAATGCTGACCTTGCGGACGACATCCTCCGCTCCGGGCGGCAGCTGATCGCGCCACAGATCGTCGTGGCCGAGGTGGCCAACGCATCGTGGAAGTTGGTCCGCAAAGGCCAGCTCGATCCGAAACAGCACCATCGGATCGCGGCCGCGATCGCACGTCCGTTCGACCTGCCGGCGCCGTTGACCGCTCTGCTGCCGCGGGCGGCCGCGATCGCCCTGGAGCTGGATCATCCGATCTACGATTGCTTCTATCTCGCACTGGGCGAGGCGCGGACGGCGCCGCTCATCACCGACGATCGAAGGCTTCTCGCCAAGCTCGAGGCGACGATCTTCCACGTCCAGGCTCTGCAGTCCTGGCGACCAGACTGAGCGAGGAGCGGAAGATGCCGGAGCTGCGCGAGGTCACCACGGGTCTGCTGTTCCCCGAGGGGCCGGTCGCGCTGGCGGATGGCTCGGTGCTGGTGGTCGAGATCGCGCGCCGCTGCCTCACCCGGGTGCGGCCCGATGGCCGCAAGGAGATCGTCGCGACCCCGGGCGGCGGACCGAACGGGGCCGCGATCGGCCCCGACGGCAAGTGCTACCTCTGCAACAACGGCGGCTTCGAGTTCGTCCAGAGCAAGCACGGGCTCCGGCCGGTGCTCCAGGCCTGGGACTACTCGGGCGGCCGGATCGAGCGCGTCGACCTCGCGACCGGCGCCGTCGAGGTGCTCTACCGCGGCACCGACCAGGTCCAGCTGCGCGGCCCCAACGACCTCGTGTTCGACGCCCATGGCGGCTTCTACTTCACCGACCTCGGCAAGCGGCGCCAGCGCGAGATGGACTATGGGGCTGTGTTCTACGCCAAGGCCGACGGCTCGCTGATCCGGGAGGTCGCCTTCCCGATGGTGACCCCGAACGGCATCGGCCTGTCGCCCGACGGCGACACGCTCTACGTCGCCGAGACCGAGGCCGCGCGCCTTTGGGCGTTCGACATCCTGGAGCCCGGGGTGCTCGCCCGCCAGCCCTGGCCCTCGCCCCACGGCGGCCGCCTGCTCGCCCAGCCCGGCGGCACCTACCAGCGCTTCGACTCGCTCGCCGTCGAGGCCAACGGCAACATCTGCGTCGCGACCCTAGCCCACGGCGGCATCACGATCGTCGCGCCCGACGGCCGCAGCGTCGAGCACGTGCCGATGCCGGACATGCACACCACCAACATCTGCTTCGGCGGCCCCGACCTGCGCACCGCCTACGTCACCCTCTCGGGCTTCGGCCGCCTGGTCGCCTGCGACTGGCCGCGCCCGGGCCTGGCGCTGAATTTCTGATGGACCCTCGAGAGTGGAGTAGGAGTGCTACATGGGCACCACCCCTGAAGAGTCATGTCCCATATGCGAACGCGCAGCTAAAGTGGGACGCAAGGAGTTGGACGAAGAGCTGGTTGTGGATTGCCGCACTTGCGGTGATTATTCCATGGGAGAAGACGCGCCTCTCGTGTTGCTCGCAATCCTCAAACGAGTTCCAAACGCGCGGCTCTTGATCAGCTACTGCATTCGACAAGCCCAACACTCGAATAAGCGTCCGCTCATCGACCTCGCAATCTTGATGGCGTTTGCCGACCATAACACTCTCCCCGGCGCCTCCTGAGCAAGGAGATAATCTGATTCGAGTTATTGGCGACGAACTGAGAAATTCAGATCCGGCCGCCATTCGGAGCGTTGATTCTGCTGATATCGTGGCAGTCATTGGAGCATGCTCAGCGGAAGGGGTCTATGATGTTGCGAAAGAGTTGCAGCAAGCGCACCTATTAAAACTTAGAGCTCCCTATGGCGAGAAGGGTCAGCTAAGTCTCGGACTGACATTATCCGGATGGAAGAGGTATTCTGAACTCCAGCGCGCGCATTCAGAGGGACCAATTGCTTTCATGGCGATGCCATTCAGCGATGCGAAGCTCGATGAAGTATACCGCAATTGCTTCAAACCGGCGATCCAGCAAACCGGGTTTGAGCTGCGGAGACTAGACGATAAGCCGCCCGCCGGTCTCATTGACCTGCGGATGGAAGTCGAGATCCGAAAATCTCGGTTCTTAGTCGCAGAGCTGACGAATGAGAACCGCGAAGTATTATGGGGAGGCAGGGTTCGCCGAGGGGCTGGGCAAACCCGTGATCTACACCTGTGAGAAGTCCTATTTCGAGGGGCATCGATCCCACTTCGACACCAATCATCGTCAGACGATCGTGTGGAGCGGGGGCCAGCTGAGCGAAGCCGGAAAATCCCTGAAGACTACAATTCGCGCAACATTGCCAAGTGAAGCCAAGATGTTCGATGATGGCTGAACTGCTTGCAGGACAGATCGAACGATGCCTCCCATGGACTATCGCGACTATCCGGGCTCAGTCGAGTTCGCATGACGACGACTCGCGCTTATTCGCCCCCTGGTTTCTTACGAGGCCGAGCATGCCGCAGGGCTGGTTCGGGCATTCCGCGACGAGGTCGACGACTGCCAGTCTCCTTGCGGAGAGCGGGGCGCGGGGCCTGCGGTCGACTGGCGGCGTCTTCGGCAGCCGGCTCGCCGAGCGCGACGTTGGCGTAGATCGCCGAGAGCCGGACCGTAGTCTCGACGCTGACGAGGCGAAGCGAGGCGTCGCCGATGAAATCCTCGATCACCCAGTGGTCGGCCTCACGTCGAAGCCGCACCACTCGGCGCTGTTCGCTGGATACGAAGAGGATCTCCTGGACCGAGGTCAGCTGCCGGTAGTCCTCGCCTTTGACGCCATGATCATGGGCCGCGGTCGACCGCGACAGCACCTCGACGATCAGTCGCGGCTCGGGCAGAAAGGGGCGCTGACTGGCCGGTTGATCGCAGGTCACGACCAGATCGGCGACATAGTAGCGGTCGTCGCGATCCGGAACGACGATGCCCGCGTTTCCGACCACGCGACAGGGCACCTTCAACGCCGGTCCGATCGCCAGCCCCAGGTTCATCACGATCGTGCCGTGGGCGTCGCCCGGCGGCGCCATGGCGAGGATCCGCCCCTCCACGAGCTCATAGAGGGTATCCGTGCCGTCGTCCCATTCGAGGAACTCGGCGAGCGTCATACGCAGTTGCTTGGCGGGCGTGGCCATCCCGCCAACATAGCCAGGGACGACACAAGCGCAAAGTCAGCGCTATTCGCGTGGTCGAGCCCGCGCGGGATGGCCGGCGCCGTCCAGCGCCGGGTCGTGCAGGTAGCCAGTGACGCAGCGCGCGGCGAGGCGGAGCGAGCATACCGTCGCCCGGCTCTGAAGGTCGGGCTAGCGGAGCACCTGCTCGACCTGGTCGCGCGCCAGGCCGAGCGCGAGCGCGGTCGCGGTGATCTCGCTGATCGTGGTGGCGTCGAGCGGGATGCCCTGGGCCTGGCGGAGCGCCCGGGTGCGGCGCTCGAGGTCGCCCGGCAGCAGCACCTCGCCGCCCGGCTCGGCGGGCGGCGAGGCCTTGACCCATTCGACCAGGGCGTCGGCTTCGGCATCGAACGCGGCGCGCTCCGGCAGCCGGTCGGGGTCGACGTAGATCGAGCACATGGTGTTGACCAGCTCGCGCTCGCGCCGGGCGCTCGTGCCGGCCCCGGTGAGGGCGCCGGCGAGCAGCTCGGCGACCACCGCGAGACCCGAGCCCTTGTGGCCGCCGAACGGCAACAGCGCGCCGCCGGCGTAGAGGTCGTTCGGGTCGGTGCTCGGCCTGCCATCCCGATCGATCAGGTGGCCCTCGGGCAACGCCGCGCCCTTGTTCTTGGCGACGAACACCTTGCCTTCGGCGACCACCGAGGTCGCGATGTCGTAGATCACCGGCGGCCCGGCCCCGCGCGGGATCCCGGCCGCGACCACGCATAGCGAGAGCCTTCGGTCGCTGCCGCCGAACGGCACCATCAGCGCGCCGATGCCGGTGGTGCCGACGAAGTGCAGCGATACCTGGCCGGCGTCGGCCGCCATCTCCGCCCAGTCGCCGATCCGCCCGACGTGGCCGACGTCGCGCAGGCCGACCATGGCGATGCCGCAGGCGCGCGCCTTGACGATGCCGATCGCGACCGCCTGCTCGCCGATCACCTGGCCGTAGCCGCGCTGGCCGTCGACCAGCGCGAGGCTTTCGGTCTCGAACGCGACCCTAGCCTCCTGGTTGGCGCGCACCTTGCCCTCGCGCCAGTAGCCGACGTAGCGGCTCACCCGGATCACGCCGTGGGAGTCGTGCCCCACCAGGTTGGCGCCGACCAGGCGGCGCGCGATGGTCGCGGCCTCCGCGGGGCGGCTCTCGGCGTGCTCGAAGATGGTCGCGACCAGCGCCTCGAGCTGGCGGGCGTCGACGTTCATGGTTGCCTCCCAATCGGACCCGGCTAGTGTTGTGGCGCGCTCGGCCGCGAGCCTAGCACCGCTCGCTCCGGCGCTCCACGCCCGGCGATCCCGCCCGAGAGGGAGACAAGGTCGATGATCGGCGTCCCGCCCGTGCTCACCCTCAGGTCCAGCTTCACCCGGCCGAGCGCCGGCCAAGTCCAGGCCTTCGCCGAGGTGCCGACTGCTCGCCGCGCTCGACGACGTCCGCGAGAAGGAGCGCGCGACCGTGGCGCGCATCGCGGCGGGCGCGACGATCCCGGCCTGGGTCGACGAGCTGATCGAATCCGAGCGCACGCGCCGCCTCGATTGAGCGGCTTTGACGAACCGCGATGACCCCCCTATCCTGAGCCCTCGCCGGTCTAGGCCGGCTCGGCGCATCTGCGTAACGATTCAACCAGGGCGAGGGAGGCCCATTACATGCCAAGACTGCTCAAGCCACGGCTGGCGCAGACTGCGTTGGCGGCGACGTTTCTCACCGCCGTCTCGACGCAGGCCTTTGCCGCCGATCTGGTGATCTGGTGGAACAAGAGCTACTACCCCGAGGAGGACCAGCAGTTCGACAAGACGGTTGCCGCGTTCGAGAAGGAGACCGGCACCGACGTCGAGTACGTCTACTTCACCAACGAGGACGTGCCGCGTAAGGTGCTCGCGGCGCTGACCGCCGGCGATCCGCCGGACCTCTCCTACGGGTTCCTGTTCGACCTTTCGCACACCTCGCGCTGGGCGTTCGACGGCGTGCTCGAGGACGTCTCGGACGTGGTGGAGCCGATGCAGGAGCACCTGCTGCCGACCGCGATCCAGGCCGTGACCCTGCTCAACGGGCAGACCAACGAGCGCTCCATCTACGCGATCCCGGTGGCGCAGCAGATCGAGCACATCCACGTCTGGAAGAGCCTGGTCGAGGAGGCCGGCCTCAGCCTCGACGACGTTCCCAACACCTGGAACGAGTGGTGGGACTGGTGGTGCGAAACCGCACAGCCCGCGGTGCGCGAGGCGACCGGCGACCGCCAGAAGTATGGCGTCGGGCAGCCGATGTCGTCCGCGGCGTCCGACACGGTCTTCGCCTACATGATGTTCCTGAACGCCTTCGACACGCAAGCTCGTCGACGAGAAGGGCACTCTCCTGGTCGATCAGCCGGAGACGCGCGAGGGCATGATCAAGGCGCTCGAAAGCTACACCAAGCCCTACCTCGACGGCTGCGTCCCGCCCGGCGCGGTGAACTGGCAGGACGGCGACAACAACGTCAACTTCAAGAACCAGATCTCGATCATGGTGCCCAATCCGTCGCTCTCGATCCCGGCCTCGGAGTACGCCGAGAAGGATCGCTACATGAACCAGATGGTCACCATGGAATGGCCGGACAAGCCGGACGGCAGCCCGATCGAGTACGTCGCATCGATCAAGACCGCGGTGATCTTCAAGGACGCGCAGAACAAGGAAGCGGCGAAGGAGTTCATGCGCTTCTACCTCCAGCCGGAGAATCTCGGGCCGCAGCTCGAGGGCGCGCTCGCCCGCTGGTTCCCGGTCGACAAGCGCATCATCGACACGCCGTACTGGCAGGAGACGGACGACCCGCACCGGGTCGTCGAGGTGCGGCAGTACACGGAGCGGCCGCAGACCGTCTGGCCGCACTACGTGAACTACAAGCTCATCGACATCAACGCCGAGAACGCCTACGGCAAGGCCGTCGGGCGCGTCGTCCTCGAGGACTGGTCGGCGGAGGACGCCGTCGATGAGCTGATCGAGCGCATCAAGCAGGTCGCCGGCAGCTGACGGAATAGATCGAGGGAGGGAGTTTCGGGCTCCCTCCCGCCACTCTGCTCCTACGAGCGAGGTCGAGGAGGTCGGACATGGCGGTAACGGCTCTATCGCTTCCGAGCCGGCGCGTCGGCGGCAGCCGGTGGTCGCCGGAGATGGTCTGGGGTACGATCTTCGTCATCCCCTACGTCGTGGTCTTCCTGGGCTTGGTGGTGTGGCCGGTAGCCTACGGGGTCTGGCTGGGCTCCTCCCCGGCGAGCTACCGCACGCTGTTCTCGGATCCGATTTACTTCAAAACGGTATTGAATACCGTCATCTTCCTCGGTGTCGGGATCAATCTCAAGATGCTCCTGGCACTCCTGATCTCGGGTTACTTTGCGTCGGTGCGCCCGTGGGTCCGCTGGATCAGCGTGATCTTCATCCTGCCCTGGGCGGTGCCCTCGATCCCGACGATCTTCTCGTTCCGATGGATGCTGAATTCCGAATGGGGGATGTTCAACTACCTGCTTTGGAACCTGTTCGGCATCGATGGGCCGTGGTGGCTGGTCAAGCCGGACTACGCTTTGGGCTCGGTGATCTTCGTCCATATCTGGAAATATCTGCCGTTCTGGACCTTGATCCTGCTCGCCGGTCGCATGGCGATCCCGACCGATCTGTACGAGGCGGCCAGGATCGACGGCGCCTCCTCCCTGCAGCAGTTCTGGTACGTGACCTGGCCGCAGGTCCGGAACCTCTACGTCACGAGCCTGCTGCTCTCGACGATCTGGAGCCTTGGCGACTTCAACAGCGTCTATCTGCTCACCGGCGGCGGCCCGGCGGACAAGACC
>CAVWCE010000055.1:0-27964 GCA_963753275.1 uncultured Alphaproteobacteria bacterium | reverse complement strand
ACAAATGTCTGGTACGATCCTTGCACGTGCAAATAGGACCGATCCGGACCCATTCTTCGATCATAAACGCGTGAGGTAGCTGCGTAGTATTTGGGCACTTGAGATCCATCCACTTGCCGCGCCCGGACCGGCGGCGGCGCGATCGAACTAGCATCAGCGACCCGTTCGCCCACGCCCCTTTCGACCAGGCGTTCCCAATCGAAGAAGTCGACCTCGGCAAGCGACACCGCCTTGCCTCCGAACACCAGGACGGCGCGCAAGCCGTCGGTGTGATAGGACGAGCCGTCGGGCGTCTGCCCGGGCTCCGCGGCGCTTACACTGCCCGCCCCTTTGACGAAGCCGATTTTGGCCAGCGCCTGCGAATAGAGCAGATCCTGCACGACATCGTTGCGCGCCTCGTCCACGTCAGGCTCGATGCGCCGCGTCCCCTCCCCGGACGCAGCAAAGCGCCCGCCCAGGCGGTGCTCACCTGCCCGACCCAGATCGGCTTGCCCTGGTAGCGAAGCGGCGTCAGCCAGAACCGCAGCGTGTGCGGCTGCGGGGCCACCCAGCGGCTGATCTTACGCCCTGAAAGATCCTGCATCCGCCCGAAGGCATGCCATGGGCTGGCAGGAGCGTAGCGATAGTTTCGCCGCACGAAGGCCGGACCCCATTCGTCGAGCTTGCCGATCAGCACCAGATTGAGCGGCAGGCTGCGGGCTCCGGTCTGGTCGGCCGCGCAACAGGGCAGCTCTTCCAGGGCGCTGCGCAGTGCCGGCTCGTCGTCGATCTCCACGAGATCGGACTCGAGTGTACAGCCCGCTGCAGCGCAGCCATTCGCTGCTGCGCCGCCTCGGTTCCCGGCACTGGCACCACAAGGCCGATGCTGTCGCTCCATTCGCGCCCGATCAGGTCGACCTTGACCATCATGCTGGGGTCGGCCCGGTTCGCGTAGACGAAGCCCGAGACCGTCTCCCCGGGAAGGATCGGGCTGCGGCTGTCGAAGCTCAGGGCTTCGAGGTGCTCGGCTCAGCGCCGCCTTGCCCTCGTCATGAAAAGGGCCTTTGTACAGGAAGGCCACTTCCAGGGGCGCAAAGTATTCCGGGTCCAGCCCGGTCGGCAGGAAGTAGACCGATCGCTCGCTGCCATTCTCGATCTCCAGCCAGAGCGGTTGGATGCCGCGCTGGTCGAGGTCGACGCCGAAGATGGATCGGGATTCGTCCGCGCTGGGGACCGCCGCCGAGACCCGAATGCCGTCGTCGGTCTTGGTCACCGCCCGCGCGCGCAGAGGCTCGTCGTCGACCGGCGCCGGCCTCTCGAAGGGAGAGGCGCAAGCCCCGGTCAGCAGGAGCAGAGCGAGGCCGACGGCAGCCATGGCAGCCCTCGACCGCTGGGGGCCAATGCCATCAGCGCCGATCATCGGCGTTCCTCCTGCTCGATGACCGACACTTGCTGGAGCGTGTGCCTGACGCTCGGGACCCGCTCCCAGTCGAGGACCTCCAGTTGGCTCAGCGAGTATGGTCTCGGCTCGAAGAACATCACCGCCCGCAAGCCGTCGGTGTAGTAGGGATCGCCCATCAGGTTCAGCTGCGGCTCGGCCTTGCTGGACGCCCCCACCCCTTTGACGAAGCCAATCCTGTGCAGCGCCTGCGAGTACAGGAGATCCTCGACCAGATAGCGCCGCGACTTGTCGATGTCCGGATCGATCACGTGGGTCGAGATGGTCGGAGACTTCAGGGTGAACTTGACCCCGATGTCGCGGCTGATCTGCCCGACGTAGACCTCCTTGCCCCGAAAGCGGATCGGGCTCAGCCAGAAACGGGCGTGGTTGCGTTCATGGATGCTCCCGCGCGCCTTCTGCGCTGCCATGTCCTGGGGCCGGCCATAGAGGTAGAGGGAGCTGATCGGCGAGTAGCGGTAGCGCGAGCCCTGGATGAAGGCGCTGACGGTGCGCCAGAGCGATCCGGACCAGATGATCTCGGTCGGATGCCACTGCCGGCGAACGAGAGCCGCCAAAAAGTCAGCCCGGTCACCGACCAGCACCAGGTTCAGCGGATCGGCGTTCTCCGTGCCGTCGGCGTTGGTGACGCAGCAGGGCAGTTGCTCCAGCAAGCGTGCGGAGCTCGTCCTCGTCGTCGACATGAATGAGCTCGTCGCTCCTGTAGAGCTTGTCGAAGTCGACCCGCAGGCTGGTTGCCTTGAAGCTCGGGTCGACCGCGACGAAGGTGAAGCTCCTGGCGTCGCCCCTGGCGATCAGATCGACGTCCACGACCTTGACGCCTTCATCGAGGTTGGTCAGCACGAAGCCGGAAACGGTCGCGCCCGGCATGATCGGATTTCTGAACTGCAGGCTGTCGAACCGCTCGTCCAGCGCCCGATCGGCGCCGTCGGCCGTCGTGGCGTGAAACGCATGGGCCGCCTCAGACGCGGCGAAGTAGTTGGGATCGAGCCCGGAGATGAGGAACCAGTAGGGCACAGCCGCATCGTTCCGGACCTCGATCCAGACCGGCTGGATCTGCTTCTCGGCGAGATCGGCGCCGTAAATGTCCGCCGCCTCCGCCGCGGTCGGGAGGGCGACGGTCACGCTGAGGTCGCCCTGCGCCTGCGTCTCGGCCCGCTCCTTATAGGGCTTGTACGCCATCGTCCCCGGCTGCGGCCCGGAGGCCGCGCAGCCGTCTGCGATGAGCGCGATCGCCAACAGCAGGCACAGCCGGGCGCGTGAAGGACCCAGCCAGCCAGCCCGACGCGACATCCTTGCCGGGCACTTCTTGAGCGACGTGGCCATCGCATCGGTCCCTTTCGACCGTGCCTCACGCTCTGGCGAGCGGTGCAACCACGGTCGGCGACGGCTCAGCATCGGCTCAGGCGCGCCGACGCCAAGCTTGGTCGCGAGGTCTCAACGCTGATTCAGAGCTTCGGGGCGGCATTGCCAGCAGCTGTTCCTCGACGTGCCGGACGATCGCCTCCAGCAGAATCTCCCTCGGGAACTCGTTGCGGTTGACCAGCGTCGCAGCCAGGCCCGGTCGCTCACGCGAGATGGGCAGCGCGACCGCCCAGTGATCGGCATTGACGAAGCCGAGGAGCGCGCCACCGGCGATGATCTGATCGTAGAACAGCACCTGGCTGTCGTTGCGGGGGTCGATCTTGGCCAGATCGTCATAGCCGCCTCGCAACCCGAGCGAGATCTGTTCGCGCTGTGCGAAGGTCGCCAGGGAGTAGTACTGCACCGTCTCGGGCAGCTCGTGCGTCCTGGCGAAGTCGCGGCGCGTCGATGGCTTCAGGCTGTCGACCGCGCCACCGTCGCCCGCGCCACACTCCGATCCGGGCAGATACTCGAGCAAGGCGAGCATCGATTCGGGCGCATCGTCGGCCAGCGGCGAGCCATTGACCGAGCCCGAGACGCTGACTACGGCGGCGACGCGCTGCGCCAGTTCGGGGTAGGTCGCGAGGCCCTCGAGGATGTCGGACGTCCCCTTCGAGTAGCCGACCAGCACCAGCCGCTCGTCCGGCGCCAGGTCCATCGCCATGACCGCGTCTTTGACCTGTCGGCCGTTATTGGTGCTGCTGGAGAGGCCGTCCACCCTGATCGAGGCGGTCTGGTAGCCGAAGCCGCGCAGACGTTCCAAGGCGAACGGAAAGGCGCTCACGAGACCAGCGAAGCATTCCGCGCCCAGCCCCGCCACCACAGCGACGCGCAGCTTCAATTGCGCCGGTCCCAGTGGACGGGCTCGCCCGTACCAGCCGGCTCGTCGGTGAAGCGATGCAAGATCTCGTCGCAGGGCCGGTACTCGGGGAGCTCATGGCCATGAGCCTCGTCGACGGCGCACAGGATCTCCCGAAAACGCCCGCGCTGATCGTCGATGCCGGCACCGTCCGCCGGCAGGAACGCCAGTGGTGAGATGGCGAGCGTGTACGGCACGGCCGGTGCCGTCGCGCATGCCCACACGAGCGACAGCACCATCAACAGAGAGAAGGGGGCGGTCCCAAGGCGCAACCAGCGGCGTCCTCCCACTTCCGCCATGATTGCTCCCTCCTGCTTTGCGCTCGCCCCAAAGGACGCCAAGTAAACTTAGACGAAACTCTAGGCCGGAATACAAACTGTTTCCAGCGCGGGTCGTCCCATTCGTCCCTATCTCGCGGGGCGCTGCGTATCTTTAATCCATGTCAAGGGCGCGTCGGCAGGCTCACTATGAAGTTGCCGATCAGCCTCGTCCTGGCGTATCTGCGAGCCAGTCTAGCGATGCTGCCGAGCGCCATGCTGGCGACCTCGCGACCACAGGCTGAGGCTGTCCTCGGGTCTCTTCGCCTGCGCGACCACGTGCCGATCCGGAGGTGATTCCCACGGTCTGCGTGGGATCACCGTGAGGAAAACTTACTGTAACTTGCTTGCTGAAACCGATCAATGCGGACCCGCTCTTCCGGAAAACCCCGTGATCGGGTTAGGGTGATCCGGCAGGTCGGAATGACCCACCGCCACACTGACGCCAGTCGAGGCGCTTACATGGGAGCACGCGACTGACCCGAAGCGCAGTGAGGATCGCCGAGCTGCGCGAGTTGCTGGCGGAGCTGGAAATGGAGCTCCTCCAGGCGGTCGAGGAGGCGGCTTATCGATCTGGCTGAGAGAGCGGCGGCCGCGCCCATGGTGGGACCGGCGGCGCGACTGGGCCGAGGAACTTCGGGAGGGACGTGGATGAGGATGCCAACGAGATCGGCATGCAAAGCAGCCGCGCTGGTCGCGCTGATCTTTTTCATGACGGGCCTGGCGTCGCGCCCGGGCGCAGCGCAGACGCCTGCGCAGGACGTGACCGCCGGGGGCCAGCTCAGCGCCCAGGTCCTGGAGGGCTGCAGCAGCGAGCTCGCCCAGTACTGCGCCGACGTCACCGCCGGCGAGGGCCGGGTGCTCGCCTGTCTGTACGCGCACGGCGACAAGCTGTCGGGGCAGTGCGACTATGCGCTCTACGACGCCGCCGTGCGACTGGAGCAGGCGGTTGGCGCGGTCACCTATGTCGCCACCGAATGCCGCAGGGAACTCGACACCTATTGTGCGAACGTCGAAGTGGGTGAGGGGCGCGTGGCGCAATGCTTGAAGGATCACGCCAGCGAGCTGAGTCCCGGGTGCGACCAAGCGCTGACCACCGTCGGCGTGAAGTGAGGGTGGCTCGCCACCGCGCACCAGGAGACCGGGCCGAACAGTGATCCCGCGGATGCGGGCCCGTGGCGGCGGGGCGATCGTCAACGCCACGATCGTCGGCGGCAAGGCGCCGCCGGCGCGCGGCCTGCCGACCACGGTGACCCGGGCGGCCGGGATCAACCTCACCAAGTCGCTCGCCAACCAGTACGCCGCCGACCGGATCCGCGTGAACACGATCTGCATCGGGCTGATCAAGAGCGCGCAGTGGCAGCGCCGGGCGGGCGACCGGCCGATGGCCGAGCTCTACGCCGAGATGGGCAGGCGGGTGCCGCTCGGCCGCATCGGCGAGGCCGAGGAGTACGCCGACCTGGTCGCGTTCCTGGTCTCGGCGCGCGCGGCCTTCATCACCGGCACGGCGATCAACCTCGACGGCGGCATGGGCGCCACGGTGTAGCTCCGGCCCTTGGCCTGGGCGAGGGACGGTCGCTCACCCCCCACGGCGCCGGTCTCTGCAGGCCGGCGCAACCGGGGGCCGTCCACAGTGCCTTCGCAAGCCGGGCCGGATCTGGCCACGGCGGCGGCCGGGAACACACCTGGCTAGAGGCGGTCGCGCAGGCCGTAGTAGAGCATGCCGAGCACCAGCGCCGGCCAGCGCAGCAGCGTCCCGCCGGGAAAGCGCGGCGCCTCGAGGTCCGCCAGGACGTCGAAGCGCTCGGCGGTGCCGGCGACCGCCTCGGCGAGCAGCTGGCCGGCCAGGCTCGCGAGCCCGATGCCGTGGCCGGAGTAGCCATGGGCGACCAGCAGGTTGGGGGCGAGGCGGGCGAAGTGGGGCAGGCGCGTGCGGGTGATCGCGAGCGTGCCGCCCCAGGCGTAGTCGACCGGCACCGCGGCGAGCTGCGGGAAGACCTTGAGCATGCGGCGGCGCACCAGGCCCGCGATGTCGGAGGGATAGCCCCGCCGGTAGCTCTCGCCGCCGCCGAACAGGAGACGATGGTCGGGCGACCGGCGGAAGTAGTCGACCACGTGCTTGGTGTCGGCGACCGCGACGTCGTCCCGGATCAGGGCCGAGGCGCCGGCCGCGCCGAGCGGCGCGGTCGCGATGATGAAGTTGTTGAGCGGCATGATCCGGCCGGCGAGCCGCGGCACGAGGCGGCCGAGATGGCCGTTGGTCGCCAGCACCAGATGGCGCGCCTCGAGCGCGCCGCGCTCGGTCCGGGCGAGCGGCCGGGCGCCCTCCCGGATCTCGAGCACGCGGCTGCGCTCGCAGATCCGCCCGCCCGCGGCCAGCGCCGCGCGGGCGAGGCCGAGCGCATAGTTCAGGGGATGCAGATGGCCGGCATCGCGGTCGAGGACGCCGCCGAAGTAGCGCCCGGTCGCCAGCAGCGCCGCCACCTCCGCGCGCGCCAGGTAGCGGGCGTGCGGGTAGCCGTAGTGGCGCTCGAGATGCGCGGCCTCGCGCTCCAGCGCCGCGGCGTGGCGGGCCTTGTGGGCGGCGTGGAGCACGCCGGGCCGGAGGTCGCAGGCGATGCCGTGGCGCGCGATGAGCCCCTTGACCAGCGCCTTCGCCTCCTCGGCGAGCTGCCACAGGAGGCGCGCGCGCTCGCGGCCGACCATGCGCTCGAGCGCCGGCTGGCCGAGGCGCTGGCCGGAGCCGAGCTGGCCGCCGTTGCGCCCCGACGCCCCGGCGCCGACCCGCGCCGCCTCGAGCAGCACCGCGTCGTAGCCGCGCTCGGCGAGGTGCAGCAGCGCCGAGAGCCCGGTGTAGCCGCCGCCGACGATGCAGACGTCGGCGCTCACCCGGCCGGCGAGCGGCGCATGCGCCGGCATCGCCTGCGCGGTCGCGACGTAGTAGGAGTTCGGATGATCCGCCGGTGGCACCGGTTTCCTGTCACCTGGGCTGGGGCATGCCTTGTGCCGCCGCGGGCTCTTCCTGTCGAGCGCGAAGCAACGGCGGGGGCCCCGCGATGATCACGCCCGAGGATCTCCTGGCCCGCGTGCTGTATCGCGACGGCCTGATGCTGATCGTCGACAAGCCCGCGGGCCTGCCGGTGCACCAGGGCCCGAAGGGCGGCGCCAACCTCGAGGACCTGCTCGACGCGCTGCGCTTCGGCCTGCCGCAGCGCCCGGCGCTCGCCCACCGCCTCGACAAGGACACCAGCGGCTGCCTGGTCCTCGGCCGCCACCGCCAGGCGCTGCAGCGCCTGGGCCGCCTGTTCGCCGCGGGCCGGGTCGACAAGACCTACTGGGCGGTGGTCGAAGGCGCGCCGCCCGAGGAGCATGGCCGGATCGAGCTGCCGCTTGCCCGCCGCTCCGCCGACCCGCGCAGCTGGTGGATGAAGGTCGACCCCGAAGGCCTGCCGGCGCTCACCGACTTTTCCGTGCTCGGCCGCACCGCCGACCTCGCCTGGCTCGAGCTGCGCCCGCAGACCGGCCGCACCCACCAGCTCCGCGTCCACCTCGCGGCACTTCACTGCCCGATCCTGGGCGATACCGTCTACGGCGCCCGCTCGCAGCCCGTCCCGCTCCACCTCCACGCCCGCAGCATCGCCGTCCCGCTCTATCCCAAGCGCCCCGCGATCGCCGCGACCGCACCGCCGCCCGAGCACATGCTGGCCACGCTCCAGGCCTGCGGCTGGGCGGCGGCAGCGCACTTCTGAGGCGCACGGATTCCCAGGGTCGCATGGACCTCTCACGCTCATCTAGCGGCCGATGGTTGACGCCAGGTTAACCGGACGTCATGGAACGGGCTTGGGCGCACCCGGCCCGAAGCCGGGGCGGGCCAGCCTCGCGCGGCCGGCCAGCCCCGCAGTGGCCGGGGCGCGCTCGGAGCGAGCTCGTGGAGCATGGGGTGAGCGCACCGCATCCGGCGCGTGACCTGCCCGAGGCGACCGCCCTGGCCGAGCGCCCGGAGCCCCGCCCGCGCTCCGGCATCGCTTCCGCGACCCTGCTCATGGCGGGCGTCGTGCTGGGCTGGCTCGCGATCCTGGTCCTGGTGCTGCGCCTCGCCGCGCTGCCGCCAGTGGCCTCGGGCAAGCTGCTGGTCCTGTTCGCCCCGGGCTCGGCGGCCGAGGCCTTCGCCACGATCGTCACCGCCGGCGGCGCGCCGGTCCGCCCGGTCCTCGGCGGCCTCGGCTGGATCGCGCAGGCCGACGCGCCGGGCTTCGTCGCCCGCCTCGAGGCCAACGGCGCGCTCGCCGCCTATCCGGGCGCCCCCGTCGGCCTCACGCTTGCCGGCTGCTTCGCCTTCGCGACCGACCCGCCCCACCCGCTGGCCCGCACCCTCGACCCCCGCCTCGCGCCGGGGTCCTAGCGCCTGCGTGCGCTCATCCGGATCCCACGCGCGATGGGCTGCGGTGCTCCGCGCCGCGAACGGCAAGAGCGATCGCGACCCGATGCGATCCCCGGCAGTCGGACGCGGAGCGCGGCGCGCTCCGGCGGTCCGGCAGCGCCCCAGGGCCCGTCCTACTGGGTGGCCGACGCGGACGGCCCTCGATGCTCGTCCCCGAGCCAGCGCTCGACGGTCGGCAGGATGCCCTCGACGATCAGCTCGATGCCGGCGGCCGAGGGGTGGACGCCGTCCGCCTGGTTGAGCTCGAGACTGCCGGCGACGCCGTCGAGGAAGAACGGGTAGAGCGGCACGTCGTGCTCGGCGGCAAGCCGCGGGAACACCGCCGCGAAGGCCTCGCCATAGGCCGTGCCGAGGTTGGGCGGCGCCAGCATGCCGGCCAGCAGCACCTCGATGCGCTCGGCCTTGAGGCGCTCGATGATCGCGTCGAGGTTCGCCTCCATCTCCTCCGGCGGCAGCGCGCGCAGCGCGTCGTTGCCGCCGAGCTCGACGATGACGTGGCTCGGCTGATCGGCGAGCAGCCAGTCGAGGCGCGCGCGACCGCCGGCCGAGGTGTCGCCGGTCACGCCGGCATCGAGCACCGCGCAGCCGTAGCCCTGCTCGGCGAGCCGCTGCTCGAGCCGCGCCGGGAAGCCCTCCTCGAGGGCGAGGCCGTAGCTCGAGGTCAGGGAGTCGCCGAGCACGGCGATCCGACAGCCGTCGTCCGCGAGCGCCGCCTGGCCCGCCGATCGTCAGCCCGATCGCCACGCCGAGCTTGAGAACGCGCCTCATCTGGACCATCTGTTCCGCCATGCCCTCATCTCCGTCCTCCCCCTCGCTCGCCGCTCCGCCCCGTAGCTCCGCGCCACCGCCGATGATCGAGCTGCAGGGCGTCCACGTGACCCTGGGTAGCGCCGCCGGCCCCGTCAAGATCCTGCGCGGCATCGATCTCGAGGTCGCCGCCGGCAGCTCGGTCAGCGTGGTCGGGCCGTCGGGGTCGGGCAAGTCGACGCTGCTCGCGGTCGTCGGCGGCATCGAGCGCCCGACCGCGGGCGCGGTGCGGGTCGACGGCCAGGCCTTCGGCGAGCTCGACGAGGACCGCCTCGCGGTGTTCCGCGGCCGCGCGATCGGCATCCTGTTCCAGTCCTTCCACCTGATCCCGACCATGACCGCGCTCGAGAACGTCGCCGTGCCGCTCGAGCTGGCCGGGGCGCGCGACGCTTTCGGCGAGGCCGCGGCGCGGCTCGCCGAGGTCGGGCTCTCGGCGCGCGCCGAGCACTATCCCGGCCAGCTCTCGGGCGGCGAGCAGCAGCGCACGGCGCTCGCCCGCGCGCTCAGCAACCACCCGAAGCTCCTGCTGGCCGACGAGCCGACCGGCAATCTCGACCGGGACACCGGCCGCGAGATCGTCGAGCTCTTGTTCCGGGTCCAGCGCGAGCGCGCGATGACGCTGCTGCTGATCACCCACGAGCCCGAGCTCGCGCGGCGCTGCGCGCGCCGGCTCGAGATGGCCGACGGGCGGCTGCACGAGCCGGCAACCGCGCGGCATCGGGTCGCGCTGGCGACCGACGAGGTCGCGTGAGGGGTCTGGCGCTGGCCTGGCGGCTCGCCCGGCGCGAGCTGCGCGGCGGCGTCAAGGGCTTCGTCGTGTTCCTCGCCTGCCTGACGCTCGGCGTCGGCGCGATCGCCGCGGTCGGCGTGATCAACGCCGGCGTGATCGAGGGCCTGCAGCGCGATGCGTCGGCGCTGCTCGGCGGCGACATCCAGATCGAGGCCAGCAACCTGCCGCTCGCCGAGGACGAGCTGGCGGCCCTGGTGCCGCCGGGCGCGCTGCGCTCGGATGCGGTCCGCACCAGCGCGATGGCCCAGGGCAGCGACGGCCGGCGCGTCGCGGTGGCGCTCAAGGCGGTCGATGCCGCCTATCCGTTGTACGGCCAGGTGGCGCTCGATCCGGCGTCGCTGAGCCTCGACGACGCGCTCGCGGACGGCGGCGTGGTGGTCGAGCGCGGGCTGCTCGCGCGCCTCGGCCTGGCGCTCGGGGACCGCTTGCGGATCGGCGAGGCCGAGTTCGAGATCCGCGCGGTGCTCGAGCGCGAGCCGGACCGGATCGGCGGCTACGTCAGCATCGGCCCGCGCGTGATGATCCGCCTCGAGGAGCTCGCGCGCACCCGGACCATCCTGCCGGGCTCGCTCGCCCGCTACGCCTATGCGCCTGGCGCTGCCGGAGGGCCGCGACGCCGAGGCCGAGCTGGCGCGGATCCGCGCGGTCGACCCCGAGGCCCGCTGGCGGGCGCGCGGCACGCGCGACGTCCAGCCGCAGATCGTGCGCTTCACCGATCGTCTCGCGAGCTACCTGACGCTCGCCGGCCTCACCGCGCTGCTGATCGGCGGCGTCGGGGTGGCACTCGCGATCCAGAACTACCTCGCCGGCAAGACCACGACCATCGCGATCCTCAAATGCCTCGGCGGCTCGAGCGGGCTGATCTTCCGGGTCTACCTGCTGCAGGTGCTGGCGCTGGCCGGCGCCGGGATCCTGCTCGGCCTGACGATCGGCCTCGCGGCGCCCTGGCTGCTGCAGGCGCTCGCCGCACCGCTGCTGCCGATCCAGGTCGTGACCGGCTGGTACCCGCTGCCGCTGCTGATCGCGGGCGGCGCCGGGCTCTTGACCGCGCTGGTCTTCGCGATCTGGCCGCTGGCGCGCGCCCGCGAGGTCTCGCCGGCGGCGATGTTCCGCGCCCTGATCGCGCCGCCCGCGCGCCGTCCGCCGGGCCGCGTCCTGGCGCTGCTCGGCCTTAGCGTGCTCGGCCTCGCCCTGCTGGCGCTGCTGGGCGTCGCCGACCGCTGGCTCGGGCTGATCTTCATTGGCGTGGCGCTCGGCGCCGCCGGCCTGCTCGCCGGGCTGGCCGCGCTGATGCTGCGCGCGGTGCGCCTGATCGGCCGCCGCGGCGGCGCGCGGATGCGGATCGCGCTCGCCAACCTGCACCGGCCCGGCGCCGGCGCCGCCGGGGTGATCACCGCGCTGGGCGCAGGGCTCGCCGTCCTCACCATGGTCGCGCTGATCGAGCGCAATCTCGCCGCCGAGGTCGACCTGCGCCTGCCCGAGCGGGCGCCGAGCCTGTTCCTGATCGACCTGCAGCGGGACCAGGAGGGCGCGCTCGCGGCGCTGGTGGCCGAGACCGCGGGCGCGGAGGTCCTGCAGACCGCGCCGGTGATCCGCGGCCGGGTGGTGCGCATCAAGGGCGTGCCGGTCGACCAGACCGGGGTCGAGCACTGGTCCTTGCGGCGCGACCGCGGGCTGAGCTATGGCGCCGCCATGCCGGAAGGCACCGAGCTGGTGGCCGGGGCCTGGTGGCCCGAGGACTACGCCGGCCCGCCGCTGGTCTCGGTCGAGGACGAGGTGGCGCTCGCCTATGGCGTCGGCGTCGGCGACCGGCTCGCCTTCAACGTGCTCGGGCGGATCGTCGAGGCCGAGATCGCGAGCCTGCGCGCCGAGATCGACTGGGGCCAGGCGCGCCTCGACTTCGTCTTCCTGTTCAGCCCGGGCGTGCTCGAGGCGGCGCCCCATACGCTCGCGGCCGCGGTCGACGTGCCGCCCGCGGCCGAGGCCGCGCTCCTCGAGCGGCTCGCCGACGAATTGCCGAACGTCACCCCGATCTCGGTGCGCGAGCTGGTCGCCCGGGCCGGGGAGGTGATGGGCAAGATCAAGCTCGCGGTCGCCGCGGTCGCCGGGGTCACGCTGCTCAGCGGCGTCCTGGTGCTGGCGGGCGCGGTCGCCGCGGCGCGCCGCCGCCACCTCTACGAGGCGGTCGTGCTCAAGGTGCTGGGCGCGCGCCGGCTCGACCTTTTGCGCATCTTCCTGCTCGAGTACCTCGGCCTCGGCGCGACCGCGGCGCTGGTCGGCGGCGTGCTCGGCAGCGCCGGCGCCGCGGCGGTGGTGGTCTTCGCGATGGACCTGCCCTGGACCTTCTCGCCCGGCGCCGTGCTCGCGGTCCTGCTGATCGCGCTCGCGCTGACGCTCACGGCGGGCTTCCTCGGCACCTGGCGCCTGCTCGGCCGCCCCGCCGGCCCGGTGCTCAGGACCCCTTGAGCGGCGCGGACGCGACATCACATTCCGGCGAGGAGATGCAGCGCGAGCCGCGCCCGGCGGCTAGGATCGAGCCATGCACGAGCTGTCGCTGATCGCCTTCGCCACCGCGTTCGGCGCGGGCGTGATCTCGTTCCTCTCGCCCTGCGTGCTGCCGCTGGTGCCGGGCTACGTCAGCTTCGTCGCCGGCTCCTCGCTCGAGGAGCTGCAGGGCGGCCGGGCGCCACGCCTGCAGACCGCGGCGCTCGCCGCCACCTTCGTGCTCGGCTTCACGCTGGTGTTCGTGGCGTTCGGCGCGAGCGCCACCGCGCTCGGCAGCCTGCTGCTGGCCTACCGCTACGAGCTCGGCCTGGTCGCCGGCGTCGTGGTGATCCTGTTCGGCCTCCACATGCTGGGCATCACGCCCGATGCGCTGGATGAACCGCGAGGCGCGTTTCCACGCCGAGATCGGCGGCGGGCGGACGCTTGAGCGCGCTGCTGCTCGGGATCGCCTTCGCCTTCGGCTGGACGCCCTGCATCGGCCCGGTGCTGGGCGCGATCCTGACGCTCGGCGCCAGCACCGCGGACGTCGCCAAGGGTGCCGCCCTGCTCGCGGTCTACTCGCTCGGCCTCGGCCTCCCCTTCCTGCTCGCCGCGCTGTTCACCGGCACGCTGCTCGCCTGGCTCAAGGCGCTCGGGCGCGCCGGGCGCAACCTGCAGCGCGCCGCCGGCGGGCTCCTGGTCGGGATGGGCCTCCTGATGGTCACCGGCCAGCTCGAGCGGCTCGCCTACTGGCTGCTCGCGACCTTCCCCGCGCTCGGCGCGATCGGCTGAGCGGGGCTCGCCCCGCGGCCTCGATTCGCATCGTCGCGCGGCGCCGCCGCGGGCTTGAAGTCGCGGGGCGGGAAGGCTAGCTCTGTCGTGGCGCTCTCCCGCCTGGACCCGACCCGCGATGCCCGGACTGTACGACGACGAGACGGTCGACCTGCTGAAGGCTTTGGCCCGGGACCCGGGGCTGAAGCTCGCGGTCGACGAGCGGCCGGAGGCGGGCATCCCGTTCCGGCTCGAATCGGACTACCGGCCGTCGGGCGATCAGCCGCAGGCGATCGCCGAGCTGATCGAGGGCGTGCGAGAGCGGCGCCAAGGACCAGGTCCTGCTCGGGGTCACCGGCTCCGGCAAGACCTTCACGATGGCGCACGTCATCGCAGCGGTCCAGAAGCCGACGCTGATCCTCGCGCCCAACAAGATCCTGGCGGCGCAGCTCTATGGCGAGATGAAGTCGTTCTTCCCCAACAACGCCGTCGAGTATTTCGTCTCCTATTACGATTACTATCAGCCCGAAGCGTATGTGCCGCGCAGCGATCTGTACATCGAAAAAACCTCGGCGATCAACGAGCAGATCGACCGGATGCGGCATTCGGCGACGCGCGCGCTGCTCGAGCGCGACGACGTGATCATCGTCGCCTCGGTGTCCTGCATCTACGGCATCGGCTCGCCCGAGGTCTACTCGCAGATGGTGCTCAACCTGCGCAAGGGCCAGCGGGTCGAGCGCGCGCGCCTGCTGCGCGCCCTGGTCGAGCTGCAGTACAAGCGCAACGACCTCGACTTCCACCGCGGCACCTTCCGCGCGCGCGGCGACTCGATCGAGATCTTCCCGGCCCACCTCGAGGACCGCGCCTGGCGGCTGTCGCTGTTCGGCGACGAGATCGAGAGCATCGTCGAGCTCGACCCGCTTGACCGGCGAGCGGACCGACACGCTCGACCGGGTCAAGCTCTACCCCAACAGCCACTACGTCACGCCCAAGCCGACGCTCGCCGAGGCCGCCGAGGCGATCAAGGTCGAGCTCAAGGAGCGCCTCGCGGACTACCGCGCCAAGGGCCGCCTGCTCGAGGCCGAGCGCCTCGAGCAGCGCACCGCCGCCGACCTCGAGATGATCGCCGCGACCGGCAGCTGCCCCGGGATCGAGAACTATTCGCGCTACCTGACCGGCCGGCGCCCGGGCGAGCCGCCGCCGACGCTGTTCGAGTACATCCCCGACGGGGCGCTCCTGATCGTCGACGAGAGCCACATCTCGGTGCCGCAGCTGGGCGGCATGTACCGGGGCGACTTCCAGCGCAAGTCGACGCTCGCCGAGTTCGGCTTCCGCCTGCCGTCCTGCGTCGACAACCGGCCGCTCGAAGTTCGAGGAGTGGGACCTGATGCGGCCGCAGACGGTGTTCGTCTCGGCGACGCCCGGCCCCTGGGAGCTCCGCCAGACCGGCGGCGTGTTCACCGAGCAGGTGATCCGCCCGACCGGCCTGATCGACCCCGATGTGCATCGTGCGCCCGGTCGAGAGCCAGGTCGACGACCTGATGGCCGAGTGCCGGGAGTGCGCCGCGCGCGGCCTGCGCGTGCTGGTCACGACGCTCACCAAGCGCATGGCCGAGGACCTGACCGAGTATCTGCACGAGAACGGCGTCCGGGTGCGCTACCTGCACTCCGACATCGACACGCTGGAGCGGATCGAGATCGTGCGCGACCTGCGCCTTGGCGTGTTCGACGTGCTGGTCGGGATCAACCTCTTGCGCGAGGGGCTCGACATCCCGGAATGCGGCCTGGTCGCGATCCTGGACGCCGACAAGGAGGGCTACCTGCGCTCGCAGACCTCGCTGATCCAGACCATCGGCCGCGCGGCGCGCAACCTCGATGGCCGGGTGATCCTCTACGCCGACCACATGACCGGCTCGCTCGAGACCGCGCTCGGCGAGACCGAGCGCCGGCGCGCCAAGCAGAGGGCGTTCAACGAGGCCAACGGCATCACGCCGGAGAGCATCAGAAAACAGATCGGCGACATCCTGCGCCACGTCGCCGAGCGCGACCACGTCACGATCGACGGTCGGCGCGGACGCGCCCGAGGCGCTGACCGGCATGAGCCTGCAGGCCTACATCGGCGAGCTCGAGACGAGGATGAAGGACGCCGCCGCCAACCTCGAGTTCGAGGAGGCCGCGCGCCTGCGCGACGAGATCCGCCGCCTCGAAGCCTCCGAGCTCGGCGTCCAGCTCAACCCGACCGCCCGCGCCCCGGCGCGCGCCGAGTCCCAGCGCGCCAAGGCCGAGAACGCCCGCACCCGCGCCCAGCGCCTCGCCAAGGCCAGGCGCCAGCGCGCGGGCGGCGGCCGCCGCTGATCTGAGCAGCCCTGGCACTCCGCGTTCCTGCTCAAGGTAAGCTCGCCGTGCGCGGGTAGGTCTGTGTAGCTGTCTGGAAAACCTGGGAGCCGCGCACGTTTGGGGCATGCATCGGACAGCTCGCCGCCGCGTGCACGATTGAGCATGCAATGTTACGCTTGGCGTACCATCCGAGGCTGTATGGTGGCTCTCGTGATCAAGAGCTTCGCCGACAAGCGCACGGCGGCGGTCTTCCAGGCTGGTCCCGAAGGGCTTTGCGCACATCTTGGCGAGTTGAGCCAATCAAGCTCGCGCTGCTCGACTTCGGCGCCTCACTCGACGACCTGGCGCGCGCCGCCGGTAATCGACTCGAGGCGCTGAAAGGCGCCCGCCGCGGTCAGCACAGCATCCGCATCAACGATCAGTGGCGGATCTGTTTCGTATGGCAGGGTGGCAACGCCCATGAGGTCGAGATCGTGGACTACCACTGAGGGAACCCGTCATGACGGCAATCGAGCGCGCGGACCTGGACGCTGGCGAAATCGATCTCTCGGAAGTGGTCGATCCTGACCCGGAGCGGCTGGCGCCGGTCAGCCCGGGCCAGGTGCTGCAGGCGGAGTTTCTGGAGCCGCTCCGGCTGCAGCGCCGGCGCCGTGGCCCGCGCGATCGGGCGTACCGCGCAACCGCCTCACCGGGATCCTCAACGGCAGGCGGGCGATCACGGCCGACACGGCGCTGCGGCTGGGCATCTACTTCCGGACCTCGCCGGAATTCTGGCTGTCTCTCCAGGCGAGCCACGACCTCAAGGTGGCCCGCCGCGCGATCGGCGACCGTCTCCGCCGCGAGATCACCCCAAGCGCCGCGTGAGCACAGCCAAAATCGTGGGCTGAAGTCCCGCGTTCTTGACTGCCGGAAGCAGCCGGCAAGCGTGAGGCCGGCGGGGGCGCCGGGGTAGGCGGCGAGCGCGCCGTTGGCCTCGAGGCGGGCGACGAAGCCTGGGGCGTCGGCCTGCGCGATCCAGCCGAGGCCGCCGGGCACCGCGCGGACCGCGGCGCGCGCCACGCGCGCGCGGTTGAGTCGGCGCTCCCGATATGGGACAAAGCCGGATCAGGGTTGCGTCAGGTCGCCGGCCCGGTCGACGCGGCGCGCGCCGGGCGGCGGAGCGGAGGAGGCCATGGCGAACGACGTCTTTCCGGTGCCCGAGGCGGTCGCGAGGTCGGCCCACTGCGACACCGCCCGCTATCACGCGCTGTACCGGCGCTCGATCGAGGACCCGGACGGCTTCTGGGCCGAGCAGGCGCGGCGGCTCGACTGGATCAGGCCGCCCTCCCGGATCAAGGACGTCGACTTCGAGGACCAGGCGCGCATCCGCTGGTACGAGGACGGCGTCCTGAACGTCAGCGCCAACTGCATCGACCGCCATCTGGCGCGCCGCGGCGAGCAGACCGCGATCCTCTGGGAGGGCGACGATCCGGCGCTCGACCGGAAGATCACCTACCGCGAGCTGCACGAGCAGGTCTGCCGGCTGGCCAACGTGCTGAAGGGCCTGGGCGTCCGCAAGGGCGACCGGGTCACGATCTACATGCCGATGATCCCCGAGACCGCGTATGCGATGCTGGCCTGCGCGCGGATCGGGGCGATCCACTCGGTCGTGTTCGGCGGCTTCTCGCCCGACAGCCTGGCCGACCGGATCAACGACTGCGACAGCAAGCTCGTGATCACGACCGATGGCGGCAAGCGCGGCGGCCGCGACATCCCGCTGAAACGCAATACCGACGAGGCGCTGAAGCAGCTGCGCGGACGACGTCCGGGTGCTGATGTTCCGCTACGCCAAGACCGACGTCGCCTTCGACGAGGCGCGCGACCACGACGCCTATGCGCTGATCGCCGAGGCCGCGGCCGACTGCCCGCCCGAGCCGATGGGCGCCGAGGATCCCCTGTTCATCCTCTACACCTCGGGCTCGACCGGCAAGCCCAAGGGCGTGCTGCACACCACCGGCGGCTACCTGGTCTACGTCGCGCTGACCCACCACTATGTGTTCGACTACCACGACGGCGACGTCTACTGGTGCACCGCCGACGTCGGCTGGGTCACCGGCCACAGCTACATCGTCTACGGGCCGCTCGCCAACGGCGCCATCACCCTGATGTTCGAGGGCGTGCCGAACTATCCGGACGCCTCGCGCTTCTGGCAGGTGGTCGACAAGCACGAGGTCAACATCTTCTACACCGCGCCGACCGCGATCCGGGCGCTGATGCGGCTGGGCGAAGGGCCGGTCAAGAAGACCTCGCGCGCGAGCCTGAAGCTGCTCGGCACGGTCGGCGAGCCGATCAACCCCGAGGCCTGGCTGTGGTACCACAACGTCGTCGGCGAGGGTCGGCGGCCGATCGTCGACACCTGGTGGCAGACCGAGACCGGCGGCATCATGATCACGCCGTTGCCCGGCGCGACCCCGCTCAAGCCGGGCTCGGCGACCTGGCCGTTCTTCGGCGTGCAGCCGGCGATCGTGGGTGGCGACGGCAGGATCCTCGAAGGTCCCGGCGAAGGCAATCTGGTGATGCTCGACGGCTGGCCCGGCATGATGCGCACCGTCTACGGCGACCACGAGCGCTTCATCCAGACCTACTTCTCGACCTTCAAGGGCCTGTACTTCACCGGCGACGGCGCCCGGCGCGATAGGGACGGCTACTACTGGATCACCGGCCGGGTCGACGACGTGATCAACGTCGCGGGCCATCGGCTGGGCACCGCCGAGGTCGAGAGCGCGCTCGTCGCCCACGTCGCGGTCGCCGAGGCCGCGGTCGTGGGCTACCCGCACGACCTCAAGGGCCAGGGCATCTACTGCTACGTGACCTTGACCGCGGGCTACGAGCCCTCGGAGGAGCTCCGCAAGGAGCTGGTCCAGCAGGTCAGGAAGGAGATCGGCCCGACCGCGACCCCGGACCTGATCCAGTGGGCGCCGGGCCTGCCCAAGACCCGCTCGGGCAAGATCATGCGCCGCATCCTCAGGAAGATCGCGGCCAACGAGCACGATGCGCTGGGCGACACGTCGACCCTTGCCGACCCGACCGTCGTCGACGACCTGGTCGACAACCGCATGAACCGCTGAGCTCCGGCGCCGCGACACCGCCTGGCTCCGCCGCTGCCTGGAGATCAGCCGCGCTGACCGGGCGGGTGATCCGACACTCGATGGTTCGCAAGATCTGCTGCGATCGGAACGCCGGGTGTGGTGATATCGGCCACCTTGCACGCGGCGGAGGGGCCCGAAGAGCTTTCGGTGCGAGATGACGGGAAGGTCGAGGTTGCGGTCGGCTGGGGCAAAGGTGGTGACCGCGCTCGACCCTGCGCTCGCACCCGTCACCTATCTCGCCGCGGTCTGGCTGAAGGCGCTGCGCCGCGCCGGCGGCGAAGGACTGCGCCGGTTGCCACGCTGTCGGCAAACGCTGCGCGCCGTCGGCATCTACCCCGTGCGCGACCACTACTACGAGCCGCTCCTCCAGCCCGGTCATCTGCGGCGCCCGCTCGACGTCGATCGCGACCTGCCTGGTCTGGATCTCAACGTCGCCGGTCAGCTCGCGATGCTGGAAAGCTTCACCTTCGCGCCGGAGCTGACCCAGCTTGCCATGGACGTCACTCCGGATCATCGAGTATTACTACAATAACGGCTATTTCGAATCGGGCGATGCGGAATTCTTCTATTCGATGATCCGCCTGCGCAAGCCCAGGCTCCTGATCGAGGTGGGCAGTGGATTTTCCTCCCTTCTCGCCATCAAGGCGCTCGAGGCGAACCGGGCGGAACTGCCGGGCTATGCCTGCCGCCACATCTGCATCGAGCCCTTCGAGCGTCCATGGCTGCAGCAGTTGGACGTCGAGATGATTCGCACGCCGGTGGAAAGGTGCGACTTGTCGCTGCTGTCTGATCTGACCGCCGACGACATCTTGTTCATCGATTCCTCTCATGTCATCCGCCCGCAAGGCGATGTTCTCTTTGAGTATCTGGAGTTATTGCCTAGGCTCAAGCCTGGAGTCTTTGTCCATATTCACGACATCTTCACTCCCCGTGACTATCCACGGCAGTGGCTGATCGAGAAGACGCGGTTCTGGAACGAGCAATACCTGGTCGAAGCCTTCCTGAGCTTCAACTCGAGCTTCGAGATCGTGGGCGCGCTCAACTATCTCAAACACCACCATCCGCGCGCGCTCGCTGCCAAATGCCCGATCCTGGCCCGCCAGTTCGCCAGCCGTGAGCCGGGCTCGCTGTGGCTGCGCCGGGTCCATTGACGCCGCGTGGACCCCGCGCCCCGAGCCTCCCTCCTGGCCGCCGGAATGCCGCTGCGCGATCACCTGGGCTCAGGCTGCGCTGCCGTGGATCACAGCGACGACGTCGGCTGCTCCGTCGCGCCGAGGCATACCAGCCTCTACTATCTTCCGATCGTCCACGTCGCGCCTCAACACCCCATCCGACCCCCCCCATCCGGGGAGGGGAGTCTGTTGGGCCGGCGCCATCGTCTCCCTCCCCCTGGCGGGGGAGGGCCGGGTAGTCAGGACTTTGTGACACGACTATCAGAATCACTCGGCCAGCTCGGCCGGGTCGACCGGCAGATAGGTGTCGCCCTTCCAGACGTACCAGACGAACGGGTCGACGCCGGTGACGTCGCCCTTGTCGTCGAAGCCGATGCGGCCGAGCACGGTGTCGAAGTCCTCCTCGCGCAGCACCTCGCCGACCGCGGCGACCTCGAACGTCCCGGCCTTCTCGACCGCCTGCGCCCAGACCTGGATCGTGGCGTACATGTAGAGCGGTGGCAGATCCGGCGGAAACTGGCGCGCGCGGAGCTCCGCGACCAGCTCGGCCGCCTCGGGATTTCCCCGCGGGTCGGGGTACGACGTGAGCAGCGTACCCTCGGTGGCATCGCCGGCGATCATGCGGAAGCTCTCGGTGACGTTGTTGTCGCCGGTGACGAGCTGGAACTTCATGCCGCGGTTGCGGGCCTGCCGGATGAACAGACCGACCTCGGGGTCGCGGCCCGGAAAATAGACGACGTCGATGCCCGCGCCCTGGATCCTGTCGAGCAGATCCCCATAGTCGACCGCCTCCCGTTCGACCTGCTCGTACAACCCTTCCGCCACACCGCGTGCATTGAGCTGCTTCTTGGTCTCTTCCGCCAAGCCTTTGACGTAGGGCGTGCCGTCATGCAGAACCGCGATGCGCCTCTCACTCCAATGATCGGCCAGGTAATTGCCGGCCATGAGGCCCTGAGCGTCGTCGCGGCCGACCACGCGGAAGACGTTGGTCAGCCCGCGCTCGGTGAGCATGGGATTGGTCGACACTGGCGAGATCATCAGGATACCGGCTTCGGCATAGACCGGCGCCGCCGGGATCGAGGCGTCGGAGCAGGGGTGGCCGGCGACGAAGACCACGCCTTCGCTGACGAACTTGTTCGCCAGCGCCACGGCCTGCCCGCCATCGCAGGCGTCGTCGCCGACGATCGTGCGCACCTCGTGGCCGAGCACCCCGCCTTCGGCATTGAGCTTGGCCACCGCCAGCTCCGCGGCTTCGCGGAGCTGATCCTGCCAGGAGATCGCCATTCCCCCGGTCTGCATCTCCACCAGCCCGATCAGGACTTCCGCGCGCGCCGCCGCAGCGCCTGCCGCCGCCACGAGCACGCCGGCCATGGCCAGCCGGGTGATCCCCGCAACGCGCATCGCCCCTCAACCCGATTGAGCGAGCTGCTTCACTCGGTCAGCTTGGCCGGGTCGACCGGCGCATAGTTGCCGCCCTGCCAGACGTACCAGACGAAGGGCTCGTAGCCGGTGACGTCGCCCTTCTCATCGAAGCCGATCTTGCCATAGATCGTGTCGAATTCGTTGGTCCGAAGCGATTGGATGACCGCGTGCAGTTCCAGCGTGCCCGCCTTCTCGACCGCCTGCGCCCAGACCTGCATGGCGATGTAGTTCTGAAGGGTGATGCCCCCGGCTCGTAGCCCTGCGCGCGGAACTCGCGACCAGCGGCGCCGCCGCGGGCTTGTTGCGCAGATCGGGATTGGCCGGGAACAGCATGCCCTCGCTCGCCGCGCCGGCGATCAGCCCGAAGTCCTCGCTATCGACGTGTCGGGTCCGATCATGCGCACGCCATAGCCGCGATTGCGCGCCTGGCGAATGATCAGGCCCGCCTCGCGGCGTAGCCGCCGAAGTAACAGAGCATCGACGCCCTTGGCCTGCAGCCGGTCGATCAGGTCGAAGTAATCCGTCCTGCGCGGCACGATCGCCGCAAACATGACTTCGTCACGCCGCGCTCGTTGAGCCGTCGCTTGGTCGCTTCAGCCATGTCCCTGCCGAATGCCTGGCCGTCGTGGAGGATGGCGATGCGCTGGTGCGCGCCAGCGTTCGACCAGCAGATGCGCGGCGATGGCGCCTTGCCGGTCGCGACCGCGTATGCGAAACACGTTGCGAGTCCCTGCTCGGTGAGCAGCGGGTTTGTGGCGCCGGGACCATGACAGAACCCTGCCCTTACATAAATTTGTGACGCCGGGATTGCCGCGTCCGAACATTCATGGCCTATGACGAAGCCGAGCCCTCCGCGACCAGCTTGTTGGCCGCCGCAATGGCCTGCTCGGCGTCGCAGTAGTCGTCGGCCGTAACCATCCGGATCGTCTGGCCGAGCACGCCGCCCTCGGCGTTGAGGTGCGCGATCGCGAGCTCAGCGCCACGCTCGGTCGCCTCGCCCCACCAACCGTTCGGCCCCGTGTAAGGCGCCGGCACGCCGACCAGGATCTCGGCGCGGGCTGTCGAGATGCTCGATGCCGCGATGACGCCGATCAGTGAAACGCTCGTCCAAGTCTTCACGGCGGCCTCCCAACGTGACAAGCGATCGGCTTCACTCGGTCAGCTTGGCCGGGTCGACCGGCGCGTAGTTGCCCTCCTGCCAGACGTACCACACGAAGGGCTCGAAGCCGTAGACGTCGCCCTTCCCGTCGAAGCCGATCCTGCCCAGGACGGTGTCGAACTGATGCGCGCGCAGCGCCGCGGCGACCGCCTTGGGTTCGACCGTGCCGGCCTTCTCGACGGCCTGCGCCCAGACCTCGACCCCGGCGTAGGAGTAGAGCGTCAAACCTTCGGGCTCATACCCATCCGCGCGGAAGCGCTCGACGACCGCCGCCGCTTGCTGGTTGGTGCGTGGATCGGCGTAGGAGGCAAACATCACGCCCACCGCCGCCGGCCCGGCGACGTGCCAGAAGAACTCGCTGATCAGCGCATCGCTGCCGATCATCTCCAGATCGTAGCCTCGGCTGCGCGCCTGACGGATGATCAGGCCCGCCTCCGCGGTATAGCCGGCGAAGTAGAGCGCATCGATGCCCTCGGCCTGCAGCTTGTCGACGAGGGTCCGAAATAATCCGCCTGGCCGGGTTCGATCGCTTCGAACAGGATCCCGGTCAGACCGTGATCGCTTCGAGGCGCCGCGCGGCCTCCTCGGCAATGCCCTTGCCATACGCCTGACCATCGTGGACGATGGCGATGTCCTGGTCACGCCAGCGCTCGGCCAGGTAGTCGCTCACCATCGCGGCCTGGAGCGTGTCGCGGCCACACACGCGGAACACGTTGGCGAATCCCTGCTCGGTCAGCGCCGGGTTGCTCGAGTAGGGCGAGATCATCAGAATTCCCGCCTCCGCATAAACCTTCGAGGCCGGGATCGAGGCGCCGGAACAGAAATGTCCGATCACGGCGGCCACACGTGCCTCGACGAGCTTCTCGGCCGCGGCGATCGCCTGCTCGGGATCGCAATAGTCGTCGACGATCAACAGCTCGACCTGCTCGCCGAGGACGCCACCCGTCGCGTTCAGCTCGGCGATCTTCATGCCGATGCCCTGCTGCATCTGCTCGCCGAACCAAGCCATGCTGCCGGTCATTGGGCCCGACGCGCCGATCAGGATCTCGGCTTGGGCGAATGAGGCGGTGCCGAATGCCGCAGCAAGGGCAACACTGAGCCGCACGATCCAATGCGCCATGGCCTCGTCCCTCCCCGAACGTCACCCGCGATGATGCCCGTTCATAGCATGGCGTGATCGGCCGCCGCCATAACCACGGACCGAAATTGACCGGTTGCTCCGCCCCGGACCGGTCGGGCGCAAAGCGAAGGGCGGCGTTCGATTCCGGGCGATCTGGCCCTGCCGGCCGCCGCTTCAGGCGCGGCGGCCGCGGGCGCGCACGCCGCCCGCGGATTTCGGCCTCGAGCACCGCCCGCACCCGCTCGACGATCAGCGCCGGCTCGCCGCTCTTGAGGCTCATCGGCCCGAACAGGATCCGGCCCTCGGCAAGCGCGCTCGGATCGGCGTGGACCGCGGGCGTGCCGCTCTCCAGGCGGCGCATGACCTCGAGCGCGCCGAGCTGCGAGGCGCCCTTGAGATCGAGCGCGACCCACGGGACCTCGCCCTCGTCGAGCAGCTCGACCGCGGCGAGCGCGATGCCGTCGAGCCCGGTCGCCAGCTCCTGCATCAGACGCAGCCAGCGGGCGCGGCGGCGCGGCGCATCGTCCTCGACGAACAGCCTGAGCGCGGTCAGGAGCCCCGCGATCTCCTCCTTGCCGACCTTGCAGGCGCGGCCGATGCCGTGCTGCGGCAGGCCGCGCAGGCGCGCCTTGTCGATGAAGTGCAAGGGCGGCGCCCACTGCTCGTAGAGCACGTCGAGGTCGAGGCATTGGAGCGCTGCGGCCATGATCAGGTCGCGCCGGCCGCAGAGGATGCCCGAGGCCTGCGGGCCGCCGATCGCCTTGCCGCCGCTGAACGCCACGAGATCGGCGCCGGCGAGCACGAAGCGGCGCAGGTTGTCGGCCGGCGGCAGCTGCGCCGCGGCGTCGACCAGCACCGGCACGCTCGCGGCGCGCGCGACCTCGACCACCTCCTCGAGGCTCGGCCGCGCGCCCGCGCCCGCGACCCAGAACACCGCCGCGGTGCGCTCGCCGATCGCATCCGCGATCTCCCAGGGCTCGGCGTCGCGCACGCCGGCGCCGGCGTAGCGGTCGGGCAGCCCGACCTCGACCAGCTCGATGCCGACCGCCCGCACGGCGTGGTCGTAGAGGTTGCGCTGGCTGCGCACCACCACGACCTGGTTGCGCATGCCGCGGGTATCCGGCAGGCGGTTCATGCGGCCGGGATCGAGGCCGGTGACGCAGGCGGCGGTGCCGAGCAGGAGGCCGGCGGCGGCGCCGGCGGTGACCAGCCCGGCCTCGGCCCCGGTCGCCTCGGCGATCAGCTCGCTCGCCCGCGCCTGCAGGGCCGCCATGTCGACGCAGTGCTGCGAGGCCTCGACCATCGCCTCGGCCACCTCGCGCCGCAGGATGCCGCCCGACAGCCGGGTCGAGGGCCCCTTGGCGTTGATGATCGTGGGCACGCCCAGGCGCCGGTAGACGTGGGTCATGATCGCGCCGTCGTTCACGCTCGGTTAGCCATGGTCCGCTACGCTGCGCTCCGTGCGCTCGCCTATCGATCCGGCAGCCGGCATACCATATCAACGCGTCGGATGCTTTCGAGCTTGTTGTCGCATGCCGCCAATGGGGACAGGCCAATGATCAAGAACGTGGTGATTGCCGGCTATGCCCGCTCGCCGTTCCATTTCGCCCACAAGGGTGCGCTTGACCAAGGTCCGCCCCGACGACCTCGCGGCGCAGGTCATCGAGGCGCTGATCGAGCGCAGCGGCATCGAGGCGGCCGACATCGAGGACGTGATCGTCGGCTGCGCCTTCCCCGAGGGCGAGCAGGGCATGAACATGGCGCGCCTGGTCGCGCTGCTGGCGCACCTGCCGATCTCGGTCGCCGGCACCACCGTCAACCGCTTCTGCGGCTCCTCGATGCAGGCGATCCACATGGCGGCGGGCGCGATCCAGCTCGACGCGGGCGAGGTGTTCGTCTGCGCCGGCGTCGAATTGATGACCCGGGTGCCGATCGGCGGCTACAATCCCCTGCCCAGCCCGCGCCTGGTCGAGTTCTACCCGCAGGCCTACGACAGCATGGGCGTGACCGCCGAGAACGTCGCCCGCAGCTACCAGATCACCCGCGATGCGCAGCAGGCGTTCGCGGTCGAGAGCCACCGCAAGGCGGCCGCGGCGCAGAAGGAGGGCAGGCTCGAGGCCGAGATCGTGCCGATCCGGCGCAACGGCGAGGCGGTCGAGGCCGACGGCTGCATCCGGCCGGAGACCAGCCAGGAGGCGCTCGCCGGGCTGAAGCCCGCGTTCGACGAGAACGGCACGGTCACCGCCGGCACCTCCTCGCCGCTCACCGACGGCGCTGCCGCGGTCGTGGTCTGCACCGAGGACTACGCGCATAAGCACGGCCTCGACGTGCTGGCCCGGGTGCGCAGCGTCGCGGTCGCGGGCTGCGCCGCCGAGGTCATGGGCATCGGCCCGGTCGCGGCGACCCGCAAGGCGCTCGCCCGCGCCGGGCTCGAGATCGGCGACATCGAGGTGGTCGAGCTCAACGAGGCGTTCGCCTCGCAGGCGCTGGCCTGCGTGCGCGACCTCGGGATCGATCCCGAGACCTTGAACCTGGATGGCGGCGCGCTCGCGCTCGGCCATCCGCTCGGCGCGACCGGCGCCCGGATCACCGGCAAGACGGCAGCGCTGCTCAAGCGCGAAGGCCGGCGCTTCGGGCTTGCCACCCAGTGCATCGGCGGCGGCCAGGGCATCGCGACCGTGCTGGAGGCGGTCTGATGACCATCCACAAGGCGGCGGTGATCGGCGCCGGCGTGATGGGCTCCGGCATCGCCGCCCAGATCGCGAATGCCGGCGTTCCGGTCCTGCTGCTCGACCTCGTGCCCGAGGGTGCGGCCGATCGCAACGCGCTCGCCGCGGGCGCGCTCGCCCGCATGGCCAAGGCCGATCCCGCGCCCTTCATGAGCCGCGAGGCGATCAGGCTCGTGACGCCCGGCAACCTCGAGGACGACCTCGAGCGCCTCGCCGAGGTGGACTGGATCGTCGAGGCGGTGATCGAGAAGCTCGAGGTCAAGCGCGCGCTCTACGCCCGGCTCGAGCGGGTGCGCAAGCCCGGCGCGGTGGTCTCGTCCAACACCTCGACCCTGCCGCTCGCGAAGCTCACCGAGGGGCTGCCGGAGAGCTTGCGGCGCGACTTCCTGATCACCCACTTCTTCAATCCGCCGCGCTACATGCGCCTGCTCGAGGTGGTGGCGGGGCCGGACACGAGGTCCCAGGCGCTGGACCAGATCAGCGCGTTCGCCGACCACCGGCTCGGCAAGAGCGTGGTGCGCTGCAAGGACACGCCGGGCTTCATCGCCAATCGGATCGGCTCGTTCTGGCTGCAGGCGGCGTTCTGCGAGGCGTTCGAGGCGGCGTTGCCGGTCGAGGAGGCGGACCTCGTCCTGGGCCGCCCGCTCGGCATCCCGAAGACCGGGGTGTTCGGGCTGGCCGACCTCGTCGGCATCGACCTTCTGCCCCACGTCGCGGCGAGCCTGCGCGCCGCGCTGCCCGCGGACGACGCCTTCCACGAGGTCGATCGCGAGTTCCCGCTGGTAACGAAGCTGATCGAGACCGGCTACACCGGGCGCAAGGGCAAGGGCGGCTTCTACCGCCTCGCCAGATCCGATGGCGAGCGCGTCAAGGAGGCGATCGATCTTGGGACCGGCGCCTACCACAGGGCCGCCAAGCCCAGGCTGGACGCGGTCGATGCCGCCAGGGAGGGCGGCCCGCGCGCGCTCCTCGAAGGGGACGAGCCGGCCGCGCGCTACGCCTGGCGGGTGATGAGCCGGACGCTTGCCTATGCCTGCTCGCTGTTGCCGGAGATCGCCGACGACATCACCGCGGTCGATCAGGCGATGCGCCTCGGCTACAACTGGAAGTGGGGCCCGTTCGAGCTGCTCGACCGGATCGGCCCGGCCTGGTTCGCCGCCCGCCTCGAGGGCGACGGGGTCGCCGTCCCGCGCCTGCTCCGCACCGTCGGCGAGAAGACCTTCTACCGGGTCGAGGACGGGCGCCTGCAATATCTGACCCTGGAGGGCGGCTACGCCGACGTGGTCCGCCCCGAGGGCGTGCTGCTGCTCGAGGACGTCAAGCGGCAGAGCCGGCCGGTCGCGCGGAACGGCTCCGCCAGCCTCTGGGACATCGGCGACCGGGTCGCCTGCCTCGAGTTCCACAGCAAGATGAACGCGCTCGACGGCGACAGCCTCGACCTGATCGACAAGGCGATCGGGATCGTCGCCAAGGACTTCGAGGCGCTCGTGATCTACAACGAGGGCAGCAACTTCTCGGTCGGCGCCAACATTGGCCTTGCGCTGTTCGCCGCCAACGTCGCGGTCTGGCCGATGGTCGAGGACCTG
>CAVWCE010000054.1:0-36900 GCA_963753275.1 uncultured Alphaproteobacteria bacterium | reverse complement strand
GTGAGCGCGGCCGCTCACACCGTGGCGAGTACCAGGCGTACTCGGCCGGCGTGATCAGATCGGCGAAGCGGTCGCGCTCGGCCGCGCGACAGACCCGGTAGAGCCGGCAGAACCCGGCGCCGAGATAGCCCGGCAGGACCGTCGCCGCCCTCGAGCGCCTCGATCGCCGGTCCCAGCTGAGCGGCAGGCTCGGCGGCACCTCGGCGTAGGCGTTGCCGGCGATCGGCGGGCCCGGATCGAGGCGCCGCTCAGGCCGTGATGGATGCCGGCCAGCACCGCAGCGAGCACGAGGTAAGGATTGGCGTCGGCGCCGGCGACCCGGTGCTCGATCCGGCGCGCGGACGGCGGCCCGCGGGCACCCGAGCGCCACCGTGCGGTTGTTGTGGCCCCAGGTCGGCGCGGTCGGCGCGTAGCTGAGCGGCCGCAGCCGCCGGAAGCTGTTGGCGTTGGGCGCGAACAGCAGCATCGCCTCGGCCATCGTCGCCTGCAGGCCGCCGATCGCGTGGTGGAGCGCCGCCTCGTCGGCCGCGAACCGGTTGCTGCCCTGCGCGATCTACCAGACTGACGTGGACATGCAGGCCGTTCGCGGCGCGGTCCGCGAAGGGCTTCGCCATGAAGGTCGCCTGCAAGCCTTCGGCGCGCGCCGCGGCCTTGATCGCGCGCTTGAGCAGAAAGCCTGGTCCGCCGCGCGCAGCGGATCGGCGACGTGGCCGAGATTGATCTCGAACTGGCCCGGCGCGTACTCCGAGACGGCACTCTTGGCCGGCAGGTCCTGGCGCGCGCAGTAGCCCCGCAGCCGCGCGAGGAACCGTCCTGGGCGTCGAGCGGATCGAGGCCGTAGACCGCGCCGCAGTCGGTCGCCTCGCCGTCACCCTGCTGGCGGGCGACGCGCGGCAGACCCTTCTCGTCGCGGCCGCCGTCGAGCAGGAAGAACTCGAGCTCGAGCGCGCAGACCGGGGCAGGCCGTGGCCTCGAAGCGCGCCGCGACGCTCTTCAGGACCGCGCGTGGATCGGCGAAGAACGGCCGGCCGTCCTGCTCGCCGAGCCCGGCCAGCACCTGCGCGCCGCCGTCCCGCCACGGCACCTCGGCGAGGCTCGTCGGGTCGACCAGGCAGGGCAGGTCGGCGTCGCCGCGCTCCCAGATCAGGCCGGACGCGGCAACGTTCGCGCCGGTCGAGTCCACGCCATAGATCGAGCTCGGCAAGCCGAGACCGCCGGACAGCGCGGCGTCGAACGCATCGGCGACCAGCCGCTTGCCGCGGGCGATGCCGGCGAGATCGGGCAGGATCAGGTCGACCGTCTCGACCTCGGGCTGCGCCTGCGGAAGCTCCGCCAGGCACGTCGCACCGCCTCGTTCGCGCGGGCTCGCGCGCGCGCCGGGCGAAGGTGCCGTCATTGGCTCGTCGGGCAGCCGCCGCCGTCCGCAGCACCGGCGTCCGGACGGGCGAGCTCGCGCTCCGTCCGCTAGATCGACTCCTCGACCCATTCGTAGAGCTTCGACTTGGGCAGGGTCCCGACCTTGGTCGCCGTGATCTCGCCGTTCTTGAACAGCATCAGCGTCGGGATGCCGCGCACGCCGTACTTGGTCGGCGTGAGCGGGTTGTCGTCGATGTTGACCTTGGCGATCCGGACCGCTGCGCCCTTGTCGGCCGCGAGCTCCTCGAGCAGCGGCGCGATCGCCTTGCAGGGGCCGCACCATTCGGCCCAGAAGTCGACCACCACCGGCACGTCACACTCCAGCACGTCGGCCTCGAACGAGGCGTCGGTGGTTTTCAGGATCGTCATCGTCAGACCTCGTTGCTGCCTCTGCGGCGGGTTGGCCCCTGGCGCCGATCGACACTGGGGGATAGCGCCAGGAGCGTCAAGCGGAGTTGGGAAGCGGCCGTGCCCTTGTCAAGCCTGGCCCGCGCGCGCCCGGCGCGGCTCGCTCAAGTCGCGCTACGTTGTGTGCCGTCGGGCGCGGGTATAACGTCGTGCCTTCGAGCTGCTCCCAGACGCTCGGCGGCAGGGGGAGCAGCTCGGGCCACACAGGAGGTCACCCATGAAGATCGCATTGCCAACTCTGATGATTGCCGTCGCACTCGCGGGTGTCGCTTCCACGGCTCCGGCCGACACCATGGATGGGCACACCATCGTCGCACCCCAGGAGATCAAATGGGGTCCCGCGCCCGCCGCGCTCCCGCCTGGAGCCGAGGCGGCGGTCCTGTTCGGCGATCCGAGCAAGGAGGGCCTGTTCGCGCTCCGGCTCAAGTTGCCGGAGGGCTATAGCATCCCGCCGCATACGCATCCGGTCGACGAGGTCGTCACGGTGATCTCGGGGACGTTCCATCTGGGGATGGGAGAGACCGCCGATCAGAGCAAGGCCCAGCCCTTGCCCGCGGGCAGTTTCTTCGCCCTCCCTCCAGGCGAGGCGCACTATGTCGTTCACCGATGAAGAGACCATCGTCCAGATCAGCACCGATGGGCCCCTGGGGACTCAGCTACGTCAACCCGGAGGACGACCCGCGGCCGAAGTCGCAGTAGCTCCGCTCCGTCCTGCATCGCGACTGACGAAGGGGCAGACTCGGCCGCCCTTCCTCTCGACGGCACCGTGAAGGCGACTGAAAGCGGCGACGCCACGGCTGCTAGGCCGCGAGAAGCGCGTCGTCGAGCGCCATCAGGCGCGGTCCGTCGGTCCAGAGCAGCGCGCAGCGCACGGCCGGGTCGGATAGATCGCCTGCAGCAGCGCGCGATAGGCGGCCATCTGGCGGAGATAGGCGGGCGGGACCTGGGCGGCGGTCGCCGGCGGCGTGCGGTTGGTCTTGTAGTCGATCAGCAGCACCTCGCGCGCGGTCACGGCGAGCCGGTCGACCTGGCCGAAGATCGCCTGCTCGCCGACCACGCCGGCGAGCGGCACCTCGGCGCGCGAGTCCGGGCCGAACAGGGGCGCCAGCTCCGGCAGGGCGAGCACCGCCTCGACCTCGGCGGCGAGCGCCGCCTGCTCCGCCTCGCGCAGGCCGAGCGACGGCAGGGCGAGGTAGCGGGCGAGCGCCGCCGCGCGCTCCGCGGCCGGACGCCCCGGCAGGCTCTGCAGCAGACGATGGATCAGGCGGCCGCGACGGTAGCGGTCGGAGGCGGCGGCGAGCAGCGGCGAGACGGCGGCGGTCGGGTCGTCCTCGAACGCGCGCGACGGGCTGAGCGGCGCCCGGGCGGCGCCTCGGCCGGCGCCGGCCGGCGCAGCCACGGCGGGGGCGGCGGCGTCCGGTCCGCGGCCGGCGCGCGCAGCGCCAGGCGCAGCTGCGCCGGGCCGGCTGCGGCGAGGTTGCCGTAGCGCAGGCTCTCGCCCGCCAGCTCCGGCCCGAGCCCCGCCGGCACCCGCACCGCGCCGAGCCGCGCCATGCCGGCCGTGACCAGATCGTACCAGGTCGGCTCGGGCGGCGGCCGGTTGCGCTGCCAGCCGGTCACGATCAGGAGCTCGCGCGCGCGGGTCAGCGCGACGTAGAGCAGCCGGCGGTGCTCCTGCTGCTGCGCGCAGAGCCCGCGCCGATCGGCGGCTTCGCTCTCGCTGTCCCGCAGCTCGCTCTTGACCCGCCAGAGCGGCAGGCCCGCGGGCTCGGTCCACAGCAGGCGCTCGCGCGTGCTCGGCACGAAACCGGCGTCCGCGATGAACACGATCGGCGCCTCGAGGCCCTTGGCGCCGTGGCAGGTCAGCACGCGGACCTCGTCGCGCGGCCGGTCGGGATCGCGGATCAGCTCGGTCGTGTCGGCGCGCAGCCAGTGCAGGAACGCCTGGAGCGACGGCGGGTGGCCCTGCTCGAAGGCGAGCGCCTGGGCCAGGAACGCCTCGATCGGCTCGATCGCCGCCGGGCCGAGGCGCGCGAGCAGGCGCTCGCGGCCGCCGCCCGCGCCCAGCAGGCGGGCATAGAACTCGAACGGCGGCGCGAAGTCCGCCTGGCGCAGCAGCTCGGCGAAGCGCTCGTGAGCTTCTCCGAACCGCGGGTGCTCGCGCAGGCGCCGGTACAGCGTGGCGTCGCCGCGGTCGTAGGCGAGCTCGAACAGGTCGTCCTCGCTCGAGGCCGAAGAGCGGGCTCTTGAGCACCGCGGCGAGCGTCAGATCGTCCTCGGGCAGGAGCAGCGCGTCGCCGAGCGCGATCAGGTCCATGACCGCGATCTCGTCGGTCAGCGCCAGCCGGTCGGCGCCGGCGACCGGGACCTGCAGGCGCTTGAGCTCGCGGATCAGGAGATCCTGCAGGATCCCGCGCCGCGGCAGCAGGACCATCACGTCGCCGGCGCGGATCGGCTGGCCGGTGGACGGCAGCGGCACCTGGTCGCGGCGCCATTCGAAGATCTGGCGGGCGATCGCGCGCGCAAGGCGCGTCTCGCACCGATTGATCGCCTCGTGGCGGTCGGGCAATTGCCAGCCCTCGGCCTTGCCGGCGGGCTCGGCCTCGATCAGCGGCCAGACCTCGACCTGGCCCTTGGCCGTCGTGAGAAAGCACTCGTGCGCCGGCCAGTCGCATCCGCTGACCACGCCGTCGCGCGCCGCGGGATCGGCGAACACGGCGTCGACGAGGTCCAGGATCGGCTTCGCCGAGCGGAACGAGCGGCCGAGCGGCTCTTCCCGCCAGGGCTGCCGGCTGGCCTCGGCGCGCGCCGCGAAGACCTGCCGGAAGCGGCGGTAGCACGCCACGTCCGCGCCCTGCACGCTCATGATCGACTGCTTCTCGTCGCCGACCACGAACAGCGTGCGCCGGACCGGCCGCGCGCCGGCGCCCGCTGAAGAACTCGGCGCACAGCGCCTCGAGGATCGCCCATTGCTCGGGGCTGGTATCCTGGCCCTCGTCGACCAGCAGATGATCGATCTGCTGATCGAGCTTGTACTGCACCCAGGAGCCGATGCCGGGCTGGTCGAGAAGTCTCCGGCTGGCGGCGATCAGATCGTCGAAATCGAGCGCGGCGAGCTCGTCCTTGCGGCGCGCGTAGGCCGCGAGCACCGCCGCGCCGACCCGGAGCAGTGCCCCCGTGCGCAGGGCGACGGTCGCCGCCTTCTCGCGCTCGACCCAGCCCGCGATCCGCGCCTGCTCGGCGAGCAGCGCCGGCTCGGCTGCGCGGGCGGCCGCGGCGCACGCCTTGGTGATGATCGTCCTGTTTCGGCTCGCGCTTGGCAGTCAAAAAAACCGCTTCGTAGGCCGGCCACGTCTCCGCCCGCTCGGCCGCCTCGGCGCTCAGCCAGTCGCCGATCGTCTGTCCGCGCGCGGCCTCCTTGTCGGTGCCGGCGGCGAGCGCCCGGGCGGCGAGCAGCAGCCCCTGCCGGTCGATCTCGGGATCGGCGCAGGCCGCGCGGCGGACGTCTTCGGCGCTCGCGCCCGCGGGCAGGCGGAGCATCCGGTAGATCGCCGCGATCAGCCGCTCGACCTCGCCGCCGTGCTCCGCCAGCAACGCGCTGAGCCGCAGCCGGGCTTCGCGCAACGCGGCGAGCCCTTCGGCGAGCGTGGTCTCGCCGAGCAGCACGGCCAGACGCTCGAGCGCAAGGCGGATCTCGCCCTGCGCGTCGGCCAGGACCTCCGCCTGCGCCTCGCGCAACAGATCGGCAGCACTGCGCGGGTCGAGCACGTCGAAATGCGGCACCACGCCCGCCTCGAGCGGGAAGCGCTTGAGCAGCGACTGGCAGAAGCCGTGGATGGTCATGATCGGCAGGCCGGCGGGCAGGTCGAGGACCTCGGCCAGCAGCGTCCGCGCGCGCGCCTTCTCCTCCGCCGCAGCGTTGCGGCCGAGCAGCCCGTCGCAGCTCCGCCTCGAGCTCCGCCTCCGCCAGCATCGCGAAACGCGACAGGTCCTCCTCGACCCGCTTGACCATCTCCGCGGCCGCCGCCTTGGTGAAGGTCAGGCAGAGGAGCTGGCGCGGATCGGTGCCCGCGAGCATGAGGCGCATGACGCGGTCGGCGAGCACCCGGGTCTTGCCGGTGCCGGCCGAGGCGGTGACCCAGATCGAGCAGTCCGGCTCGGCGGCGCGGCGCTGCTCGGCGGTCGGCGGCCGCCGGGGCTCGAGCGGGCTGCGGATCAGATCGTCCATTCGCCGCGCCGCGCGAGATGGTCGTAGTCGCCGCGCCAGGCGACCTGGGGCTTGGGCCGCGCCGGATAGGTCGTCGTCGCCCGGTCGTAGTGGGCGACCAGCCGGCGCAGGCCGTCCAGCGCCTGGGCCGCGAGCTCGGCCGGCGCGGTCAGCGCCTTCTCCTCGCCGCCGCTCTCGTCGCCGTTGAGCCGCCAGAACAGCAGCTCGGCGACTGCGGCCGGCCCGAGGTCGGCGAACGCGCCGGCCTCGACCATCGCGGCCTCGAGCGGCAGCTGCGGCGTCAGCCCCGCCGCCACGTCGGCGCGCTCCGGCAGCTGCCCGGTCTTGTAGTCGATCACCGCGATCCGCGCCGTCGGGGCGGCTCTCGAGCCGATCGGCGCGCGCCTTGAGGTGAAAGGCCGAGCCGACCGTCGAGCTCGAGCCGGCCGGCGACCTCGCTCCGGATCTCGAGGGCGCCGGCGCGGCGCGCGCGCTCCTGCGCGATCACCCAGCGCGCGACCTGCTCGAAGCGCGGCCACCAGAGCGCCCTCACCTGCGGGCGGTGGCTGAAGTCCTCGAACAGCGCGCGGCCGAGGTCGAGCAGCCGCGGCAGCGCGTCCTCGGGCAACTCGTCCGGGTAGGCCTTGACGAAGCGCTCGAGCACGCGATGGACGATGATGCCGCGCTCGAGCGCGCCGGGATCGGCCTCGAGCGCCTCGAGCGGGGCGAGCTTCAGGATGCGCTTGGCGTAGAGGTCGTAAGCGTCCTTCATCCACAGGCCGATGTCGCTGACCGAGAGCTCGCGCGGCCTGGCGGCGAGCGGCGGCGCTCGGCGCCGGGCGCGCCGCGGGACGCGCGACCGGAGCATCGTCGAGCCGCGCCCAGGCCTGCCACTCGGTCGCGCCGGTCCTGGCTGTGGCCGACGCCGGCGAGCAGGGTGCGCAGGCGGACGAGCCAGCGCGAGGGCACCGTCGGGCTGCCCTGCCGCGTCCTTCTCGGCGCGCGACAGCACGACCTCCCCGGCGCCCGCCGCGGCGACGAAGTCGTGCGCCGCGAGCCCGATGCGGCGCTCGACCGGGGGCAGGCCGAGCGCCTCGCGCATGCTCGCGCTGAGCCACGGGCCGGCGTCGACCAGCCCCGGCCAGACGCCCTCGTTGAGGCCGCCCAGCAGCAGCAGGTCGGCGTGCTGCAGGCGCGCCTCGAGCTGGCCCCAGATGTGCAGCCGCGGATGCTTCGAGCGGGTGCGAGCGCACCGGTCGCGCCGCCATCAGCTGGGCGAGGACGGCGGGATAGGCGGCGGGCACGATGCGCTGCTCGCCGTCGGCCGCATCGAGCAGCTCGGCGAACAGCGCCGCGGCCGCCTCGCCCGCCTCCCTGGCCCAGAGCTGGCCGGCGGCGCCGGGCTCCGGCCCGCGGGCGAGCGCCTCGGCGAAGCGCCAGGTGCGCGCGCAGCAGCGCCGCGAGCTCGACCGGGCGCCGGCCGGCGAGCTCGGCGAACGGCCGCGCCGCCTGCTCGAGCCGGCGGACGAACGCGGCGAGGCGGGCGACGTGCTGCTCGCGCGCGCTCGTCGCCCTCTGGCGCCCGCGCGCCGCCGTGCGCGCTCGAGCTCGACCAGGATGCCGGCGAAGCCGCCGGCCAGCCGCGGGCCGCGCAGGCAGGCGAGCTCCAGCTCGCGCACCCGCTGCCGGAACGCCGCCTGGGGCTCGCCGCCGGCGGCGAGCGGATGCTTGAGCGTGGCCAGCAGCGTGACCGGGCTGACGCCGCCGGTGATCAGGCGCGCCGACAGCAGCAGAAAGCCGCCGGGGGGCGTCTGATCGAGCGGCGTGCCGGCGGAATTGTCGACCTCGACGCCCCAGCGCCGCAGCTCGATCGCGACCCGGCGGGCGAGATGCCGGTCGGGCGTGACCAGGGCGGCGGTGCGGCCCGGGGTCTCGAGCACGGCCCGCATCCGCAGCGCCAGCGCCAGCGCCTCGCTCGGCAGGTCCGGATGGTCCTCGACGGCCAGGTCCCGGATCGCCTCCGCCGGCGGCGGCGCCAGCGTCTGCCAGGCGCCGACCGTGGCGCTCGGCCGCAGCGCCTCGGACAGGAAGCGCGCCCGCGCCGGATGCGTGCCGCGCGACGCCGGGCGCCGGCCAGGTCGCGACCGCGCTGCGCTCGGTCGCCAGCGCCTCGAGCAGCTGCTTCAGGCCGTACTGCGGATGGCTCGCCTCGAGCAGCCGCCAGCTGGCCTCGTCGAGGTCGTGGTCGAGGCCGGGCAGCACGACCGTGCCGCGCGGCAGCCGGGCGACGACCTGGAGCAGCGCGCGGGTCGCCGGGATGCTGCCGGTCGAGCCGGCGGCGACGATCCGCTCCGCGGGCGGCGCCTCGCGCCAGCGCTCGGCCAGCGCGGTCAGCAGGCGATGGCGCCGCTCGGCCGGGTCGAGCGCGCCGTCCGCGGCCAGGACCTGCGGCCACGCCTCGGCGATGACCCGCAGCACCTCCCGGCTCTTCTGCCAGTGCTCGGCGAGCGCGTCGGGGACCAGGCGGTCGAGCGCCGCGAGCGGCACGCGCTCGGTCTGCAGCTCGTCGAGCAGCGCCGCGAGCTCGCCGGCGAGGCGCAGCGCGTGCTCGACCGGCCAGCCGAGCGGCGCCAGCAGGCGCGCCAGCAGCAGCTGCCGGCGCAACGGCGCGATCGCCGGCGGCAGCGCCAGCTCGAGGGTGCCGTCGAGCAGCAATTCGTCGGCGTCGATCTCGCCGATCGGCTGGATCCGCGGCAACAGCATGGGCCGGCCGCCCGCGCGGCGCAGGAACGCCTCGCCGAGGCTCCGGCACGCGCGCCGCGTCGGCAGCAGGACCCGCATCTCGGCGAGCGCCGCGCGATCGCCCTCGACCTCCGCCAGCAGGCCGGCGGCGAGGGCGTCGACGAACGGCAGTCCGACCGGAATCGTCGGCAACGCTCATGACGGGTCAGTCTACCACAAGTGGAACGCGTTCGCGCGCTCCGGCACGGCATCTCGACCGATCCGCTACCCGGCTCTCGTCGGGGAACCGGCTTGGCGTCCGCTGCCCATCCCGCGCCGGCATGCCGCTCCGACCGACGCATAGCCAGCGATCCGACACACCGTCAGCTGCTCGAGGTCGAGGTGCAGGCGGCATCTCCATGACGGCCGAGGACGCGATCCGCCTTCTGTTCTTCGTTCTCGGCAGACCCTCCGGCGTCTGAATTGGCTGCCCTTCGCACGGATCGGATGCGCCGAACGCTAACCGAGTCCTTAACCTCTGCGGGCCTCAACTCCTTCTTCGGTTGGTCCATGCGACCGTGGGAATCCGCGCGTCGGTTCCTTGCGGGCGGACGAATTCCCAGGGTCGCATGGACCACGGAGTTCGACAGGCTGGGGGCCAAGGATTGACGAAAGGTTAACCGGGCAGCGTGGGATCTCGATGGCGGGGCCTTTTCCAGGGTGTAGGGGGGCGAGCTCGAGGGCGCGACGAGGGCGGCGTCCTCAGCGGGCCGCCGTGAGCTGCAGGTGGCGCTCGAACCAGCCTCGGAGCGGGGCGAGCAGGGGGTGGCGTCAGATCGCGCTCGAGGTGCGCTCGGACGCGCGGCTGCAGGGGCAGGTAGTGCGGCTTGCCGTCGCGCTTGGCGAGGCGGGCGAACAGGCCGAGGATCTTGGCGTTGCGCTGGGCGCCGAGCAGGCCGTAGGCGGCGCGGAAGGCGGCCGGGTCGAGCTCCGGCCGGGCGGCGAGGTAGCGCTCGAGCATGGCTCGGGCGAGGCCGCGGTCGACGTCGCGCCGGGCATCCTCGAGCAGCGAGACGAGGTCGTAGGCCGGCGGGCCGAGGCGCGCGTCCTGGAAGTCGAGCAGGCCGACCCGCGCGAGACCGCTGCGCCCGGGCAGCCAGAGCAGGTTGTCGGCGTGGTAGTCGACGTAGACGAAGCCATCGGCGCCGGTGCGCGCCGCCGGCAGCAGGTCCCGCCAGATCGCCCGGTACTCGGCCTTGGCGGGGGCGCCGAGCCCGGGCGCGTACCACTCGACCAGCAGCTCGGCCTCGCGCAGCAACCAGGCGTCGTCGTAGGGCGGCAGCGACGCCGGCGGCAGCGCCCGGTGCAGGACCAGGAGGAGATCGACCGCGGCCCCGTAGAGCAGCGCCTCGTCGCCATCCTGCGCGAGGACACGGCTGAACAGGTCGTCGCCGAGGTCCTCGAGCAGCACGAGCCCCGCCGGCGCGTCGGCGGCGAGCACCTCGGGCGCGCTCAGGCCCGCCGCGCGCAGCCAGGCGGCGACCGCGAGGAACGGCCGCACGTCGATCGCGGCCGGCGGCGCGTCCATCAGCACGGCCGGTCGCGGACCGCCCTGGATGCGCTCGTAGCGCCGCGCCGAGGCATCGCCCGCGAGCGGCACGCGCCGCGCACCCGCGAGGCCATGCCGCTCCAGGAACGCGCGGATCGCGCCGCTCGCGCTCAGCCATCGGGCGGACTCGAGCAGGGCCGCGACGCGCGCCGCCCAGCCTGGCCCGGCGCGCAGGCGCACGACCCGGGCATCCGGCTCCGGCCCCTGCTCGAGCACCAGCGTCGAGCCGGTCGTCCGGCAGCGCGCTCCCGGCGCGCTCGGGCCACTCGATCAGCCAGACCTCGTCGGCGCCGGGCGCGGCGAGGTCGAGCTCGACCAGCTCGGCCGGGTCCTGGACGCGATAGAGGTCGATGTGGCGGATCACCAGGCCCGCGAGCGCGTAGTCCTGGACCAGCGTGAAGCTCGGGCTCGGGACCTCGAGCGCGGCGCCGGCGCGCGCGCGGATCAGCGCACGGGCGAGCTCGGTCTTGCCGCTGCCGAGCGCGCCGCGCAGCGCCAGCACGTCGCCGCCCCGCAGCACGCCCGCGAGGCGCCGGCCGAGCGCATGGGTCGCCGCCCGATCCGCGAGCCGCAGCTCGGCCCGCCTGCGCACGGCCGCGCGGTCGCCCCCTAGTAGCGATAGGCCTCGGGCTTGAACGGCCCGGCGACCTCGACCCCGATGTAGGCCGCCTGCTCCGGGGTCAGGCTCGTGAGCTTGACGCCGAGCTTGTCGAGGTGGAGGCGGGCGACCTTCTCGTCGAGCGCCTTGGGCAGCACGTAGACCTTGTTCTCGTAGCGCTCGCGGTGCTGCCAGAGCTCGAGCTGGGCCAGCACCTGGTTGGTGAACGACGCGCTCATCACGAAGCTCGGGTGGCCGGTCGCGCAGCCCAGATTGACCAGCCGGCCCTTGGCCAGCACGATGATCTTCTTGCCGTCGGGGAACTCGACCTCGTCGACCTGGGGCTTGACCTCGTCCCACTTGAAGTTGCGCAGCGCGCTGATCTCGATCTCGGTGTCGAAATGGCCGATGTTGCAGACGATGACGCCATCCTTCATCGCGCGCATGTGGTCGAGGGTGATCACGCCCTTGTTGCCGGTCGCGGTGACGAAGATGTCGCCGACCGGCGCCGCGTCCTCCATCGTCACCACCTGGTAGCCTTCCATCGCCGCCTGGAGCGCGCAGATCGGGTCGATCTCGGTGACCATCACGCGGGCACCCTGGCTGCGCATCGATTCCGCCGAGCCCTTGCCGACGTCGCCGAAGCCGCAGACCACCGCGATCTTGCCCGCCATCATGACGTCGGTCGCGCGCTTGATGCCGTCGACCAGGCTCTCGCGCACGCCGTAGAGGTTGTCGAACTTGGACTTGGTCACCGAGTCGTTGACGTTGAACGCGGGCGCCTTGAGCGTGCCCGCCCGCTGCATGTCGTAGAGCCGGTGCACGCCGGTGGTGGTCTCCTCGGAGATCCCGCGCACCTCGCGCATCAGCTCCGGGTAGTCGTCATGCATGATCTTGGTCAGGTCGCCGCCGTCGTCGAGCAAAAGGTTGGGCCGCCAGCCGTTCGCGGGCTCGATCGTCTGCCGGATGCACCAGTCGTACTCCTCCTCGGTCTCGCCCTTCCAGGCGAACACCGGGACGCCCTCGGCCGCGATCGCCGCCGCGGCGTGGTCCTGGGTCGAGAAGATGTTGCAGGAGCTCCAGCGGACGGTGGCGCCGAGATGGCGCAGCGTGCCGATCAGGACCGCGGTCTGCACGGTCATGTGCAGGCAGCCGGCGATGCGGGCGCCCTTGAGCGGCTGGCGCGCGCCGTACTCCTCGCGCAGCGCCATCAGGCCCGGCATCTCCTTCTCGGCGATCGCGATCTCCTTGCGACCCCAGTCGGCGAGGCGGATGTCGGCAACCTTGTGGTCGGTGACGTCGGTCATGCTTTGCTTCCAGCTGCCTTCCAGGGCGGCGCGCACCCGAGATCCCGCCCGCAACATCGCACCGCGCCGCGTCCGGACGGGCGTTCCGCCGCGCTGGCTTAAACCACAAGCCGGCTGGGCCGGCAAGGCCGCCCGAGCCGGGGCGCCGAGCGTCGCGGCGGCCTGGCCGCGGCGCTCAGTCCTCGTCGAAGCCGCTCTCGACGAGCGCCACCAGCGCGGCGAGCGCGGGCCGCGCCTCGCGCCCGCGCGCCCGGATCTCGAGCGCGGCGCCCTTGGCCGCGGCCAGCATCATCAGCCCCATGATCGAGATGCCGGAGACCTTGAGACCGTCCTTGACGACCTCGATCTCGGCCTGGAACTGCTCGGCGGTCTTGACGAACCGGGCGGCGGCGCGCGCGTGCAGGCCGCGCCGGTTGACGACCTCGACCCGCCGCCGCAGGACAGCAGCCTCCTTGCCCGGAGCCTCGGGGCCGCCCGGGCGGGCTCATTTGCGGGCCGGGCCCTTGCCGACCTTGAGCAGCGTGCTCGCCACGTTGATGTACTTGCGCCCGGCCTCCTGCGCGCTCGCCACGGCGTCCTCCAGAGCCTCGCTGTCGCGCACGCTCGCGAGCTTGATCAGCATCGGCAGGTTGACCCCGGCGATGACCTCGATCTTGCCCTTGTCCATGATCGAGATCGCGAGGTTGGAGGGCGTGCCGCCGAACATGTCGGTCAGGAGGATCACGCCGGCGCCGTCGTCGACCGCTTCCACGGCCGCGAGGATGTCGCGGCGCCGCTGCTCGATGTCGTCGTCGGGACCGATCGAGATCGCGCGCATGTGGGTCTGGCTGCCGACCACGTGCTCGGTCGCGGCGATGAACTCTTCGGCGAGCCGGCCATGGGTGACCAGGATCAGACCGATCATGGAGTGTCGCTCCTGGGCAGGTGGACTCGAGGTCAGGACGCGTCCGCCTCACGGTTGGCTTCCGGCGTGTCGCGATGCCACAGCGACACCAGCCAGCCGGAGTTGCGCAGGCGCTCGGCAAAGCTCTCGGCGACCACGATCGAGCGGTGGCGCCCGCCGGTGCAGCCGAAGGCCAGCGTGAGGTAGCTCTTGCCCTCGCGCTGGTAGAACGGCAGCAGCGGCAGGATCAGGTCCTCGAGCCGCTCCATCAGCAGCGCGTAGGCGGGATCGCCCTCGACGTAGGAACGCACGCCCTCGGTCTAGGCCGGTCAGCGGCCGCAGCTCGTCGACGTAGTGCGGGTTGGCGAGGAAGCGGACGTCGAACACCAGGTCCGCCTCGCGCGGCAGGCCGTTGCGGTAGGCGAACGAGATCACGGACAGGGTCGGCCGGGCGCCCTTGGCGACGCCGAAATGGCCTGCGATCAGCTGCCGCAGCCGCGCCGGCGAGAGCTGCGAGGTGTCGATCACGAGGTCGGCGCGCTCGCGCAGCGGCGCGATCAGCCGGCGCTCGCGCAGGATGCCGTCGGTGACCGGGCGGTCCGGCTCGAGCGGATGGCGGCGGCGGGTCTCGGTGAAGCGGCGCTGCAGGATCTCGTCGTCGCAGTCGAGGAACAGCAGGCTGAGGTTCGAGCTCCGCTCGGCGAGCTGCTGGCACAGTCTCTGCGGATCGAAGGCGCGGGTCCGGCAGTCGATGCCGACCGCGAGGTCGCGCTCGATCCGGTCGCCGGGGCGGACCAGGTTGGCGAGCAGGGTCGCGGGCAGATTGTCGACCGCCTCGAAGCCGAGGTCCTCGAGGACCTTCAGCGCGGTGGTGCGGCCTGCGCCGGACATGCCCGTCACCAGCACGATCCGGCTCATCGCCGCCTCAGGTGAGGCGCTCGGCCGTGAGCGCCAGCCTGATCTTGGCGCAGGCCGACGGGGCGCGCGGGTCGAGACGGAGATAGGGCAGCCGCACCCCGAGCAGGTCGTAGCTCTCCGGCTCGGGCAGGCGCGGCCATGGCCCGACCGGGTCGAGCCCGACCGCGAGCCCGAGCGGGCAGGGGGCGCGCCAGGGCAGCTTGACGATGCCGTAGCCGCGCACCTCGAGCAGCCCGGCGAGCGCCTCCGCGGGGCGCCCCAGCAGCCGGTCGCCCTGGCGCTCGACCGCCAGCTGATCGTCGGCGACCAGGCGCGCGCCGCGGTCGATCAGGCGCAGCGCGAGGTCCGATTTGCCGCTGCCCGAGGCGCCGAGCAGGACGATGCCCGTGTCGCTCAGCTCGACGCAGGTGGCGTGCAGCCAGACCGATGCGGCGGAGCCGCTGGCCGGGGTGGCTCGCGCCAGGGGTTCGAGCACGCCGGTCTCCACGGCGTCACGCCGCATGGCACTCCGGCTTCTGCGTCAGCATGCGGTAGACCGCGTCGCGGTCACGCTCCTGGCGCAGCCTTTCCCTGAGCGCCGGGTCGCGCAGCACCCGCGAGATCCGGGCCAGTGCCTTGAGGCTGTCCGCATCGGCCGAGTTGGGGGCCAGCAGCAGGAAGATCAGGTCGCTCGGGTGGTCGTCGAGGGACTCGAAGTCGACCGGGTGATCGAGGCGGGCGAACAGCCCGACCAGCCGGCGCAGCCCGGCCAGCCGGGCGTGGGGGATCGCGATCCCGTGGCCGATGCCGGTGGTGCCCAGGCGCTCGCGCTCCATCAACGCGTCGAGCAGCTGCTGCTGATCGAGCCCGAGCGTCGCGGCCGCCTTCTGCGCGAGCTCCTTCAACACCTGACGTTTGCTGTTGCAGCTCCGGAGATCGAGGATGATCCCATCGGGAGCGATGATATCGGCAATCTCGACCATGCGCTGACCGGAAGATCCGCTCTCTACCTCTGGGACCCGAGGTCACCAGGGCATCACGCTGCCTGCCCGGCTGGCCGCGTCGGACCGGCAGCGCCGCGCCGCCCGCGATCCGCCAACCACAGCAACAGCAACATGGGCGCCAATCTTGTCCTGTCGAGGGGTCGCCGCCCTGATCCCGGCGAGACTGGTGCGCCGGATCGCGCTCTCGTGCGGGCGAAACTGGAAAGTCCGGGCACGTGTTCTGGCGCCCAACGCGTCACGGCCTTACCGTGGCGAAGGATGAGCCCAAAACCGGCGTTAGGCAAGCCTTAATGCCTTCGCGCGGCGCCGCTCGACCGACGACGGGATGCCCAGCGACTCGCGATACTTGGCCACCGTACGGCGCGCGATCACGATCCCCTCGGTCCGCAGCTGGCCGACGATCTGATCGTCCGAGAGCACGTTCGCGCGATCCTCGCGCTCGATCATGGTCTTCACCTGCTGACGGATCGCCTCGGCCGAGTGACTGGCGTCGCCATCCGTACCAGGGAGCGCATTGGAGAAGAAATATCGGAACGGAAAGTTACCGCGCGGCGTCGCGACGTACTTGTCGGCGGTCGCCCGCGACACCGTGCTCTCGTGCAGCTCGACCGCGGCGGCGATCTCGCGCAGCACCAGCGGTCGCAGGCGATGCACGCCGTGCTGCAGGAACGGCAGCTGACGCGCGACCACCGCCTCGGCCACCCGGAGGATCGTCCGGGCGCGCTGGTCGAGCGCCTTGACCAGCCAGTTGGCGGTCTGCAGGCGCTCGCTCACGTAGTCGCGGGTGTGCCGGTCGGCGGGCTGGCGCGCGAGCTCGGCGTGGTAGGCCCGGTTGATCAGCACCTTCGGCAAGGTGGCGTTGTTGAGCTCGACGCGCCAGCCGCCACCCTGGGTCGGCAGGACGAAGATGTCGGGCACCACCGCCTCGATCAGGTCCTGGGCGAACGCCAGGCCGGGCTTGGGGTTGAGCGCCTTGAGCTCGGCGATCATCTCGGGCAGGTCCTCCGGCAGCATGCCGCAGGCCCTGATCAGCCCTGGGAACTCGGCCTGCGCCAGGAGGTCCAGATGGTCGAGCAGGGCGGCCATCGCCGGGTCGAGCCGGTTGCGGTCCTGCAGCTGCAGGGCCAGGCATTCCTTGAGCGAGCGCGCGAACACGCCAGGCGGATCGAACAGCTGCAGCCTGGCCAGCACCGCCGCGACCTGCGCCTCCGGGCAGCCCAGGCGCTCGGCCACCGGCCCGAGGGCCTCGCTCAGGTAGCCCGCCTCGTCGACGAGGTCGATCAGGTGCAGGCCGATCAGGCGCTCCGGGCCCGCCGGCAGATCAACCACAAGTTGCTCGACGAGGTGCTCGCGCAGGGTCTTGGGCCGGCTCAGACGGGCCTCGAAATCGCCTGCGTCGTCGCCGAAATCGGTGCTGCCGCCGCGCCCGAACGGGGCGAGGCCGTTGATCGCGAGGCCGTCGAGAGCGCCGTTCGCCGGGCCGGGCTCGGACCAGCCGTCCTCGCTCGCGCCGGACCAGCCGTCGCCCGGCCCGCCGTCGAGGCTCATCTCGAGCCCGCCGTTCAGCTCGGCGCTGGCGTCGGGCTCGCGCCCGGGCTCGCCGCCGTCCTCGGCGCGCGCGGCCTCGGCCTCGGGGACGGCCGGATCGGGCTCCTCCTGGCGCTCGAGCAGCGGGTTCTGCTCGAGCTCCCCCTCGACGTAGCTCGCGAGCTCGAGGTTGGAGAGCTGCAGCAGCTTGATCGCCTGCTGCAGTTGCGGCGTCATCACCAGGCTCTGGCTCTGCCGCAGGTCGAGACGGAGGGACAGGGACATGGGGCGCCGGTCCTAGAGGCTGAACCGGTCTCCGAGATAGACCCGCCGCACCCCTTCGTGGGCGACGATCTCGGCCGGCGGCCCCTCCATCAGCACCTGCCCCTCGTGCAGGATGTAGGCGCGATCGATGATGTCCAGCGTGTCGCGGACGTTGTGGTCGGTGATCAGCACGCCGAGCCCGCGGTCCTTGAGGTGGGCGACCAGCGAGCGGATGTCGGCGACGTTGATCGGGTCGATGCCGGCGAGCGGCTCGTCGAGCAGCATGAAGCCCGGCTCCGAGGCGAGCGCGCGGGCGATCTCGACCCGGCGGCGCTCGCCGCCCGACAGCGCCAGCGCCGGCGCGCGGCGCAGATGGGTCAGCGAGAACTCGGCGAGGAGCTCGTCCAGGCGGGCTTCGCGCTGGCTGCGGACCGGCTCCACGATCTCCAGCACGGAGCGGATGTTGGCCTCGACCGAGAGGCCGCGAAAGATCGAGGCCTCCTGCGGCAGGTAGCCGATGCCGAGGCGCGCGCGGCGGTACATCGGCAGATCGGTGATGTCGCCGTCGTCGAGGCTGACGCGTGCCGTAGTCGGCGCGCAGCAGGCCGGTGATGATGTAGAAGCAGGTGGTCTTGCCGGCGCCGTTGGGGCCGAGCAGACCGACCGCCTCGCCGCGCCGGACCTGGAGGCTGACGTCGCGCAGCACGTGGCGGCCCTTGAACTGCTTGCCGAGATTGTGCGCCGCCAGGCCCTGCGCCTCGGCGACCAGGCGCGGCTTGGCGCTCGGATCCGGGCGCGCTGCGGTGCCGGCGGGCTCGGCGGACCGGCTACGGACTGCCATGGCGCTGCTACTGGGTCGCCGACGGCTTGGCGGACGGGGCGGCGCCCGGCGGGGTGGCGTTCTGGGGCGTGAAGATCGCGCGCACGCGCTGCGGCGGCGCGCCGCCCTCGCCGCTCGCGACCGCCGCGAGCACCCGCGAGCGCCCGCTGACGAGGTCGATCTCGAGGCGCTCGCCGCGCACCACGTTGGCGTCCTGGGTCAGCACCACCGAGCCTTCGAGGGTCAGCTGATTGCTGGCGACGTCGTAGACGCCGAGCCGGCCCTGCGCGGTCTCGCGCGGCGACGACACGAACACGTTGCCCTCGGCCTCGATGCGCCGGATCGAGCCGCCCGAGGCGGCCGCCGGCGGGGCGTCCTCGCCGCGGTCGTAGTAGAACACGCGGAGCTTGTCGGCGCTCAGCACGAGCTCGCCCTGGACCGCGTCGACGTTGCCGGTGAAGGTCGCGACCTGGTCCTTCTGCGCCACCTCGAGGCGGTCGGCGGTGATCTCGATCGGCAGGCTCGTGTCGTGCTCGAGGCCCTGCGCCCGCGCGCCCGCGCACAGCGCCAGCAGGGCGAGCGCGGCGCACCAGCCGATCAGCCCGCGCCGGGCAGCGCCGCGCACCGTCAGGACGCCTCGTCGCGGGACGGGCGTGGCGGCAGGGTGACCTTGACCCGGCCCTCGAAGCGCAGCAGCGCGCCGCTGTCGTGGATCTCGAAGCGGTCGGCCGAGAGCGTGCCGGCCGGCCCGAAGCCCTGGATCGGCTGCTCGCCGATCACCTGGCCCTTCTGCAGATCGATCCGCGCGCTCTGGGTCTCGAAGCGATAGCCGTCGCTGGTGGTGAGCGCGATGTCGCCGTCCAGGTCGAGCTTCTCGGCGTTGCGGTTGTACAAGCCCTTGAGCGCGACCAGGTTGAGATCGCGCTGGCTCGCCGGCGCGATCTCGGCGGCCAGGCGGTCGAGGTGAACCCGCGCGGGCCGCTTCGGATTGACGTAGGCCGAGGCCGCGGTCAGCTCGTAGGGCTCGTCATCCCGGGTCTGGCCGACGTAGCGCGGGCTGTGCATCAGCATGACGTCGGCGCCCTCGATCTCGGCGTAGGCGAAGATCGGGGCGATCAGCCCGCCCGCGCCGCCGATCAGCTGCGGCCAGAGCACGACCAGCGCGACCAGGCTCAACGCGGTCGCGGGCAGCAGGTAGCGCAGCAGCCCGATGAGCCGGCTGGAGCCGGCCCGCTTGCGCGCCTCGCGCGGCGCGGCGCCGCTCGTCCCGCGTCCCCTCATGCGATCCCCGCGCGCAGGCAGTCGTGCAGGTGGAGCGCGCCGACCGGACGCCGGTTCTCGACCACGAAGACCACGGTGAACGGCCGCTCGGCCTGGTTCATCATCGCCACCGCCTCGGCGGCGAGCGCCTGCGGTCGGATCGTCTTGGGACCCGGCGTCATGATCTCGGCCGCCTGGCGCTCGAGCAGATCGGGGCTCATGTGGCGGCGCAGGTCGCCGTCGGTGATGATGCCGACCAGCGCGCCGCGGCCATTCAGCACGCCGACGCAGCCGAGCCGCTTGGCGGTCATCTCGAGCATGACCTCGGCCATGCGCGCCTCCAGCCCGACCAGCGGCAGGTCGGCGCCGGCGTGCATCAGCTGGTCGACCCGCACGAGCTTCCTGCCGAGCTTGCCGCCGGGATGGAGCATGCCGAAGTCCTGGGTGCTGAACCCGCGGCGCTCGAGCAGCGCCACCGCCAGCGCGTCGCCGAGCGCGAGCATCGCGGTGCTCGAGGTGGTCGGCGCGAGGCCCATCGGGCAGGCCTCCGGCCGCTGCGGCAGCGTCAGCACCAGATCGGCGGTCTCGGCCAGGCTGCTGGCGCTGCGGCCGACGATCGCCAGCAGCGGGATCGCGAAGCGCCGGCTGTGGGCCACGATGTCGGCGAGCTCCGGGGTCTCGCCGGAGTTGGACAGGGCCAGCACGACGTCGTCCGCGGCGATCATCCCGAGGTCGCCATGACTGGCCTCGGCCGGATGAACGTAGAGTGAAGGCGTGCCGGTCGAGGCGAAGGTCGCGGCGATCTTGCGCGCGACGTGGCCGCTCTTGCCCATGCCCGTGACCACCACCCGGCCGCGGGTCCGGGCGAGCTGCTCCACGCAGCTGCTCGAAGCGCTCGTCGAGCGCCGCGGCGAGCGCCTCGAGCGCCTCGGCCTCGATGCGCAGCACGCGTCGGCCGGCCCCAAGCGCCGTGCTCGCGGGCTCGCTGACCTGGGTGATCTCGTGCAGTGCGGCAGCGGTCATCTGGGCTCCTGGCTCACGCGGTCGGCGGTGTGATCCCCGGCCGCCTCGCGGGCAGCGTCGCTCGGAGCGAGCGCGACCCATCGCTGGCGCCAGGATGCCAAGACAGGTGTGCCGCCCCGGTTGTCCGGCTGGGCTGGTTGCGACGACAATATGGGCATGCGCACCGGCCGGCGTCAACGCGACCGGGGCGCGCGGCGCCGCCGCTCAATAGGCGAAGATGTCGGCATCGGCCCAGCCGGCGAGATCGAGCTCGGCGCGCTGCGGGAGAAAGGCGAAGCAGGCGGTCGCCAGGGCAACGCGGCCCTCGCGCTCGAGCATGGTGTTGAGGCGCTCGCGCAGGCGGTGGAGGTGGAGCACGTCGTTGGCGGCATAGCTGAGCTGCGCCTCGCTGAGCTCGGCGGCACCCCAGTCGGAGCTCTGCATCTGCTTCGAGAGGTCGATGCCGAGGAGCTCCTGGCAGAGGTCCTTCAGGCCGTGGCGGTCGGTGTAGGTGCGGGCGAGCTTGGAGGCGATCTTGGTGCAGTAGACCGGGCGGCAGACGACCCGCAGGTAGCGCCGCAGGATGCCGAGGTCGAAGCGCGCGAAGTGGAACACCTTCTCGACCGCCGGATCGCCGAGCAGCCGGACCAGGTTGGGCGCGCGGTAGTCGTCGCCGGTGAAGCGCACCAGATGGCACTGGCCGTCGGCCGACGCCAGCTGGACCAGGCACAGCCGGTCGCGCTCCGGCCGCAGCCCCATCGCCTCGGTGTCGACCGCGACCACCGGCCCGAGGTCGACCGCGGCCGGCAGGTCCCGCTCGTGGAGGCTGATCGACATCGCTTGCTTGACCCGTCCGACCCGGCGCATTCCGACCCCGGCCGCACGAGCCTAACAGGCCGGGACCGGTTCGGCGAGATCTAGCTCGCGGCCGGTAAAGCCCGCCTTAACCGCAGAGATTCCGGATCCGCGGTAGGCCGCCGATGCGAACGGGTGGTGCCCAGGAGAGGACTCGAACCTCCACGGCCTTGCGACCGCTAGCACCTGAAGCTAGTGCGTCTACCAATTCCGCCACCTGGGCCGGAGGTCAGCGTCGATGTAGGCCCTCTTGCCCGCGCCGTCAACCGGCGCGCTCGGCCCGGCGCAGGCCGGTCGACCCGACTGGCTCCGCGTCAGGGGCGGACCTGATGGACCTCGATGACGTTGCCCTCGGGATCGTGGAAGAAGATCTGCTGCCAGCCGCTCATCGCGAAGCCGCCGTAGTCGGCATACGGGATGCCCTTCTCCTCGAGGCGCCGCTTGAAGGTCTCGATGTCGTCGGTGCGGAACGCGAGGTGGCCCCGCTCGAGGGGGTTGATCGCTTTTCCCGTACGGAAGCCGACCTCGAGATCCTTTCCGCCAGGTGCACTTGGGTCGTGCCGTCGGTGACGAAGGCGACGTCGCCCGCATAGCCCTGGCTCGTGACGCGGGTCGCCTGCATGCCAGGCTCCGGCGCCAGCTCGAGCACCGACCGGTAGAACTCGTCCATCGCCGGCACGTTGGTCGTGCACAGATTGACGTGGTGCAGCGTGAGCTTCATCGCTTCCTCCTTCGATGCCGCCGTGCAAATGTGACGGCGCCGGCGACGCCCGGCAAGCCGGCCCTGCGCTCGGGTCCCCGAACGAGATTCATCGCGAGGTGCGAGCTCGAGACGAGAGCGACGGCGCTCTTCAGGCCCTGGGGCACGCCGCTATCGGTCCGAGCGGCGTCGCCGGCCCAGTGAGGTGCGCACCCGTGCACCGGTCTCGCCGCCGCCACAGGCCACGGCGGAGCCTTCGGTGAAGTCTTTGCTCATCGAGGTTCTGCGCCCGGGAGGCGTCTATGCGTACGCCGTCGAACGAGCACCAGCTTAGCGGGCGTGTCCATGCTCCGGAAGCACCCATGGCAGGTGATATTCCCTCAGCGGATCGACCCCTCCTCGGCTGTCTCTGCATCTGGCGAGCCTGAGCTGGTACTGCCTTGATGTGAGGCAGAGGGGCTTGAGTGCTCGTCAACTGGGCAGGACCTCGCTTCGCTCGATCGTCGGCAGGGCAGGATCCCCGGCTGGCGCCCGCTGGCACAGGACTTGCTCCGGACCCCCAGCCTTCAACCACAGCTGGGAGGAACCCATGGCAGGACCGATGTCGCTGGCGCGCCGGATGGCCGGCATGGCGGCAGGGGCTGCGCTACTGCTGCCAGGCGCAGCGCCGGCTCAGGAGGCGCCGATCAAGGTCGGCGTTCTGCATTCCTTGTCCGGGCACCATGGCGATCAGCGAGACGACGCTTGAAGGACGTCATGCTGATGCTGATCGACGACCTCAACCAGAAAGGCGGGCTGCTGGGCCGCCCGGTCGAGGCGGTCGTGGTCGACCCGGCCTCCGACTGGCCGCTGTTCGCCGAGAAGGCGCGCGAGCTGATCGAGGGCGAGGAGGTCGACGTCGTGTTCGGCTGCTGGACCTCGGTCTCGCGCAAATCCGTGCTGCCGGTGTTCGAGGAGCTGAACGGCCTCCTGTTCTACCCGGTGCAGTACGAGGGCGAGGAGAGCTCGAAGAACGTCTTCTACACCGGCGCCGCCCCGAACCAGCAGGCGATCCCGGCGGTCGAGTATCTGATGAGCGAAGATGGCGGCGGTGCCGAGCGCTTCGTGCTGCTGGGCACCGACTACGTCTACCCGCGCACCACCAACAAGATCCTGCGCGCCTTCCTCAACGCCAAGGGCATCGGCGATGCGGACATCATGGAGACCTACACGCCGTTCGGCCACTCCGACTGGCAGACCATCGTCGCCGACGTCAAGGAGTTCGCCGCCGAGGGCAAGCAGACGGCGATCGTCTCGACCATCAACGGCGACGCCAACGTGCCGTTCTACAAGGAGCTCGCGAACCAGGGATCGACGCCGCGGACCTGCCGACGGTCGCGTTCTCGGTCGGCGAGGAGGAGCTCTCGGGCATCGACACCTCGAACCTGGTCGGCCACCTCGCCGCGTGGAACTACTTCATGTCGGTCGACTACGCCCGAGAACGCAGGCGTTCATCGACAAGTGGCACGCCTTCATCAAGGACGACGCCCGGGTCACCAACGATCCGATGGAGGCGCACTACATCGGCTTCAACATGTGGGTGCAGGCGGTGCGCCAGGCCGGCACCACCGACGATCGACGCCGTCCGCCAGGCGATGTACGGCCAGGACGTGCCGAACCTCACCGGCGGCATCGCGGTGATGAACACCAACCATCACCTCTCGAAGCCGGTGCTGATCGGCGAGATCCAGGATGATGGCCAGTTCGAGACGGTGTGGGAGACCGACGACGTGGTCGTGGGCGACGCCTGGTCCGACTACATCCCCGAGAGCGCCAAGCTCACCGCGGACTGGACCTATCCGTGGGTCTGCGGCAACTGCGAGACGCCGAAGTTCGACTCCGAGTTGATCGGCGGCTAGCCGGCGACCGAACGGCCGGGCCTGCGCCTTCGGGCCCGGCCGACCACCTGCCGGGACGCAGGATTTGCCCATGACCGCCCGCAAGCTCGCCGGGCTCGGCCGACGCCGGCCTGCGGCCTGTCCTCGCCCTTTGGCCTGGTCGTCATCGCCCGCCGGCGGATGCCCAGTCGTTCGAGGACGCCGTCGCTGGCGCTGAACGCCGATTCCTACGACGCCAAGACGCAGGCGGTCGATCAGCTGGCGGCGCTGCGCGACGATCGCGCGATCCCGATCCTCGCCGCGATGGCGGAGGGCGGCCTGTTCGTGCGCGAGAGCGACGGCGCCGCTGGTGATCGGCGCCAGGCAGGGGCAGGACTATCGGTCTGACCGGCGCGCTCGACGGTCAGGACCACGGCGTCGCGTCCGCCGCGAGCTCGACAAGGTCAAGGTCAACAACCGGGTGCGCGGCGCGATCAGGGCGGCGCTCGGCGCGCCTGCAGCTGCAGAATGCCGACCCGCAGCGCCGCCTCGCCGCGGTCGACGACGTGCTGCGCGAGCGCTCGCCGGAGGCGGCGGCGCATGCTGCGCGCCGCGCTCGAGGCCGAGACCGAGCCGCAGGTGCGCGCGGCGATGGCGTTCGGCGTCGCGGCGATGGACCTCGCCGGCGACGATCCCGACAAGCGCCTTGCCGCGATCGATCTGCTTGCAGGCTCGCTCGATCCGCAGGCGCGCGGCCTGCTCGGCGAGGTCGCCGCCGACCCGAAGGCGCCGCCCGAGGTCAAGGCAGCCGCCGAGCAGGCGATCGCCGCCGTCGAGCGCAATCGCCGTCTGCTGGATCTCGTCAGCAACCTGTACCAGGGCATCTCGCTCGGCTCGATCCTGCTGCTCGCGGCGATCGGGCTCGCCATCACCTTCGGCGTGATGGGCGTGATCAACATGGCGCATGGCGAGATGATCATGCTCGGCGCGTACAGCGCCTTCGTCGTCCAGGAGCTGTTCCGCGCCTTTCTGCCGCCCGCCTGGTTCGACCTCTATCTGGTCGCGGCGGTGCCGGCGGCGTTCGTGGTCGCCGGCGTGGTCGGCATCGCGCATCGAGCGCGGCGTCATCCGGTTCCTCTACGGTCGCCCGCTCGAGACGCTGCTCGCCACCTGGGGCGTGAGCCTGATCCTGCAGCAGGCGGTGCGCATGATCTTCGGCGCGCCCAACCGGGCGGTCGCCAACCCGAGCTGGATGTCCGGCGGGCTCGAGCTCGTCGGCGGCCTGTTCCTGACCTGGAACCGCCTGATCATCATCGTCTTCTGCCTCGCCGTGCTCGGCGCCGTGGCGCTGGTCCTGCGCTTCACCCGCTTCGGCCTCGAGATGCGCGCCGTGACCCAGAGCCGCGAGCACCGCCGCGACCATGGGCATCAACACCGCGCGGGTCGATGCGCTGACCTTCGGCCTCGGCTCGGGCGTCGCCGGCATGGGCGGCGTCGCGCTGTCGCAGATCGGCAACGTCAGCCCCAATCTCGGCCAGCTCTACATCGTCGACAGCTTCATGGTCGTGGTGTTCGGCGGGGTCGGCAACCTCGCCGGCACCTTCGTCGGCGCGATGACGCTCGGCGTCGTCAACAAGTTCCTGGAGCCGGTCGCCGGCGCGGTGCTCGGCAAGGTCGTGGTGCTCGCGCTGATCATCCTGTTCATCCAGCGCCGGCCGCGCGGTCTGTTCGCTCTCAAGGGGCGGGCGGTCGAGGCTTGATCCCGGTCGCACCTATGAACCTGGCGTCGGCTCGCCGCGCGGCACCCCCACCCCGACCCTCCCCCATCGAGGGGGAGGGGGTAGCGTGCCTGGAAGGCGCCTGGTCTCTCTCCCCTTGCGCAAAAGGGACGAGGGTGCCAGCCGGCCGGCCGCTCCGGTCCCCCTCCGCCCTCGAGGGGGGAGGGTCGGGGTGGGGGGACCGGCCGGGACTTTGCGGGATGAGCGTGAGATCATGAGCCGACGCGCTGCTCACCCCGCTCGGCTGGCTGGCGTTCGCGCTGGTGGCGCTGATCCTTTTCGTCGGCGTGCCGCTGCTCAACGGCCTCGCGCCGACCTCGCCGCTGCATCTGCCGAACTATCTGATCCCGCTGCTCGGCAAGTACGTCTGCTTCGCCCTGCTCGCGCTGGCGCTCGACCTGGTCTGGGGCTACGCCGGGATCCTCTCGCTCGGCCATGGCGCGTTCTTCGCGCTCGGCGGCTACGCGATGGGCATGCACCTGATGCGCGAGATCGGCGACCGCGGCGTCTACGGCCATCCGGAGCTGCCCGATTTCATGGTGTTCCTCGATTGGCAGGAGCTGCCCTGGTACTGGTGGGGCTTCGATTCCTTTCGCCTTCGCGGCGCTGATGGTGGTCCTGGTGCCGGGGCTGCTCGCCTTCGTGTTCGGCTGGCTCGCCTTCCGCTCGCGCGTCACCGGCGTCTACTTCTCGATCATCACCCAGGCGATGACGTTCGCGCTGATGCTGGCGTTCTTCCGCAACGACATGGGCTTCGGCGGCAACAATGGCCTGACCGACTTCAAGGACCTGCTCGGCTTCGACCTGCAGGCGCCCGCGACCCGGCTCGGCCTCTACGTCGCGAGCGTGCTGGCGCTCGGCCTCGCCTTCCTGCTCTGCCGCTTCATCACGCAGTCCAAGCTCGGGCGGCTCCTGCTGGCGATCCGCGACGCCGAGAGCCGGGTCCGCTTCCTCGGCTACTCGGTGACCGGGGCGAAGCTCCTCGTCTGGACCGTCTCCGCCGTGCTCGCAGGGATCGCAGGCGCCCTCTACGTGCCCCAGGTCGGCATCATCAACCCCTCCGAGTTCTCGCCCGCGAACTCGATCGAGATCGCGATCTGGGTCGCGGTCGGCGGCCGCGGCACGCTGGTCGGCGCGCTGCTCGGCGCCGGCGTCGTGAACTATGCCGAGAGCTACTTCACGGTCGCGGCGCCGGAGCTCTGGCTGTTCGTGCTCGGCGGCCTGTTCGTGGTCGTGACCCTGTTCTTGCCCAAGGGAATCGTCGGCACGCTCGCCGGGCTGCGCCTGGCGCGCGCGCCGCGGACCGGAGACGGACGAGGCGCAGAGGCCGCCTTGAGGACCGAGAATGCCTGAGCCCGCGGCGGTCATGCACGGCTCGCTGCTCTACCTCGACGGCGTCACCGTGAGCTTCGACGGCTTCCATGCGCTGGACGGCCTCTCGCTTCATGGTCAACCCGGGCGAGCTGCGCACCGATCATCGGCCCGAACGGCGCCGGCAAGACCACGATGATGGACGTGGTGACCGGCAAGACCCGGCCCGACGCGGGGCAGGTGCTGTTCAACGGCGCGGTCGATCTCACCCGCCTCGACGAGGCCGCGATCGCGAACCTCGGCATCGGCCGGAAGTTCCAGAAGCCCACGGTATTCGAGAACCTCACGGTGCTCGAGAACCTCGAGCTTGCGCTCGCGAACGACCGGCGCACCTGGCCGACCCTGCTCGCGCGCCTGAGCCGGGAGCAGCACCGCCGGATCGACGAGGTGCTGGGCACGATCGGGCTCGGCGCGCACAAGAACGCCCGCGCGGGCACGCTCTCCCACGGCCAGAAGCAGTGGCTCGAGATCGGCATGCTGCTGGTGCAGAACACCCAGCTCCTGCTGCTCGACGAGCCGGTCGCCGGGATGAGCGATCACGAGACCGAGAAGACCGCGGCGCTGATCCGCGCGATCGTGGGCAGCGCACGCTGATCGTGGTCGAGCACGACATGGCGTTCGTGCGCGAGCTCGGCGCCAAAACCACCGTGCTGCACGAGGGCAGGGTGCTGGCCGAGGGCTCGGTCGAGGCGGTCCAGACCAACCCGCGCGTGATCGAGGTCTATCTCGGACGATGAGTGGCTTACTACGACCACCGGCTCAAGGGGTCACCGCACGTTTGCCTTCGCTGCGCTCGTCGCGCTCGATCGCATCGACCGCGCGAGCGACGGTCTCGGGTTCGCGTTCGATCACACGCAGATACATGCGGATCGCTTCGTCGGGCACGCCGCCCGTTGCCTCCCATTCCTTCACCTCCGCCGGGTCGAGGCCGAAGCGCTCGGCGAACGCCTCGTGGGAGAGCCCCATCCCCGTGCGGATGCCGAACACGTCGATCGATTGGAGCCGCACGAACTCGCCCCGCTCGAGCGCTTCCGACATGTCCGGAGCGACATCCGGATCCTCGGCGATCTGGCGAGCGATGTCCTCATCGGCCATCGCGTCGATGCGATCCCAGTCAGCGGGCTCCTTCTCCGCTCGCTTGCGGGCCTCCGCGAAGGTCATTCGCACCAAGGGCATCGATCTCTCTCCGGTTGGCACTGCGCAGCGAGATGATCCTGAATGCCGTGCCACGCATGGGGAAGACACAGACATGGAGCCGACCGTTGATCTTACCATATGCGATCAGGCGCCGCTCGCGGTAGTCCCGACGCGCGTCATTCTCGATGACAATTGGGTCTGCCTCGAGCAGCTCTCTGGCGCGCTCGAAACCGAGACCCCGCTCCCTGACGTTGCGTGGCTCTTTGCTTGGTCGAACTCCAGCTCCATGGCCGGAGGCTTAGCCTGAGATCGCGTTAGACCAGTGGATTTCAACCACTGCGGGAGAGGCACGGCCAATGCTGACGGTCGAGAACGTCCATCTCTACTACGGCGCCAGCCATACGCTGCGCGGTGTCAGCCTGGCGGCGAGGAAGGGGCGGGTAACCTGCGTGCTCGGCCGCAACGGCGTCGGCAAGTCTTCGCTCTTGCGCGCGATCCTCGGGCTCGAGCCGGTGCGCTCCGGACGGATCGTCTGGGAGGACCGGGCGCTAGACGGCAAGCCGCCGCTACGAGCGCGCGCGCGCCGGCATCGGCAACGTGCCGCAGGGGCGCGAGATCTTTCCGCGCCTCTCGGTCGAGGAGAACCTGCGCACCGGCTTCGCCGCGGCGCCGCGCGACCAGCGCAGGGTCCCGGCCGAGGTCTTCGAGCTGTTCCCGATGCTCAAGAGCATGCTGCGCCGGCGCGGCGGCGACCTCTCGGGCGGCCAGCAGCAGCAGCTCGCGATCGCACGCGCGCTGGTGATGCGCCCGCGCCTCCTGCTGCTCGACGAGCCCACCGAGGGCATCCAGCCGTCGATCATCAAGCAGATCGGCGAGGTGATCGCCCGCCTTGCGGCGCAAGGCCAGATGGCGATCCTGCTGGTCGAGCAGTACCTCGACTTCGCGCGCGAGGTGGCCGACGATCTGCTGGTCCTGGACCGGGGACAGGTCGTCGTCGCGGGGGCGAACGGCGACGTCGACGAGGACGAGGTTCGACGGTATCTCACCGTCTAGATCCGGTCGTGAAGGAGAGAGCGCAGCGAGCCGGACGCCGCCCTTGACCAAGCGGGCCCTGACCGTTGGCGTGCTGGTCACGACGTAGGATCGATCGAACACCACCACCTTCTCCGGCTTGCCCTTGTCCAGACGCTCGTTACCGGCGGCGTACCAGCACCCTGTGTCGGTGCCGGCGCAGCAGTGGATCTCCGGGGCTGACCGAGATCGCCAGGAACTCGTTCGCCCGGTCGATCGCTCCGGATGCGCCCGATGCCGCCCGGTCCTCGTCGGTGCATCATCGAGCAGGGTCTGCCCGGGGACGCAAACTCGGTGGCCGGGAACTTACTCGACGAGGTCACCCCCGACCGAGTGGCCCTGGCCAAAGCCGGTCGCCTGCGATCGTCGAGGGTCTGTCCCGCCCTTCCACCCAGCGGTTCTTCGGCGCCGCCTGGGACGCCGCAGGCTCAGGCCGGGCGGATCGCCCCTGCGGCCGGGGCGCGGACCTGCCCTGCGGCCGCTGGGGCGCCGGCGGCTTCCAGATCGGCGAGATAGCGTTCCATCAACGGCGAGACGCCAAACCGCGCCGCCTCCCGTTCTGCAGAGATCGAGAAGGTCGGGTCGAGTTGGTCCAGGTGCGCCATGGTCGTCCGCGCCTCGTCCAGGCTGTCGAGGCGTACCAGCACGGCAGCGCGCATGCGCAGACAGTTGCGCTCCTCCGGCGCGCGCAGAAGGCACTCCTGGAGCACGTTCTCGGCGTCCTCGTAGCGCCCGGCGGCATACAGGGCCTGCCCGTAGACATAGGGTAGTACTGCGGCGCGAACGGGTGGAGCCGAAGGGCGCGCTCAGCATTGGCCACCGCCTCTTCGAAGGCACCGAACCGCACCTGTGCTTTCGCCAGCGATTCCAGGGTGTCAGGGTCATTCGGGTTGATCTCGACGGCGCGCTCGGCGGCGCGCATAGCGCCCTCGTAGTCGCCCGTCTCGGCCAGCGCAAAGCTCAGAGCTTGGTAGCCGCACAGCGAGATCGGGCTCCAGTTGGATCGCTTCGCGGATGTGCTCAAGCCCGGTGTCTCAGATCCCCTCGGTTGCGCGCCCGGTGAGGTCGAAGCGCGTGGTCCTTGACATAGGTCAGACCGAGATAGGCGTGGGCCGCGGCATAGTCCGGGTCGAGGGTAAGAGCGAGGGCGAAGAGGTCGCGCGCCCGAAGCAAGTACTCGGCGGTCAGGGGACCGTACTGGTGCTGGCGCCCCTTGAGCGTGAGATCGTAGGCCCGCAGCGATTCGGTCGGGCGCGAGCGTGCGGCTTCGGTCTCGGAGCGGCTGACATGGGAAACAAGAGCGGCGACGATGCGCGCCGTCAGGTCGGCCTGCACGGCGAAGACATCCTCGATCCGACGGTCATAGCTCTCCGACCAGAGGTGCGCGCCCGTTCCGGTTTCGACCAGCTGGGCGGTCACGCGCAACCGGTCGCCGACCCGGCGCGCACTGCCCTCGACCACATAGCCAGCACCGAGCTCGGCACCGACCGTGCGCACGTCCCTTGGATTGTCCCGGTAGGCAAAGGTCGAGTTGCGGGCGATGACGAGGAGTTCATTGTTGCGGGCAAGATCGGTGATGACGTCCTCGGTCAGGCCGTCGCTGAAGTAGTCCTGGGCGGGGTCGCCGCTCAGGTTGTCGAAGGGCAGAACCGCGACCGCCGGACCCTCCTCGCCCGCCACCACCGGGGCCCGATCCCTCGCCGTCCAGCCCGCTCGCGCCGGAGACGACGGGATCCAGGCCTCGCGGTAGGACCAGACGGCGCCTGCCGCGACGAGGATCGCCACGACGGCTGTTGCGGCGTGCAGAGACCGGACGCCACCGGAGCCAAAGAGGCGGTGCGGCGCCAGCGCCCCAGCGCGCCGCGTAGACCTCGATGGGCTCGGCCATGTTCTTGGCTCGCCGGGGCCCGAGCCGCACGAAGCGGATGCTGGGCATCTTGCCGACGCTGCGCACGACCGGCGCGCTCACGTAGATGCCGCCGGGTTCGGCCATGCTCTCGAGCCTGGCGGCGATGTTGACCCCGTCGCCGAAAACGTCGCCGTCGGCGGCGATGACGTCGCCGAGGTTGATGCCGATGCGCAGGCGGAGCGGTCGCCTCGCGAAAGCCTCCTGGACCGCGATCGCGGCCTCGAGGGCCTGGCCTACGCTCCCGAATGCGGCAAGAAAGCCGTCGCCAGTCGACTTGAAGACGTCGCCGCCGTGGCGCTCGATGGTCGGAGCCACGACCTCGGACAGGGCCGACCGCAGCGCGTCGTAGGTGCCCGCCTCGTCCTCGGCCATCAGATGGCTGTAGCCTACGACGTCGGCGGCCAAGATAGCGGCGAGCCTGCGATCCATGGTAGCTGCTCCGACCATCGCATCCCGCCCTTCAAGATAGTGCGCCGGCGCCCGATGGCATCGCTTTGGGCGATGATGTTCGGGCGCCTCGTGGCGGTCTGCGCCCCCCGAGCCGCTGCCGGAGGCTGCGTTCCCGGCGGGTGCAGCTTGCCGCTTCGGGAGAATCCTCCGGCCGGGAACAGTGATGACGCCGTTCGCGCAAGGCCTCTCGGATGCGGAGCTGCAGCAGCTGGCCGAGCACTTCGCCGCGTTCGAGGCCGCACCGCCCCCGACCGATCCCGATCCCCAACTCTACGCGCGCTGGGCCGCTATCGCCAGCGAGCATCGTTGCGGCTCCTGCCATCTTGGCGACTTCAGCGGTCGGGACCAGGTGCCGCGCCTCGCAGGGCAGCGCGAGGACGATCTCGCGAAGGCCCGCGCGAGTACCAGAGCGGCGAGCTGCCGGGGTATGAGCCGACGATGGCCGAAGTCATGGCCCCGATCCCGGCTTCGGCGATCGTCGACCTCGCCCACTTCCTGGCGCACTTCGATCCGGAAGCAGACTGAGCGACCAAGCCCTGCAGGGCGACCCGCGCCGAGCGCTAATGCCGATTCAGGAGTTCCGGCACTGGTGCCCGAAGCGCTCTGCTGGTGCCACTCTTCGGCGCGATCGGCGCGGCCGTGGCGCTGGCGGTCAACCTGGTGCTGACCCGCGGCCGTGTGTCCCGCTGGTCGGCGCATCCGCGGCTGGAGAGCCGGTCCGAGCGTCGAGCCGACGCGACGGTCCATGTCGTCGGTGTCACGGGCGGCCTTGCTGCCTGTGTCGCTCTCGCGATCGTGGCGTCGCCAGGTGCGGACGCCGCTGTGGTCGTGAGCCTCGTGGTCTACGGCGCCGGGCTGCTCGCCATGCTGGGCTGCTCGGCCCTGTGCAACATCGCAGGTCCTGGTCCGCTCAAGGAGCTCTGGCGTCGGCTCGATCACGCCGCGATCTTCGTGATGATCGCCGGCACCTACACGCCGTCGCGGCGATCGCGATCGGCGGCGCCTGGGCATGGGTCTGCTGGTGTTCGTCTGGACGGTGGCCGCGGCCGGGGTGGTGCTCAAGCTGCTCCGCCTGGAGCGGCTCGAGACGTTGCCGATTGCCGCCTACCTCCTGCTCGGGTGGACCATCCTCGTCGCGGTCGATCGCCTGATCGCCGCGGTCTCGGGGCCAGCCTTCGTCCTGCTGGTTGCCGGAGGCGTCCTCTACAGCGTCGGCATCCTGTTCTACCGCTGGGATCGACTGCCCTACAGCCGGGCCGTCTGGCACGGGTTCGTGCTGACGGCCGCCACATGCCAATACGTTGCCATCCTGGACGTGCTGGCTAGCTGTCGTTTCCACGAACGTTGTTCAGGTGATCGAGCATCGGGGCTCCCTCCTGGTTGAGGGTGACCGGTCCGGCGGGTCGGCGCAAGGACGCTGCGCGCCGGCTGGCGCCGGTCGCCTGCGGCGCTCCTGGCGCCGCCCCGGCGGACCGGTCGTGGCTGACGGCAGGTCGGGACGGAGGAACGGTGCCGTCGGTCGAACCGAGGAACGCCGGTTGGCCGAGTCGGCGTGGCCGGCGGCTGGTGGGCCAGGGCGGCGTGCGGCCGAGCGGTGTTGTAATGGTCGAGCCAAGGGGCGAGCGCGGCGGTGCGCTCGTGCGAGGTCGCAAAGGGGCGCGCATAAGCCCACTCGCGCAGGCTGGTCTGGATGAAGCGCTCAGCCTTGCCGTTGGTCCGCGGCGTGTACGGCCGGGTGCGTAGGTGGCGCAGCGCGAGCCCGCCGCAGGCGTGGCGCCAGTCGTGGCTCCGGTAGGCCGAGCCGTTGTCGGTCATGACCCGCTCGACGGTCACGCCCTGGCGCGCGAACCAGGCGACCGCGCGCTCCAGGAACGGCACCGCGCTGGTCTTGCGCTCGTCCGGCAGCACCTCGCTGTAGGCCAGGCGCGAGGCGTCGTCGATGCAGACATGCACGGCCTCCCAGCCGGCGCCACGCTCTGCTCTCCCGCCGATCGCCGGTGATCCGATGGCCGATCGCCTCGATCCGCCCGAGCTTCTTGGTGTCGATGTGGAGCAGCTCGCCCGGCCGCTCACGCTGGTAGCGCACGACCGGCGGCTTCGGCTCGAGCGCCGCCAGCTTGCCGAGCCCGAGGCGGCGCAGACGGCCGCCGACCGTCGAGACCGGCATGGCCAGAGCTGGCGCGCGATCGCCGGGCCGCTCAGGCGCTGCCGCCGCCAGCGCTCGATCTCGGCCACGCGCGCGGCCGGCACCTCGTGTCGACAGTGCTTGGGCGCCGAGCTCCGGTCGACCAGCGCCGCCAGTCCCGCCGGCGCGATAGCGCGCGAGCCAGCGGTAAGCCTGCCGTTCGCGACAGTCCCGCCGCACCGGCGGCCGACCCCACCGTCCAGCCCTGGTCCGTCACCCGCTGCACCAGCAGGAGTTGACCTTGGGGCGTCAAACGCGCATTCTTGTGCATGTTCATCCGGGCGCTCTCCCGCTCAAGCCTGCGACTGTGGCAAAGCCGCAGCCTGACGCGACGCCCCCGGATGAACAACCTTCATAGCAACCACCCTAGCCGGCGAACTCAGCCCGCCTGAAGCGGCCACACCAGCGCGATCAGCGGCACGCCGACCAGCACGACGATAAGCGACAGCGGCAGGCCCGAGCCGCCAGTAGTCGCCGAAGCGGTAGCCGCCCGGCCCCATCACGAGGGTATTGCACTGGTGTCCGATCGGGGTCAGGAAGTCGCACGCCGCGCCGACCGCGACCGCCATCAGGAAAGGATCGGGGTTGAGGCCGAGCCGGTGCGCGAGGCTCGCCGCGATCGGCGCCACCACGAGAACCGTCGCGGCGTTGTTGAGGAACGGCGTGACCGCCATCGCGGCCACCACATCAGGCCGAGCGCGCCGAGCGGCGGCAGCGCGCCGCGGCCGCGTGCCAGCCAGCCCGCGATAAGGTCGGTCGCCGCCGGTCGTGCGCACCGCTTCGCTCACCGGGATCAGCGCCCCCAGCAGGATCGAGGATCGGCCACTCGATCGTCTCGTAGGCCTCGCGCAGTGTCAGCGACTTGGTGAGCAGCAGCGCGACCGCAGCCGCGAAGAAGGCGACCGCGATCGGCACCACCTTGAACGCCACGGCGCCATCGCCGCGGCGAGGATCAGTACCGGCAGACAGCGCGGCGCCCGCCGCCGGCAGCGCGATGTCACGCTCGGCGAGCGGCAGGCAGCCCAGCTCGCTCAGCGCGTCGGGCAGCATGTCGAGCGCCCTGCACCACGACGACGTCGCCAGGCCGGAACCGCACCGAGCGCAGGCGATTGGTGATGCGCTCGCCGCTGCGGCTGATCGCGAGCACGTTGATGTCGTAGCGCTTGCGCACGTCGAGCTCGCCGGCGAGCGGTCGACGAGCGGGCGATTCGGCCGTCACCACCGCCTCCATCGCCCCGCGGTCGTCGGCGACGGCGGTCCGCTCGGCTCTGTCGCCGACCGCCAGCTCGAGCGCCGCCGCGCGCACCACCCGCTCGAGCGCGACCGGCTCGCCCTCCAGCAGCAGCACGTCCCCCTCGCGCAGCACCCAGCGCGCTGCGGGCTTATAGCGCCGGAAACGCTCGCGGACGATCGTCGTGAGCTTGACCTCGCCCTCGCCGAGCGCCTCAACGTCGGCCGCGGTCTTGCCGACCAGCGGCGAGCTCCGGCGCCGAGCCGCGCCTCCGTGTATAGTCCTCGATGTTGATCGCGGCGTCGATCGAGGCCGCGCCGCGGCCGGCCGGCAGCAGCCGGTAGCCGATGGCGAGGAAGCCGATGCCAGCCAGCGCCAGGCCGAGCCCCACCGGCGCGTAGTCGAACATCTCGAACGGCTGGCCCAGGATGTCCTCGCGCACGCGCGAGACGATGATGTTAGGCGAGGTGCCGACCATCGTGATGAGACCGCCGAGCAGCGAGCCGAACGCGAGCGGCATCAGCAGGCGCGACGGCGACGTGCCGGTGCGTCGGCGAACTGGAGCGCGATCGGCATGCATGATCGCGAGCGCGCCGACGTTCTTCATGAACGCCGAGACACGGTGACGATCGCGACCAGGACCAGAGACCTGCGAGGCGTGGTCTTCAGATACGGCACGAACGGTCGGAGCAGGCTCTCGGTGATGCCCGATCTGGCGATCGCGGCGCTGACGACGAGCGCGGAGGCTACGATGATGACCATCTCGTCGCCGAAGCCGATGAAGGCCTCCTTCGCGGGCACGATGCCGCCGTACCGCCGCGACCAGCGCCAGCATCGCCACGACGTCGTAGCGCATCCTGCCCCAGACGAAGAGCGCCATCATCACGCCGACGATGGCGAACGCGAGTCCCTGGTCCAGCGTCACGCCAGTAGCCGCCCGGGCAGATAAGAAATCAGTGGGTTTTGCCGGCCCCCGAGGGCGGCCTGGAACGATCCTCGCATCCCTTGCGGGTGAGCTCGGCGAGTGCACGGAGGAGCTCGCTGCGCACCACGATCCCGACGACGCAGCCGCGCTCGTCCACCACCGGCAAGCGCCGTACCTGCCGCTCCTGCATCTCGCGTAACGCCTCGTCGGGGCTGGCATCGGCCAGGCAGGTGAACACGGTCGTGGACATCACGTCGCCGACCGGGACCTGCGCCGGGTCGATGCCGTTCACGACCAGTCTCAGCAGGACGTCGCGATCCGTCAGGACACCTTCGAGGCGCTCGATCGAACCGACCAGCACCGCCCCGATGTCGTGCTCCGCCATGCGCACGGCGGCCTCCTGAACCGTGGTCTCGGCGGTGACGAGCTCGACCCCGCGCGTCATCAGGTCCCGGACCCTTAGTGCTACCATTCAGGCTCGCTCCCCACCTCGGCGTCGCGCCGGCCTGAGGTAACGTCGCTACCTGCTTCCGGTTCCGGGTGCCGAGCCGGACGGCGTGAGCGCGCTTCACCGCGGCTCAGCTTCGGGTAGGCTCGTGATGGGCGCTGCCGTCCTCGGCGCGCGCCGGCGCGCGTTCGGTGGCACGGCGATGCTGCCGAGTCATCGGCGAGGCGGTGGATTATGCTTATGAGGGGATTCCGTTCGCTCTATGTGAATAACCCCACACCCGCCTCTCGGTCGCGGTTCCGGTTCGGCGCTCCGAGCCCCTTCTCTGCTAAGCCGTAAACGGGGCACGGGCGGAAGATGGTCGCTGCCGGCGTCGGCGCCGGTTGGCGCTGGTCGCGGCGATCGTCGATCGGGTCGACGCCTCGGAGCAGGAGCCGGCGAGCGTCGCGGGCGAGGTCGCGAGCTTCAGACAGCGATACGAGATCGACCGGTCCAAGCCCCATCTGGCGGGCGCGACGGTTCAGCTGATATCTGAACGACCAGGACCTGCGGCCAGTCGGGCCGACCTGCAGCCATAGGCCATGACCGTCGCCTTAAAGCCCGGGTTCGGTGATGGTCGCAACGCGTCGCGCCGAGAGCTTTGTCATCCGCGACCCCACATCTCAACCCACAACATGCGCGCGGATTGTAGGAGACATCCTCGGACGGCAAGACGATGACAAGCGGGAAATCGGCTCAAAACTTGAGATTTTGTGGCGACAGAAATGAGGGACCTGGCGGACCGACAGGAACTGTCGTCAAACCCTCTCCAGTTGCTTTTTCAATGGTTGACGAACCACACAAAATCTGGTGGATGCTGCCTGGAGAATCACTCGATAGTGAAGAACGGACGCAGCACGAGCAGGCAGCCGACCGCCAGGACGGCCAGCATCACCAATCCGATGGTGCGCTCGATCCGGTTCTCGGTTGCCATACCGTCTAGGCTTCGGGGCAGGGACGACTTGACTGCGCGAGCGGAAGGCTCGTCCCGGCGGGAGGACTCCGCAGAAACCCGGCTCAGC
>CAVWCE010000053.1:0-36137 GCA_963753275.1 uncultured Alphaproteobacteria bacterium | reverse complement strand
GAAGTTGGGGGGCTTCTGTTGCCCGGTGCCCCCCGGGACCGCGCTTACCCAACCAGGTTAGGCAGCGAGAGCCATACGGTTATCGTTGGCATCTGTAGGCTTGGCCCGGTAACGGCGGTACCATGCCGGGCAAAAACCGTCCCTTTACCACGCGCGTCGAGCCTGTTTCGCCCCCCTAGGGTCCACTCCCCAGCGGGGAGTTTTGGTGGAGGCGCCGGGTACTGCCCCCGGGTCCGCTACGCTTATTCCGAACGGCGTTTATCGCCATAGCCGGCAAGGCCGGCACTCGGAATATAGGGAGCCTCGCTGCCCTTGCAAAGGGCCGGCCTCATCGCTCGGGCTCGGCGACCAGAGCCGCGCTTCCGGCCCGGCAGTTCCGTCCTTCCCTCGACCTGCGCCGGTCGGCGGCGCGGGACCACGGCCGGCGCAAGCCGGGTCGCCGCGTCCCGCAGCAGCGCGGCGGCCTGCCGGCGCTCCTCGGGCGACATCAGCTCAGGCTCGGCCTCGAGCTTGAGATGCGGCAGATCGGCGTGGAGCGGCCGGCGGCCCGGCGGCCAGGTTCCGTGCCGATCGACCACGCGGTAGGTGGCGACCGGATGGCCGATGCCGCGCACCTGGATGCGCCCCATCTCCTCGCAGCGGATCTCGTCCTTCACATGGGCGTAGGTCTCGTACGAGATCAGGATGCCGCCCTCCGGCGCCTCGTGCTCGAGCCGGGAGGCGAGGTTCACCGCACCGCCGATGATCGTGTAGTCCATGCGGTCCTCGCTGCCGAAATTGCCGACCGTGCAGTAGCCGGTGTGGATGCCGATCCGGCAGCTGATCGGCGTCTCGATGCCGCGAATCGCGCCAGATCGCGCCGAGCTCCTGCATCCGCTTCTGCATGGCGATCGCCATCTTGACGCAGGCGAGCGCGTCCTCCTTGACGCCGCGGGTCTCCGGATCGCCGAAGAAGATCATGATCGCGTCGCCGACGTACTTGTCGATCGTGGCGCCGTACTCGAGCGCGACCCGCGACATCTCGGTCAGGTACTGATTGAGCAGCTGCGTGACGTCCTCCGATTCCATCTTGTCGGTGGTCTCGGTGAAGCCGGCGATGTCGGAGAAGAACACGGTGAGCTTCTTGCGCTGGCTGGCGAGCTTGACCTCCTGCCGGCCGGCGAAGATCGAGGCGTAGACCTGGGGCGACAGGTACTTCGCGAGCTTGCTCGACAGGACCTCCAGCTCCCGGTGCTTGCGGCCGATCTCCTCGGCCGCCTCCCGGGTGCGCCGGTTGGCGTCCTCGAGCTCCATCTCGCGCTGCTTGAGCTCGGTGATGTCGGAGTAGACCGCGACGGTGCCGCCCCCGGTGACCTTGCGCTCGGCGATCAGGATCCAGCGGCCGTCGGCGCGACGCTGCAGGGTCGGCGGGCCCGGGTCGCGATGCTGCGCCAGCCGCTGCTGGACGTAGCGCTCGGGGTCGTCGCCCGCCTCGTGGATCAGCCCGCACTCGACCGCGCGCCGGAGGATCGCCTCGAACGGGGTTCCGGCCTCGATCTCGATGTCGCTGCCGGCGTAGAGCAGCTCCCGGTAGCGCGTGTTGCACAGCTGGAGCCGGTCCTCGGCATCGTAGAACGCGAAGCCCTCGGAGATGCTCTCGATGGCGTCGATCAGGCGCTGGCGCGCGTGCTCGATCTCGCGCAGGCCCTTGTCCTCGATCTCGACCGCGGTGTCGCGGAACACGGTGAGCGCCCGCGCCATCTCGGCGATCTCGTCGCCGCCATCCGGCGGCGGCAGCGGCACCCGCAGATTGCCGCCGGCGACCGCCAGCATGCTGCCGCTGAGCGCCGTGAGCCGCCGCAGCAGATCGCGCTGCACGTAGAGCCAGACGATCAGGCCCGAGCTGACGAGGCTGAGCAGCACCACCGCGATCAGGACCCGCGAGCTGACCTGCTGCACCGACGCGGCATCGGCCGTCGCCGCGGTCATCTCCCCTCTGGCTTCGGCGACCAGCTGGTCCACGGCCGTTGTCAGACGCGCCGAGATCGCCGCGTTCTCATCGAGGATCGCCTCGCGCGCGCTCGAGGGCCGCGAGCTCCAGCCCGCGCACCGCGATCAGCCCGCGCGCTCCGAGCAGGCCGTCCTCGAAGGTCGTGAACTGCTCCTGCGCGCGCGCCTGCAGCTTCGGCGGAAAGCCCGCGATGTGCTCCTCGAGCTGCTGCAAGGAGCGCTTGACCGGCGTCGCCAGGACGGCGAGCTGGGCAGGGTCGTCGGCGGTCGCGATCCGCAGCGTCGCCTCGGCGAGGTTGGCGACCACCAGCTCCGCCCGTTGCTGCGGCAGCATCGAGCCGAGCGTCTCGGTCAGCTCGGCGGCTCCGATCGGCGGCGCTCCGCCGCCGGATCCTCGGCCGCACGCCGCCACTCGGCGAGCTTCGATTCGATCAGCGCCTGGCCGGGCTCCGAGACGCGGCGCGCCGTGCGCGCGGTGTTGAGCACCCGGCGCATCGATGGCCTCGCGCTCCTCTGCGAGGGCCAGCCGCTCGGCGACGGCGGCATCCAGCCCGCTCAGATTGGCCGCCATCTGGGCTGATGTCGCCCTGCAGCGTCGCCAGGCTCGCCTGGTCGACCCGCCCCTCGAGGCCCTGATGCAGCTGGTGGAGGCGAGCGACCTCGCCGGCGATCTCATCCGAGACCTCGGCCTGCTCGCTCCGGGCTCGACACCGCGAGCAGCTTCGGCGCCGCCGCGACGATCCGCTCGGCCTGGCGCGACAGCTCCAGGGAGTCGAGCGCGGCCGGCACCCGCTCCTCGGTGATCCGCCCGAGAACCCCGCCCACCTCGGAGAACGAGTACATCGCCGCCGCCGCGGCGATCAGGGCGAACGCGCTGATGCCCAGGAAGGCCAACAGCAACCGGCCGCGCACGCCCATCCGCCGCAACATGGATCTACCTACCAGAGACCTCCCGCCGACGCCATCGATCCGCGGACCGACTTGCGAACGGCTACTCGACCCAGAGGTCGTGCCTGATCACGTCGGCGGGCGTCAGCTCGACGTCGAGCGCGCCGAGGCTCGACCAGATGTCGATGCCGTATTGCGCGGTCTGGTAGATCTGGCCGGGGTCGTCCGGTGTGCCGAAGTACTCCCGGTTTCGTCGCCGAATCGTAGAACCGGACGCCCTTCAGGGTCTCCGCGAAGACCGCGGGTCCTCGAGCCAGCCGCCGACGTGGCGCGCCATGATCCGTTGGCCTCGTCGGGATGGGCCTCGACGTAGTCCAGCGCCGCATCCCAGGCGCGCGCCAGCGCCCGGAACTCCGCCAGGCGGTCGTCGAAGACATCGGTCCTGGTCACCAGGCAGTCGACCATCAGTCCCGGCTGTCTCGGAGGTAGTCGGCGAGGAGATGCCCGTGCTCGGCCTGCTTGCCCTGCGTGAGCCACGGCTCCCAGCTCACGGCGGCGTCGACCTCCTGCATCAGAAAGGCGTTGCCGGCATCGTCGGCGCTCATCTCCACGGTGCTCGATGTCCGCCTCGCTGAGACCGGCCTCCTTGAGCAGCACGTTCAGATAGAACTGCGACACCGTGCGCTCGGCGAACGCCACCGTCTTGCCCTTGAGATCGGCGATCGACCGGATGTCGTTGCTGGCGATGATGCCGTCGGCGCCGAGCGACTCGGTCAGCGTCAGCACGCAGGCATAGGGCTGCTCCGGGTCGAAATTGGGCAGCATGTCGTCGACCGTGGCATCGATCACGTCGATCTGCCCGGCGAACAGCCCGGCGTACATGGCTTCATGGATCGCCATGTTGATCAGCTCGACCTCGACCCCTTCCTTGGCGAAGAGGCCCTTCTCCTTGAGCGACGAACAACGGCCCGAGCCCGACCCAGGTCAGATGCCCGATCCGCAGCGGCTCGGCCTGGGCCGCCTGGCTGAGCGCCGGCGGTCACCAGAAGATGCGGTGACGATCGCCGGCAAGTCCATTCCGCATGTTCATGTCCTCGCCTCCGCTGCGCTACTCGTCCCAGATGCCGTGCCTGATCACGTCGGCGGGCGATAACCTGCATGTTCAGCATGCCGATGCTCGACCAGACGTCGATGGCCTGTTGCATGGTCTCGTAGATCTGGCCCGGGTTGGTCGGGCGTGCCGAAGTACTCTCGATTTCTCGTCGGCGTCGTAGAAGCCGCACGCCCTTCAGGGTCTCGCCGAAGGCCGCCGGATCTTCGAGCCCGCCGCCCAGATGGCGGGCCATGATCTGCGTTGGCCTCATCGGGATGGGCCTCGACGTAGCCGCACCGCCGCATCCCAGGCGCGGGCCAGGGCCCGGAACTCGTCCTTGCGGTCGTCGAACACGTCCGCCCTGGTCATCAGGCAATCGACCAGCAGGCCGGGTTGCTCGGTGGTGTCGGTCAGGACATGGCCATGCTCGGCATTCCTGGCCTGGCGTCAGGTAGGGATCCTTGGTCACCGCGGCATCGACCTCCTGCATCATGAAGGCTTGGCCGGCATCCTCGGCGGAAAGGTCCACGGCCTCGATGTCGGCTTCGGTGAGGCCGGCCTCCTTGAGCAGCACGATCAAGTAGAAGTGCGCCTATGCTGCCCGGGAGGACCGCGACCGACTTGCCCCTGAGATCGGCGATGGTCTGGATGTCCTTGGTCGCGAGGACGCCATCGCCGCCGCGGACTCGTCGAGCGCGAGCACGCACACCAGCGGTTCTTCATCCGGTTGCGCGAAAGTCGGGGCATCCGGCATGGCGCCTTGGACGGCATCGACCTGGCCGGCGAACAGGCCCCCGAAGGCGGCAGCGTGATCCTCGATGTTGATCAGCTCGACCTCGATGCCCTTCCTTGGCGAACAAGCCCTTCTCCTGCGCGACGAAGAATGGTCCGTTGCCGACCCAGATGAAGTAGGAGATCCGCAGCGGCTCGGCCTGGCCGCGGCCGCGAGGCCGCCCGTGATCACAGACCGCCGCCACGATCCCGACGATGCGACGCGTGAATTCTCATGGCTCCAACTCCTCTCAAATCGAGATCGTCCGACGCAGTCGCGGCCTGGCTACTCGTCGAAAATCCCATGCGCGATCACGTCGGCCGGCGTCACCTTCACCTTGAGCACCCCGAGCTCCGACCAGACGTCGATCGCGCCCTGCATCGTCTCGGTAGATCGGGCCGGGCTTCGTCCGGCGTGCCGAAATATTCCCGATTCCCTCTCGGCGTCGTAGAAGCCGACGCCCCTGAGGGTTTCGGCGAAAGCCGCCGGGTCCTCGAGCCTGCCGCCCGACGTGCCGGGCCATGATCTCGACAGGCCTCCTCGGGATGGGCCTCGACGTAGCTCGACGGCCGCATCCCAGGCGCGGCCGACGCGCCTTGAACTCTGGCCTTGCGCTCACCGAAGACGCCCGCCGTGGTCATCCAGGCAGTCGATGATCAGCCCGGGCTGCTCCGAGCGTGTCGGTCAGCAGGTGGCCGTGCGCGGTATTCTCGCCTGGCGTCAGCCAGGGCTCGTAGGTCACCGCGGCATCGACCTCCCGCATCATGAAGGCCTGCGGCGGCATCCTCGGCGGACAGATCGACGACCTCGACGTCGGCCTCGCTGAGGCCGGCCTCTCTCGAGCAGGACGTTCAAGGTAGAACTGCTGCAGGCTGCCGCGCAGCACGGCCACCGACCTGCCCTTGAGATCGGCGATGGACCGAATGTCGTTGGTGGCCAGAACCCCGTCGGCGCCTCGCGATTCGTCGAGCGCGAGCGCGCACACCAACAGGTCCTCGTCCGGCTCGGAGAACACCGGCGCATCCTGGAATGCCGCCCGCGATCGCATCGACCTGGCCGGCGAAGAGTCCGGCGAAGGCGGCGGCGTGGTCCTCGATGTTGATCAGCTCGACCTCGACGCCCTCCTTGGCGAAGAAGCCCTTCTCCTGAGCGACGAACAGCGGCCCATAGCCCGACCCAGATGAAATAGGAGATCCGCAGCGGCTCGGCGTGGGCCGCGCCGACGAAGCCCGCAGTCATCCCGAAGGCCGCTACCATGCCTACGGTCAGACGCCTGATGTCCATGACTTCAAATTCTTTCCGATTCGAGCGCCGGGCGACGAAGGAGCGCGGGTCCCCTACTCGTCCCAGATGCCGTGGGCGATGATGTCCGCCGGCGACAGCGTCATCTTCAGCATCCCGACGCTCGCCCAGACGTCGATCGCGTGTTGCGCCGTCTGGTAGATCTGGCCCGGCTGGTCGGGGGTGCCGAAGTATTCCAGGTTCTCTTCGGCGTCGTAGTAGGCGACGCCTTTGAGGGTCTCGGCGAAGACCGCCGGATCTTCGAGCCAGCCGCCGACGTGGCGCGCCATGATCCGGGTCGCCTCGTCAGGGTGGCTCTCGAAGTAGCCGACCGCCGCATCCCAGGCGCGGGCGACGGCCCGGAAGTCGTCCTTGCGCTCCGCGAAGACGTCGGCCCTGGTGAGCAGCCCGTCGACGAGCAGGCCGGGGCGCTCCGAGCTGTCGGTCAAGACATGGCCATGGTCGGTGGTCCGCCCTTGAGTGAGCCAGGGTTCCCACGTCACGGCCGCATCGACCTCCTGCAGCAGGAAGGCTTCGCCGGCGTCTTCCGCGGACAGGTCCACGATCTCGAGGTCCGCCTGAGTGAGGCCGGCCTCCTGGAGCAGGACGCTCAGGTAGAAGTGCGAGATGCTGCCGTGCAGGACGGCGACCGACCGGCCCTCGAGGTCCGCGATGGTCCGGATGTCCCTGGCGGCGAGGATCCCGTCGGCGCCGCGCGACTCGTCCAGCATGAGCACGCAGACCAGGGTGGCTCATCCGGATCCGAGAACGCCGGCGCATCCTGCAACGCCGCCGCGACGGCGTCGATCTGGCCGCTGTACAGGCCGGCGTAGGTGGTGGTGTGCTCCTCGATCCGGATCAGCTCGACCTCGACGCCTTCCCTGGCGAAGAAGCCTTTCTCCCGGGCGATGAACAGAGGGCCGAAACCGACCCAGACGGTATGGGCGACCCGGAGCGGTTCGGCGTGCCCTGTGCTCGCAAGGCCGGCGGTGAACCAAACTGCCAGCGCGGCGCAGGCGAGACGAAACCAGGCTCGCACTTCCCGCCTCCTCGATCTGAAATCGGCAGCATGCTCGGCCGTTCGGGACGGCGATGCAAGCGGTTTCACAGCCGGGTCGGGTGATCCTATGGAGCGCGAGAGCAGGCCCGTGCCCTGGCGCAAGCACGCACGTCGACCCGGAGCGCGCGAGGGTTTAAGATCCGGCGCGCAACCAGCGAGGTGGCCCATGAGCCTGAGTGCCGAGCAAGAGCAGGACATCGCCGCGCTGCGCGCGCAGGCGACGCCGACCCGGCGCGCGGTGGTGGCGGCGCTCGAGGAGATCCTGTACGAGCCGCTGCCGGTGCTCGACAAAGGCTTCGTGCGGGTGATCGACTACATGGGCGACGACGGCGCGATCGTGCAGGCGGCGCGGGTGTCCTACGGGCGCGGCACGAGGAAGGTGAGCGACGACCGCGGGCTGATCAACTACCTGATGCGCATGCGGCACACCTCGCCGTTCGAGATGTGCGAGCTGAAGCTGCACGTGAAGCTGCCGATCTTCGTCGCCCGGCAGTGGATCCGGCACCGCACCGCCAACGTCAACGAGTACTCGGCGCGCTACTCGGTGCTGCAGGACGAGTTCTATGTCCCCGCGGCCGAGCACCTCGCGGCGCAGTCGAGCGCCAACCGCCAGGGCCGCGGCGAGGTGCTCGCGGACGCGCAGGCGAGCAGGGTGCAGGAGACGGTGCGCCAGAACGCCGAGGACGCCTACCGGCGCTACCTCGAGCTGCTCAACCAGGACGCGGCGGGGCAGCCGCTCGACCCGGCGCGCGCCGGGCTCGCGCGCGAGCTCGCGCGCATGGTCCTGCCGCTCAACGCCTATACCGAATGGTACTGGAAAACCGATCTGCACAATCTTCTGCATTTCATATCGTTGCGGGCCGATGCTCATGCCCAGTATGAGATCCGCGCCTATGCGCTCGTGCTGCTCGACGTGGTCCGCCGCTGGGTCCCGCTGACCCATGCCGCGTTCGTCGACTATCGCCTGGAGGGCGTCGAGCTGTCGGCCAAGGCGCTCGCGGTCGTGCGCCGGCGGCTCGCGGGCGAGCCGGTCGACCAGGCCGGCAGCGGCCTCAGCGCGCGCGAATGGCGCGAGCTCATGGCGCTGCTGAAGCCGGTCTCCTGATGTCCTCAGTGTCGAACCAGCGCGGGCGGGTGCTGATTTTCTGGTTTGCGCTCAACTATTCGCAGTTGCACAACGACCGCGACGTCTTGGATTCAACAGCCCGGCGTCGGCGGCGAGGTCGAGGATCGTGAAGCGGTTGCGGATCTCGCGGGCGTGGCGGAGCGCGTCCCGGTAGAGGTCCGGCGCCAGGCCGAGGTCGGCGGCGGTGGTCGGGGCACCGGCGGCCATCAACGCCGCGCGCAGGCGCGAGGTCGGCAGCATCGCCTGCCGGACCCGTCCGGTGACTGTCCGCCCAATTGGCCGCGAGCTTCGCGTTCAGGCGCTCGGCCGCGGCCCGATCGAGCGCCTTGGCTTTGAACTCTGCCAGGCACTGGCGGCCGAGGTCGGGGCCGAAGCGGCGCAGCATCGCCGCCTCGTCGATCCGGGTCGGCCGCAGGAGCGGCGGCCGCTCGGCGCCGAGCAGCGCGTGCTGCAGGCGGCTGACCGAGAGGGTCGCCACGCCGACCTGCTCGCCGTGCAGGCTGCCCGGATGGGCGGCGCCCGCCATCATGTCGAGGTAGTGGCTGATCAGGTGCTCGCTCTGGCTGCCCGGATGGCTGCTGCCGACGATGCCCATGCCGAGCCCGGCCTGCACCAGGACCCGGGTCAGGGTGGCGATCGCCGCGAGGTCGCGCGCGCCGAGCGCCGGGGCTGCGTCGAGCAGCGCCGCCTCGTCCTCCGCCTGCAGGAGGTAGGGCGTCTCGCTGTAGGCGGTGCCGTGGAGGAGATGGCCGAGCAGCCAGTCGGTCTGCGCGGTGGTGCGGCAGATCGAATCGCCGAGCCCCGCCCGGATCAGGCGCAAGGGTGCTGTGCGCAGGACCGCGAGATCGAACAGCGCGGCGACCGGCGCCTGCGCGGGCAGCGTGGTCTTGAAGCCGCCCCGGGCGAGCGACGCGGTCGCGGTCACGTAGCCGTTCATCGAGGGCGCGGTCGCGAACACGGCATATCGCCGACCGCTCTGGAAGGCCAGGTACTTGGCGAGGTCGTTGATCGTGCCGGAGCCGACCGCGATCAGGCCGTTCGCGAAGCGCGCGCGCTCCGCCAGCTCCGAAACCGTGCTCAGGTCGGCCTGCGGCTTCTCGACCACCACCGCATCGACCGTCGCGATCCGCGCGAGCGCCCGTGCCACCCGGCGGCCGAGCGCCTCCCAGGTGTTCGGATCGCCCACGAGCGCGAGCCGCGAGCCGAGCGCGAGCGGCGCGATGAGATCCGCTTCGCCGCCGTCGAGCGAGGGCTCGATCGCGATCCGCCGGACCGGCAGGCGCAAGGGCCGGCCGCTCGCGGGCTCGCGCCAGCGCCCGCTGAGCAGATCGTCGATCGAGGGACCGGCGGCCATGCCGCGGGCCTGCGCCGGCGCGGCGAGCTCGTCAAGATCCGGTCGACAAAGCGGTCGACGGAAGAGCCAATCGCCGGCACATTCGCTCGGAACCCGACGGATTGAGCCCATGCGAGTTGTTCTGAGCGGCGCCCTCGCGCGACAGGGAGCCGATCATCTGCGGCGGCACCTCGGCACCGCGATCGAGCTCCTCGAGCTCGCGGACGGCGCAGCGCCGGCGGACGCCCTCGCCGCGGCCGACGTCCTGGTCACGATGGAATTCGATCGCAGTTCGCCACCGGTGCCGAAGCTGCAGCTGATCCAGTTGCCGGTCGCGGGCCTCGATGCGGTCGACCTCGGGGCGGTTCCGCAGGGCTGCCGGGTCTGCAACGTCTTCGAGCACGAGATCGGGATCAGCGAGTACGTGCTTGCGGCGATGCTGCACTTCACCGTGGGTCTCGCCGGGCGCGACCAGCGCTTCCGGGCCGGGAGCTGGGCCGACAGCCCGCGGCTTGCGGCGCCGTTCCGGCCGGAGCTCGCGGGCAAGACCGTCGGCTGCATCGGCTATGGCCACATCGGCCGCGCGGTGGCACTCCGGGCCCGGGCCTTCGGCCTGCGGGTCATGGCGATCGCCGCGAGGCCGCGCCCGCTGGAGCCGGCGCCGGACTGGCTGGGCGGCCCGGGCGAGCTCGACCGCCTGCTCGAGGCCGCCGACTTCGTCGTCGTCGCCTGCCCGCTCGACGAGGCGACCCGCGGCCTGATCGGCAAGGCCGAGCTCGCGCGCATGCGGCCGGGCGCGGTGCTGATCAACGTCGCGCGCGGCCCGATCGTCGACGAGGACGCGCTGTTCACAGCACTGCGCGAGCGGACCATCGGCGGCGCGGCGCTCGATACCTGGTATCGCTACCCGGAGCGCGCCGGCGAGACGCTGCGCCCGCGCGCCATCCCTTCCACGAGCTCGACAACGTGGTGATGACGCCGCATTGCTCGGGCTGGACCGAGGGCGTGATGGCGCGCCGCTTCGCCGTGATCGGCGACAACCTCGAGCGCCTGCGGACCGGACAGCCGCTGCTCAACCAGGTCCACCCGGCGCGCGGTTGAGAGCGCGAGCGGCGCGAAGCTCGATGTCATCCAGGATGCACCTCCCAACCGGAGATGCCGTGCTCTCGCTGGCATATCCCTCCTTAGTTGATTATGTAAGCTTGTGTTTTGCTAGCTAGACGGGATGAAATGCTCAGTGGCAGCTACCCTCGCCGACCAACTACGACCATACGTCGAGCGTGCCCGCCTGTATGCTCCTCGAATCCGCCAAGCTGTTCAGATTACAGCATTCTTGTGTGGGCAAGATACGAAGATGGCCGCCGATGAGGCTCGTCACGAGACGCTCCGTTGGCTGAACAAAAGGGCTGGCCCGCTGCCAGCGCTTGCGTGGCAAGGGGAATCCTTCGAGCGCGAGGTAGCTCCAGGCCATAGCGCGTTTGCGGTGTGCCTCACCGAACCGGCTCCGTATTGGGTGGCGCGACTTGATCACCCGGACGACAAGGTGGCGGGGCGCACCTGGTCGACGGAAGTGTCAGTGGGAGTCTCGCCCCAAGGCGGTCAATTCGGCATCCGCGTTAGCTGTGTTAGTCGGGCCGAGCGTCCAGAGATCGAGCTGACCACACCAGAAATCGTACGCCAAGTCGCAGGCCGGCCCGGCTTAGAAGATTTTGCGGGTTCGCCTCACCCCTGACCCATGGTTGTTGGAGTCCGCCGACGACGTGAACGATCTGTTGGGTCTTATGGAGAATCCGAGGCGGACCAGACCCGTTTACGTTATCTCACTGCCAGATGGCGAAATCGATCCGGCAACCGCCGTCGTGGATAGCCGTGCAATCGCCCAGCGATGCTTGGGCATCGCTCACATTGCCATTCTCTCCTCCCCACTTTCCTTCAAACTCACTGACCGGGTTGGCAAAGAGCACTCGGTCTTCGGCGGAGCAGTCCGAAGCTACATGCCAGGCTTTGCCGTCGAAGAGCAGGTGCCGAGGAAGCATCCCTTGGCACTGCCGGCCCGAAATCGTTGATTGGGCAGGAGGCGGTACGAAGGCCTTCGAGGACCTGCTGGTTCGGCGCGCATACGAATACAGCGTCCGCCGCCTCGATTTGGAGGACCGGCTGCCCAGCTTCACGCGGAGTCCGCAAGATCGCCCTGTCGCGACGTCAGCTCGATTTGGAACGTGGCGGGGACCGGCAGGAGATCATCGGCAACTTACAGGCCCAGACCCAGGAGCTCAGCCGCGAGGCCGCGACCTGGGAAGCGCTCGCGACGGAGGAGATGGAGGGGAGAGCGCGCTTGCAGGACGAAAACGATCAGCTCAGGGCGCAAAACGATTGGATGCGTAGCGAACTGGATCGGCGCCGCCAGGAGGATGAAAAGCTGACTGGTAGCCGCGCCGACGCCCTGGTCCCATTTCCCATCGATTTGGGCGAGGTCGGCGAGTGGGCACGACAGGCGGTAGCGGGACAGCTCGCGATGCTGCCCCGGGCGATCAGAGCGGCGAAGCAGAGCGTTTATCGTGACACAGAGCAAGTCTTCAAATCCTTACTCTTGCTAGCGAACGAGTATAGAGACATGAGAATCGGAGGAACTGGAAAGAAGGCCAGCTTCGATATGGCAGTTCAGGAATTAGGGTTACAGTGTGAGCCGACGTTCGGTGGGTCCAGGTATGGCGAGTTTGGCGACACATACATCGTCGATTACCTAGGACAACGCAAACTGCTCGATATGCATCTGAAGAATGGTGGCAACACACGAGATCCAACAAGATGCTTGCGTATCTATTTCTTTTGGGATGAGGACGAACGGCAGGTGGTGGTTGGCTCGCTTCCCGGACACCTCGACAGCCGTCTCACTTCAGCCGAGGGGGAGCGCCGGGAGTTCAGCCGTTGACCACGCCGCCGTCGACGTTGATGACCTGGCCGGTGATGAAGCTCGAGTCGTCGCTCAGAAGGAAGCGGATCACGGTCGCGACCTCGCGCGGGTGGCCGAAGCGCTTGAGCGTGGTCTCGGCGAGCAGGCGCTCGCGGCGCTCGGGCACGGCGATGATGTGGTCCGGCATGCCGGTGAGGATGATGCCGGGTGCCAGGCCGTTGACCAGCACCTGCGGCGCGAGCCCGCGGGAGAGCGCGCGCACCAGGCCGACGATGCCGCCCTTGGCCGCGGTATAGGCGATGTGGTCGAACGAGCCGCGGCGGAAGGCGAGCGAGCTCGCGAACACCATCCGGCAGATCGCCGCCGGATCGAGGCGGGGCTTGACCGCCGCCGCCATGTCGAAGGCGTTGGTGAGGTTCGCCGCCAGGACCTCGTCCCAGAGCGGGCGCGCGGCCGCGTCCAGCGCATCCGGTCGGAAGATCCCGGCCAGATGGACCAGCGCGTAGACCGGGGCCTTGCAGGCCGTCGAGCGCGGCGGCGCAGGCGTCCGGCGAGGCGAGCGACGAGACCGCCGTCCGGACGCGCTCGCCCGCCTCGAGCTCGGCCGCGAGGGCCTCGAGCGCCGCCGCATCGCGGTCGATCAGCAGCAGTGACGCGCCCGCGGCAAGCAGCAGCGGCGCGGTCTCGCGGGCGATGCCGCCGGCACCCCCGGTGATCACGACCAGCCTTTGGTTGAACTCCAACTCGGGCCCTCCGCTCGCGAGCACCGTTTCGCCATTTCCAAGGGGCTGTCAAGCGACGGCTCGGCGCTCCGGTCTTGACGGCCGCCGCGGCCGGCGGTCAGGGTCGCCCTCTGGCCGCGCCGGGCGGCCAGCTCCGTCCGGCAAGCGAACGAAGGGCAGCCTACTCATGACGGGCATCCTCTTGATCACCGGCGGCGGGCGCGGCATCGGCGCGGCGACCGCGCGGCTCGCCGCGGCGCGGGGCTACGCGGTCGCGGTCAACTACGCGCGGGAGCGACAGTCCGCCGAGGCGCTGGTCGCCGCGATCGAGCGCGCCGGCGGCCGGGCGATCGCCGTGCAGGCCGACGTGTCGCAGCAGGACCAGGTGGTGCGCATGTTCCGCGAGGTCGACGACCGCCTGGGCAGGCTGACCGCTCTGGTCAACAGCGCCGGGATCAACGGCGGCCCCGAGACCCCGGTCGCCGAGCTCCAGCAGGCGCCGCTCGAGCGGCTGATGGCGGTCAACGTGATCGGCACCATGCTGTGCTGCCGCGAGGCGGTGCGCCGGATGTCGACCGCGACCGGCGGCGCGGGCGGTGCCATCGTCAACCTCTCGTCGATGGCCGCGACCATCGGCGGCCGCGAGGGCCGCACCGCCTATGCCGCGTCCAAGGGCGCTGTCGACAGCTTCAGCATCGGCCTCGCCAAGGAGGTCGCGCGCGCGGGCATCCGGGTCAACGTCGCTGCGGCCGGGCCTGACGCTCACCGACATGACCGATCGGGTGCGGCGCGATCCGGCGCTGCGGGCGCGGATCGCGGACACGATCGCGATGAACCGCTGCGCCGAGCCCGAGGAGATGGCGCGGCCGATCCTCTGGCTGCTCTCGGCGGAGGCCTCGTTCATCTCGGGCGCGCTGCTCGACGGCTCGGGCGGCGGCTTCATGGTGGCGCCGGTGACGCGGCCCTAGCCTCGGTGGAGGGTCTCAGGCGACGGGCTCCAGGTACTCCTGGTCGTCGGCCTCGTCGTCGGGCTCCTCGTCCTCGAGCGCGGCGAAGTCGGAATCGCCGCCCGGCGGCGGCAGCAGCGCCGGGGTGTTGGCGGGGGTGCACTCGAAGGCCGGCGCGCCGTCGCGGATCGTGACCACGACCTTGCCGCCCTTGGCGAGCGCGCCGAACAGCAGCTCCTCGGCGAGCGGCCGCTTGATGTGCTCCTGGATCACCCGGGCGAGCGGCCGTGCGCCGTAGAGCGGATCGTAGCCCTTCTCGCCGAGCCAGGCCTTGGCGAGCGCGTCGACCTCGAGGTGGACCCGGCGGTCGGCGAGCTGCGCCGCGAGCTCCTGGACGAACTTGTCGACCACGTGGGCCAGGATCTGCGGCGTCAGCCCGGCGAAGGTGATCGTGGCGTCGAGGCGGTTGCGGAACTCCGGCGTGAACATCCGCTTGATCGCCTCGGAGTCCTCGCCTTCGCGCGTGTCGCGGCCGAAGCCCATCGCCGGCTTGCTCATGTCGGCCGCGCCGGCGTTGGTGGTCATGATCAGGATCACGCTGCGGAAGTCGACGGTCTTGCCGTTGTTGTCGGTGAGCTTGCCGTAGTCCATCACCTGCAGGAGGATGTTGAAGACGTCGGGATGCGCCTTCTCGATCTCGTCGAGCAGCAGCACGGCATGGGGCTGCTGGTCGATCGCGTCGGTCAAAAGGCCGCCCTGATCGAAGCCGACGTAGCCCGGCGGTGCTCCGATCAGCCGCGAGACGGCGTGGCGCTCCATGTACTCGGACATGTCGAAGCGCACCAGCTCGATCCCCATGATGCGGGCGAGCTGGCGCGCGACCTCGGTCTTGCCGACCCCGGTCGGGCCGGAGAACAGGTAGCAGCCGATCGGCTTCTGCGGGTCGCGCAGCCCGGCGCGCGACAGCTTGATCGCGCTGGCGAGCGCCTCGATCGCCCGGTCCTGGCCGAACACGACGCCCTTGAGGTCGCCATCCAGGTTGCGCAGCACCTCCTTGTCGCGGGCGTTGACGTTCTTGACCGGGACCCGCGCCATCTTGGCGACGACTTCCTCGATGTCCTTGACGCCGAGCGTCTTGCGCCGCTGGCCCTCGGGCTTGAGCATCTGCGCCGCGCCGACCTCGTCGATGACGTCGATCGCCTTGTCCGGCAGCTTGCGGTCGTGGATGTAGCGCGACGACAATTCGACCGCGGCCTTGATCGCGTTGGCGGTGTAGCGGACCTGGTGGTGGTCCTCGAACGACGGCTTCAGCCCCATCAGGATCTTGACCGTCTCGTCCTGCGAGGGCTCGTGGATGTCGATCTTCTGGAAGCGCCGGACCAGGGCGCGGTCCTTCTCGAAGTAGTTGCGATACTCCTTGTAGGTGGTCGAGCCGATGCAGCGCAGGCCGCCGCTGGCGAGCGCCGGCTTGAGCAGGTTCGAGGCGTCGAGCGAGCCGCCGCTGGTGGCGCCGGCGCCGATCACGGTGTGGATCTCGTCGATGAACAGGATCGCGCGATCGTCGGCCTCGAGCTCGGTGAGCACGCCCTTCAGGCGCTCCTCGAAGTCGCCGCGGTAGCGGGTGCCGGCGAGCAGGCCGCCCATGTCGAGCTGGAAGATCACCGCCTTGCGCAGCACGTCCGGCACCTCGCCGCGCACGATCCGGAGCGCCAGCCCCTCGGCGATCGCGGTCTTGCCGACGCCCGGGTCGCCGACGAACAGCGGGTTGTTCTTGGAGCGCCGGCAGAGGATCTGGATGGTCCGCTCGACCTCGAGGTCGCGGCCGATCAGGATGTCGATCTTGCCCTGCTTGGCCTTGGCGTTGAGGTCGGTGCAGTAGGCGCTGAGCGCCTCGCTCGGCTGGCCGCCGCCGCGCCGCTCCTCGGGCTCCTCGGCGCCGCGCACCCGGCGGCTCTCGGCCATGCCGGCGCGCTTGGCGATGCCGTGGCTGATGTAGTTCACGGCGTCGAGGCGCGACATGTTCTGCTCTTGCAGGAAGTAGACGGCGTGGGACTCGCGCTCCGAGAACAGCGCCACCAGCACGTTGGCCCCGGTGACCTCGCTCCGCCCCGAGCTCTGGACGTGGATCGCCGCGCGCTGGATGACGCGCTGGAAGCCGGCGGTCGGCTTGGCGTCGACCACGCCCTCGACCGCAAGGCTGGTGAGGTCGTGGTCGAGGAAGTCGTTCAGGCTCGCCCGGAGGCGATCGACCTCGACCGCGCAGGCCTTGAGCACCGCCACCGCGTCGTCGTCGTCGACCAGCGCCATGAGCAGATGCTCGAGGGTCGCGTACTCGTGCTGACGGGCATTGGCTAGCGCCAAGGCTCGTCTAAGGGTCTTTTCCAGGTTCCGCGACAACATGGGCATCCGCGCCGTCCGCTAGTCCTTCTCCATCGTGCACTGCAGCGGGTGCTGGTGCTGGCGGGCGAAGTCGATCACCTGCGCGACCTTGGTCTCGGCGATCTCGTAGGTGTAGACGCCGCAGATGCCGACGCCGTGGTTGTGGACGTGCAGCATGATCCGGGTCGCATCCTCCTGGTTCTTGCCGAAGAACCGCTCCAGCACGTGCACCACGAACTCCATCGGCGTGTAGTCGTCATTGAGCAGGAGCACCTTGTACATGGACGGCTTCTGCGTCTTGTCTCGCGGCTTGGTGACGACGTGACCGACCGAGCCGGCATCGGGATCATGCGCTCGATTGCTCATGGTCGCGACCGTCCATCCTCACCGGGTCGACCCCGGCATGATACGGGATTTCGCCACTCGAAGAAAAGCCCATTCCGGCGCACCGTGTGGTCGCGCCCGTTGGATATGGGATCGTGCACGCGCTCCGGCCAGAACCCGCGCGGCTGCAGAGCGCGGCGCGAGCGGCAGGGGGAGGCCGCGACGGCGAGCGCGGGGGGTCGCCCGCGCCGGGCGCGCCTCGGGCCGGCGCCGGCTAACCTCGGCGCGAGAGCGGTGTCGCGCGCAGCAGGTCGCCTGCCAGGCGCCCCAGCGCGAGGCCGTGGCGCAGCGCGTTCTCGACGCGTGTCGCCGAGCCAGGCCGCCTGCAGCGCGATCATCTCGGGCAGCGAGCCGCTCGCCAGCATGGCCCGGCCGGTCGCGAGGTTCCGCTCGGTCTGGCGCCAGCCGAAGGCGAGCATCTCGCTCTGGATCCGGGTCGCGCCCTCGAGCAGGCTGCCGCCCGGAGCGGACGCCAGGGCGTCGGCCAGCGCGAGGCTCGCCGTGGCGACCGCTGGCGGCGGCGGAACCGCCAGGCCCTCAGCCGCCGCCGTCGGCTCGGCAGCGCCGGCCGGGGCCGGCGCCGGCTGATCTGCGGCGGCCTGTGCCTGCGTCGCAGCGGAGGACGAAGCCGGCTCGCTCGCGCCGGCTGCGGACGCTTTTGCGGCGGATTGGCCGTCGGCGTGACCGCCGGCTGCTGAACCGCCGGTTGTGCCGACTTCGCCGCCTTGTCGGGCGCGCGCTTGCGCTGCCGCCGGACCGGCGGCGCAGGAGCCGCCGCCGACGGAGCTGACGCTGCGCCGGGTGGTCCGGCGCGGACGACTCGGCGACGCGCTGCCGCCACGGCCGCGCTTGCCGCTCGCGTCGCTCGATCTGGTGGATGCGGTCGATTTGGCCATCAAAGGACTCCTCGTGCTGCTGCCCGGCGGCGCGGGGATGCCGGCTGCGTCGCGGGGCGGATCGGGCTAGGCGGCGACGCTCGCACTGGCCGGCCGCGCGGCCCCAGGGGCGGCGCGCTTGAGCGGTCTGGAGCAATCGTCGAGCGCCGCGCTCGTGATCCGACCCAGGGTATGGAACTGGTCCGCATAGGCCTGGAGCGCCTCACGGGCGAAATCCAGCTGGATCTCGAGGGCGCTCTGCGGTGAGCCGCATTCGGCCAGCCGCTGGCCCGCCGCCAATGCCTCCTTGGCCCGGCTCTGCAGGAACGCGAGCAGCACCCCTTGCATGGTCTGGCAACTGCCGATCAGGACCTGGCTCGAAGCTAGCAGCGCCGCGAGGTTGCTCTGGTAGAGCACCGCCATCTCGGCGGCTCCCGAACGGACCTGGTCTGTCGCCTGCTCCAGCGCCGTCACGTTGTCGGCGGCCATCGCTTCCTCCTGGGCTGAGGGTCCCGCGACCCGATTTCTGCATCTCCGGACCTCGCCGGACCTCCCCGGCAGGGGCCATGCTGCATTGCAAACAGCTAATGCTGCGCTCGCGAAGAGTCAATCCGACCACGGCCGAAGCCGGCCCGGTCGACCCAGCTCGGCGACGCGGGGCGGCCTTGGCCCGGCAGCGTCAGTTTGCCATACTGGCGCGCCATCCGCCTTGCGGCCCGTGGTGAGCGGCCACGCCGCCCCGATCTGTCGAGCCGGCCTCCAGGACTGAGGATCTGTCGCGAATGACAAGGGTCGTCCGAGCGCTGACGATGGCTGCGCCCCTGTTCGCCGCACCGTGGGCCGCCGCGGCGGCGGCCGAAGCCGCCGATCAGGTGCCGCACCTCGACGGCGGCGAGCTCGACCTGCTGTGGGCGGCGCCGTTCGCCGGCATGCTGCTCTCGATCGCCCTCTTGCCGCTGCTCGCGCCGAGCTTCTGGCATCACCACTTCGGCAAGGTGAGCGCCTTCTGGGCGGCCGCGTTTCTGGTGCCGTTCGCGTCGCGGTTCGGCTGGGAGCTGGCCCTGTTCGAGGCGTTGCATACGGCTCTGCTCGAATACTTGCCGTTCATCATCCTCCTGCTCTCGCTGTTCACGATCACCGGCGGCCTGCGGGTGCGGACCAGTCGCCAGGGCACGCCGTCGTTCAATACCGGTCTGCTCGCCTTCGGCACCTTTCTCGCCAGCTGGACCGGGACCACCGGCGCCGCGATGCTCCTGATCCGGCCTCTGCTGCGGGCCAACGCCTGGCGGCGGGCCAAGGTTCACATCGTGGTGTTCTTCATCTTCCTGGTCGCCAATATCGGCGGCTCGCTGACGCCCCTGGGCGACCCGCCGCTGTTCCTCGGCTTCCTCAAAGGCGTCGACTTCTTCTGGCCGACCCGGACGATGTTCCTGCCGATGATCGTGCTGTCGTTGATTCTGCTGCTGATCTTCTATGGAATTGATCGGTCGATGATGGCGCGCGAGGGCGCGCCGCCGCCGCCGCCCGCCGCCGACGAACCGGGCTTCAGGCTCGAGGGCACGGTCAACCTGCTGCTGCTGGTGGGGGTCGTCCTCGCGGTGCTGATGAGCGGGGTCTGGGATCCGGGGCTCAGCTTCACCCTCTACCACGTCGAGGTCGAGCTGCAGAATCTCCTGCGCGATCTGCTGCTGCTGCTGATCGCCGGCGCGTCCTGGTGGTTGACGCCGCGGGTCACCCGCACGGCCAACGAGTTCAGCTGGTTCCCGATCGTCGAGGTCGCCAAGCTGTTCGCCGGCATCTTCGTGACCATCATCCCGGCGATCGCGATCCTGCGCGCCGGCTCGGCCGGCGCGCTCGCGCCCGTGGTCGATGCCGTCAATCGCAATGGCGAGCCGGTCGACGCGATGTACTTCTGGGCGACCGGGATCCTCTCGAGCTTCCTCGACAACGCGCCGACCTATCTCGTGTTCTTCAACACCGCCGGCGGCGATGCGGAAGTCCTGAGCGGCCCGCTGTCGAGCACGCTGCTGGCGATCTCGGCCGGCGCCGTGTTCATGGGCGCCAATACCTACATCGGCAACGCGCCCAACTTCATGGTGCGGGCGATCGCCGAGGAGCTCGGGGTGCGGATGCCGAGCTTCTTCGGCTATATGGGCTGGTCCTGCCTGATCCTGCTGCCGTTGTTCGGCCTCATCACCTGGCTTTTCTTCCTGTGAGGCGGGATCAGTGGTGCACGAACAGCGGGCAGGGGCAGAGCTCGAGCAGGCGCTGGGTGGTCGAGCCCAGGAAGAGGTCGTGGATCGGCCGGTGGCCGCTCGCGCCGATCGCGATCAGGGTCGCGCCGAGCGCGCCCGCCTCGGCGCAGATGACGTCCGCGGGATTGGCGCGCGAGGTCACGCCGTGGGGCGTCGCCTCGAGCTCGTGCTTGGTCAGCAATTCGGTCCCGTAGCGCGCCCGCGCGGCCGCTTCCGCCTGATCGGGGGCGATCGAGAGGACATGGACCGGCCGATCGCGGACGTGGCCGAGGAGCGCCAGCATGTGCAGCGCCCGCGACGCGCGTACGCTGGCGTCGTAGGCGACCAGCACCGGGCCTTCGCTGGAGGCGCTGTCGGGACAGACGATCAGCGGTCGCGCATTGTCGTGCAGCAAGCGCAGCACCGCTTCGGCGATCGGCGGATCATCGTCGAAATGGAAATCGGTGTCCTTGCCCAGCACCAGCAAGTCGTGCCGGCCCGACTCCTGCTGGATCAGGCGGTGCGGCACGCCTTCCGCCTCGATCACCTGCCAGGCCGCGCCGATCGCCTCGCTGCTTTCCTGAAAGCCGCGCTCCAGACGCTGGAGGAACGCCTTGGCCTCCCGCAGCTTGACCTCGTCCCGGTGCTGCTTGAAGGCCATGCCGCCGATGCCGACCGCCGTCGGCGCGGTGATGTAGGCCCGATCCAGGATCGCGATCCCGGTGATCTGGCTGTTCAGGCGCTTGGCCAGCGCGATCGCCAGCGTCTGCGCTGCCGAGCTGGCCGCGGTCGCGTCGAGCGCGACCAGGATGCTGCGCAACATCGGCTGTCCTCCCTCGCGCGGCTGCACGCGCCGATGCACGGCCTGCCGGTCGCACCGCCGGCGGGCAAGCGTCTCAGCTTGGGCCGGGCACGACGAACCCTTCGTCGTCGATGATCCAGCCTTCGGGCAGGCCCTGTTGAGTCTTGCGGCTGCGCCGGATCGCCTTCGCCCGTTCCCTGCTCTCGGCCTCCGCGGTCGCGCCATTGCCGGCGGGCGGATCGTGCGGCGCCATCTCCTCCGCCTCACCGGCGCGCGCCGAAGCCGCCGTCACGGCGGCCGCCTTCGCGCTCGCGATGCGGCGCCGTCCCACGCCCCGCGGCACCGACAAGGAGCGGGCCACATCGGCCGCGGCGTCCTTGGGCAGTTCCAGGCGGCCGGGTCTGTTGATCGCCATCAGCCGACGTGGCCCGGGGGCGGCCTCGGCCGGAGCGTCGCCTTCGGCCGCCGGCGCCGGATCGCCGCCAAGGTCAGGCTCGCTCACGCGGGGCGCGGTACGGCTTTCCGGCTCGGGCGCGGCAGGCGGCGCGGACTCCTCGTCGTCCGCATCCGCGCTCGGCGCCGCCGCAGCCCGGCGCCGCGCGGCCTCCGGGCTGGCCAGCGCCAGGGCCATCTCCTTGAGCCGTTCCTGGGCGATCGGCGGCGGCTGCGGCGGCCGCGGCGCCTGCTCTTCGGCCGCCCTGACCTCGGCCTCGTCGTAGGCATCCGCCAAAGTCAGCCGCAGGCGCGCAAGCTGCTCGAAGAACTCCTCGCGCTCGGCCGGGTTGAGGCGATTGTGGACGCGGTCGGCGATCAGCCGTTCCGCCTGGCTCAACATGGCGCGCGCTTGCTCGAGCTGGCCCGACACTTGAGTGCGCCCGGCGAGCATTTGCGCCAGGGCCTTGGTGGCCGGCTGCAACAGCGGCAGCAGGTCGCGCGCCGAGTTCGGCAACCCCTTCTGCGGACCACGGGGCTTGCGCATGGGGCCACCGGGGCCACCGGGGCCACCTTTGGTCCTCTTCTTGGGACCATGTCGCCGATACGGAAACATGCTACGATTTTGCATTGACCTGGTACAGTCCTCTTGTGATCGCGGGCCGCAGCCCACAGTCGTCAACCTCGATGATCACTGGCCCGCGGGCCCGGCCCGGCTCGCGACCTTCGATCGACCGATGGAGTTGCCGGCGCGGTCCCGTGCGCCTGGCGGCCACGGATCCGATCGTCAGCTTTCCGCCATGTCCAGTGCTGGTCCCGGCCGGCTCCAGCCACAACATCTGCGGCGGCAAGACCCGCCGAGCGCCCACACATCTCCAGCAAGCCGGCCGGCCGCCGTAGTCAACGGCCGAGCCATCCGCCAGTCGTCACCCCAGATACCGTTGCCAACCTGCTCTGGACAAGTTCAACCAGGATCGTGATCCGCCCGGTTCAGATGAACGCAACATTGCCGGACAAACGGCATGTCGGCAGCTTCGTTACGAGGACAATAGGGGCCGCAACCGCGAACGACAACCCCTTTTGCGCGCGTCCGGGCCGAAGAAGCGCTGTATTCGGCAGCATTCACACGCTCTTGCGAGGAGGTGCCAGCAACAATGCGCAGGGCTCCAGCTGAACCAGGCGCGACGCCGGCCAATACAGCCGGAGACCGTCCGCGGACAACGCGACCATGCCTTCATGTAAGTCAAGAATAGCGTCGATCAAGGCGATCGGCAGCGCCGCCAGTTGGTCGGGTCGAAAATCGACCCAAGACAGGCACAGGATGGCGCAGGCGCCACCGGCCGGGGCGCGCTCCAGGGCGACCCGCAACGGCCCGCCACTCGGAGCTGCGCCGCCTTGGAGCTCGAGCAGGGCCGCGACCAGGGTGCTCAGCCATGCGGCGTCGCCCTGCACCACCAGACGCGCGTCGGCCGGGGTCACCTGGATCGGCACGGGGACCTCGAGCGCGGTCGCATGCGCGCGCAGCAGCGCGAGCAGGTCGAGCGGCACGCCGGCGATGGATCCGGGCGTGGCACGTGCCCGGCCGAGATCGAGCAGCGCCTGCACCTGGCGCAGGATCCGGTCGCCGGCCGCCTGGATGTCGCCGACGCAGGCCCGCGCCTCCCTGGACAGCGGCCCGGCGGAGCCGTCGAGCAGCAGCTCGGCATTGCCCAGGATCGCGTTCAGCGGGGTCCGCAGGTCATGGCACAGGCGCGGCCAGTTCGCTGCGAGCAGGCGCCTGCGGTCCGTGCTGGCGGGGCGCTCGTCAGCGCCGGCGGCGCTCAGACCGTCGCCCGGCGGGCAGGCGGGCCATTCGTCCGGTGCGTTCGCAGGTTGGAGCATGGCGCGGAGAAACCGTCGTCTTCTTCGATCGCCCGGCGCGCCTCGATGCGCGTCGCGGGCCTCTGGCCTCCAGCTGCGGCTCAGCGTAAGGGGCTGGAGTTAACGGAGCCCTAAGCGGACCGCCCCGGGCGGGTCCGCCTGCCCGCCAGAGTCGGAGAATTGCCGGCTTGACAAGTCGGGCGCCGCGACGACGGTATCGGCAGTGCGCGGCCCCGCCGCATCGGATCCGATGCGCAGCGGCCGGGGCTCGCGGAGCGGCCGATGGAGCACTATCACTATCCGACCACCAGCCTCGTGCCGGACTATCTGCGCGTCGCCTTCGGCCTCGCCATCACCGCCGGCCCCCTCGCCGCCCTCGATCTCGCGCAGGGCGTGGCCTTGCTGTTGGCCGCACTGGCGGTGGTGTTCGCCTGGTTCGGGGTGCGCACGGCGCTGCGCCAGTTCAGCTGGGTCGAGCTCTCGCCCGCCGACATAGCGCTCTGCGGGCCGATCCGGCGGCGCCTGCCCTGGCAGGAGGTTCGGCGCATGCAGCTGGCCTACTACGCGCCGCGCCGCGCGCAGCAGGACGGCTGGCTGCAACTCACGCTGCGCGGTCGGAGCGGGCCGGCGATCCGGGTGGATTCGACCTTGGACGGCTTCGACGACGTGCTGCGTCGGGCGACCGGCGCTGCCGCCCGCAACGAGCTGTCCCTCGATCCCGCGACGCAAGCCAATCTCGCCGCGCTCGGGCTCGCCGCCGCGGCGGGGCCGAGCGACGCTCAGCCTGCCCTCAGGCCAGCACCGGATGCGCCGCCGCTGCCACACGGGCGCGGTTCGGATGCGCGTCCTTGAGCCAGCTCAGCAGCTGATCGCCGTTCATCGCCGGCCCGAACCAATGGCCCTGCACCTGATCGCAGCCGAGCGCGCGCAACGACAGGAACGCGTCCTCCGACTCGACGCCTTCGGCGACCACGCTGAGGCCCAGGCCCTTGGCCAGGCTGACCACCGAGCGGACGATCACGGCGGCATTGTCGTCGCGGGTCATGGCGACGACGAACGAGCGGTCGATCTTGAGCTCGTCGATCGGCAGCTGCTGCAGATAGGCGAGCGAGGAATAGCCGGTGCCGAAGTCGTCGAGCGACAGCTGGCAGCCGAGCGCCGCGATCTGCGCCACCACCTCGAGCGCCGCCGCCGGATCGGCCATCAGCGCGCTTTCGGTGATCTCGAAGGTCAGGCGCTCGGGACGCTGGCCCGAGGACTCGAGCAGCCCGCGAACCACCTCCGGCAGCTCCGGATCCTGCAGCGACTTGACCGAGAGATTGACCGCCACGCCGAACTCGTAGCCGTGACGGCTCCAGCGTCGCAGCTCGCTCAACGCCGCGTTCATCACCCAGAGCGTGAGCGGCTTGATCAGGCCGGTCTGCTCCGCGCTGTGGATGAACTCGCCGGGCGGTACGGCCCCGAGCTCGGGATGATGCCAGCGGATCAGGGCCTCGACGCCGGCCACCCCGGCGGTACGGACGTCGACCTTCGGCTGGAACTCGAGCGCCATCTGCCCATTCTCGATGGCGCGCCGCAACTGTCCGCTGAGCGTGAGCTGGCGCACGCTGTTGGTGTCGGTCGCGGGGCTGTAGACGACGAAGCCGGTCTGGCCGCGCTTGGCCGCGTACATCGCGACGTCGGCGTGCTGCAGGAGCTCGCGTCCGGTCTGGCCGTGGTCCGGATAGAGCGCGACGCCGATGCTGACGCCGACCTCGAGGACCAGGCCGTTGATGCCGAACGGCTGGGTCAGCGAATCGACCAGTCGCTCGGCCACCCTGCACGCGGTCGCGAGATCGGTCGGGCCCGGCAGCAGCACCGCGAACTCGTCGCCGCCCAGCCGCGCCACGGTGTCGACCCCGCGCAGCGGCCGCTGCAGCCGCGGACCGACCTCGGTCAGCAGCAGGTCGCCGAAGTGATGCCCGAGAGTGTCGTTGACGTCCTTGAAGCGGTCGAGGTCGAGCAGCAGCACCGCCATCGACATCCCGGCGCGCTTGGCGGCGTTGATCGCCATGTCGATCCGGTCGTTGAGCAGGGTGCGGTTGGGCAGGGCGGTGAGCGCGTCGTGCAGCGCGAGGCGCTCGAGTTCGGCCTGCTGCGCCTTGCGTTCGGTGATGTCGCGCAGGATCGCGATGCCGAGCCATTTCTCGTCGACCCGGATCCGGCTGAACGTGGCCTCGACCGGGAAGTAGCGCCCGTCGGCGTGCGCGCCGCGCAGCTCGTGGCTGCTCTCGGCCTGCGCCAGAGCTTCGAGCGAGAGGCCGTGGTCGTCGGGCAGCAGGGCCGCGATCGGGCCGCCGATGATCGCCTCGGCCCGCGCGCCGAAGATCCGCTCGGCCGCACGGTTGCAGGACAAGACCGTGCCGCCGTCGGCGAAGGTGATGATGGCATCGAAGCTGCTGTCGACCAGCTGGCGCATCATGTCGTCCTTGGCCGGCAGCGCGCCGATCTTGCCGACCAGGGCACCGGCCTGACGCTCCACCCGCTGCAGCATCGCCACGCTGAAGGCGAGCACGAGGCCGAGCAGCGGCGCGGCGGTATCGACCACCAGCGCCGCCATCGGCTGCAGGACCATCGCGGCCACGAGGATCACGGCGCTGCTGCCGCCGAGCAGCACCAGGCCGTGCCGCCATGGCAGACCGCACGAAGCGGGGCCCGGCAAGCAGCGTGAGCAGGCCGAGGGCGAGGATGACCGTGGCGCGGTCGAGGCGGCGCAGCGCGCGATCCTGGATCAGGGTCTCGAACACGAGGGCCTGCAGCAGCGGCCCCGGCAGCGCCCGATAGTGCGGCACGCTCCGCCAGTCGCCGAGCTCGATCGCCGAGGCGCCGATCAGGACCGACTTGCCGGCGACCGTGGCGGGATCGAACCGCCCGGCGAGCACGTCGACGAAGCTGAGCGAGGGGATCGTGGTCGGGTCGATGCTGAAGTCGATCAGCACCTCGCGCGCCGGAACGCTTCCGCCGATCAGCCAGGCCGGCATGGTCGGCACGACCGTGTCGGCCCACGCGGTGGCGGTGTGAACCCGCCGGATCAGACCCTCGGGGTCCGGGCGCACGTTGATCGACGCCGCGCTGGCATGGCGGATGAAGCTCGGGCAAGGGCGCGGTATCGAAGAGCTCATGCCGGACCCATTGGCGGTGCACGGCGAGCGCCACCCTTTCCGGGCCCGCCAGAGCCAGCGCCTCGGCGAGCGCACGATCGTCCTCCGGCGTCGACGACGAGCTGAAATCGATGTCGAACGCGATGCGGCGCGCACCGGCCGCGAGCAGCCGCTCGAGCGCCTGGGCGTGGTAGCGGCGCGGCCAGGGCCAGCTGTTCAGCGCCTGCAGGCTGGCCGGGTCGATCGCCACCAGGACCAGTTCGCCCGAGGCCGGGCGCTTCGGCAGCCGGGCGCGCAGGTCGAGCAGGTCGCGCTCGATCGAATTCCAGCCAGCCGCTGACGTACAGGGTCGAGACCAGCAGCGCGACCAACGCGAATGGCCGATAGCGCGGGATGATCGTCACCCTTGAATGAGGCCGCGCCGCCGTCGGCCCTTGGCGCCGGCGCGATCGCGCCATTGCTGGCGGAGGCTCTGGCCGAGCGCCATGCCCGGCACGACCAGGATCATCAGGCCGCCGGCCGCGATCAGCAGGACCGTGAGCAGCGAGGTCTGATCGTCGAGCCAGCCGTCGCGCCGACTGGCTGTGGGGTGCGGGCGCTCGATTGCTGACGCAGCGTGGCCGGCTGCTGCGCGACCAGGGCCGGCGCCGCCGCGGCCGACCCGACCGGCCCCGGAGCCGACGGCGCGGCGGCGGTCGAGGTCGCTGCCGGCGGCGGCAGATGCCAGCGCATCGGCGCCCGGCGATCGACCCTCGCCGGCAGATCGGCAATCCCCAGCCGCTCGGGCGCGGAGCCGGGCTCCGCCCGCTGCCGCAGGCCCTCGCCGGGACCGAGGTCCGTCCGGCTCCTCGCCAGGCGTGGCCGCGGTGATCCGGCCGTCGAGCACGAGCACGCTGCTCTGCTCGGCGTCGACCGCGACCTCGATGCTGGTGCCCTTGATGCCCAAGCTGAGCAGGGGCGTGCGGACCTCGACGTCGCGCCCGGGGCGGACTCGACATCGACCCGCAGGCGGCCGCGCTCGACCCGCAGGCGCCGATCCTCGCCGCGATTGCGGGCGGGCAGAACCAGGCGGCTGTTCGTCCCGACGACGAGGCGATCGCCGCCGAGCACCAGGATCAGGTCACCCGCCGGCCCGGTCTCGACCTCGCTGCCCGCGGGCAGCACCTGAGCGTTGGCGAGCGCCAGCCAGCGCACGCTGCCCTGGGGGCGCCAGGTGGCCCGACCGGCCGTCTGCAGCACGACCCAGTCGCCCTCGGCGGCGGCTCGACTGCTGTCCAGCGCGCCCGCCTCGACCGAGGGCGCCGCGACGTCGCCGGGTGGAGCGGCGACCGCCGGATCGGGCCCGGCGCAGAGGGCCACGGCCACGAGCCATCCCGCAGAGACGATCCGGCAGGCAGCATGGCCGCGATCGGCGGGAGCGCTGCCGGCGCGACCACCGAGCGCCCTGCCAATCCAAAGGCAGCGGTCAGATCGAGCGCGCATCGCGGGGCGGCTGCTCGAGGCGAGGTGCGGCGGGGACGGTATCGACCATGCCGTCGGTCAGGCGGTCGAACAACCGCTCATCGGGGCTCGCCGGGGTCGGAGCGCCAAGCTCACGGCGGGTTTCGGGCGCGCTCGCCGCGCCTGTCGCCGTCGGGGCGGCGCGCGTGCGATCCGCCTCGGGCTCGACCGGGACCGGCAGCTCGAGCGGCGCCGGCGCGGCGACTGCCACGCCGTCGAGCTTGCGGCTGCCGGGTCGATCGCCCTCGGCCGCGGCGGGGTCAGCGAACTCGATGGGGGTGGCCGCGGCGGTCGCGATCGGCACCGCCGCCTCGCTGGCTGCCGTGCTCGAGCTCGAGGCCCGGTGCGCGGCGGCGGCCTCGAGCGTCAGCGGTGCCAGCAGGGGACGGCCCTCGATCAGCCCGGGCTTCGGGTGCATCGCGGGCAGGATGATCGCCTCGACCGGCTCGACCGGCTCGCCCTGCGCGCGCCGAAACGCCAGTTGGGCGCCCGACGGACCGCCGGCGTAGGCCGACTGGCCGGCCTCGAGCTCGATGTGACGCAGACCGTCGGGCGTGACGATCCGGACCTGACCTGCCTCGACCGTCACCTCGGTGGCGGTCGGGCTGACCGTGACGTCGAAGACGGTGCCCCGGACCGCGATCTCGAGAAAGGGCGTCTCGACCACCAGAGCTTCCGTTGCGGTCGGCGCGACGCGGTAGCGCAGCCCGCCCGCCTGCTGCTCCAGGCTTCCTCCAGGGGCGGCGGGCGGCAGGCTGAACCGGCTGGTCGGGCCGGCGCTGATATGGTCGCCGGCGCGCGCCAGGATCACGCGGCCACCGGCGCCGGTGGCCACCTGGCTGCCGGCCGGCAGGGTGGCCGCCGGCAAAGCCGGCGCCCAGCCGCCCGCGTCGGGCGCGAGGTAGCGCGCGTCGCCCAGACGCTCGACCACGCGCCAGCCGTCGGCCTGAACCTCGGCCGGCGCGCTCGGCTGCAGGCTCTGACAGCCGCCGAGCAGGGCCCCTCCGATCAGCCCCAGCGCCAGTCGGGCGTAAGGGGTTCGAGAGGCAATCCGCTTGGCCAGTATCATGGCAACACCCGCGCCCGCGTGGCCCAATCGGCCGTGTCGCCTTCAGCAAAGCGCCAAGCCGTTAAATCTCGATGAATTCCCCAAGCCGGCAGTGTTCTTCGGGCCGATCGGGCGCGGTCGGTCGCACCCGATCGACCGGCGCCCTCACTGGCAGTCGCGGATCGCCTGATCGAGGATCGCGAGGCCCTCGTCGATCTCGGCCGGGGTCGCGGTCAGCGGCGGCGCGATCCGCCAGACGCTCGCGAGGCCCGGCAGCGAGACGATGTTCATCGAGAGGCCGAGCTCCAGGCAGCGCCCGGTGATCCTGCCGCCGAGCTTCGGGTCGGGTCGGCGGCTCTGGCGATCGGTCACCAGCTCCACGCCCCACAGCAGGCCGCGCCCGCGCACGTCGCCGACCACCTCGTAGCGCTGCTGCAGGTCGCGCAGCCCGGCCTCGAGGCGCCGGCCGAGCTCGAGCGCGCGCTCGGCCAGCCGCTCGCGGCGCAACACCTCCAGAACCGCGAGCCCGACCGCCGCCGGCATGGGGTCGGAGACGTGCGAGGTGACGTGGACGAAGCCGCGCCGGTAGCAGGTCTCCTCGAGCGCGGCGCTGGTCACCGCCGCGGCGAGCGGCACCCCGCCGCCCAGCGTCTTGGACACGGTGAGGAAGTCCGGCACCACGCCGTCCTGCTCGAAGGCGAAGTTGGCGCCGACCCGCCCGAACGCGGTCTGCGCCTCGTCCAGGATCAGCAGCATGCCGCGCGCCTCGCAGAGCTCTTTCAGGCGCGGAAAGTAGCCCGGCGGCGGCACGATCACGCCGCCGGTCGAGAGGATCGGCTCGGCGATCGCCGCGGCGGGCTGGCCGGAGCGCTGGCTGTCGATCTGCTCGAAGCCGACCTCGAGGCAGGACAGGTCGCACCTGTCCGTGCAGTGGCGGATCGGGCAGCGATAGGCGTTGGGCGCCGGTATCGCCATGCTGCCCGGGATCGCGGGGCCATAGCCGCGCCGTCCGACCGAGTAGGTCGCGGCCCCGGCGCCGCCGGTCAGGCCGTGGAAGGACGCGCTCAGCGCGACCACCTCGTGCCCGCCGGTCGCGAGCTTGGCCATGCGGATCGCGGCCTCGTTCGCCTCGCTGCCGGTGTTGAGCAGGATCACCTTCTGCAGCTGCGGCGGCAGGAGCCCGGCGAGCTCGCGGCACAGCTCGACGACCTCGGGCGCGAGAATCCAGCTGAACAGGTGGATCGCCCGCTCGCAGCTGCGCGAGATCGCGCCGACCACGGCCGGATGGTTGTGGCCGAGCGTCGCGCACATCTGGCCCGAGGTGAAGTCGAGGATGCGGCGGCCGCCGTCGTCGTAGAAGTAGGAGCCCTCCGCCCGCTCGACGAAGAACCGCGGGAAGTCGCCGACGTAGCGGATCATGTGGCGCTCGACCGCGTCCTGCAGCTGCCGGCGCCGCTCCTGCCAGTCGCGCTCCCCGCCGTCCGCGTTCTCGTCGGCCATCATCGCTCGTTGCCCTCGTTGCTGGAGCGGTCACGCTAGAGGCGGCCGCGGCGCGCCGTCAACGCTCGCCCATGTCGCGCCGCGCGTGCCCGCTCTTCAGGAAGGCGAGGCACTCGCCATGACGCGCCCTGCAAGTCGAGCGAGTGGCTCCCATTTGGCGGCCGACTTCTGCATAATGACGGGATCCGTGACCGGGACCGCGGTCGGCGAGCCGCGATCGAGGCCGAGCAGCATGAGCCAACGAATCCTGATCGTCGTCCACCAGGAGCACTCGAACCCGGGCCGGGTCGGCGAGCTGCTGCAGGAGCGCGGCTACCGCCTCGACCGGCGCTGCCCGAACCTGTTCGACCCGCTGCCCGACGATCTCTCGGACTACGCGGCGGCGATCGTGTTCGGCGGCCCGCAGAGCGCCAACGACGACGACCGGCCGGCGGTCCGCATCGAGCTCGAGTGGCTCGAGCGGGTCGGCTTGCAGGAGCGGCAAGCCGCTGCTCGGCATCTGCCTCGGCGCGCAGATGATGGCGCGGGTGCTCGGCGCCAGGGTCGGCCGCCATCCCGAGAGCCTGGTCGAGATCGGCTACCACCCGATCTACCCGACCGCGGCCGGCGCCGCCTACTTCGACGGCCCGACGATGTTCTACCAGTGGCACCGGGAGACGTTCGAGATCCCGGCCGGCGCGGTCCATCTCGCGCACAACGACGCCTTCGACGCGCAGATGTTCCGCTACGGCGAGGCGGCGTTCGGGATCGAGTTCCATCCCGAGATGACGCGCGCCATGGTCGAGCGCTGGACCGCCTCGGAGCGCGGCGCGCCGATGCTGGCCCTGCCCGGCGGCCAGCCGCGCGCGGCCCAGCTCGAGGGCTACCGGCGCTACATGCGCGGCGAGCGACCGCTGGCTCGCGACGCTTCCTCGACGAGCACTTCCTGCCGCCGAACGTCGGCCGCGGCCAAGAGCTGGAGCGCGCCGAGCAGCCTCAGGCGGCGTGCGAGCCCGCTCGCAGGTCCGGCCGAGCACGCGGCGCTCGGCCGCGACGCAGAGCCCGTGCAGCCCGTCGCGGATGGCGACCTGACGGCGCCCGGCTTCAGCCAGCCGGGCACGTCGTCGCGCGCCTGCGACCAGCCGTTCTGCCAGTCGAGCGGGCGCGCACGTCGGGCGGGTGGGGATTGTCGGCGAGGCCGGCGCCCTTCCCCATGCGCTTCGTAGCCCGCATCCTGGCGATCCCGGCGGCTCGGGCGGCTCGTGCGCTCGGCTCGCCGGTCGGCGGCGCCGCGGCCCTCGAACCGGCACCAGCACCGCTGTCGTCGACGCCGTCCGGGTGCTCGGCGAGCACCTGCGGCCGCGGGCGCGTGATCCGGAAGCGGCCGGCCGCCGGCGGCGCTCGATCAGGCCCGGCGCGCTCGAGCTTGGCGGCGGCCGCCTCGAGGCGCGGCGCGCACCGTCGCTTCCGGCACGCGCTCGCTCGACCTTGGCGCAGCGCGCGCAGCCGTCCGCAGCTGCTCGATGCAGGCCTCCAGGGTGCCGCACGCCTGCCGCCGCGACCCGCAGCACCGCGAGCATCAGGTCCGGCTCGTGCAAGAGAGGCGCCTCGTCGATGCTCCATCATGGGTCTCCGCTGCGGCGCCGACCCGAGGGCGCGCCCGCCTCTGGGCAAACGCGACCGCTCGCGGCCGGGTTCCACCGGCCCGCGCGCCGCAATCCAGCGGCGGTCAGGCGATCGCGACCCGCTCGGCGCGCGGCGTCTTGCCGTACATCAGGCGATAGCAGGTCGAGAAATGCGAGGCCGAGACGAAGCCGCAGGCGAACGCCACGTTCATGATCGGCATCGTGGTCTGGTAGAGCAGGTGGCGCGCCCGCTCGAGCCGCAGCTCGAGATAGTACTGCGCCGGGCGTGCGTCCCAGATGCTTGCGGAACAGCCGCTCGAGCTGGCGTCGCGACAGACCGACGTAGCGCGCCAGCGTCTCCTGGTCGAGCGGCTCCTCGACGTTGCTCTCCATCATCTCGATCGCGCCGATCAGCTTGGAATGATGGATGCCCAGGCGCACGCGATAGGGCATGCGCTGGTGGTCGTGCGGCTGGCGGATGCGGTCGAGCAGGCATTGCTCGGAGACCTTGACCGCCAGCTCCTGACCGTGGTCGCGGCGATCAGGTGCAGCATCAGGTCGAGCGCCGCGGTGCCGCCGGAGCAGGTCAGCCGCTTGCGGTCGACCTCGAACAGGTCCGCGCGTGACGTCGATCGCCGGGAACTCCTCCATGAAGCCCGGCAGGTTCTCCCAGTGGATGGTGCAGCGGTGGCCGTCGAGCAGGCCCGCGCGGGCGAGCAGATGCGCGCCGGTGCAGAGCGCGCCGAGCACCGCGCCCGAGCGGTCGGCGCGCCGCAGCCAGGCGAACAGCTCGCGGTCGCTGATGCGCTCGGCGCCGAGCCCGCTGCACAGGAGGATCGTGGGCTGGTCTGGCCCGGGCCGACACTGACCTCGGCAAGGCTCTGATCGGTCGTCACCAGGCAGCCGTTGCTCGCCCGCACCAGCCCGCCGTCCTTGGAGACGATCTGCCATTCGGTAGAGCGCGCGGTCGGCCATCGATTCGCGATCCGCAGCGGCTCGACCGCCGAGGCGAACGCGATCATCGAGAAGTTCGGCAGCAGGACGAAGGCGAAGCGCTGCGGCGGCCGCGCCGGGCACGGCGCGGCGCCGTTCGGCTGCTCATGCCCGTTGGCTCGGCCCATCGCGCCCGGCTCCTCAGGCTGCGCTGAGCCTGATGTCGCAAATCCGACATTCGTCTGTCAATGTCGGCCGCTCGCCGGGAGCGCGGCGCCGCCGCTCCTCCTCACCCGCCCTGCAGGGCGTGCGCCAACGTGCGCAGCAGGTTCTCCCCGTCCAGCGGCTTGTCGAGGCGCGGCTGACCTCGCAGCTCGGGCTCGCTGAGCTGGCGCCCGGCATAGCCGGTGACCAGCACGAACGGCACGCTTCGTTCCCGGAGCGCCACGGCCAGCGGCGTCACGCGCCGGCCCCGGAGGTTCACGTCCAGGACCGCGCCATCCAGCAGCATACCGTCAGATCAAGCCTCGAGCGACCAATGGCGACCGTCGTCACCGGCACACTGCTCGAGCTCCATGAACGAGCAGCAATTCGTCCTCAGCGAAGGCGTTGCGACGACGCGACCCGACGCGATGCCTTCCTCAGCGAGGAATTGCTCGCCGGGTCGGGCGTCAGCCGATGCGGACGAGCCGGTCGCCCGTGGCCTTGCATCTTGGCGCCGACTTTGCGACCATGCCGGCGACGAGGCGGAAGAGAGGCATGCAGCGGTATTCGATCTTCTCGCTCGCGCGGAACGCGTGCCACGGCACGACGGACTGGGCGCCGGCTGGCGCAGCCCGGAGCCGCGGCCGCGCTACCAGGTGATCGTCGTCGGCGGCGGCGGGCACGGGCTTGCGACCGCCTACTATCTCGCCAAGGAGCACGGCCTCTCCGAGGTCGCGGTGCTCGAGAAGGGCTGGCTCGGCGGCGGCAACGCCGGGCGCAACACCACGATCATCCGCTCCAACTACCTGTGGGACGAGAGCGCCCGGATCTACGACCACGCGGTCAAGCTCTGGGAGAGCCTGAGCCAGGAGCTGAACTTCAACGTCATGTTCAGCCAGCGCGGCGTGATGCACCTCGCCCATTCCGTGCACGACCTGCAGGAGGTCAGGCGCCGCGGCCATGCCAACCGGCTGAACGGGTCGACAGCGAGTTCCTGAGCCCGGGCAGTCAAGGGGCTCGAGCCGCTGCTCAACACGCGCGCGAGCGCGCGCTATCCGATCATGGGCGCGTCACTGCAGCGGCGCGGCGGCACCGCACGCCACGACGCGGTCGCCTGGGGCTACGCGCGCGGGGCCGACGCGCTGGGCGTCGACATCATCCAGAACTGCGAGGTCACCGGCATCGACGTCCGCGCCGGGCAAGGTCGAGGGCGTCCAGACCACCCGTGGCGCCATCGCCTGCGACAAGCTCGCGCTGGTCGCCGCCGGCCACTCCAGCGTGCTGGCGAACATGGCGGGCCTTGCCTGCCGATCGAGAGCTTCCCGTTGCAGGCGCTGGTCTCGGAGCCGGTCAAGCCGTGCGTCAACACGGTGATCATGTCCAACGCCGTGCATGGCTACATCAGCCAGTCGGACAAGGGCGAGCTGGTGATCGGCGCCGGCACCGATCAGTTCATCTCCTACAGCCAGCGCGGCAGCTTCCACATCATCGAGCACACGCTGCAGGCGATCGTCGAGCTGTTCCCAGCTTCTCGCGGATGCGCATGCTGCGCCAGTGGGGCGGATCGTCCACGTCACGCCGGACCGCAGCCCGATCATCGGGCTGACCCCGGTCGCGAACCTGTTCATCAACTGCGGCTGGGGCACCGGCGGCTTCAAGGCGACCCCGGGCTCCGGCCAGGTGTTCGCCCATACCTTCCGCGGCGAGCCGCACCCGATCGCCGCGCCGTTCGCGCTCGAGCGCTTCTCGCGCGGCCGGCTGGTCGACGAGCACGGCGCCGCCGCCGTGGCGCACTGAGGAACAGGATCATGGCCAAGGTCGTCGAACGACCTCCGCCAGCGACCTCTACGAGGAGGATTTCACGCCTGGGCAGAGCGACAAGCCGGGCTGCTGCGAGGCGCCGCTTCGATGAGCTCGACCTCGACCATTTGATCGAGGAGGTCGCAGACTCGCGCAAAGCGGAGCGCAGCGCGGTATCGAGCCGAGCACGTCGGATCATGGCCCATTTTCTGAAGTTGGAGCACTCGCCCGCGCCCTGGCCGCGCCGTGGGTGGAAGGAGACCGTCCGCACGCAGCCGATCTGGGAAATCCTGTCGCCGACCTTACGCCAGGAACCTCTTGCTGAGCTGCGGCTGTTTACGGGCGTGCGAGGCGAAACGCAGCACGCGACCTCGTCGAGGACAAGGTCGCCGAAAGGGAGCTGCCGACTGGGCTGTCCCTGACACGCTCGACCAGATCCTTGACCCGATCGCTGCCGAGGAACCGTCACGGCCTCGACGACGACACCCGGGACCGGTGTGAATTCGACATGGCGAAGGTGCTCGCACCACCGCCGGCCAGCAAGCCTCTCTACGAAGAGGATTTTCCGCTGTGGGCGGAGCGTCAAGCCGCGCTGCTGCGCGGCAGGGCGATTCAACGAGCTGACCTCGACAACCTGATCGAGGAGGTGGAAGGACTTGAGCGGCGAGAGCGCAGACCGTCGAGAGCGCATGTCGAGACGATCATGGAGCATCTCGTCAAGCTGACGCTCTCTCCCGCGGAGCGACCATGTCGCGGCTGGCTGGTGACCGTCGACAGGCAGCGGGCGAAGCTCGCGCGCAAGCTGACGACGACCTTGCGCGCGCATCTGAAGGCGAGAGCCTGCCGGCGCTCTACGCCGGGCTCCGACGACCCGTGGCGCGGCAGTTGCAGAAGACGCATGCTGCCGAATGTCCTCCCTCCGGTCTGCCCCTACACGCTCGACCAGCTTCTCGACCCGACTGGTACCCGAACAACGCGCACCGGCTCTCGGCAGCACAGCCGTGACGGTGCCATACTCTTGATGGCGTCGTCCTGAGGAGTCATGCAATGGCCAGACACTGTCGCTGCCGCAGATGCCGCTCTGCTATGAGGAGGACTTCTACCTCTGGGTCGAACGACAAGCCGACCTGTTACGGAAGGGCCGCTTTCGCGATCTCGACCTCGCACATCTGATCGAGGAGGTCGAGGACTTCGGCATCAATCTGCCAATGCCGTGACCAGCCGCACGCGAGAGATCGTCCTCCATCTCCTGAAGCTCCAATACTCGCCGGCGGTCGAGCCCCGCGGGGGCTGGGAGGAAAGCATCGGCAAGCAGCG
>CAVWCE010000052.1:0-96318 GCA_963753275.1 uncultured Alphaproteobacteria bacterium | reverse complement strand
GCGTCGGCCGGGGCTGGCGGAACAGCACGCCGAGCGCTGGCGTATTGGTATCCATCGCCTGGGCCATGGCCGCCATCAGATCGGTCGCATCGTGGTCCGCGGGCAGATGACGCACCTGCATCCCGAGGTTCTGGTAGGTCTTGCTGGTCTTGTCGAAGGTGACGCAGGGCGACAGGATGTGCAGGTACGAGAAGCCGCGGTGCTCGAGCGAGAGCTGGATCATGTCGGTCAGATGATGGGGCTCGCCGGCGTAGGCCTGGCCGACCCAGCTGGCGCCATACGCTAGCAGCATCATCAACGGATTGAGCGGCGCGTCCTTGTTCTCGTAGGGGCTGGTCTTGGTCTTGAAGCCCATCACCGAGGTCGGCGACACCTGGCCCTTGGTCAGGCCATAGACGCCGTTGTCGAACAGCAGGTAGGTGATGTCGACGTTGCGCCGCGCGGCGTGCGGGATGTGGCCGCCGCCGATCGCAAAGCCGTCGCCGTCGCCGCCGATCGCGATCACGGTGAGCTTGTCGTTGGCGAGCTTGATCCCGGTCGCGACCGGCAGCGTGCGCCCGTGCAGGGTATGGAAGCCGTAGGTGTCCATGAAGAACGGGAAGCGCGAGGCGCAGCCGATCCCGGACACGATCACGGTGTCCTTGTTGGCGACGCCCAGCCGGTGGAGCGCCAGCGCCAGACCCTCGGTCATGCTGAAGTAGCCGCAGCCCGGGCACCAGGTCGGCAGCGACTTGGAGCGGTAGGCGAGGCGCCCGGTCCCCTCGATCTCCTTGAGCTTCTCCTCGAGGTAGATCGGCTCGCGCAGCTCGGCCATCGTGGCGGTCCCTCTTCCGGAGTTCAGGCGGCGGCAAAGCGCCGTTTGGCGTCGACCTTCGCCAGCCGGCGGATCTCGGCCAGGATGTCGTCGACCGGCATCGGCCGGCCGGTCACCCGATCGAAGCGCTGCACGACGCAGCCGGTCGCCCCGGTCATCAGCTGGGCGAACTGGCCCTGGTAGTTGAGCTCGGGCACCAGCACCTCGGTGCAGTCGGCGCAGAACCGGGCGATCGCCTCGACCGGCAGCGGCGACAGCATGACCACCTTCATCGCGGCGCAGCGGATGCCCTCGGCGCGCGCCTTCAGCATCGCCTCGAGCGCCTCGCCGAAGGTCGAGCCCCAGGCGATGATCCCGACCTCGACCTTGCCCTCGTCGCCGAACCGCTTCCAGGTGTAAGGTCGGGGTGGCTGACCGCCGAGGCGAGCTTGGTGTGCCGCTTGCCGGTCATCCGGGCGTGGACCTCGGGCGTGTCCTTGGGCCGCCCGGCCTCGTTGTGCTCGAGCCCGGTGATCGTGTGGATGCCGCCCTCCTGGCCGGGGACGGCGCGCGGGCTGATGCCGTCCTCGGTCAGCGCGAAGCGCAGGTAGGGCTGGCCGCGCGAGCGGCCGTCGAGGCCCTTGATCAGCGACGGCGCGAACGGCGGCTTGGCCGGCAGGGTCACGCTCTCGAGCCGGTTCGAGAGGTAGAGGTCGAGCAGCACGATCACCGGCGTCTGATACTTCTCGGCCAGCTCGAACGCCTTGCCGGCGCAGCGGTAGCAGCCCTCGACGTTGGTCGGCGCGAGCACGATCCGCTGGGCATCGCCCGAGGCGCCATAGACCGCGAGGTTGAGGTCCGACTGCTCGGTCTTGGTCGGCATCCCGGTCGAGGGCCCGCCGCGCTGGGAGACGAAGACCACGCACGGGACCTCGGCCATGACGCCCAGCCCCAGCATCTCGACCATCAGGGCGAGCCCCGGGCCCGAGGTCGCGGTCGCCGCCCGGACCCCGGCGTAGCCGGCGCCGACCGCCGCCGAGATCGCCGAGATCTCGTCCTCGGTCTGGAGCACGCGGCCGCCCTGCTTGGGCAGGCGCGCGGCCAGCATCTCGAGGATCGTGGTCGCGGGCGTGATCGGATAGCCGAAGAAGGTCTCGACGCCGGCATCCAGGCAGCCGCGCACGATCGCCTGGTTGCCGCTCATCATGACCGCGCCCGGCTCGGGCTTGCCGGTCCGGCCGAGCTCGATGAAGTCGAGCTTGAAGGTCCTTTGCGCCTCGTCGTAGCCGGCATCGAACGCCTTGACGTTGCCCTCGGTGATCGCCGCGGCCTTGCCCTTGAACTTGGCCGCGATCGTCTCGTGGAACGCCTGGCGGGGCATGCCGTAGAGCCCGGCCGTGAAGCCCAGCGCCACCATGTTGCGCGACTTGCCGGCGTTGGTCGCGCGCTCGGAGATCTCGCGCATCGAGAGGCCATAGGGCAGCTGGGCGGCCCTGATGTGACCGGAGATGTGGCTGCCTTCCTTCAGCGTCGCGATCGGCGCGTCGTCGTAGATCACGGCGCCGTAGTCGGCGACCTCGGGGACGTGGGCGATCGCGTGGCCGTCGTTGAGCGAGACCAGGATGTCGGACTGCGCCTTGAGCGAATAGACCTGGTCGGAGGTGATCCGCGAGCACGCGATGCACTCGCCAAAGCCCCGGATCTCGGCCGGATAGACGTCGAACGCGATCACCCGGTAGCCGGCGCGCGCCATCGCCTGGTTGAGGATCCCGCCGGCGGCGATCGTGCCGTCGCCGGCCGAGCCGCAGATCGCGATCTGGATGTCGGTATCGCTCATCGGGCGCTCACCTAATCGTAGTCCCAGAAGGAGGAGTGCAGCCGGCCCTGCCCGTTGACCGTCAGGATCTCGTCGACCGAGGTCTGAAACGGCTGCTCGGCGCCGGCGATGTTGCGGGCGGCGACCTCGCCCATCGTCTTGACGTTCTTCCAGCCGTAGTAGAAGCGGTAGGCGTTGGCCTCGGGGCTCCAGATCTGGCAGACGTCGCCGGCCGCCCAGATATGCTGGTCGGTCGTCCGCAGCTCCGGGTTGACCAGAAGGCCGCGCTCGATGTCGACGCCCGAGCCGACCATGAACTCGAGCGACGGCACGAGGCCGTAGAACGCCATCACCACGTCGGCTGCGAGCGCCTGGCCGTCGGCGAGCACCACCCTGCGCGCCGGGCCGCCTCTCGGCAGCCTCGATCCGCTCGACCGGCCGGCTGTCCAGGACCTCGATCCCGGCCCGCCCGAGCGCCTCGAACAAGGCCGGCCGGTCGGCGTCCTCGACCCTGTGCGGCCAGAACGCCTGCTCGCTCGGGACCAGCATCACCCGGTGGCCGGAGGCCGCCATCGCGTGGGCGACGTCCAGGCCCAGGATGTCGCCGCCGAGCATGATCACGGTCCCGCCGCGGGCAGAGCGTCCGCGGTCGCGATCGCGCCCCGGTAGGTCGCGAAGCTGTGCAGCAGCGGCCGGCAGTCGGACAGCGTCGGCGGCAGATAGCCGGCGCCGCCGGTCGCGATCAGCAGATGGTCGTAGCCGACCTCCTCGCGATGCGCGAGCGCCAGCACCCGCCGGCGCGGGTCGACCTGGGTGACCCGGCACTTGCGCCGGACCGCGATCTGGTGATCCTCGTAGTAGGCCGGCGGGTAGACCAGGAACTCGCGCCAGTCGCGCTTGCCGCGGAACACCTCCGGCAGCTGGTAGCGGTCATAGAACAGCAGCCCGCCGATCGAGATGATCGTGATCCGGTTGTCCGGGTCGAGCTCGCGCAGCACGGCCGCGGCGCGGTTGCCGGCGACGCCGTTGCCGATGATCACGTGATGCTGCGTCGCCATGGCTGACCGGGTCCGATCCGCTCAGACGTCCTGATAGAAGATCTCGTTCTTGGTGATCGAGATGCAGCGCGTCGGGCAGACCATGTAGCAGGCGCCGCAGCGGATGCATTCATTATTGTCGATCCAGATCGCGCCGACCCGGTCCCACTCGGTGGTCTCCTCGAGCTCGCCGTAGCTGCCGTCGTCCTTGATGTCGATGCCGCTGACCAGCTTGATGCAGTTCCGGGGCGCGACCTCGATGCAGGCGCGGCAGTAGATGCAGTTGTCCGGGTCGATCTCGTACTTGTGGTGGCAGAGGTAGCAGCGCTTGGCCTCCTCGACCGCGAGGTCCTGATCGTAGCCCTTCTCGGCCTCGAGCGTCAGCGTGTCGAAGCGCGAGCGCATCGGCTCCATCGGAATGTGCTGGGCCGGGATGAAGTCCCAGGCGCGATCGCGCCGGGGCTCCTCGACCGGCTCGATCTTGACCACGAGCTTGCGCCGCTCGCGGCCCATCAGCCAGCTGTCCATCTCGAGCGCGGTCTTGCGCCCGAGCCCGACCGCCTCGACCACGGTCGAGGCGCCGATCACGAAGTCGCCGGCCGCGAACAGCCCCTCGACCGAGGTCATGCCGCCCTCGTCGACCTTGACCTCGCCCCAGCGGTCGAGCTCGACCGGCAGATCGAGATAGTCGTTGACGGTCTTCTGGCCGATCGCGATCAGGAGCGTGTCGCAGGGCTCGACGAACTCCGAGCCCTCGATCGGGATCGCCTGCCGCCGGCCGCCGGCGCGCCAGCCGCCGAGCCGGTTCTGCGCGAACTGGACGCCGGTGAGCTCGCCCTCCTCGTCGGTGATCAGCGCCGACCGGCGTGCGCAGGCCGAGGATCTTGGTGCCCTCGCGCTTGGCCTCGTGGATCTCCTCCTTGGTCACCGGGATGTACTCCTCGGTGGTCCGGATGTGGATCGTGACGTCCTCGGCGCCGAGCCTGAGCGAGACCCTGGCGCAGTCGAGCGCGGTGAACCCGGCGCCGACCACCGCGACCCGCTTGCCGACGGTCTTGGTCTCGCCGCGGTGCAGCTCCATCAGGAAGTCGAGGCCGTACTCGGCGTTCGGCAGCCCGCGGACCGGGTCCGGCTGCGTCGTCCTGGCCGCGCAGCGGCAGCCGGATCGCCGCCATGCAGCCGGTCGCGAGCAGCACCGCGTCATAGTCCTTGAGCAGGCTGGACAGGCGCACGTCGTCCGGCCCGGCGCCGACCGCGATGCCCGCCTTGAGCTCGACCCCCAGCCGCAGCGCGTTGCGGACCTCGACCGAGAGCACGTCGCGCGGCAGGCGGAACTCGGGGATGCCGTAGTACAGCATGCCGCCCGCGACCGCCTCGGCCTCGAAGATCGTGACGTCGTGGCCGAGCATCGAGAGATCGTGCGCGGCGGCGATCCCGGCCGAGCCCGCGCCGACGATCGCGATCCGCTTGCCCGACGGCGTGAACAGGTTCTCGGTGATTCGGTGGCCGGACGGCTTGTGGTCGGCGGCCGCGCGCTTCAGGTGGCAGATGTTGACCGGGGCGCCGTTGCCGGGCCAGCCGTGGCGACAGGCGTCCTCGCAGGGCCGCGAGCAGATCCGCCCGAGCGTGCCCGGCAGCACGTTGGCGATCCGGTTCAGCTCGTACGAGCGGCCGTAGCGGTTCTCGAGGATCATCTGGATGTAGGCGGGCACGTTGGTGTCGGCGGGGCAGGCGGTCTGGCAGGGGATGTTCTGGCGCACCCAGCCGACGTCGCGCGGGTCGGTCGAGTAGCGGACCGGCGTGACCACCCGCCGGCCGTAGGACTGGCGCTCGGAAAAATCCTCGTCCTCGTCGAGATAGACCTTGCGGATCTGCTCGCCGGTGATCTCGCCGCTGCCTTGACGCCCAAGCTCGATCTCCTTCACCGCCGGCCCCCGCGCCCGACCCATCGTCTTCGGCGCGGATGAACCGGCCCTGAATACAAAATCTAGGCCGATCGGTGACGCTTGACCACCAGATTGGCAACCTTGTGCGTTGCCGCCGGCTGGATATCGTGCGCCGTCGGCAGCCCTTGACCCGGGAGCGCACCCGATGGAACGGGAGCAGCGCCGGCGATTTCGCGAGATCCGCGCGGCGGCGGGGCCAGAACGTCAATGTGGCGCCCGAGGTGCGCGCCGCCTGGCAGCGCTGCCGCGAGCTCAGCCTCGGCTATCTCGACGCGGTGGTCGCGGCGCATGCCGCGGGCGGCCCGGGCGCGGTCGCGGGCTTCGGCAAATACGGCCATCTCGGCCCCGACGAGCAGGCCGCGCGCCAGAACCTCGACCATCACGACTGGGTCAGGCACATGGAGGACACCCCCTGGTTCCCGGGGCGGTCCCTCGGCCTGCCGCGCCTCGAGGCGCTCGAGGCCGAGATCTTCGCCGCCTGGGGCGAGTACGCCTTCCATGCCCGGCTCCAGGAGCGAGGAGACCAACTGCGCGGGCTTCGACGTCGAGCGCGCGCGGCTCTACCAGGCCGGCGCGGTGGCGGTGGGCTTCGATGACGAGGACGAGCTCGCCCAGCTTACCGACGGCGGCATCGATCTTTCCGGCCGCGCGGTCGAGATCGTGCTGCCGCCCGAGGCGCTGCGCGTGCTGGGCCAGGATTTCGGCTTCAAGCACCGGCTGCCGAAGATCGCGCTCGAGACCCGGCTGATCCCGGATTGGGAGTATCCGGGCTACTGGCTCACCAAGGACAACCGCGAGCCTGTCGCCGGCCGCCCTCGCCGACCTGCTCGCCGACCACCCGGCGGTCTCGGCGAGCCCAGCTCGAGGCGCTCCGCGGCGCGGGGCTGCACGGGCAGAGCTGATGGCTAAAGATCCCTTGCTCGAGGTTATCGCATAGTGATAACCTCACTGCCGTGACAAGACGCGGGCGCGACCCTGGGCTTGATGCGCTCTTGGACCTCGACGGCCTTGTATTGGTCGTCGATGATTCCGGCGACCACTGGGCCAAGTTCATAGTCCACCGCGTACCGCCGTCGGCCGAGAGGCCACACGGGCTCGACTATTCGCTAACACTGCATGGTCCGCGGGGAGAGCGCTTGGTTGGCTTCGACAACGCCCACCCGGTGCCAAACTCCGCCGGCCCTCGGAAGGCGCGTGTCGGCTGCAAGGAATCACCGGCATCGATTGCGGTCGATTCGCCCCTACCAGTACCGGGACGCTGCAACGCTGCTTGCCGACTTCCGGTCGGAGGTCGACGCCGTGCTCAAAGATCGCGGAGTGACGAGATGAAAATTTTACGCGTCGGGATCGCCTCCTACGATGATATGAAGGAGCGGACGCTGGCGATCGCGCGGGGCGAAGCGAAGCCGAGGGCCAACGAGCCGAGGGTGTGGTTCACTTCCACCGAAAGCTTCGCCAGAGTGCTCTCGGACAAGAATCGCGCGCTCCTGGCCGAAATCGCGGGCCAGGCGCCAGCATCGCTGACCGAGTTGGCCGAGCGCACCGGGCGCCACAAGTCGAACCTTTCGCGGACCCTGAGGACGATGGCGCGCTATGGCTTTCTTACGCTGCAGCGAGATGCCAGGGGACGGATCATTCCCAAAGTGTCTTACGACACGATCGAGCTCACCTTGCCGCTAGCCCGTCAGCCGCTCGACCGGGATGCGGCCGCGTGAGGTCGGTCTAGTCCAGCTCGATCAGCCGATCGGCTCGCGGCGGCGCGCGGCAGGGTGTAGGATCGGCGCATGAGCGCGCGTCCGCCCGAGCGCCACGAGCTCGACCCGATCGAGATCGCGTCCCGCGACGAGATCGCCGCGCTGCAGCTCGCCCGGCTGCAGGCGACGCTGCGGCGCGCCTACGACCATCGTCCCGCACTACCGCGCCGCGTTCGGGCAGGCGGGCGTCCATCCGGACGACCTCAAGGAGCTCGCCGATCTCGCGCAGCTTCCCGTTCACCGCCAAGGACGACCTGCGGCGCCACTACCCGTTCGGCATGTTCGCCGTGCCGCGCGCGCAGGTGGCGCGGATCCATGCCTCGTCGGGCACGACCGGCAAGCCGACCGTGGTCGGCTACACCAAGGCCGACATCGAGGTCTGGGCCGAGGTCTGCGCGCGCTCGATCCGCGCCTCGGGCGGCCGGCCGGGCGACCTGGTCCACGTGGTCTACGGCTATGGCCTGTTCACCGGCGGCCTGGGCGCGCATTACGGCGCCGAGCGGCTGGGGTGCACCGTGGTGCCGATGTCGGGCGGCATGACCGAGCGCCAGGTCCAGCTGATCGCCGACTTCAAGCCCGACATCATCATGGTGACGCCGTCCTACATGCTGGCGATCGGCGACGAGTTCGCCCGCCAGCGGCTCGATCCGCGCGCCGGCCTCGCTCCGGATCGGGATCTTCGGCGCCGAGCCCTGGACCGAGGCGATGCGCGCCGAGATCGAGCAGCGCTTCGCGCTCGACGCGGTCGACATCTACGGCCTGTCCGAGGTGATCGGCCCGGGCGTCGCCAACGAGTGCGTCGAGACCAAGGACGGGCTGCATCTGTGGGAGGACCACTTCTATCCGGAGATCGTCGACCCGGTGAGCGGCGCGCTGCTGCCCGACGGCGAGCGCGGCGAGCTGGTGCTGACCACGCTCACCAAGGAGGCGATGCCGGTGATCCGCTACCGGACCCGCGACCTCACCCGCCTCTTGCCCGGCACCGCGCGCACGATGCGCCGGATGGAGAAGGTCACCGGGCGCTCGGACGACATGCTGATCATCCGCGGCGTCAATTTGTTCCCGACCCAGATCGAGGAGCTGATCCTGAACGATCCGCGCCTTGCCCCCCACTATCTGCTGGAGGTGCGGCGCGAGCGGCGGCTCGACCAGCTCAAGGTGATCGTCGAGGCCAAGGCGGATGCCGCGGGCGAGGACGCGCGCGCGGCCGCCGGCGGCGGACCTCGAGCATCACGTCAAGTCACGCATCGGGGTCACCAGCGCGGTCGTGGTGGTCGCCCCCGGCGAGGTCGAGCGCTCGCTCGGCAAGGCGAAACGCATCGTCGATCTGCGGCCCAGGGATTGAACGATGGCCGAAGCCGGCCTGGACAAGCGGGTGATCGAGCCGGAGATCGCCGATCTCCTGGCCGACCTCAAGCGCCGCCTCGAGCGCCGCTTCGGCGACCGCTTCGTCGCGCTCTACCTGTTCGGCTCGCGCGCCCGCGGCGACCACGACCCCGACAGCGACGTCGACGTCGCGGTGATCCTCGACCAGAAGCTGCCGCGCTCGTTCGAGATCACACGGCAGATCATCGAGGACACCTACGAGCTGATGCTGGAGACCGGCTTCTACATCCAGCCCTGGCCGCTCGAGAAGGGCAGCCTCGACGATCCGCCGGCTCATCCGCACCCGCAGATCAGCCGGGCGATCCTGCGCGATGGGATCCGGATCGATGAGCGACGACCTTTTCGTCCGAGGCCGTCAGGCCGCGCGGTCAGTCGCGAATGCTGCTGTCGTCAGGCGATCTCGACGGCGCCGTCAACCGCGCCTACTATGCGATGTTCTATGCCGCCCAGGCCGCGCTGGAGCATCGCGGCATCGAGGTTACGAGCTCGAAGCATGGCACGCTGGTCCGCCGATTTGGCGAGCACCTGGTCAAGCCGGGCCTGCTGCCGCGTTCCCTTGGCTCGTCGCTGAACAAGATGCTCGAACTGCGGCACAAGGCCGACTACGGCAGTCAGCCGGCGTCACCGCCTGCCGATGCCGAACGTGCCGCGAGCGAGGCGGAGAGCTTTCGTCGAGGCCATCGAGCGGCGATCTGCGGCTGACCCTCAAGCCGCGCGGACGTCGAGCTTGATCGGGCCCTCGGCGCGGCCGTGGATGAACTGGTCGACGTAGGGGTTGCCGCTGTCGGCGAGCTCGGCGACCGGGCCCTGCCAGACGATCTTGCCCTGATACAGCATCGCGACCCGGTCGGCGATCTTGCGCGCGCTGGCGAGATCGTGGGTGATCGAGACCGCGGTCGCGCCCAGCTGCCGGACCGAGCGCGCGATCAGGCCGTTGATCACGTCCGCCATGATCGGGTCGAGCCCGGTGGTCGGCTCGTCGAAGAACAGGATCTCGGGCTGGGTCGCGATCGCGCGCGCCAGGCCCGACCCGCTTCTGCATGCCGCCGGAGAGCTCGGCCGGCGCGAGATCGGCGACCTCGGGCGGCAGGCCGACCTGGCCCAGGACCTCGATCGCCCGCCGCTTCGCCTCCGCGCGCGGCAGCTGCTTGACCTGCAGCAGGCCGAAGGCGACGTTCTCCCACACCGGCAGGCTGTCGAACAGCGCCGCTCCCTGGAACAGCATGCCGAACTTCTGCATCACCTGCTCGCGCTCGCCCCGCGACAGGCGCGTCACCTCCTGGCCGTCGATCTCGATCGAGCCCGAATCGGGCTTGAGGATGCCGAGGATGCACTTGAGCAGCACCGACTTGCCGGTGCCCGAGCCGCCGATCACCACCACCGATTCGGCCTCGCCGACCTCGAGATCGAGGCCGTCCAGCACGTGCTTCGGGCCGAAGCTCTTGTGCAGGTCGCGGATCCGGATCTTGGGCTCGGGCGCGCTCATCGGCTGAAGAAGATCTCCGTGACGACGTAGTTCGCGGTCAGGATCAGGATCGAGGCCGAGACCACCGCCTTGGTGGTCGCCGCGCCGACGCCTTGCGCGCCGCCCGCCGAGTGGTAGCCCTGATAGCAGCCCATCAGCGCGACCAGGAAGCCGAACACCGCGGCCTTGACCAGCCCGGAGACGACGTCCTGGGTCTCGAGGAACTCGAAGGTCCGGCGCAGGTACTCGTGCGGGCCGAAGCCGAGCTTGTAGATGCCGACGATGTAGCCGCCGAACACGCCGATGATGTCGGCCACCAGCACCAGCAGCGGCAGCATCAGGAAGCCGGCCAGCAGCCGCGGCCAGACCAGGTATTTGTACGGGTCGGTCGAGAGCGTGGTGAGCGCGTCGATCTGCTCGGTCACCCGCATGGTGCCGAGCTCGGCCGCCATCGAGGCGCCGACCCGGCCGGCGACCATCAGCCCGGCGAGCACCGGGCCCGAGCTCGCGGGTCATCGACAGCACCACGATCGTCGCGACCGCGCTCTCCGCCTCGAAGCGCGAGAAGCCGGTGTGGCTCTGCAGCGCCAGCACCATGCCGGTGAAGATCGCGGTCAGCCCGACCACCGGCAGCGAGTAGTAGCCGATGTCGACCATCTGGCGGAGGATCATGCGCGGGTAGTAGGGCCCGCTCACGCCGTGCAGGATGGCGCGCCCGGCGAACAGCGTCAGGTCCCCGACGCTGGCCAGGAAGTTCAGGAACAGCCGGCCGATCGACGGCGAGCGGATTCATGCGGAGGTCTCATAGCGGCCCGGGCGGGATATAGCGGCGCGCGAACCGGCTGCCAAGCCGGGTCAGCACCTCGTAGCCGATCGTGCCCGCCGCCGCGGCGAGCTCGTCGACCCCGTCCGGCCCGCCGATCAGGGTCACCATCCGTGCCGGGCCGCACCGCATCCGGCGGCAGCGCGGAGCGAGCGCGCCGAGATCGACCGTCAGGCGCCCTGCCGGCTCAGTGGCCATTCACGATCATGTCGCGGAACTCGAAATTGCTGAAGCGGCCGCGCGCGGGGTCGAAGGCGAGCTTGATCGAGCCGATCGGGCCGTTGCGCTGCTTGGCGATGTTCGAGATCGGCGACGCCGCGGCTGTTCTCGTAGCGCTCCCGCCACTTGCGGTGCTCCTCGTCGTACTTCTCGTCGCTCTGGCCGGCGCGCGGCTGCGGCTCGCGCGCGCTCCAGGTAGTACTCGTCGCGGTAGATGAACATGACCACGTCGGCGTCCTGCTCGATCGCGCCGGATTCGCGCAGATCCGAGAGCTGCGGCCGCTTGTCCTCGCGCTGCTCGACCGCGCGCGAGAGCTGGGAGAGCGCCAGGACCGGGATGTTGAGCTCCTTGGCGATCGCCTTCAGGCCCTGGGTGATCTCGGCGATCTCCTGCACCCGGTTGGTCTGGGAGGAGCTGCCGACCGGCCGCACCAGCTGCAGGTAGTCGACCACCAGCACCGACAGGCCGTGGCGCCGCTTGAGCCGGCGCGCGCGGGTCCGGAGCGCCGCGATCGACAGCGCCGGGGTGTCGTCGATGAACAGCGCGCGGCCCGCGAGGTCCTGGCTCGCCTGGACCACGCGCTTCCACTCGTCCTCCCGGAGCTTGCCGCGGCGCAGGTCGTCCGAGCTCAGGTCGGCCTGGGCGGAGAGCAGGCGCATCGCGAGCTGCTCGGCCGACATCTCGAGCGAGAACAGGCCGACCGCGTAGCGGCCGCCCGGCAGGCCCTCGGCCTCCGCTCCGGCGGCCCTGGCCGCCGCGGCATTGGCGGCGATGGTGACCGCGAGCGCGGTCTTGCCCATGCTCGGGCGCGCCGCCAGGATCACGCAGGTCCGAGGGCTGCAGGCCGCCGAGCTTGTCGTCGAGGTCGATCAGCCCGGTCGGCACGCCGGTGACGCGGCTGTCCTTGTGGTAGGCCGCCTCGACCATGGTGATGGCGCTGGTCAGCACCGCCGGGAACTCCCGGAAGCCGCCTTCGAACTCGCCCTCCTGCGCGAGCATGAAGAGCTGCTGCTCGGCGACCTCGATCTGCTCGCGGCCGCTCTCCGGCACGGTCGGATCGTAGGCCTTGTTGACCAGCTCCTCGCCGACGTGGATCAGGCCGCGCTTGAGCCCGAGGTCGTGCAGCAGCCGGCCGTAGTCGCCGGCGTTGAGGATCGTCTCGGCGGCGCGGGCGAGGCGCGCGAGATAGCGCGCGCCGTCGAGCTCGCGCAGCGCCTCGTCCTCGTCGAACGCGACCTTGAGGGTCAGGTGGTCGGCGAGCCGGCCCTGCTCGATCAGCCGGCTCATCGACTCGAAGATCCGACCGTGCACCGGCTCGTAGAAATGCTCCGGCCGCAGGAACTCCGAGACCCGGTGATAGGCCTCGTTGTTGATCAGGATCGCGCCGAGCAGCGCCTGCTCGGCCTCGATGTTGTGCGGCTGGGTGCGAAAGCCGGCCGGCGCCCGCGCCTCGAGGGCGTCCGGCTGGGCGAGGAGATCGGTCGTCATGTCACGAAACTATCACCGTCCCGCGATCTCGTGACAGGCTAATTTGTCCACAGCGATGTGGATCACGGGGAGCAAGCGCCGAGCGCGCGCAAGCCCCGGAAAACCAGGATCGGCAAGGCTCGGAGCCGCCCGCCGAAGGCGGAAACCAAGGGTTGCAGCTGTTCGGGGCCTGAGGCGACCGCTCAGGGGCGGAACCACGGCCGGATCTGGGCGTCGTCGCCCCTGATCCGCTCGTACTGCTCCTGGATGAACTGGACGGCCTCGTCCGGGTAGTGCTGCTCCGGCGCGTCGCCCTTCAGGCCGCGCTCGGCGAGATCGAGGGTCATGCGCAGGGCGACGTAGTGCGGCGTGCCGAAGCCCGCCCGCGCGCACAGCGCGGCGAGGCCGCGCTTGTCGACGCCGTAGAGCAGCTGGCGGGTGCGGGTCAGATCGCTGTCGGCGAGCAGCACGAGGGCTGGCCTCGACCCGGCCGATCTCGCCGTCGCGCAGGAACGACAGGATGTCCTCGGGACCGAGCTCGCCGTTGCTCAGGCGATGGCGCAGCTCGCGCTCGAGCGAGCGCTCGGCATGCTCGCGGGTGACGATGCTGAGGGTGGCGCGGTCGCGGGTCGCCGCCATCAGCTGGCGCGCCTCGTCGGCGCTCATGCGCCGGTCGCGCACGAGCTCCCACTCCAGCCGCTCGCCGATCGCCGCGACCAGCAGGTCGACCAGCTCGTAGGGCAGCGCCGGGCGCCGGATCAGGCGCTCCTGCACGCTGCGGTCGTCTTGATAGTCATCGGCTATGCGCCGCAGCGTCTTGACCGAGATCCGCGCCCCGCCGTTGCCGACCAGCCGACCCACCACCTCGGCCTCGCCGGTCTCGGCGAGGATCTCGGACAGGCATTCCGAGAGATGCTCGCGCCCGGCGACCGCGAGCGCGTACTGCATGGCGTGGGTGCGGACGATCTCGCCGAGTTCCTCGTCCCCCAGCACGGGACTCTGCTCGAGCACGGGCCGGGCGACCTCGATGTCGTCGCGCGCCAGCCGGCTCGCGATCCGGGCCGGCAGGTTGGGGCTCCCGGCCAGCGCCTCGGCCAGCGTCAGGCGGACCTTCTTCTCGAGGTCCTTGACCAGCAGCGCCAGCACCGCATCGGCGAGCGAGCGGGTTTGCCCGTCGAGCAGGCTGTCGTATTGTCGGCCGAACTTGGCGGCCAGCTCGACCCGGGCCTCGGGCGAGGGATCCTGTTGCAGTGCCTCGACGTCGGCGAGCGAGAGCCGCGGCTCGGCCGGGGGGTCCGGCAGGGCGCCGCCCACCAGTTGGGCGCGCCGCCGTCCGACCACCGCAACCGAGGGGCTGGCGTGCGACGCAGGCTGGCCGGCTGGCGCACTCATGTCGACCTCTCGCTTGGGAATCCGTCGGCCGACCCGGCGGACATGGGGCCGGGCGCTAGGGTCATTGTGGCGGACGCGAGGTTAAGGTTCGGTTGAATCCTCGAGCGGGCATGGAGGCGGTCGGCGATGGGCGCGGGCAGCGGCGCCGCCGGGATCCAGCGGGGCGTGGCGCGGGCGCTGAGCGCCGCCGGTCAGGCGGTCCTGCCCGAGGTGCCGCTCGCCAACGGCCGTCGCGCCGATCTGCTCGCCCTCGATCGCAGCGGCACGATCACCCTGGTCGAGATCAAGAGCAGCCGCGCCGACTTCGTCGCCGACCGCAAGTGGCAGGAGTACCTGGACTACTGCGACCGCTTCTACTTCGCGGTCGCCGCCGGCTTCCCGCTCGAGCTGCTGCCGCCGGGCGAGGGGCTGATCCTGGCCGACCGCTTCGCCGGCGAGATCCTGCGCGAGGCGCGGCTGCGCTGCCTGAGCGCCGCCCGCCGCAGGGCGATGCTGATCCGCTTCGCGCGCGCCGCGGCCGGCCGCCTGCAGGCGCTCCTCGATCCCCCGGTCTGACGCCCTAGGCCGGCACCGGCTCCTCGTAGAGCCAGTCCTCGATCAGGTGGCGCGCGATCGAGTCGCGGTTCGGCAGCTGGACCGGCCGGCGCTCGGGGTCGATCAGCTCGGCCCGGCTGTACCAGCCGGCGTCGACCAGCTCGTCGGGATCGAGGCGCAGCGCGTCGCTACGGGCGGTCGCGCGGAAGCCGATCATCAGGGAGGCCGGGAACGGCCAGGGCTGCGAGGAGCGGTAGTGCAGGTCGACGATCTCGACGCCGGCCTCCTCGTGGATCTCGCGGCGCACGGTCTCCTCCAGCGACTCGCCGGGCTCGACGAAGCCCGCGAGCGTCGAGTAGATGCCGGCCGGAAAGCGCGCCGAGCGGCCGAGCAGGCAGCGCTCGCCCCGCTCCGGGTGGCGGTGGGTCACCAGCACGATCACCGCCGGGTCGCTGCGCGGGAAGTGCTGCGCGTCGCAGATCTGGCAGCGCCGGATGTGGCCGCCCTGGGCGCTCACCGTCGCCCCGCCGCAGGCCCCGCAGAAGCGGTGCCGGCTGTGCCAGAAGGCGAGCGCGCGGGCGTAGGCGCACCACCCGGCCTCGCGCGCGGGCAGCCAGGCGCCGACCGCCCGGACCTCGGCGAAGCGGCCGCGGCGCGCCGCGGCGCGCCCGAGATCGACCGCGAACAGGCCGACCCCCTCCTCCTCCCCGAGAAAGATCGCGTCCTCGGGCAGCGCCTGGCCGAGCTCGGCCACGGTCAGGATCTCGGCGCAGGGCTCGTCCCTGGCGCTCACCAGCACCTCGAGCCCGGCCATCAGGATGACCCGCGTCTCGGGCTTGGCTCGGCACACGCTCAGCCACTCGGCATCGAGCCGGCGATGGGCGGCACGACCGAAGCCGGCGCCGGTGTAGCGATGCGGTGGCGGATTGGACAGGCGGTTCATGGACGCTTCCCCGGTGGCCGGCGGGCTCACTCTACGCCAAGCCGCGGGCCTGACCAACGGCCGTCCAGGTGCCTTGAAGGTGCCTTGCGCTCGGCGGACGAAAGCCCGATATTGGCGTCGGGGAGCTGGCGGGCGGACGGTCCACTCGCCAACCCGGTCAGGTCCGGAAGGAAGCAGCCGTAACGAGCTCGGGCCGGGTCGCATGGCCAGCTCCCTATCGCCATGCCCAACTCCGGACCACCTCCGGGGTCAGCCCTGATGCCCGACAGCGCCGCCGAACACGCCCCGAGCCTCGACCCGCCTGGCGGTCAGCGCACCGGCCCGTACCGGGTCCTGGCGCGCACCTACCGGCCGCAGCGCCTGTCCGAGCTGATCGGCCAGGAGGCCCTGGTGCGGACGCTGACCAACGCGCTGCGCACCGGCCGCATCGCGCATGCCTTCCTGCTGACCGGGATCCGCGGCGTCGGCAAGACCACCACCGCGCGGATCATCGCGCGCGCGCTCAACTGCATCGGTCCCGACGGCACCGGCCAGCCGACGCCCGAGCCCTGCGGCCAGTGCACGCACTGCGTCGGCATCGCCGAGGGCCGCCACATCGACGTGCTGGAGATGGACGCCGCGACCCGGACCGGCATCGACGACGTGCGCGAGCTGGTCGACAGCGTGCGCTACGCCCCGACCTCGGCGCGCCATAAGGTCTACATCGTGGACGAGGTCCACATGCTGTCGCCGCAGGCCTTCAACGGCCTGCTCAAGACGCTCGAGGAGCCCCCGCCCCAGACCATCTTCATCTTCGCCACGACCGAGGTGCGCAAGGTCCCGGCCACGGTCCTGTCGCGCTGCCAGCGCTTCGATCTGCGGCGGATCGAGGGCGAGCGCCTGAGCCGCCATCTGGCCGAGATCGCCGCCAAGGAGCGGGTCCGGGTCGAGCCCGGCGCGCTCGCGCTGCTGGTGCGCGCGGCCGAAGGCTCGGTGCGCGACGGGCTGTCGCTGCTCGACCAGGCGATCGCCCTGCTCGGCGCGCTCGACGGCGAGGCCGCGATCACCGCGGCGCAGGTCCAGGACATGCTGGGCCTCGCCGACCGCAGCCGGGTGCTGACCCTGTTCGAGCAGGTGGCCGACGGCGAGGTTGCGGGCGCGCTCGCGCGGCTCGCCGAGCTCTACGACCTCGGCACCGAGCCCGAGGCGGTGCTGCAGGACCTGCTCGAGATCTGCCACTGGCTGACCCGGATCAAGATAGCGCCCGAGGCCGCCCAGGCGTTCGGGGTGGCCGAGGCCGATGCCCGGCGCGGCGAGGCCCTGGCGGCGCGCCTGACGCTGCCGGTGCTGGCGCGCAACTGGCAGATGCTGCTCAAGGGCCTCGAGGACGTGCGCCAGGCGCCGAGCCCGCTGCTCGCCGCCGAGATGGTGCTGGTCCGGCTCGCCTGCGTCGCCGAGCTGCCGCCGCCGGCCGAGCTCGCGCGGGCGCTGCGCAACGGTCGCGACCAGGCGACCCCGGCGCCGCCCGGCGCCGCGCCGAGGCCGACGCCGCCCGCTCCGCTCGCCCGTGCGCTGCGCAGCGCGACCCAGGTCGCGCCCGCGCCGCCACCGCTCGACGAGGCCGACGCGCTTGCCGAGCCGGAGGCCGAGGTCGCGCCGCCACCGCCGGAGGTCGCGGTGCCGCGCTCCTTCGCCGAGGCGGTCGATCTGTTCCGCCGCTGCGGCGAGCCTATGTTGCATGGATGGCTGTATCAGGCGGCGCATCTGGTGCACTTCGAGCCTGGCCGGATCGAGCTGCAGCTCGGGCCCGGCACGCCCGCCGGGCTCACCGGCCGGATCGCGGCGGCGCTCGGCCGCTGGACCGGCCGGCCGTGGCTGGTGAGCGTCGGCGGGGACGGCGCCCGTGCGGCGCCGACGCTCGCCGAGCAGGACGCCGCCGCCAAGCGGGCGCGGATCGATGCGCTGGCCTGCGACCCGCGGGTCAAGCGGGTCCTGGAGAGCTTCCCCGGGGCGCGGATCGTCGACGTCCGATCGGCCGCGGACTGATCCCTTCGAGCCGACGTGGAGAGACCATGAAGAACCTCGGCAACATGCTCAAGCAGGCGCAGGAGCTGCAGGGCCGGATGGCCGACATGCAGGCCAAGCTCGCCGACATCGAGATCGCCGGCTCGGCCGGGGGCGGCATGGTCACGGTGACCCTGAACGGCAAGGGCGACATGCGCCAGATCAAGATCGACCGCACGCTGGTCGACCCGGACGAGATCGAGATCCTCGAGGACCTGGTGGTCGCGGCGGTCAACGACGCCAAGGCCAAGGTCGAGGCGCATGTCCAGGGCGAGATGAGCAAGCTGACCGGCGGGATGAGCCTGCCGGGCGGGCTGAAGCTGCCGTTCTGAGCGGGCGCGGCCCTGCTCCGGAGCCGGTATGGCGGCGCGCGCGCTCGACGACCTGATCCAGCTGCTCGCCCGGCTGCCGGGGCTCGGGCCGCGCTCGGCGCGGCGCGCGGCGCTGCACCTGTTGAAGCAGCGCGAGACCCTGATGCAGCGCCTCGCGCTCGCGCTCGCCAATGCCGCGCGCGAGGTCCGCAAGTGCGCGGTGTGCGGCAATCTCGACGACGCCGACCCGTGCTGGATCTGCGCCGACGCCGAGCGCGACGGCGGGCTGATCTGCGTCGTCGAGGAGGTCGACGACCTCTGGGCCCTGGAGCGCTCCGGGCTGTTCAAGGGCCGCTACCACGTGCTCGGCGGCAGCCTCTCGGCGCTCGACGGGCTCGGGCCCGAGGACCTCGGCATCGACCGTCTGCTCGAGCGCGTCGCGCGCGAGCCGGTCGCCGAGGTGATCCTCGCGACCAGCGCCACGGTCGACGGCCAGACCACCGCGCACTACGTCGCCGAACGCCTCGCCGCGAGCGGCCCGGTGGTGAGCCGCCTCGCTCTCGGCGTGCCGATCGGCGGCGAGCTCAACTACCTCGACGACGGCACGCTCGGCGCCGCGCTCAAGGCGCGCCGGCCGATCGGCGAGGGCGCCGTCGGTCGCGCTTGACCGCCTGGCGCCGAATTCCTAGCTCTCGGTCGCCTTCTCGACCACCACACGAGCCGCGATGGCCCTGCTCGACATCCTGGAAGCGCCCGATCGGCGCCTGACCACGGTCGCCGCCGCGGTCGAGCGCATCGATGACGAGCTGCTGCGCCTGCTCGACGACATGCTGGAGACGATGTACGCGGCGCCTGGCATCGGCCTCGCGGCGCCGCAGGTCGGCGTGCTGCGGCGCGCCTTCGTCGTCGATCTCGGCCCGGACGAGGCGCGGGCGCCCTTGTTCGTGATCAATCCGGAGCTCGTGACCCGTTCCGAGAGCGTCAACGTCGCCGAGGAGGGCTGTCTCAGCCTGCCCAAGCAGTTCGGCGAGGTCGCGCGCGCCGATCAGGTCCGGGTGCGCTACCTCGACCGCGAGGGCCAGACTCAGGAGATCGACGCCGAGGCGCTGCTCGCGCGCTGCCTGCAGCACGAGATCGACCATCTGAACGGCGTCCTGTTCGTCGACCACCTCTCGGCGCTCAAGCGCACCATGATCCTGCGCCGCCTGGCCAAGGCGAAGCGGGCGCGTTCGACCGCCTGATCGCGACGGCCCCTTCCACCCGCTCGCGCGCGGCGAGCTTGGCAAGCCCGGCGCGCGCTCCTATCACCAGGGCCGCGAGCGGTCGTCGATCCGAGGGACCAATGACGCCAACCGGCGCTTCCCCGCTGCGGCTGGTCTTCATGGGCACGGCCGGCTTCGCGCTGCCGAGCCTGCGGGCGCTGGCGGCCGGGCGGCACCGGCTGGTCGCGGTCTACACGCAGCCGCCGCGCCCGGCCGGCCGCGGCCTGCGCGCGCGTCCCTCGCCGGTCGAGATCGCGGCCGAAGGCCTCGGCCTGCCGGTGCGCCGCCCGGCGAGCCTGCGCATCCCGGAGATCCAGGCCGAGCTCCGGGCGCTCGAGGCCGACCTCGCGGTGGTCGCGGCCTACGGGCTGATCCTGCCGCCGCCGGTCCTCGCCGCGCCCGGGCTTGGCTGCATCAACCTCCATGCCTCGCTGCTGCCGCGCTGGCGCGGCGCCGCGCCGATCCAGCGCGCCCTGCTGGCGGGAGACCGGGAGACCGGGATCACCATCTTCCAGATGGAGCCCGGTCTCGACACCGGGCCGATCCTGGCGATGGAGCGCGTCGCGATCGGCCCGGCGAGCAGCGCGCAGAGCCTGCACGACGAGCTCGCCGCGCTGGCCGCGCGCATGATCGGACCGGCGATCGACGATCTGGCGGCGGGCCGCGCGGCCGCACGGCCGCAACCCGAGGACGGCGTGACCTACGCCGCCAAGATCGACAAGGCGGAGGGCCGGCTCGACTGGACCGAGCCCGCGGCCCTGCTCGAGCGCAAGCTGCGCGCGCTCAACCCCTGGCCCGGCTGCTGGACCGAGCTCGAAGGGCACCGGCTGCGCGTGCTCGCGGCCGAGATCGCGCCCGGGCGGGGGTTGCCCGGGGAGGTCCTGGACGAGCGGCTGACGGTCGCCTGCGGCGACGGCGCGCTGCGGCTCACGCAGGTGCAGCCGGCGGGCGGCAGCGCGATGCCGAGCGCCGCCTTCCTGCGCGGCCACAAGGTCCCGGTCGGCCTGCGGCTCGGCCCCTGATGCCGCGCTACCGGCTGACGCTCGAGTACGACGGCGGCCCGTTCCAGGGCTGGCAGCGGCAGAGCAGCGGGCCCTCGGTGCAGGCGAGCCTGGAAGAAGCGATCGAGGCGTTCTGCGGCGAGCGGACGCAGGTGGTCGGCGCCGGGCGGACCGATGCCGGGGTCCACGCCTGCGGCCAGGTCGCGCATCTCGATCTGGCGCGCGCGGTCGCGGTCGAGACCCTGCGCAACGCGCTCAACCACCATCTCCGGCCGGCGCCGATCGTCGTGCTCGAGGCGGCCGCGGTCGGCGACGACTTCCATGCCCGCTTCGCGGCTCGCATGCGCCACTACCGCTACCGGATCGTCAACCGGCGCCCGCCGCTCGCGCTCGACCGCGGCCGGGCCTGGCAGGTGCCCGGCCGGCTCGATGCCGAGATGATGCACGAGGCCGCCCAGCGGCTGGTCGGCCGGCACGACTTCACGAGCTTCCGCAGCGCGCTCTGCCAGGCGCAGTCGCCGATCAAGACGCTCACCCAGATGACGGTGGTGCGGCAGGGCGACCAGGTCGAGCTCTCCGCCCGGGCGCGCTCCTTCCTGCACCACCAGGTTCGCAACATGGCGGGCACGCTCAAGCTGATCGGCGAGGGCCGCTGGCCGGTCGAGCGGATCGAGGCGGCGCTCGCGGCGCGGGACCGGGCGGCGGCCGGGCCGACCGCGCCGGCCTGCGGGCTCTATCTGGTGCGGGTCGACTACTGAGCTTGGCCGCTCACATCAGGCGGTCGGCCGAGATATTGATCGTGGTGTTGAGCACGAGGTCGACCAGCACCAGCAGGAGCGCGACCCCGCCGGTGGTCTGCAACGCCGTCCGGATCACGAACCACTGATAGAACAGCAGTCCGCCGGTGACGACCAGCAGGACCAGGCCCTCCAGCGCCGGAAGGAGCAGGCCCAGCAGCATCGCCGCGAGGAGCACGCCCAGCTGCAGGACCGCGGCCCAGTTGACCGCCACGACCAGCGGCACGTAGTTGCGGGCCAGGCCGAGGAGCTGGGTGAGCACCAGGGCGACGACCGGAAAAGCGGCCCACATCAGGCCATAGGCGAGGATATGGACCAGCATCGCCCAGCCGAGATCGAGCGCGTCGGGCCGCGCCGTCAGCTTCTGCGCGACGAGCAGGACGAAGCCGGGCGCGACCAGCACGGCGGCGAAGAACGAGCGCCAGAAGCCGTCCACCGAAAGGTTGAAGAACGTCATGCCGGACGGGTCGAGGAACGCGAGCCGGTAGGCGCCGTAGACCGAGTGGTAGACCTCCTCGCGGCCGGGCATCAGGCGGGTCTGACGTAGCTGACGAGGAGCGCCCGATAGACCCGGGTCAAGGCCTCGAGGTCGGCCACGGCGACGCGCTCGTCGACCTGGTGGATGGTCGCGCCGACCAGGCCGAACTCGACCACCGGGCAGACGTCCTTGATGAAGCGCGCATCCGAGGTGCCGCCGCTGGTCGACAGCTCCGGCGTGAGGCCGAGCTCGCGCTCGATCAGGCTCTCCAAAAGCTCGCTGAACGGCCCCGGGTGGGTCACGAAGGCCTCGCCGCTGACCTCGGTCCGCAGCTCGTAGCGCCCGCCTACGCCGTCGAGCTGCCGGCGCAGCCGCGCCTCGAGCGAGCTCGCGCTGTGCCGGTCGTTGAAGCGGACGTTGAAGGTTGCCCGCGCCGCGCCCGGGATCACGTTGCTGACCGGGTTGCCGACGTCGACCGAGGTGATCACCAGCTCGGACGGCTGGAAATAGGCGCTGCCGGCATCGAGCGGCTCGGCGCTGAGCGCGCGCAGCATCGCGAGCAGGCGCGGGATCGGGTTGTCCGCGCGCTCCGGATAGGCGGCGTGGCCCTGGGTCCCGGGCACGCTCAGCCAGCCCGTCAGCGAGCCGCGCCGGCCGATCTTGATCATCTCGCCGAGCCGGCTCGGGTTGGTCGGCTCGCCGACCACGCAGGCATCGAGCCGGGTGCCTTGCTCCTTGAGCCAGGCGAGCAGCTTGCGGGTGCCGTTGACCGCCGGGCCTTCCTCGTCGCCGGTGATCAGGCAGCTGATCGAGCCTGCCGGCCGATGCTCGGCGAGGAAGCGCGCGGTCGCGGCGAGGAAGGCGCCGATCGCGCCCTTCATGTCGACCGCGCCGCGGCCGTAGAGCATGCCGTCCTGCACCAGGCCCGCGAACGGGTCGACCCGCCAGGCCGCCGGATCGCCCGGCGGCACGACGTCGGTGTGGCCGGCGAAGGCGAGATGGGGCGCGCCCTCGCCGAGGCGGGCGTAGAGGTTGCCCACCGGCGCGCCGCCGTCGTCCCCGAAGGTCAGCCGGTGACAGGCGAAGCCGAGCCGGGCGAGCGCATCCTCGACCACCGCGAGCGCGCCGTGGTCGGCCGGCGTCACGCTCGGGCAGCGGATCAGGGCCTGCGTCAGCGCCACCGGGTCGGTCAGCACGGTCATGCCCGCAGCAGCTCGTTGATCGAGGTCTTGGCGCGGGTCCGGGCGTCGACCCGCTTGACGATCACCGCGCAGGCGAGGCCGGGCCCGGGCCGGCCGTCGGGCAGGGCGCCGCCCGGCAGCGTGCCGGGCACCACCACCGATAGGCCGGCACCCGGCCGCGGTGGATCTCGCCGCTCGCGCGGTCGACGATCCGGGTCGAGGCGCCGATGAACACCCCCATCGCCAACACCGCGCCCTGCTCGACGATCACCCCTTCGGCGACCTCGGAGCGCGCGCCGATGAAGCAGTCGTCCTCGATGATCACCGGCTCCGCCTGCAACGGCTCGAGCACGCCGCCGATCCCGGCGCCGCCCGAGACGTGCACGTTCCTGCCGATCTGCGCGCAGCTGCCGACCGTCGCCCAGGTGTCGATCATCGCGCCGCGCTCGACATGGGCGCCGAGATTGACGAAGCACGGCATCAGCACGACGTCGGGCGCGATGTAGGCCGAGCGCCGCACGATGCAGCCGGGCACCGCGCGGAAGCCGGCGGCGGCGAACTCCGCGGCACCCCAGGAGGCGAACTTGGACGGGACCTTGTCCCACCAGCGGGCGCCGCCCGGGCCGCCCTCGATCGCGCTCATCGGGTTGAGGCGGAACGACAGCAGCACCGCCTTCTTCAGCCACTGGTTGACCTGCCAGCGGCCGTCGATCTTCTCGGCGACCCGGAAGCGCCCGACGTCGAGCCCGTCCAGGGCGGCCTCGACCGCCTCCCGGACCTCGCCGCCGGTGCTGGCGTCGATCCGGCCGCGCTGCTCGAAGGCGTCCTCGATCGCGCGCTCGAGCGCTGCCCGGTCCATGGCTCGGCCCCTCCCGAAGATCAGCCGCGGCGAGCGGCTGCCGCGTCAGGCTATCGGAGCCCCCCTAGCTGTCAACCGCCCTGCCCGTCAACCGCCGGCGGCACGGGGCGTTGTCTCGGTCCCGTGGTTTCCCTAGATACTCGCCATGGCCGATGCTTCCACACGCGCCGGCGCGGCGTCCGCCGCCCTGCCGCCCGGCTTCCTCGACGAGCTCGACCGCCGGGTCGGCCGGCGCGGGTGGAGCGTCGACCCCGAGCGCCTGGCACCCCATGCGGCCGAGCAGTGGGGCACCGCGCGCGGCCGGACGCCGCTCCTGCTACGCCCGGCGACCACCCGCGAGGTCGCGCTCCTGCTCGAGCTCTGCCATGCCCGGGGCGTGCCGGTCGTGCCGCAGGGCGGCAACACCGGGCTGGTCGGCGCCGGCGTGCCCGACCGCTCCGGTCGCCTGGTCGTCCTGTCGCTCGCGCGGCTCAACCGGGTCCGCGCGGTCGATCCCCTCGACGACACGATCACGGTCGAGGCCGGCTGCGTGCTCGAGACCGTCCAGCAGGCCGCGGCCGAGGTCAACCGCCTGTTCCCGCTCGCGCTCGGCGCCCAGGGCTCCTGCCAGATCGGCGGCAACCTGTCGAGCAACGCCGGCGGGGTCAACGTGCTGCGCTACGGCATGGCGCGCGCGCTCGTGCTGGGCCTCGAGGTGGTGCTCGCGGACGGCCGGGTCTGGGACGGTCTGCGCGGCCTTGCGCAAGGACAACACCGGCTACGACCTGAAGCAGGTCTTCATCGGCGCCGAGGGCACGCTCGGCGTGATCACCGCGGCCGTGCTCCGGCTCTCGCCACGCCCGCGCGAGCGCCAGACCGCGTGGCTCGCGGTTCCTTCGCCCGCGGCGGCGGTGGCGCTGCTCGGCGCTGTTCCGCGAGCGCCTCGGCGAGACCGTGAGCTCGTTCGAGCTGATGGCAGGCGGCGCCGTCGATCTGGTGCTGCGCTACCTGCCGGGCGCGCGCTCGCCGCTTGCCCGGCCGGCGCCCTGGTACGTGCTCGCCGAGGTCGCCTGGGCGCTCGCCGAGGGCCTCGGCCCGCAGCTCGAGCGGGCTGCTCGAGGACGCCATGGCGGGCGGCCTGGTGACCGACGGCGTGATCGCCGCGAGCGAGGCGCAGCGCCAGGCGCTCTGGGCGCTGCGCGAGAACCCGACCGAGGCGATGGCGCACGAGGGCCTGGTGCTGCGCCACGACGTCGCGGTGCCGGTCTCGCGCGTGCCGGACCTGATCGGGCAGGGCGCGGTTGCGCTCGCGCGCGCGGTGCCCGGCGTGCGCATCCTGCCCTTCGGCCATGTCGGCGACGGCAACATGCACTACAATCTGCTGCAGCCCGAGGGCATGGCGGCCGAGGACTTCCGCCGCCGGGCCGAGGAGGTCCAGGGCCTGGTGTTCGACCTCGTGACCGGGCTCGGCGGCAGCATCAGCGCCGAGCACGGCATCGGCCGCCTCAAGCGCGCCGAGCTGGCGCGGCGCAAGTCCGCGGTCGAGCTCGGTCTGATGCGCGAGCTGAAGAGGCTGCTCGACCCGCAAGGGGATCCTGAACCCCGGTGCGGTGATCTGAGCCGCCCCTTACCTTTGCTTGACGATGGTGGGACCGTGATGACGCCCTATACGCCGCCCCTCGACGAGATCCGCTTCGTCCTCGAGCACCTGGTCGACCTCGAGGGGATCGGGCGCCTGCCGGGTCTCGAGGCGGCGAGCGCCGACGTCGTCGACCACATCCTCGAGGAGGCCGGCCGGTTCGCGGTCAGCGAGCTCGCCCCGCTGAACGCCAGCGGCGATCGCCAGCGCGCGCGCCTCGAGAACGGCGTCGTGCGCACCCCGGACGGCTTCAAGGAGGCCTATCGCAAGTTCGTCGCGGGCGGCTGGCACGGCCTCCAGTTCCCCGAGGCCTGGGGCGGCCAGGGCCTGCCGTGCACGGTCGCGACCGCGGTCTGGGAGATGTGGAACAGCGCCAATCTGGCGTTCTGCCTGTGCCCGATCCTGACCCAGGCGGGCGTCGAGCTGCTGCTGCGCCACGGCAGCGACGAGCAGCGCGCACGCTACCTCCCGAAGCTGGTCAGCGGCGAGTGGACCGGCACCATGTGCCTGACCGAGCCGCAGGCCGGCTCCGACGTCGGCGCGCTCCGCACCCGCGCGCTGCGCGCGGGCGATCACTACCGGATCCACGGCACCAAGATCTACATCACCTACGGCGAGCACGATCTCACGCCGAACACGATCCACATGGTGCTCGCGCGGACCCCGGATGCGCCCGCGGGCAGCAAGGGGATCTCGCTGTTCCTGATCCCCAAGCTCCTGGTCAACGACGACGGCTCGCTCGGACCCCGCAACGACCTGCGCTGCGTCTCCCTCGAGCACAAGCTCGGGATCCACGCCAGCCCGACCTGCGTGATGTCGTTCGGCGACGACGAGGGTGCGATCGGCTACCTGGTCGGCGAGGAGCACGGCGGCATGGCGGCGATGTTCACGATGATGAACAACGCGCGCCTCGCGGTCGGCCTCGAGGGCCTGGCGCTCGCCGAGCGCGCCTATCAGGCGGCGCTCGCCCATGCGCGCGAGCGGGTCCAGGGACGGCGGCAGGACGGCGGCGGCGAGGCGCCGGCCCGGATCATCGAGCACCCCGACGTGCGCCGCATGCTGCTGACCATGCGGTCCCAGATCGAGGCGATGCGCGCGCTCGCCTACGGCGCGGCGGCGGCGCTCGACCGCTCGCTGCACGAGCCCGACCCGGCGCGCCGGGCGGCGGCGGAGGGCCGGCTCGCGCTGCTGATCCCGCTGGTCAAGGCCTGGTGCACCGACCTCGGCTTCGAGATCGCCTCGAGCGCGCTCCAGGTCCACGGCGGCATGGGCTACATCGAGGAGACCGGGATCGCCCAGCACCTGCGCGACGCCCGGATCGCGATGATCTACGAGGGCACCAACGGCATCCAGGCGCTCGATCTGGTCGGCCGCAAGCTGCGCATGGCGGACGGACAGCTGCCCTGGGCGCTGTTCGCCGAGCTCAAGGACGACCTCGCGGGGTTGCGCGCGGCTGAGGAGGAGGACCTGCGCCGGCCGCTCGCCGCGGCGCTGGCGAGCTCGAGGAGGCGACCCGCTGGCTGCAGGCCGGGCACGGCAACGACGCCGATGCCGGGGCCGCTGGCGCCACGCCCTATCTGCGCATGCTGGCGACCACGCTTGGCGGCTTTCTGCTGGCGCGCTCGGCTCTGGCCGCGCGGCGCTCCGGGCACCCGCTGGCAGCATCGAAGCTCGCCAGCGCGCGCTTCTACGCCGGCCAGCTGCTGCCGCCGGCGGCGGCCTTGCGCGCGGCGGTGACCGCGGGCTCGGCGCCGCTGCAGGCGGCGCTCGACTAGGCCAGCAGATCGTCGGTCGCGACCAGCTCGCCGTCGACCTCGACGCCGGCGAACGCCTCCTCGTGGCCGACGTGGTTCTCGACCTTGAAGAGCGGGGCGTGGTCGGCCACGACGTACAGATCGTTGCCGACCACCCGTCCCTCCAGCCTCGCCCCGGCAAAGCCGTCGAGCTCGACGACGTTCGAGCCCGCAGCGTCGCGGATGGTGTCCAAGCCCCACTCGCCGGACTTGAACAGATAGCGATCGTCGCCGGCGCCGCCCTCGAGCAGGTCGCTGCCGGCACCGCCGTCGAGCACGTCCTGGCCGGCGCCGCCTTGCAGATGATCGTCGCCGGCAAGCCCGCTCAGCCAGTCCGCGCCGTCGGTCCCGCTCAACTGATCGGCGCCAGCGCCGCCGACATGGCTGGGCTGGCTCAGATAGGCGCCGAGCAGGTCGCCCTGGCCGGCCGGCGCGAGCGCTGCGCTCGTCGCCGTGGTCGCGCTCGCCGGCGTGGCGCTGGTCGCGGCCATCAGGTCGGCGAACGGGACCGGACCCTGGCCGAGGTCGATCCCGCTCCAGGCGTCCTCGTGGCCGCGATAGTCGCTGACCACCGCGACCACGCTGTGATCGACCGCCAGATAGAGGTCGTCGCCGACCAGCGCGGTCTGCACCGCGCCGCCTTCGAAGCCGTCCAGGCGCAGCTGGTTGATGCCCTCGTGATCGAACACGGTATCGACCGCGCTGTCGTTCAGGCCGATGACGAAGGTGTCGTTGCCCGCGCCGCCGTAGAGCTGATCGCTGCCGAGGCCGCCGTTCAGGATGTCGTCGCCGGCGCCGCCGTAGAGCTCATCGGTCCCGGCGCCGCCGGTCAGGATGTCGTCGCCGGCATCGCCCTCCAGCCGGTCGCGCCCGGCGCCGCCGTCGAGCAGGTCGTTGCCCGCGCCGCCGCTCAGCACGTCGTCGCCGCCCCAGCCGTAGAGCGCGTTGTCGCCGTCGTTGCCGGTGATGCGGTTGTCGCCGCTGTTGCCGAGCACGTCGTGATCCGCCGAGCCGCTCAGGACCACGTGCTCGATGCCGGGCGCGACCTGCTGGGAGTAGCTGGCGGCGCCGGCCGGCAGCGTGATGCCGAGATTGTCGCTGAACACGAAGGTGACGCTCGCGGGGCCGCCGGCCGCCTGGAGGGTCGCGGCAAAGCCGTCGTCCACCTGCAAGGTGTCGCTGCCGCCGCCGTTCGGTCCGGGGGTGTTGTCGAGCGCGACGTCGTGCAGATCGTCGACGATCAGCACGTCGTTGCCGGTGCCGCCCTGCATCTGGTCGGCGCCGGGGCCGCCATCGAGCAGGTCCTGGCCGGGGCCGCCGTCGAGCTGGTCCTGGCCGGTGCCGCCGAACAGGTCGTCGTTGCCGGTCCCGCCGAGCAGCTCGTCGTCGCCCGAACCGCCGTGCAGCTCGTCGTGACCGCTGCCGCCGTCCAGCAGGTCGTCGCCGGCGCCGCCGAACAGCTGATCGTTGCCGGTCTCGCCGAGCAGGCTGTCGTCGCCATCGTGACCGTAGATCACGTCGTCGCCGTCGCCGCCCGCGATGTGGTCGTCGCCGGGGGTGCCGTGGATCACGTCGTCGCCGTCGCTCCCGGTGACGTGATCGCCGATCGTGCCGCTCGAGCCGTCCTCGCCCGGCTCGGGCGTGTCGGTGCCCGGCGCGCGCGTCGTCCAGCCCCAGCATGGTCATGTTGACGCTCGACCCGCCGGCCGCGCCGGCCTTGGCCGACACGCCGGCCGAGACCTCGGAGGCCGCGGGGCTGGGCAGCTCGTCGCCCGCCGCCATTCCCGCCGCGGTCGCCGTCTCCGGCGGCAGCGCGCCGACCGAGACCGGATCGAGCGCCGCCTGCTGCCCGGAGGTGGCGCCCGTCGTCGCCCCGCTGCCCGCGTCGGGTGCGGGCGGCAGGTGGGCGGCGCGGCCCGAGCTCGCCCCGAGGTCGCCCGCCTGGCTGCCGCCCACCGCGCTCACGCCATCCGCGGCGCCCGCGGGATCGCTCGCGACCGCGCCGGCCTCGGCCAGCAGCACGCCGATGAAGGCGGCGGTCAGGGGCGCCCCGATCGCCAGGCTGTCGAGGTTCGGCCGCCGGGCACGGGCGCCGGCCGGCAGCGGATTCGCCGCCGTCCGCCGCCGCGGCAGATCGGGCACCGCAGCCATCGCGGGACCCGCCGGTGCCGCGTTCGTCTGGTCAGCCACCCACGAAGGAGCCATTCCTGACACCACCCCACAGGGCGGGCGTTGCCGCCGCGCTCTCTTTGATGTGAAGGTTGAGGTCTTGCGACCTCGTGAAATCGTAAGTTGATGGGGATCTTATTCCTGCCGGTTGATCTCTTCAACAGAAATTTCACCTGAACTTGCGCAGAACCGAAGGGGGCGGCAGCCTCCGGTGTTCAGAGGCAGGAGGCCGATAAAGCTAATTGCTTGTTAATCAATGGCGTACCTGCCGTTCCTGCCGCGCCACATCGTCATCTGCCGCGCCCACGAGCGCGGCGACCATCGCGTCGATCTCGCGTGGATGGACCGGCGGGCTGAAATAGTAGCCCTGGGCGAGTCGGCAGCCCTCCGCATCGAGCAGCTCGAGCTGCTCGATGCTCTCGACCCCCTCGGCGATCGCGTCGAGGCCGAGACCGCGCCCGAGGCTGAGCGCCGCTCGCACGATCGCCTGCGCGCTCGCATCGTGAGTGAGCGCGCCGACGAAGGAGCGATCGAGCTTGATCTCGTCGAACGGAAAGCGCCGCAGGTAGCCGAGCGAGGAGTGGCCGACGCCGAAGTCGTCGAGCGAGATCCGCACCCCCAGACGCTTGAGCTGGTCGAGAGTCTCGAGATTGGCCGCGGTCTCCTCCATCAGCACGCGCTCGGTGATCTCGAGCTGGAGCTGCCCGGGGGCGAGCCCGGTGCGGCCGAGGATGTCCCCGACCTGGCAGGCGAGCTCGGGATCGCGGCACTGGACCGGCGAGAGATTGACCGCCATCCGCAGCCCGTGCAGGCCGCGCTGCTGCCATGCCGCCGCCTGCAGGCAGGCCTGCTCCAGCACCCAGCGGCCGATCGGCAGGATCAGGCCGCTGTCCTCGGCGAGTGGGATGAAGCGGTCGGGACCGATCCGGCCGCGCTGCGGATGGCGCCAGCGCAGCAGCGCCTCGACCCCGAACATGCGCCGGCTCCGGATGTCGAACTGCGGCTGGTATTCGAGCTCGAGCTCGCCGCGCGCGAGCGCCTGGGCGAGATCCTGCTCCAGCGCCTTCTGCTCGCGCAGCTCGCTGTCCATCCGCTCCTCGAAAAAGCGCACCGTGCGCGGCGGCCCGGCCTTCGCCCGGCCGAGCGCCAGACCGGCGTGCTGCAGCAGGGTCTCGGCGTCCGCGCCGTCGCCCGGAGCGAGCGCGATCCCGACCCGCGCGCCGACGTGGGTGAGCTGCCCGCAGAGCTCGAACGGCTCGGCGAGCGCCGCGAGCAGACGATCGGCGAGGTCGGCGGCGTCGGCCGGCGCGGCGACCCCGCTCTGCAGGATCGCGAACTCGTCGGCCCCGACCCGCGCCAGCATGTCGGACCCGCGCAGCACCGCCAGCAGTCGCGTGCCGCTGTGGCGCAGCAGCAGATCGCCGGCGACGCAGCCCAGGGTCTCGTTGATCGCCTTGAAGTCGGCGAGATCGACGCGCAGCACCGCGCTGCTGCGGTCGTCGCGCCGCGCGCCGCCGAGCGCCGTGCGCAGGCGCTCGCAGAACGCCGCGCGGTTGGCGAGCCCGGTGAGCGCGTCGTGCCGCGACGAATTGACCTGGACCCCGACCTCGCTTCCGCCCTTCGGCCCCCGACCGGACGCCGCACGCCGGCCGAGCGCGGCGCCGAGCGCAGCCACGCCTGCTGCGGCCAGAACGGTGAGCGTGGCCAGCACTGGCAGGCCGGCCGTGCCTCCCTCGAGCAGCCGGGCGCCGAGCGTGAACGCCATGCCCGCGGTCAGCACATGGAGCCCGAACTGAAGAACGAACGCGGCGATGAACACTGGCCCGCTACCTCTCCCGCACGCCGGCGGCCCCGCGCGACCGGCGCTGTCGAACATCGACAATTTTAGTTAATGAACCGCTAACCCTGGCCGACTTCCCCGACCATCGGGCGGTGGACGTTCGCACCGCCGCAAAGCGATGGCGCAGCGGCTGCTCGCGCGCGGCTTCTGGCCAGGCCCTGTGGCCGGTTGACACGGCGGATGCCGCCGCCTAGCGCTGCGGTCGAGCGTCCCGCCAAGCGGGTTCGCGCCGCGGGGACGGCAGAACCGGCGCCGCGCCAACGGAGCTCTGAACGATGAACGAGCACTGCCGGACGCGAACCGCGCGCCTGCGCCAGGCGGGTCTCGCCGGGGTGATCCTGTCGGGCTGGTGCTTGGGCTCGCTCGGCGGCTGCGCGCCGCCTGCCGCGCCCGGCGCGGAGCCGGCGGCGCGGGGCACGGCAGCGGACGCGCCCGCCGCCGCGCCGCACGGGGGCGCCGATCCGGTTGCCGGCGCGCTTCCCGCCGGCGCCGTTCAGGTCGGCCCCGAGCTCTATCAGGTCCCGGTCGGGGCCGACGCCGACGGCTGCCCGATGTATCGCCTGTACTCTCCCACCAGGCTGGTCAGCCAGGCGATCGCCTATCGCAGCCGCGACGGCGGCTTCACCGCCGATCGGCGCGCGGCGGCGTGCCCGGGCCGGTGAGCGGCCTCGCCTCGCGCTACCCCGGTCGCCGCCGCCGAGCTGCGCTCGCTCTCCTCGCATGGAGGCCGGGGCCGCCGGCGGCCTGCGCCGCGATCAGAGCTCGGTGCGCAGCCGCAGCGCGATCGCGTGCGCCGGTCCGGCGTCCTGCCGATGGCCGGGCTCGAGCTGGGTCAACCAGTTGAGACGGAGCTCGCGGCGCGCGCCGAGCGCCACGCGATAGCCGAGCTCGAGGTCGATCTCCCGGCCGGCCGGCGCCAGGTCGACGCGCTCGGCGCGGCGCTCGATCGCACCCTCGAAGCTGCGCCCGACCGGGCGGTCGAGCGTCGCCGTCCCGGCATCGACGCGCAGCGGCTGGGCGACCGCTAGGGTCAGCCGGTCGCCCGCGGCCAGCAGGTCGCCGCCGGAGAGGCCGAGCGCGAAGCTGCTGCTGCGCAGGGTCGAAAGCTCGCCGAGCAGCCCCTGGCCGGAGCCGCCCGGGTCGGTCAGGCCGAGGCTTCCCTGGCCGAACAGCGCCAGCCGATCGGCCACCGCGAGGCGGCCGGTGAGGCCGAGGAAGGTCGTCCGCGCGCTCTCCGGCAGGCCCAGCGCCCCGCCGCCCTCGGCGTCGAGCAGGCTCTGCTGCTCGTCGATGCTGCCGAGCTGCAGCCCGAGCGCATGGCCGCCGCTCCAGCTGCGCATCAGCTCGCCGATCACCAGCGTCGTGCTGCCTTGCTCGAGGGGCGCCTGCCGCTCGGCCTTGCTGGCCACCACGCCGACCCGGAACGCCGTCCCCCGGGCGACGTTTTGCGCCAGGAGAAGACCATCGCCGCGATGGTCGGCAAGCGCGAGATAGGGCGAGGCGAACGCGCCCTGGCTGAGCAGCCCGCCGGCCGCGCCGGGATCGACGCTGCTCACCCCGAAGCGCTCCTGCAGACCCAAGCCGTGACTTACGGTCAGCCGACCCGGCTGACCGGCGAGCTCGCCGGTCACGACCTCGAGGGCGAAGGCGTCGTCGGCACGCTCGCCGGCGCTCTCGGGGTCGCCCGGGAGGAGGTCCTCGCCGGCGCGCTCGCTGACCGAGAGCGCGAGCCCGAGCCGCCGGCCGAGACTGATCGAGCGGACCCGCGGGCGCGCGCCCGCGATCAGCCAGCCGTGCAGATCGGGGCCCGGCGCCGGGGTCGCGACCCGATCGGCGAGATCGAGCCAGTATGCGCGCCCGTAGCCGTCGAGGAAGATCGCCCTGCCGAGCTCCGGGCCGGGTCCGAAGGCCGGCCCGAGCCGGAGCGCCGAGCCGGCGAGCGGCGCCTGCGCTCCGTCGGCCGCGCCAGCGAGCGGCACGCCGAGCGGACCCTGGGGGCCGAGCGCCGCAGCGAGGTTCACCAGACCGCGGCCGTAGACCGGATCGGTGCCCGGGGCGCCGAGATCGGTCGCGCTGTCGAGCAGCAGCTCGACCACCTCCTCCGCGGTCAGGAACGGCGCTGCCTGCAGCACGAGCGCGGCCGCACCGCTGACGTGCGGCGTCGCGAAGGAGGTGCCGCTGACCAGCGCCGCACCGCCGCCCAGGGCCGGGGCCAGGATGTGCGCGCCGGGGGCGACCAGGTAGTGATCCCGTGCGCTGCCGGCCTGGTTGCTGAAGCTCGTGAGCTGATTGCCGGCGTCGACCGCGCCGACCGCGATCGCCAGGCCCCCGGCGGCCGGGTCGGCGGCGAAGCGGGCCGGAAAGGTCGGCTCGGCGGCGTTCTCGTTGCCCGCCGCGAACACCAGGATGGTGCCGGCGTCGGCCGCGCGCGTCAGCGCGCCCTCGAGGCTCGCGCCGACACTGGTCGCGCCGCCGAGGCTGTAGTTGATGACCGGGGCGCCGCGCGCGACCGCATGATCGGTCGCGGCGGCGACGTCGGCCTGGTCGAAGGCGCAGCCGGCGCTGGAGGCGCAGGTGCCCGGGGCATCGGCGCGCACCGCCAGAATCCTGGCGTTGAAGGCGACGCCGTGGCTCAGCGCCTGGTTGCGGCGCGCCGCGATGATCCCGGCGACCGCGGTGCCATGGCCATCGATGTCGTCGACCTGCTGCGGATCGCCGGTCACGATGTTGGTGCTGCCGCCGGCGATCTGGGCCGCGAGCTCCGGATGGTCGACGTCGATCCCGGTGTCGACCACCGCGACCATCACGCCCCGCCCGGTGGCGCCCGCCGCGTAGGCGGTCGACGCGCCGACCGCGTCGAGGCCGAAGTTGGCCTGATATTCCCGGGTCTCGAAGAAGCTCCCCGAGCTCGCCCCGCCGCTCCCGCCACCGCCGCCGCCGCAGCCCGTGCCGGCGCCGGCAAGCGCCAGCGCCAGCAACGAGCGCCCCACCCGGCGCCAGCTGGCCGCGATCCGGTCCGCGATCTCCCGGCCACCGCGGGCGCGGCGCCTCAGCTCCTGCCTATCCATCGCGCTGATTGCTCCGAAGGTGACCATGCCTAACGGAATGCGCGAGAATGGTTAACGAACTCTGAAGCGCCGGGGCTCTCCGGCCCACCCCGGCCGGCGCCCCCGCCGGCGGCGTTCGAGCGCTCCGGACCGAGGCCGGAGGAGCGCCGGGCGGCACCGGCGCGGCGCGCAGCCCCGCCGATCTGCGGCGCCAGGCTGCACGGGGTCAGGGACTCCGGGGTTTGCTCGGTGCGGCGAGCGGCGCCCTGGAAAGCCAGTGGCCGGGGCATGCCCCGGCCACCGATGGCCGCCGTCGGGTCTAGCCCGGCGGCAGGAGCCAGGTCAGCGCACCGGCATCGCGTACTGCAGGCCGCCGTTGGTCCAGAGCGCGTTCAGGCCGCGCTCGATCTTGAGCGGCGTGCCCATGCCGACGTTGCGCTCGAACATTTCGCCGTAGTTGCCGACCTGCTTGACCACCTGGTAGCCCCAGTCGTTGGGCACGCCGACACCCTGGCCCATGTCGCCCTCGACGCCCAGCAGGCGGCGCACGTTCGGATTGGTCGAGTTGGCCTTCAGGTCGTCGACGTTCTCCGAGCTGACGCCGAGCTCCTCGGCCTCGAGCATGGCGTAGAGGGTCCAGCGCACCACGTCGCCCCATTCGTTGTCGCCGTGGCGCACCGCCGGCCCGAGCGGCTCCTTCGAGATCACCTCGGGCAGGACGATGTGATCGTCGGGGGTGGCGAGGCCGATGCGCTGCGCGTAGAGGCCGGACTGGTCGGTGGTCAGCGCGTCGCAGCGGCCTTGCTCGTAGGCCGTGGCGGTCTCTTCCGGACGCTCGTAGACCACCGGCGAGAACGACATGTTGTTGGCGCGGAAGTAGTCGGCGAGGTTGAGCTCGGTGGTGGTGCCGGTCTGCACGCAGACCGAGGCGCCGTCGAGCTCGAGCGCGCTCTTGACGCCCAGCGATTTGGGCACCATGAAGCCCTGGCCGTCGTAGTAGGTCACGCCGGTGAAGTCGAGCCCGAGCGTGCTGTCGCGCGCGAGCGTCACGGTGGTGTTGCGCGACAGGACGTCGACCTCGCCCGACTGCAGGGCCGTGAACCGTTCCTTGGCGGTCAGCGGGGTGTACTTGACGGCCTCGGCGTCGCCGAACAGCGCGGCCGCGATCGCGCGGCAGACATCGACGTCGAGCCCCGACCAGTTGCCGGCGTCGTCGGGATTGGAGAAGCCGGCGAGGCCGGTGCTGACGCCGCACTGGATGAAGCCCTTCGACTTGACGGCATCCAGGGTTGCGCCGGCCTGGGCGGTGCTGACGCTGAGCGCGAGCGCTACCGCGGTGCCGGCGGCCGAAGTGGTTGCGAAACGCATGAACGGTCTCCCTAGGTTCGATCTGGCAGCCCGGCTGGGACGCTTGGTGCTCGGCCGCAGCGGGACCAGGGGCGCAGCCGGCGCCCCTCCTGGCCGCGACCACCGAGCCAGCCGTTTCGCCGTTAGCTCGGGTCTGCCACAGTGAAGGTGGAAAATCCAGTCCCGCGGTCCAGGGCGAGGGAAAGCCGGATGAAGGACGACACCTTGATCGTCGCCGCCGGACGCGATCCGGCGAGCCATTGCGGCGTGGTCAACCCGCCGGTCTACCGGGCCTCGACGATCCTCTACCCGACGGTCGCCGCGCTCGAGGCGCCGCGCGCAGGTGCGCGGCGTCTACTACGGCCGCGGCGGCACGCCCACCACCTTCGCGCTCGAGGACGCGGTCGCGGCGCTCGATGGCGCCCATGGCGCGATCATCACCGGCTCCGGCAAGACCGCGATCGCCCAGGCGCTGCTGGCGTTCCTCAAGACCGGCGACCACCTCCTGATGGTCGATGCCGCCTACGCGCCGACCCGCCAGTTCTGCGATCGCGTGCTGTCACGCTTCGGCGTCGAGACGACCTACTACGACCCGCTGATCGGCGCCGAGATCGCGCGCCTGATCCGGCCCGAGACCCGGATCGTCTACATGGAATCGCCAGGCTCGCTGACCTTCGAGGTGCAGGACGTGCCCGCGATCGCCGCGGCCGCGCGCCGTCGAGGCGTTCTCACCGTGCTCGACAACACCTGGGCGACGCCGCTGTACTTCAAGCCCTTCGAGCACGGCGTCGACCTCTGCATCCACGCCGCGACCAAGTACATCGGCGGCCATTCCGACCTCATGATGGGCACCGTTCAGCGCCGAGCCGCTCTACCGGCAGCTCCGCAGCGGCATGCAGGACCTCGGGTGCCTGCGTCTCGCCCGACGACTGCTACCAGGCGCTCCGCGGCCTGCGCACGCTCTCGGTCCGGCTCGAGCGCCACCAGGCCAACGCGCTGCGGCTGGCGCTCTGGCTGCAGGGACGCCCGAGGTCGCGCGGGTGCTCTACCCCGCCCTGCCCGACGATCCCGGTCATGCCCTCTGGCGGCGCGACTTCCTGGGCGCCTGCGGCCTGTTCGGCGTGATCCTGCGACCCTGCTCGAAAGCGGCCGTCGCGGCCATGGTCGAAGGTCTCGAGCTGTTCGGAATGGGCTATTCCTGGGGCGGCTACGAAAGCCTGATCATCCCGACCCACCCCGAACGCTACCGCACGGCGACCGCCTGGCAGGCGGAGGGTCCGTGCCTGCGGATCCACGCCGGTCTCGAGGACCCGGACGACCTGATCGCGGACCTCGCTGCCGGGTTCGATCGGCTCAACCGGGCGGCGTAGAGGTCGGCTCGAGCGCGATCCAGCGCTCTTCGAGGTAGTCGAAGTAGCGGCTGATCCTTCGACCGTCCCAGTGGTACTGCAGGTGGCGGCCCTGGACCGGGATGCCGACCGCCTTGGGCCGGAACGCGCCGAGACACTGGCCGCCGCCCCGACGCACGCTCGGATAGACGAGGCCGCTGCTGCCCTGAGCGCGCAGCCAGCGGCCGAGCTTCCGGCTTGCACCGTAGTCGTCCGGATCGAGGCAGGGCCGCCAGCGCGGATCGCCGCGCAGATCGTGGAAGCGGGCGTCGACCCGGCCGGCAGCACCCGCATGTCCTCGGCATGCGGCGGATCGGCGGTCTCGCCATAGAACCGGCCGAGGTGGAACACGGTCTCGGCGATCGCGGTCGCGAGCTCGCGCGCGGCGTAGTAGACGCCGTAGCTACCGTCCGAGAAGCGCGAGCCGCGCGGGTTGAGGTGGGTGAACGAGGCCATGACCCAGCTCGCGCCCGGTCCGCTCACCCGCTCGTCCGGCGGGACGAGGCGGATCTCGCCGATCTGATCGCGGATCCGCGGGTTGGTCAGGCTCTCGATCTCGGCCAGGGTCTCCCACTCGGCCGGATCGTCGGTCAGGCGCTCGAACAGCTGCACCGGCGGATAGCGCGACGGCAGGATGCGCTGCGCCGCCGGCCAGCGCAGGCGCCGGAGCGGCGGCTCCGGATCAGGTCCAGGCGCCGCGCGCGGCGTCGAGATGCGCCCGGACCGCGGCGAGATCGGTGACGTCGCCGGCCAGCATGCGCTCGAGCGCGCTCTGGCCGCCGAAGGCGGCGTTCGGCCGCTGGATCCAGCGATCGGCGAGCGCCGGCTCGCGATACAGGATCTCGAGCGCCTTGTGGATGCCGAGCAGGTAGCTGATCCGGCAGAGCGTGTCGTGCGGCAGGCTGCGCGCCTTGCCGGCCTTCCAGTTGTAGAGCGTGGCGCGCGACGGCTGGCCGAGCAGCACCCTGGCCTGCTCCATGGTCAGGCCCCAGAGCTCGACCAGGCGAAAGAAGGCGCGCAGCGCCACCGCGTCACGAGCGGGCTCGTCAGCGGCGAGCTCGTCCTGTCTCAGAATGGATGAACTTGCTCTCATGGTCTCTATGTGGACGTCGCCGGCGCGCTTGGCAAGCCCGGAATCGGCTTGCGGGCCGCGAGCAGGAACTCGCGATTGCCCTTGGGGCCGGTGATCGGGCTCGGGGTGATGCCGTGCACCTGCCAGCCCTGCGCTTCGCCGAGCCAGCGCGCGACCTCGGCGCAGACCTGCGCGTGCAGCGCCGGATCGCGGACCACGCCGCCCTTCCCCACCTGGCCCTTGCCGACCTCGAACTGCGGCTTGATCAGGCCACGAGCGAGGCGCCCGGACCGGCGAGCCGCAGCGCCGCCGGCAAGCACGACCTGGAGCGAGATGAAGCTCGCATCGCAGACCACCAGATCGACCGGCTCGGGGACGAGATCTCGGCTCAGGTGGCGCGCGTTGGTGCGTTCCAGAACAATCACTTGCGGATCGTTCCTAGCCGCCAGTCGAGCTGACCGTGGCCGACGTCGACGGCGTAGACCCGGGCGGCGCCACGGCGCAGGAGCACGTCGGTGAAGCCGCCGGTCGACGCGCCGACGTCGAGCGCGACCATGCCGTTCGGATCGATGCCGAAATGGTCGAGCGCGTGGGCGAGCTTGGTCCCGCCGCGCGAGACGTAGGGTGAGGCCGGCGTTCGGATCTCGAGGGTGATCTCCGCCGGACCGCCTGCCCCGGCTTGTCGAGCCGGCGCTCGCCGCTGAACACCTGGCCGGCGAGGACCAGCGCCTGGGCCTTGGCCCGGCTCTCCGCCAGACCGCGCTCGAGGAGCAGCTGATCGAGGCGGCGCTTGCGGTCCGCGCTCACGCCAGCTCGTCGAGCAGCGCGCTTGCGTCCTTGAGGTCGGGGGTGGCGAAGCCCTCGGTGAACCATCCGTAGACCGGCGCCAGGAGGTCTCGCGCTTCCTGAGGCCTGTCCTGAGCGCGCAGGAGGCGTGCCCGGCTGGTCGCGGCGCGCAGCTCGAAGGCTTTGGCGGACTGCTCGCGGGCGATCGCGAGCGCCAGCCGGTAGCGGTCATCGGCCACCTCCGGCTGGCCGGTCAGCGCGAGGAGATCGCCCTCAAGCCGTCGCGACTCGGCCGCGTGACGGCGCTCGTCCCCCGGCTCGAGCTCGGCCAGGACCTCGAGACCCTCCTTGGCCCGACCGGCCTGACGGCAGGCGTCGGCCAGGATGTTCAGGCCGTGGGCGACGGTGATGGCGTTGCCGCGAGCCCGGAACCGGGCGATGCTGTCGTGGAGATCGGCGAGGCCGGCCTCGATCTCGCCTCTGCTGACCCGCGCCCAGCCGCGCCACAGGAGGCCGTTCGCGAGCCAGTAGGGGAAGCCCTGCTCGCTCGACAGCTCGATCAGCAGTTCCGCGAGTCGGGCCGCGCGCTCGACGTCGCGCAGGCTGAGCTGGAGCCCGGCGATCAGACCGAGGTTGTTGGCGAGCGTGAACGGATGCTGCGACGCTTCGGCGAGCACGAGCGCCTCATCGCCGAGCGCGGCCGCCTGATCCGGATAGCCCAGGGTCCAGAGCGTGCGGCTCAGGTAGGTGCGGCAGTTGACCCGCGGATCGGCGAGGAAGGCGTAGGGATGGCAGCGCCGGGGCAGGCGCTTGGCGAGCGCCACGCCTTCCTCCAGGGTTGCCCGCGCCGCCACGAACTCGCCGAGATAGTACTGGGCCGCGCCGAGCGCGCGGCAGGACCCGATCAGAAGCTCCGGATCGTCGCGCTGGCGCGCCATCGCCGCGCACTGCTCGCTGAGCTCCCGGGCGGTGTGCAGCTCCGCCCGCAGGAGATGGAACTGCCAGAGGCCGAACAGCGCGCGGAAGGTCTGCGTGTCCTCGCCGATCTCGCCGGCGAGCTGGCGGGCGCGGTTGTAGTTCTCACCGACCTCGACCGCGGTCTGGCCTTTGGTGGCGATCAACGCCGGGCCGAGCGTCAGGCGCAAGCTCAGCTCGAGCGCCCCGCGCAGCGTCGGGTCGGGGAGCTCCCGCAGCAGCTCGAGCCCCTTGGTCAGGTGGCCGACCGCTTCCGCATTGGCCGAGCGCTCCAGGGCCCGCTCGCCGGCGGCATGCCAGTAGCGGACCGCCTTCTCGAGCTTGCCCGCCTGCGTCGCGTGATGGGCGAACAGCTCCGGCTCGAGCTCCTTGCTCTCCGGCGAGTCCTGCTCCAGCGCCGCCAGGATTCGGGCGTGCAGGATGGCGCGCCGGCTGCGCAGCAGGCTCTGGTAGGCCGCGTCCTGCACGAGGGCATGCTTGAAGGTGTAGATCGCGTGCGGTGGCGCCCCGCGGCGGAAGATCAGCTCGGCATCGGTCAGCTGGTCGAGCGCCTGGCACAGTTCCTCCACCTCGAGGTGCGAGACCGCGCTCAGCAGCTGGAATGGGAACCGCCGGCCGATGGCGGCGGCGGTCTGCGCCACCTCGCGCACCGGCGCCAGACGGTCGAGCCGGGCCGTCAGCGAATCGTGCACGGTCGCCGGGATGGCGATCGAGGGGATCGGGCCGGTGAGCTCGTAGTGGTCGCCGGCGGCACGCAGCAGGCCCGAACTCGAGCACGGTCTTGGTCAGCTCCTCCATGAAGAGCGGCACGCCGTCGGTCTTCTCCAGGACCTGATCGAGCACCTCCTGGGGCAGCGCCTTGTCGCCGCAGACCTGTTGCACAAGCGCCGCGCCCTGGCGCCGGCCGAGCCGGCTCAGCGGCAGCTGGGTGACGTGGCCCTGGCCGATCCAGGACGGCGCGAACTCGGGGCGGAAGGTCAGCAGCAGCAAAGTCGGTATCGCGCGTACCCGCTCGACCAGCTGGTCGACGAACTCCAGCGTCGAGGGGTCGGCCCAATGGACATCCTCGAACAGCATGAGCGCCGGCCGCCGGCGGGACAGCGCCTCGAGCTGATCGAGCAGGACCTCGAGCGTACGCTGCTTCTGGCGCTGCGGCGTGAGGTTGAGCGGCGGATCGCGCCCCTCGGTCGGGACCGCCAGCAAGGCCGCGGTCAGCGCGACCGCCTCTTCCGAGTCAGGCCCGAACAGGGTCTCGAGCCGGGCGAGCTTGGCCGCGGGGTCGTCCTCGGCCGTGAACCCCGCCGCCCGCTCCAGCTGGGCGATCACGGGATGCAGCGCGCTGTTGGTGTGGTGCGGCGAGCAGAAATGACTGAGCACGGCATGGGGCTGGTCGGCGAGGCGCTCGCGCAGGGCCCGCAGCAGCCTCGACTTGCCGATCCCGGGCTCGCCCGAAAGCAGCACCACCTGACCGTCGCCCTCGCGCGCCCAGAGCCAGCGCTCCATCAGGATCGCAAGCTCGTTGGCGCGCCCGACCAGCGGCGTGACGTGGCGGCCGCGAAGCGCCTCGAAGCGGCCTTCGGCGCGGCCCTCCCCGCCGACCTGGAACACCGGGACCGGTTCGGCGAACCCCTTGAGAGGCTGGGACCCGAGGTCGGTCAGCGCGAACAGGCTGCCGACCAGGCGCCGGGTGCTCGCGGCGATCACCACCGCGCCGGGTTCGGCGAGCGCCTGGAGCCGCGCCGCGAGGTTCGGGGTCTCGCCGAACACCGCCTCCTCCTGCGCGGCGCCCTCTCCGATGAGCTCGCCCACCAGCACCTGGCCGGTCGCGATGCCGACCCGCGTCGCGAGCGCCACGTCGCCGCCGACGGCGAGCTTGGCGACCGCTTCGGTCAGCTCCAGACCGGCACGCACGGCGCGCTCGGCATCGTCCTCGTTCGCGCGCGGAAAGCCGAAGTAGGCGAGCACCCCGTCGCCCAGGAAGCGGGCGACGTGCCCGCCCCAGCGCTTCACGACCTCGCTGCAGCAGTCGCGGTAGGCGCGCATCAGCGCGCCCACGTCCTCGGGATCGAGGCGGCCGGAGAGCGCGGTCGAGCCGACGAGGTCGCAGAACAGCACCGTCAGATGGCGGCGCTCGGGGCCGCGCGGGCTCGGGCGCGGAGCGGGTGCCGGGGCCGCCTCGGGCGGGCTAAGTCGATGGCCGCATTGCGGCGCAGAACCTGGCGTCCGGCACGGTCGCCGCGCCGCAGGCGGGACAGCCGGCGACCAGGGCTGCGCCGCAGGCGATGCAGAACCTGCCCGCCGGCGACGCCTGGCCGCAGTTCGGGCACTCCATCCGACCCCCTCCGTCCGGCGCCACCGGAGGCATCGGCGCTCCCTGGTCTAGGCGCTCGCCTTCGCGTGGCGCACCGTACGCTCGCCGGAGCCGAGGGTCAGGCGGGCGAGCGTCGCGATCTGGCTCGCGTTGAGGCCCGCCTCCTCGTACATCCCGGCGGGCGAGCCGTGGTCGATGAAGCGGTCGGGCAGGATCATCGAGCGCAGCCGCAGGCGGCCGTGGTCGAGCAGGCCGGCCTCCAGCATGAACTGCTGGACCTGCGAGCCGAAGCCGCCGATCGCGCCCTCCTCGATCGTGATCAGCACCTCGTGCTCGGCCGCGAGGCGGTCGGATCAGCTCCTGGTCCAGGGGCTTGGCGAAGCGCGCGTCGGCGACCGTCGCCGGCAGGCCGCGCGCGGTCAGCTCGTCGGCCGCCTTCAGGCACTCCTGCAGGCGCGCGCCGAAGGACAGGAGCGCGATCGGCCCGCCGCCGGCGCGTACGATCCGGCCCTTGCCGATCTCGAGCGGCGTGCCGCGCTCCGGCAGGTCGATGCCGATGCCCTCGCCGCGCGGGTAGCGCACCGCCGACGGCCGGTCGTCGATCCGCGCCATGGTCGCGACCATGTGCATCAGCTCGGCCTCGTCGGCGGCCGCCATGATCACGAAGCCCGGCAGGCAGCCGAGATAGGCGACGTCGAACGCGCCGGCATGGGTCGGCCCGTCGGCGCCGACCAGGCCCGCCCGGTCCATGGCGAAGCGCACCGGCAGGCCCTGGATCGCGACGTCGTGCACGACCTGGTCGTAGGCGCGCTGCAGGAAGGTCGAGTAGATCGCGCAGAACGGCCGATAGCCCTGGGTCGCGAGCCCGGCGGCGAAGGTCACGCCGTGCTGCTCGGCGATGCCGACGTCGAAGGCGCGCTCGGGGAAGCGCTTGGCGAAGGCGTCGACCCCGGTGCCGGACGGCATCGCCGCGGTGATCGCGACGATCCGGTCGTCCGCCGCCGCCTCTTCGATCAGCGCCTTGGCGAACACCGAAGTGTAGGCCGGCGCGTTGCCCTTCTTCTTGAACTGCGCGCCGGTCGCGGTGTCGAACTTGACCACGCCGTGGTACTTGTCGGCCGAGTTCTCGGCCGGCGGGTAGCCCTTGCCCTTCTGGGTGCGGACGTGGATCAGGACCGGGCCGCTGCGCTTGGCGTCGCGGACGTTCTTCAGCACCGGCAGCAGATGGTCGATGTTGTGGCCGTCGAGCGGGCCGATGTAGTAGAAGCCGAGCTCCTCGAACAGCGTGCCGCCGGTCATCATGCCGCGCGCGTACTCCTCGGCCTTCTCGGCCGCCTCGGCCAGCGGCCGCGGCACGTAGCCCGCGAGCTGCTTGGCGACGTGGCGGAAGGTCAGGTAGGACTGCGAGGAGATCACCCGCGAGAGATAGTCGTGCATCGCGCCGGTCGCGGGCGCGATCGACATGTCGTTGTCGTTCAGGATCACGATCAGGCGCGCGTTCATCGCGCCGGCGTTGTTCATCGCCTCGTACGCCATGCCGGCGCTCATCGCGCCGTCGCCGATCACCGCGATGACGTTGAAGTCCTCGCCCGCGAGGTCGCGCGCGGCCGCCATGCCGAGCGCCGCCGAGATCGAGGTCGAGCTGTGGGCGGCGCCGAAGGCGTCGTACTCGCTCTCGGCCCGCCGGGTGAAGCCCGAGAGGCCGCCCGGCTGGCGCAGGGTGCGGATCCGCCCGCGCCGCCCGGTCAGGATCTTGTGCGGGTAGGCCTGGTGGCCGACGTCCCAGACCAGCCGGTCGCGCGGCGTGTCGAACACGTAGTGCAGCGCCAGCGTGAGCTCGACCACGCCGAGGCCGGCGCCGAGATGGCCGCCGGTGACCGAGACCGCGTCGATGGTCTCGGCGCGCAGCTCGTCCGCGAGCTGGCGCAGGCTTTCCGGGGCGAGACAGCGCAGGTCGGCGGGCTCGTCGATCGTGTCGAGCAGGGGGGTCTCAACCATGGGCTCGTTGTCCTCCCTCGAGACGCATCCGATCTCGCACGCAAGGCGACCATCGGCGATGGCAAATGCGACTCTAGCTCGTTCGGCTTATGACAAACTCGAACACCTCGCGCAACACGGCGGCCTCGCGATCGAGCCGATCGAGATGGCGGTTGGCGCTCGCGGCGAGCTCGCGCAGGCGCGCGCCGCGCGCCCTCGACGCCGAGCAGGCCGACCACGGTCGCCTTGCCGGCGGCCTGATCGCGCCCGAGGTCCTTGCCGGCGAGCGCCGCATCGCCGGTCGACGTCGAGCAGGTCGTCCTGGATCTGGAAGGCGAGGCCGAGATCGGCCGCGTAGGCGCGCAGCACGGCGCGGGACGCCTCGCCGGCGTCGCCGAGGATCGCGCCCGCCTCGCAGGCGAACTCGAGCAGCGCGCCGGTCTTGAGGCGCTGCAGCTCGAGCACCTCGTCGAGGCCGAGCGGTCCGGCCCTCGGCCTCGAGGTCGATCATCTGGCCGCCGCACATGCCGAGCGAGCCGGCGGCGCACGGCGAGCCTTCGCACCAGGCTGCAGCGCACCGCAGCCTTGGGGTGGGTCGCGGGGTCGGCCAGGAGCTCGAAGGCCAGGCTCTGCAGGGCGTCGCCGACCAGGATCGCGGTCGCCTCGTCGAACCGGCGGTGGCACGCTCGGCCGGCCGCGCCGGGTCAGCGCGTCGTCCATCGCGGGCAGGTCGTCGTGGACCAGGGAATAGCCGTGGATCAGCTCGATCGCCACGCCGACCCGGAGCGCGCGCGGCGCCGGCACCGCGAACAGCTCGGCGCCGGCCACGACCAGGAACGGCCGCAGCCGCTTGCCGCCGCCCAGAACGGCGTAGCGCATCGCCTCGTGCAGCCGGGCCTGCGCGCCCGCGACCGGCGGCAGCAGACGGTCGAGCTCGATCTCGATCGCGTCGGCGACCGCCGCCATGCGCTCCGCGAGCGGCGCCATGGCGCGCTCAAGCGGAGTCCATCGGCTCGCTGCGGGCGCTGCCGTCCGGGCCGAGCGTGATCCGCTCGACCCTGAGCTTCGCCTCCTTGAGCTTGCGCTCGCAATGCTCCTTGAGCGCGGTGCCGCGCTCGTAGGCCCGGATCGCGGCTTCGAGATCGAGCTGGCCGCGCTCCAGGTCCTGGACGATCTTCTCGAGCTCGGCGAGCGCCTGCTCGAAGCTCATGCGGCGGCGACCTCCGCCCCCGGAGCGGCCTCCGCGGCCGGCTCGGGCGCGGCGGCGGGAGGCGGCAAGGTGGTCCAGCTCGGGGATTCTTCGCTCACAGGCTCCGGGCCCACGGGTTCGGCAGCGCAGGCTCGGCTCAGGGTTCGCGCAGCGCGTTCGAGATGGGCGAGGCAGCTGTTGGCGAGCGCGGTCAGATCATAGCCGCCTTCGAGCACCGAGACCACCCGGCCCGCCGGCATGCCGGGCGGCGAGCGCCATGAGCTCGCGCGTCACCCAGGCGTAGTCGTCCTCGACCAGCTCGAGCATCGCGAGCGGATCGGCGCGATGGGCATCGAAGCCGGCCGAGATCATGATCAGCTCGGGCGCGAAGCCGTCGATCGCGGGCAGGATGTCGGCCTCGACCACGCGCCGCCACTCCTTCGAGCCGGTGCCGGCCGGCAGCGGCCGGTTGACGATGTTGCCGACGCCGGTCTCGTCGCGCGCGCCGGTGCCCGGATAGAGCGGCCACTGGTGGGTCGAGAGGTACTGCACCGCGGCTCGCGCGCGAAGATCGCCTGGGTGCCGTTGCCGTGGTGGACGTCGAAATCGAAGATCGAGACCCGCTCCAGACGCGTGCGCGGCGAGCGCCTGGCGAGCGCGCCGATCGCGACGTTGTTGAACAGGCAGAAGCCCATCGCCCGCTCGGGCTCGGCGTGATGGCCGGGCGGACGCAGCGCGCAGAAGGCGTTGCCGCGCCTCGCCGCGCGATCACCGCACCGACCGCGGCGACGGCGGCGCCGGCGGCGCGCAGCGCCGCCTCGGCCGAGCCCGGCGACATCACGGTGTCCGGGTCGAGGCGCACGGTAGCCGGATTCGCGGCTCGGCGGCCAGGATCGCATCGACGTAGCGGCCGGTATGCGCCCGCTCGAGCTGCTCGCGCGTCGCCCGCGGCGGCTCTCGCGCGCTGCACGCCCATCAGCGCGCCCTTGCGCTCCTCGCGCTCGAGCAGCGTCAGGATCGCCCGGATCCGCGCCGGCGACTCGGGATGGCCCGGCCCCGGATCGTGCTCGAGCGAGGACGGATGGCTGTAGAGCAGCGTGGTCATGCGGAGCGCCTCCCGAAGGCCAGCTCTACCATCCGAACGGTGGCGCCGTTAAGGGCGAAAGCACGCGTGCTTGCTGCCGCGAGGCCAAAGCCCTTACATGGAGCCATGGCGACGGTCACGCTCGATACGCATCGGATCGTCAAGCGCCTTAAGGACGCGGGCTTCACCGATGCTCAGGCTGAGACGGTCACCGACATCCTCGCCGAGACCCGGGCGACCGATCTCGCCGACGTCGCGACCAGGGCCGACATCTCTGCCTACGGCCATCAAGGCCGATCTCGCCGCATTGGAGACGCAGATCATCAAATGGCTGGTGCCGCTCCTCCTCGGTCAGACCGGCCTGATCGTCGCCCTGATCAAGCTTTTGCCCTAGCCTCGGCTCGCGCTCGCTTCGGAGCGCAATCGCGCGGAGTCTTCGGCCGGGCGGTCTCGCAGGCCGCATCGCGCCGGACCCGGCCCAGGCCAGGAGAGGATGTCGCGCGGGGCTGCCCCGCGTCGGCCTGAGCTACCTCTCGAGGAAGAAATAGTCGAGCATCGGCGACCCCAGATCGACCAGCGTTTGCAGGAAACGGTCGAGCAGATCCAGCGCCGGTCCTCGAGCTGCTCGCAGAGGAAGGTCAGGATGTCCTCGTCGAGCTGAACCGCCGGCTGGCCCGGGAACCGCGAGGGCAGCTCACCCGAAACCCGCGCGTAGATTGTGGCGGTGTTCGCTTGGCCGGACTCGGTCCGCTTGGTGCGCGGATGATGAATGCCTTCGATGCCGTCGAGGGTTACGGCGCCCTCGGTCAGGTCCTGCACGATCGTGCGCACGACGGCGCGGCGTCCTGAGGCCGGAGCGTGTCCCTCCTCACGAACGCGGCTTCGGCCACGCTTCCGAACACGCTGCACCCGATCATCGCGGCGGTCAGGAGGATCAGCTTCAAAGGCATGTCGGGCTCTCACCTCGGACGAGAGCGGAGGTCGTCTCGCTGAACCACAACTGCCCGACACGAGACGATCTGTCCATTCCCGGCCGGTTGAAGATGACCGCCGTCGCGCAACCGAAGCGTCAACCCTGCGGCTCGTCGCCCGGCGCCGCGGTCGACCTCTCGGGGTCATCGACGCTTGGTGCGGACTTCGTCCGGCCGCCCGGGTCGACCGGCTTCAGTACACGCCTGGGATCAGGCGCCGCGTGCGGGCGGCGTAGGCCTCGTACTCCGGAAAGGTCGCGCGCAGGACCTGCTCCTCGTGGCGCATGCGCTGCAGCTGGCTCGCCAGGTGGGCGATGAAGAGAAGCGCGGTTGCGAGCGAGGCGTGCTGCAGAAAGAGCCCGATCGCGGCGATCTCCTCGGCGACGTACAGCGGGTGCCGGACCAGCGCGTAGGGGCCGTCGGTGACCAGACGGCGCGCTTCGGCCATGATGCTGAACGAGCGCCCGAGCCGGGCCAGCACGTAGACCGCGAGCGCGTGGCCCAGGAGGAGCAGGCCGGCCGACAGCAGATTGAGGCTGGTCGAGAGATCGTGGCGCGGGAACAGCACGACGCTCAGCAGCAGGAAGCTCCCCGCCAGCGCCGCAAGGCGCGGCTGCAGCCCGCCCGCCTTGCCTACCGGCCGGGTCCGGATGAGGACCAGCCAGGCCGCGAGCACGAAGAACAGCAAGGTCGCGCCGCGCGCCAGGAGCTCGGCGAGCAGCGCGGGATCCCACGACCCCGGGTGGACCCGCACGCGCAGGACGACGCCGTGGGCGCTGGGCACCGCGAGGAAGACGATCCAGCAGATGAAGACGATGCGGACGACGACGTCGTAGCCGCGCGTCGCAGCGAGGTCCGCGAACCGAGCCCGGAGGGCGCTGCCGCTCGCGAGCGGCGCCCGCATGGTCTGCTCCGCCATCGCCCTTCTCCCCCGTAATCCGTCCGCAGCGGGTCGTCGCCGGCAGCGCCGGACAGTCGCGAAGGGAGGCTATCAGCGGTTTCCCTAACAGCACCTTGCCGAGCCCAAGTTTCGGCAGCGCAGGCGGGCAGAGCGAGAGAAGGCCCGGTCGGGCCTGCTCGTGTCCCTCTCCTCCTACCCGGGTGCCGGGCTCGATGCCGAGCGGCGGTCGGGAGGCGAGGCTGCGGCCGCACCAAAGACGGCAAGGCGCTTGAGCGCAGCGACCGGTCGGAGTGGTCGATCCTGGCGCGGCCGAGCGCGCCGCGCAGGAGCTCGATCGTCCGGTCGTAGGTCCCGCGGTCGACCGGGAACGGCGTGCCGTCCTTGCCGCCGTGGGCGAAGGCGAAGCGCGCCGGGTCGCGCGTGCTGGCGCGGGCGCCATGGATCAGCTCCGCGACCAGGGTCAGCGCGCGCAGGCTCTTCGGCCCCAGGCCCGGCACGCCGAGCAGGCCCTCGAAGTCGGCGGGCGGCTGCTCGTAGGTCCTGAGCAGGGTCTGGTGCAGCCGCTTCGGATCGATGTCGGCCGCGGCCCGCAGCGGATGGCGCGCCGGCATCCGCAGCAGCGGCAGGTGATCGAGCTCGGCCAGGATCTCCGCCGGCGGCCGGGCGGCGATCGCGGTCGTCGCCGCGCGCGCCGCCGCGCTCTCCGCGGCGACCAGGTTGAGCGTCAGGGCCGCGGCATCGGCGCAGACCGCGGCATGCGGCTCCTCGACGAAGCTCGTCACCCGATCGCCCAGCCAATGGTAGCGCCGCGCCGTGCCGGCCGCGTCGGACATGCCCTGCTGGATCACGCACCAGGCGCCGCCGGGCGTGAACAGGAAGCAGTGGTGGTAGAGCTGATGGCCGTCCTGCACCGCGGTGTTGTCGACCTTGGCCGAGAGCCGGCTCGCCTTGACCAGCGCCGCCGGATCCTGCCCCAGCCGCTCGCAGGCGCGCTCGATCTCGGCGGGCGTCTTGCGCGAGGCCGCGCCCTTGCCGCCGGCGACGACGAAGCCGAAGTCGCCCTCGAGCCCGCGCACCGCCTCCTTGATCGCGCCGCAGGTCGTGGTGGTGACGCCGCTGGAATGCCAGTCGAAGCCGAGCACGCAGCCGAACGCCTGGAACCAGAACGGGTCGGACAGCCGCACCAGCACCTCGCCCGGGCCATAGTCGGCGACCACGTGGCCCAGGATCTCGCGCGCGAGGCGCACCATGCGCCCGAACAGCCAGGCCGGCGCCCGGCCGCGTGTGCAGCGGCAGCGTCGCCAGGCCGACGCGGCCGGAGCGCGCGCTCACCTCAGGCTGGTCGATCCGACTCGTCATCGCCGAGGATGCGACTCGAGGTCATAGGGAAGGTCGGCCGGGAAGGCCTGCCGCGCCAACCCGGTCTCGATCGTTGCCCGTTTCAGCGCGTAGCGGATAGGCGGCTCTGCGCGGTAGCCTCGCAGCTCGGGTCGGAGGCTCGGGACTCTCCTCCAGCAAATCCTCGATCCGAGCCCGCTGTTCCGCGATCGTCGGAGGCCCAGCTGCGCGAGCGGCGTCGGGGCTGGAAATCGCCACTTCAGCAGATGCATCAAGCAGGACCCGAAGGCGGCGCTTCAACTTTCGGCGCCGACTGGCCTGCCATGGCTTCGAGCTCCTCGATCAGGTTGGCCGTATCGAGCGCTTCGAGTTCGACCGCCGCGCAGGAGCGCCGCCTGCTCCTCGGCCCACGCGGCCAGATCCTGGTCGTAGATGCGTCGCCTGCGGCGTTCGAGCACTTTCGCCATCCACGTTCCTCCAGGACTTCAACTTCGCGCAGTCCGCTGCGAAAGCCAAGCGTTGCGCTCACGCCGCGAGGCGGCCGAGGTCCTGGACCAGGGTCTGGACGCGCTTCGAGGCGCTCGACCGGGCTCTTGGTCTCGCCGCTGATCACCAGGCGGTGGTCGGAGCGCACGCGCATCGTCTTGGCGTGCTCGGCGATGTAGCCGACCAGGCGCTCGGGCCGGGCGAAGCGGTTGTCGTGGAAGGCGAGCAGCACGCCCTTCGGGCCGGCCTCGACCTTGGCGACGCCCGCCTTGCGGCAGAGCTGCTTGATCCGGACCAGCTGCAGGAGCTGCTCGGTCTCCTCCGGGATCGGCCCGAAGCGGTCGATCAGCTCGGCCGCGAACGCCTCGACGTCCTCGGGCTCGGCGAGCGCTGCGAGCCGGCGATACATCGCGAGCCGCAGATCGAGGTCCTCGATGTAGGTCTCGGGGATCAGCGCCGCGGCGTCGATCGTGATCTGCGGCGTCCAGTCCTCGGCCTCGGCCGCACCCTCGCCGCCCGCCTGGCGGGCGAGCAGCACGGCCTCCTCGAGCAGGTGGTTGTAGAGCTCGAAGCCGACCTCGCGGATGTGGCCGGACTGCTCGTCGCCGAGCAGGTTGCCGGCGCCGCGGATGTCGAGGTCGTGCGAGGCGAGCTGGAAGCCCGCGCCGAGCTCGTCGAGGCTCTGGATCACCTGGAGGCGGCGCTCGGCGGCCTCGCGCAGCGTGCGCTTGGGCGGCAGGGTGAAATAGGCGTAGCCGCGCACCTTGCCGCGCCCGATCCGGCCCCTGAGCTGGTAGAGCTGCGACAGCCCGAAGCGATCGGCGCGGTGCACGATCAGCGTGTTGGCGGTCGGGATGTCGAGGCCGGATTCGATGATGTTGGTGGTCACCAGGAGATCGATCCGGCGCTCGTAGAACGCCGCCATCACCTCCTCGAGCTGCCTGGCCGGCAGGCGGCCGTTGGCGACGCCGAGCTTGACCTCGGGCACCAGCTGGCGCAGCTGCTCGGTGAGCCTCGCCTGGTCCTCGATCCGCGGGCAGACGTAGAAGGTCTGGCCGCCGCGGTAGTGCTCGCGCAGGATCGCCTCGCGCAGGACCACCGGGTCGGTCGGCAGGACGAAGGCGCGCACCGCGAGGCGATCGACCGGCGGGGTCGCGATCAGGCTGAGCTCCTTGAGGCCGCCGAGCGCCATCTGCAGCGTGCGCGGGATCGGCGTCGCGGTCATGGTCAGGACGTGGACCTCGGCGCGCAGCTGCTTGAGGCGCTCCTTGTGGGCGACCCCGAAGTGCTGCTCCTCGTCGATCACCACGAGGCCGAGATCCTTGAACTGGACGTTCTTGCCGAGCAGCGCGTGGGTGCCGACCACGATGTCGACCTCGCCCGCCGCCAGGCGCTCGCGGATCCCCGCCAGCTGCTTGGCCGGCACGAAGCGCGAGACCTGCTCGATGCTGAGCGGCAGGCCCTGGAAGCGCTCGCGCATCACCTGGTAGTGCTGGCGGACGAGCAGCGTCGTGGGGGCGAGGATCGCGACCTGCCGGCCCGCCATGGCGACCACGAACGCGGCGCGGAGCGCGACCTCGGTCTTGCCGAAGCCGACGTCGCCGCAGACCAGCCGGTCCATCGGCTGGCCCGAGGCCAGATCGTCGAGCACGGCCTCGATCGCGCGCGCCTGATCCTCGGTCTCGTCGTAGGGGAAGCGCGCCGCGAACTCCTCGTACAGGCCGGGCGGCGGGGCGAGTCTCGCGCCCTTGCGCAGCGCGCGCCGCGCGGCGATCTCGATCAGCTCGCCCGCGATCTCGCGGATCCGCTTCTTGACCCGGGCCTTCCTCGCCTGCCAGCCGAGCCCGCCGAGCTTGTCGAGCGCGACCTCGCCCTCGGCCGCGCCATAGCGCGAGAGGACGTCGAGGTTCTCGACCGGCACGAACAGCTTGTCGCCGCCCTGATAGATCAGGCGCAGGCAGTCGTGGGGCGCGCCGCCGAGCTCGAGCGTGACCAGGCCGTCGTAGCGGCCGATGCCGTGGTCGTTGTGGACCACGAGGTCGCCCTCGCCGAGGGCGGCGACCTCGGCGATGAACTTGTCGCTGCGGCGCGCCCGCCGCGCCGGCCGGCTGAGGCGGTCGCCGACGATGTCGGCCTCGGCCAGGACCGACAGCTCGGCGGTGGCGAAGCCGTGCTCGAGCGGCAGCACCGCGAGCGCCGGCCCGGGCGCCGCGCCGGCGTCCCGCGAGCTCTCGATCCGGTGCAGCCCATCGACCCCGTGATCGGCGAGCACGAGGCGCAGCCGCTCGAGCGAGCCCTCGCTGGCGCCGGCGATCACGACCTGCCGGCCGGCGGCCTGCTCGTCCCGCAGATGCTGCGCGACGGCGTCGAACAGGTTGACGTCCTGGCGCGCCCGTTCAGCCGCGAAGTCGCGCGCCCGATGGCCGCCGAGATCGACGACCTGGACGTCCTTTCCGACGCCGGGCGGCGCGCCGAACGGCGAGAAATCGATCCGCTCGCGGCCCTCGAGCAGGACCTCGACCTGCGGCTCGCTGAGATAGAGCTCGTCCGGCGCCAGCGGACGGTAGGGTGCCGCGCCCATGCTGCGTGCGGCCTCGGGCGGATCGCGCCGGGCGGCATAGTGCTCGCCGATGGTGGCGTGGCGGGCGGCGATCGCCGCGTCGGCGAGCGGGTCGAAGCTGACGCCGCAGCCGGGCTCGAGATAGTCGAAGAGGTCGACCAGGCGCTCGTGGAACAGCGGCAGCCAGTGCTCCATCCCCGGGAACGGGCGCCCGGCGGAGATCGACTCGAACAAGGGATCGCCGGTGACCGCGCCGAAGCGCTTGAGGTAGCCCGCGCGGAAGCGCTCGACCGCCGCCTCGTCGAGCATCACCTCGCTGACCGGCCTGAGCTGCATCGCGGCGACCTTGCCGAGCGAGCGCTGGGTCAGCGGATCGAAGGCCCGGATCGCCTCGAGCACGTCGCCGAACAGATCGAGCCGGAGCGGCTGCTCGGCGCCCGACGGAAAGATATCGATGATGCCGCCGCGGACCGCGTACTCGCCCGGCTCGACCACCGTGCCGCCGCGCCGGTAGCCGTTGCGGGCGAGGCAGGCGAGCAGCTGCCCGCGGTCGATGCGCGCCCCCGCCGCCGCGGCGAACAGGCCCGAGCGGATCAGCTCCGGCGGCGGCAGCTTCTGGAGGAAGGCGTTGACCGTGGTGATCACCAGGCGCGGCCGGGCGGCGCCGTCGTCCACCAGGCGCGCCAGAGCATCCAGGCGCCGCGCCATGATGTCGGGGTTCGGCGACACCCGGTCGTAGGGCAGGCAGTCCCAGGCCGGCAGGACCGCCACCTCGAGGCTCGGCGCGAAGAAGCGCGCGAGCTCGGCCAGCAGCGAGGCCCGCGCCGCGTCGCGCGCGACGTGGAGCAGCTGCCCGGCGCCGACGCGCGAGGCGAGCTCGGCCAGGTGGCGCGCATCGAGGCCTTCGATCGCCGCGGCCACCAGGCGCCGGGCCGCGCGCCGGCCGGGCGCCTCGGCCCGGAGGTCGATCGCCGATTCAGCCACGCGCTGGGCCAGTGCGGTCAGAGGGCATGACGGGCAGGAGGGGTCAGGGCGCGCGGTCGGCCAAGCGGAAGCTCCGCAGCAGGTGGAACACGTCGTGGTCGTGGCGCGCCGGCACCGCCGCCTGGCCGGAAACCCAGGCGAGCAGGTCCTGATCGCTCTCGCCGAGCAGCGCCTCGTAGTGATCGAGCTGGGCGCCGTCGAGAGCGGCGAGGTGCCGGTCGGCGAAGCCGCCGAGCAACAGATCGCCTTCCAAGCGACCGCGATATCGGCTCTGATAAATCAGCCGCTTGCGCCGGATCGCAATCGGCTCGCTCATGTTCGCGCTCCGAGCATCGCGGGGGGTGTGGTCGACCGACCGATGGCCAAGCATGTAGCCGCCCGGCACCGGATTGCAAAGCCCGGCGGCGATCGGTCGCGCCGCGCGCCGCCGCCTGCGTCGGCCGCAGCGCCGGGCGCCGCGCCGGGCGATGAGGCGCTCGCCGCGCTGTTCGCGCCGGCGCGCCGGCTGAAGGGCGTCGGGCCTGCCCTCGAGCGCGCGCTCGCGCGCCTGTTCGGGCTGCCGGACGGGGTCGCCGTGCGCCGTATCGATCTCCTCTGGCACCTGCCGCAGGCTGCCGTCGACCGCAGCCTGATCGCGAGCCACCTCGGGGCGGCCGAAGGCCAGCGCCTGACGCTGGCCGTCACCGTCCGGCAGCACCAGCCGCCGGCGCGCTCGCGGCGCGGCGCACCGAGTCCGCGCCAGCCCTATCGGATCCGCTGCGCGACCGCCGGGGGCGCGCTCGATCTGGTCTTCTTCCGCGCCCGCGAGGCCTGGCTGCGCGACGCCCTGCCCGAAGGCGGCGAGCGGGTGGTCGGCGGCACCCTCACGCGCTACGGGCGCGACTGGCAGATCGTCCATCCCGAGCTGATCGCGACGCCCGCCGAGTTCGCGGCGAGCGGTGCCGTGCAGCCGGTCTACCCGCTGACCCAGGGCCTGAGCGCGCGCGTCCTCGGCCGGCTCGCGCGGCAGGCGCTGGAGGACCTGCCGGAGCTGCCCGAGTGGCAGGATCCGGTCTGGCTGGCGCGGCGCCGCTGGCCAAGCTTCACGGGCGCGCTCCGGCAGCTCCACCGGCCGGACGACGCGGCGGCGGTGGCGCCCGCTTCGCCGGCACGCCAGCGCCTCGCCTTCGACGAGCTGCTCGCCAACCAGCTCGCCCTCGCGCTGGTGCGGCGCTCGACGACCGGGCAGGCCGGCCGGGTCCTCGCCGGCGATGGCCGGCTGCGGCGCGCGCTGCTGGCCGCCCTGCCCTTTCGCCTGACTGCCGGGCAGCGCCAGGTCCTGGCGGCGATCGAGGCCGACATGGCCCGGCCCGCGCGCATGCTGCGGCTGCTCCAGGGCGACGTCGGCAGCGGCAAGACGCTCGTCGCCCTGCTCGCGATGCTGGCGGCGGTCGAGGCCGGCGGCCAGGCCGCGCTCATGGCGCCGACCGAGGTGCTGGCGCGCCAGCACCAGGCGACGCTCACGCGGCTGCTGGCACCGACCGGGCTCGTCCCCGCGCTGCTCACCGGGCGCGAGCGCGGCGCCGGGCGCGCCCGGCTGCTGGCCGAGCTGGCGAGCGGCCGCGCCCGGATCGTGGTCGGGACCCACGCCCTGTTCCAGGCCGAGGTGGCGTTCGCCGACCTCGCGCTCGCGGTGGTCGACGAGCAGCACCGCTTCGGCGTCCACCAGCGCCTCGGCCTCGCCGGCAAGGGTCATAGCCCGGATCTCCTGGTGCTGACCGCGACCCCGATCCCGCGCACCCTGGTGCTGGCGCTGTACGGCGACATGGCGGTCTCGGAGCTGCGCGAGAAGCCGCCCGGCCGCCAGCCGATCCGGACCCGGGTCATGCCGCTCGCCCGGCTCGACCGGATCCTCGCCGCGGTCGAGGCAGCACTCGCCCGCGGCGAGCGCTGGTACTGGATCTGCCCGCTGATCGGCGGCGCCGATGAGCAGGGCGAGGCCGCGGCCGAGCAGCGCTGTCGAGCCCTGCGCGCGCGGTTCGGCGCAGTCGTAGGGCTGGTCCACGGGCGCATGCCGGCGGCGGAGAAGGACCGCGCGATGGCCGCCTTCGCGGCGGGCGCGATCCGTCTCCTGGTCGCCACCACCGTGATCGAGGTCGGGGTCGACGTGCCGGAGGCCAGCGTGATCGTGATCGAGCAGGCGGAGCGCTTCGGCCTCGCCCAGCTGCACCAGCTGCGTGGCCGGGTCGGCCGCGGCGCGCAGCTATCGAGCTGCCTGTTGCTCTACGGCGAGCCGCTGGCGCCGACCGCACGCGCCCGGCTCCAGGTGATGCGCACGACCGACGACGGCTTCCGCATCGCCGAGGAGGACCTTCGCCTGCGCGGCCCGGGCGAGGTGCTGGGCGCGCGTCAGAGCGGCCTGCCCGCGCTGCGGCTGGCCGATCTCGCCGCTCATGCCGATCTGCTGGCGCCGGCACGCGACGACGTCCGCCTCTGCCTGGAGCGCGACCCTGGGCTTGAGAGCCCGCGCGGCCAGGCGCTGCGCAGGCTGCTCCGTCTGTTCGAGCGCAACGCGGCGGTCGCCTATCTGGGCTCGGGCTAGCACTCCGGGCGCTCGAGCAGCTCGAGCTTCTCGAGCGTGGCGTCGAGGCTGAAGTCGCCATAGTCGAGCACCAGCTCGCGCAGCACCCCGTTCTCCACCAGCAGGAAGCTCGCCTCGAACTCGGGCGTGTCGGCCGGATCCTCGACGCCGTAGTACGCCATGCTCACCGGCCAGGCGCGTTCCGCCGGCGCGTCGCTCGCAGCGCCCGCGAGAGGCCGGACCTCCTTGGCGTGGCCGATCACCGAGGTGATCTGGGTGAGCGCATCGAACCCCCAGCCATCGAAGACCTCATGGCTGAGGAAGCGCGTGCCCTCGCGCGCGCCGGCCAGCACGCGCTCCAGGTGATCGGTCGGAAAGACCGTTCCGGGCGGCAGCTTGACGTCCTGCTCGCGCGGCGTCGAGAAGCTCGCCAGCCCGCCGGTCTCGCCCTGCTCGAGCCGCGCCTCGCCGCGAAACTCCTCCTGCATCCCGCTCTCGTCGTAGCTGCGGATCGTGTACTGCAGGCGCGAGCCGTCGATCGCCTCCCAGCTGCTGAAGCGCACGTCGTGGCTGAAGCTCGGACCTTCCTCGGTGGTCGCGACGAAGCCCAGGCGCTGGCGCGACAGCCAGCCGTCGCAGGCGAGGCGCCATTCGATCACCAGGCCGCCGCGGACCTCGAGCAGCGCGCTGGTGCCGTGCTTGTCGTGCAGGCCCAGGCGATAGGCGGCAAGGTGCGGCTCGAGCGCCGCCTCGGCGGTCGACGCCGGCGACAGCGCGAGCGGCAGCGCGAGCATGGCGCCGATCCGGGCGACGGCGATTGATCTCAACTCGATCCTCCCTGATCCGTGCCATGGTGGCACGATGCGCCCGCCTCGGGTAGGAAAAAGCAATCCGCAAGCCCGCTCGGAAGAGACGCGATGACCGTCCGCAAGCCCGTCGTGTTCGTTACCCGCAAGCTGCCGGCGGCCGTCGAGGAGCGGCTCAGGCGGGACTATCAGCCGCGGCTGAACGAGGACGATCGCGTCCTCGGGCCGGACGAGCGGATCGCCGGCAGCGCCGGCGCCGACGCGATCCTGACCTGCGCGACCGACCCCTGGCCGGCCGAGCTGATCGCGCGCCTGCCCGGCAGCGTGCGCGCGCTCGCGACCTTCTCGGCCGGCTTCGAGCACATCGATCTCGCGGCGGCGAGCGCCCGCGGCATCGCGGTCACCAACGCGCCCGACGTGCTGACCGAGGCGACCGCCGACATCACCATGCTGTGCCTGCTGGGCGCGGCGCGGCGCGCCTTCGAGGGCGAAGCGCTGCTGCGGACCGGCTGCTGGAGCGGCTGGACGCCGACCCAGCTGCTCGGGCTGGAGCTGAATGGCGCCGTGCTCGGCATCGTCGGCATGGGCCGGATCGGCCAGGCGGTCGCCCGCCGGGCGCGCGCGTTCGGCATGCGCATCCACTACTACGCTCGCCACCGGCTGCCGCCCGATCTCGAGCAGGGCGCGTATTTCCATCACACGCTGGACTCGCTGTTGCCGGAAGCCCGCTTTCTCTCTCTGCATTGCCCGGCCGGGCCCGAGACCGAGAAGATGATCAATGCCGAGACCCTGGCCTTGCTGCCCCGTGGGGCCGTGCTGATCAACACCGCGCGCGGGGCCTTGCTCGACGACGCCGCCGTGCTCAAAGCGCTCGACAGCGGCCAGCTGTTCGCCGCCGGTTTCGACGTCTATGCCGGCGAGCCCGATCTGCATCCCGGCTACAAGAGCCGGCGCAACGGCTTTTTCCTGCCCCATCTCGGCAGCGCCACGACCCAGACCCGGAATGCGATGGGCTTTCGCTGCCTCGATAATCTCGACGCGCTGTTCGCCGGGCGCCCGGCGCCCGACGCGCTCAACTAGGCATAGTCGAGCGGCAGGGCGGTCGTATATTTGATCTGCTCCATCGCGAAGCTGGAGCTGACGTCCGAGAGCTCGATCTTGGCGATCAGCTTCTTGTAGAAGCGGTCGTAGGCGGCGATGTCGGGGACCACGACCCGCAGCAGATAGTCGACCTGGCCGCTCATCCGATAGAACTCGACCACTTCCGGCAGATCGCTGACCGCGGCGGCGAAGCGCTCGAGCCACTCGACGCTGTGCTGGTTGGTCCGGATGAAGACGAACGCGGTGGTGCCGACGTTCACTTTCTGGCCGTCGAGCAGCGCCACCCGGGCGCGGATGACCTTGGATTCCTCGAGCTTTTGAATGCGCCGCCAGCAGGGCGTCGACGACAGCCCGACGCGGCGCGCGATCTCGGCCACCGGCATGTTGGCGTCCTCCTGCAGGCAGGCCAGAATTTGGCGATCGGTGGCGTCCACCCTCTCCCTCCATCGTAGAACAAAATTCTCATCATCGGCGTCAGAATCACTACAATTCGTCTCCGATTCCTGTCAAGCGCGGCTATCGGAGAAATCTTTTTCTATTTCGGCCGATTCGGCGCGATTGCCCCGGCGGCCGCGCCGGCATAGCTCTTGAGCAACGCTCCCCACCCTGGAGCGGATGATCGCCGGGGACACTGCATGATCCCGATCGTGCTCGATCCGACCAGGACCTCGCTTGCGCTCGATCGGCCGTGCCGAGCCGGCGCGGCGCCGGCTCGAGCTGCTGCTGGCGGGCGGCGCCGACGCCATCGCGGTGTTCTCGGACGCGCCCTCTGCCGATCTCGCCCGGCTCGCCGCTCACCGCCTGCGCCGCCGTCTGCCGGAGGCGAGCGAGCTCGCCGGCTTTCGCGTGGTGTGGATCGTCGACCTGCCGCTCGCGCAGGCGCGGCCGCTGGTCGCGCTCGCCCGCGCCGCCGGCGCGCTGGTCAACCTCGAGGACGTCACGGCGCTTTGTGATTTCCACAACCCCTCGATCGTGCGCCGCGGCGACCTGCTGCTCACCGTCTCGACCGGCGGCCGGAGCCCGGGTCTGGCGGCGCGCATCCGCCGCCAGCTCGAGCGCAGCTTCGGCCCCGAGTGGGCGCTGCGCCTGGAGCAGGTCGGCGCGAGGCGCGCCGCCTGGCGGCGCCGCGCCCGGCCGCTCGCCGAGCTCGCTCGCCTGACCGATGCGATGATCGACCGGCGCGGCTGGCTGCCGCCCTCCCGAGGGTGCATCGCCCCGAGGAGCCCCATGATGAGCCTGCTCGACCATCTGGAGGACCTGCGGCGCGCCTATGGCGAGCTCGACGGTCTCGCCCTGCTCCGCGCCGTGCTGCGCGAGGGCCCGCTCAAGGGCAGGACCGCGCTGGTGTCCTCGTTCGGCGCCGAAAGCGCCGTGCTGCTCGACATGGTCGCGACCGTCGATCCGACGACGCCGGTGATCTTCCTCGATACCGGCAAGCTGTTCGAGGAGACCCAGGACTACCGCCAGGAGCTGACCGCGCTGCTCGGGCTCGAGGACGTCCGCGTGGCGCGGCCGGAGCCCGCCGCCCTCGCGCGCCATGATCCCGGCGGCACGCTCTGGCGGCAGGACCCGGATTTCTGCTGCCACATCCGCAAGACCGAGGTGCTGGATCGCGCGCTCGACGGCTTCGCCGCCTGGATCACCGGCCGCAAGCGCTTCCAGGGTGGCCTGCGCAGCGCGCTGCCGACCCTCGAAGGCGAGCCTGCGAGCGGCCGGATCAAGCTCAACCCGCTGGCGCCCTGGTCGGCCGACGACGTGGAGCGCTATCGCCTCCTGCGCAACCTGCCCGCGCATCCCCTGGTCGCCGACGGTTTCGCCTCGATCGGCTGCGTGCCCTGCACCCGGCGGGTCGCGCCCGGCGAGCCGCCGCGCGCCGGCCGCTGGTGGGGCCTCGACAAGTCGGAATGCGGGATTCATCTGCCTGGGCACCGGCCGGGGTTCGGACCATGACCGCCGATCTGCTGCCGCCCGCCTTCGCGCCCGGCTCGGTCTGGCTGGTCGGCGCCGGGCCGGGCGATCCCGGCCTTCTGACCCTGCACGCCGCCCGGGCGCTCGCCCTGGCCGACGTGATCCTGCACGATGCCCTGATCGCGCCCGAGATCCTGGCGCTGAGCGGCGCCGGCGCGCGCCTCGAGGCGGTCGGCAAGCGGGCGGGGCGGCCGAGCGCCCGGCAGCTCTGGATCAACCAGCGCCTGATCGAGCTCGCCCGCGCGCAGCTCCGGGTGGTCCGCCTCAAGGGCGGCGATCCGTTCGTGTTCGGCCGCGGCGGCGAGGAGGCGCTGGCGCTCGCGGCGGCCGGCGTGCCGTTCCGCGTGGTCCCGGGCATCACCTCGGGGCTCGCAGCACCAGCCTATGCCGGCATCCCGGCGACCCACCGCATGCGCGCTCAGACCGTCGCCTTCGTCACCGGCCACAACGCCGGCGGCGGCGGCCCGCGCGCGGTCGACTGGACCGCTCTGGCCAAGGGCGCGCAGACCATCGTCCTCTACATGGGGCTGCAGCGCCTGCCCGAGATCGCGACCGCGCTGCTGCGGCGCGGGACGCGCGCCCGACGAGCCGGTCGCGCTCCTGAGCGAGGCCACCACGCCGCGCCAGCGCCGCACCCTCACGACGCTGGCCGACGGCGGCCGCGATTCCCGAGCGCGATCGATCGGGGGCCGACCCTGATCGTGATCGGACCGGTGGTCGGGCTCTCCGAGCTCCTGTCGCCATGGCAGCAGACCGCGCCCGCCGGCATCGCCGCACGCTGCCGACGACCGCCGCGCGGCCCAGCTCTGAACGAGGCGCTCCATGTCCAGCTTCAGCCCTCCCCGTCCTGCCCGAGAGCGCGCCGTTTGCGGCCGAGCACATCCGGGCGCTGAACTCGGTCATGGCCGAGACCAGCGCCGAGCAGCGCCATTGGCTGTCCGGCTTTCTCGCGGGCTATCACGCGGCGACGGCAGGGCCGGTCGCGGCGCCGGCGGCGAGTGCCCGCGCCAAGATCCCGCTGACCATCCTGTTCGCGACCGAATCCGGCAATTCGGAAGGGGTCGCGGCCGACGCCAGGAAGGCGGCGGGCAAGCAGGGCTTCGCCGCCAAGCTGCTCGACATGGCGGATGCGACCCCGGCCGAGATCGCCGCCGCGCGTCATCTGCTGGTGATCGCCAGCACCTGGGGCGAGGGCGATCCGCCGGAACGCGCGGCCGAGTTCTACAAGAGCCTGATGGCCGAGGACGCGCCGCGCCTCGACGGCGTCCGCTTCGCCGTCCTGGCGCTCGGCGATTCGAGCTACGTCAACTTCTGCGAGGTCGGCAGGCGGATCGACGCCCGGCTCGAGGAGCTCGGCGGCGAGCGGATCGCGCCGCGGATCGACTGCGACCTCGACTACGAAGAGCGCGCGGCGGAATGGGCGCGGGGTGCGTTGGACGAGCTCGCCCGGATCGCGGAGCCCGATGCCGGAGGCGCCCGACGCGCGGGGCGGGGCGATCATCCACGTCGACTTCGCGACGCCCGCGGCCGCAGCCGCTCTATTCCAAGGCCAACCCATTCCCGGCCGAGATCACCGAGCTGATCAACCTGAACAGCAGCCGCTCGGGCAAGGAGACGATCCATCTCGAGCTGTCGCTCGCGGGCTCGGGCCTGACCTTCGCGCCCGGCGATTCGCTCGGCATCGTCGCCCGGAACGATCCCGAGATGGTTGCCGCCGTGCTGCAGGCCGCCGGCCTCGGCGGCGACGACGCGCTGGCCGCCCGGCTGACCCATGAGTTCGACATCACCGCCCTCTCGCGGCCGGTGATCGAGGCCTATGCCAGGCTCAATCCGGCGCCGGCGCTGCAGGAGCTGCTCGCGGGCGACGGCTGGCGCGCCTACCTGGACGGCCGCCAGATCGTCGATCTGCTCGAGGAGTTCCCGCGCAAGCTGGCGCCCGAGGAGCTGCTGGGCCTGCTGCGCAAGCTGCCGCCCCGGCTCTATTCGGTCGCCTCCTCGCTCCAGGCGACGCCGGACGAGGCCCACCTCCTGCTCGGCGTGGTGCGCTACGAGAGCCACGGCCGCAGCCGCAAGGGGGTCGCCTCGAGCTTCGTCGCCGAGCGCCTGCGCGCCGGCGATACGCTTCCGGTCTACGTCAAGCCGAACAAGAACTTCCGCCTGCCCGACGATCCCGATCGTCCGATCGTGATGATCGGGCCTGGCACCGGCGTGGCGCCGTTCCGCGCCTTCCTCCAGGAGCGCCAGGCGGCGGGCGCCAAAGGCCGCAACTGGCTGTTCTTCGGCGATCGCAACTTCAGCCACGACTTCCTCTACCAGCTCGACTGGCAGGCGTTCCTCAAAGAGGGCGTGCTGAGCCGGATCGACGTCGCGTTCTCGCGCGATCAGCCGGAGAAGGTCTACGTCCAGCACCGCATGTGGCAGCGCCGCGCCGAGCTCTACGGCTGGCTCGAGGACGGCGCGCATCTCTACGTCTGCGGCGACGAGAAGGCGATGGCCAAGGACGTCCACGCCACGCTCGCGCGCATCATCGTCGACCAGAGCGGCCGCTCGGCCGAGGCCGCCGAGGCTTATCTCGGCGACCTCAGGAAGCAGCGGCGCTACCAGCGCGACGTGTATTGAGGCGCCTGGCAAGGAGCGAGATCCATGACGACCCGCAGCAAGAACGAGGACATCAAGGAGGCGAGCCGCTATCTGCGCGGCACCATCGCCGATGGCCTTCTCGAGGCGGTGACCGGCGCGATCCATGAGGACGACGCGCAGCTCACCAAGTTCCACGGCACCTATCTGCAGGACGATCGCGACCTCAGGCCCGAGCGGCGCAAGAAGAAGCTGGAGCAGGCCTACGCCTTCATGGTGCGGGTGCGGGTCCCGGGCGGCGTCTGCACGCCGGCGCAGTGGCTGGCGATGGACCGGATCGCGGAGGACTTCGGCAATCAGACGCTCCGCCTCACCACCCGTCAGGCCTTCCAGCTCCACGGCGTGATCAAGAGCAATCTCAAGCGCACCATGCAGGCGATCAACGCGGCGCTGCTCGACACCGTGGCGGCCTGCGGCGACGTCAATCGCAACGTCATGTGCAACCCGAACCCCTACCAGTCGAAGGCGCATGCCGCAGCGCTCGGGCTGGCGCGCGCCATCAGCGATCATCTGACGCCGCGGACCGCCGCCTATCACGAGATCTGGCTCGACGGCGAGAAGGTCGTCGACACCCAGGAAGACGAGGAGCCGATCTACGGCCGCCACTACCTGCCGCGCAAGTTCAAGACCGTGGTCGCGGTGCCGCCCGAGAACGACGTCGACGTGTTCGCCCAGGATCTGGGCTTCATCGCGATCACCGACGAGGGGGGCGAGGTCGTCGGCTACAACGTCACGGTCGGCGGCGGCATGGGCATGACCCACGGCGAGCCCGAGACCTACCCGCGCACCGCCGACGTCATGGGCTTCTGCCGTCCGGAGCAGGCGGTCGCGGTCGCCGAGCAGGTGGTCACGGTGCAGCGCGACCATGGCGATCGCGCCAACCGCAAGCATGCGCGCCTCAAATACACGATCGACGACCGCGGCCTCGCCTGGTTCCGCGGCGAGGTCGAGCGCCGGCTGGGCTACACGCTGGCGGCGCCGCGGCCGTTCCGCTTCGACCACACCGGCGACCGCTACGGCTGGACCCAGGACCACGAGGGCAGCTGGCACTACACGCTGTTCATCGAGAACGGGCGGGTCAAGGACGGTCCGGCGCAGCTGATGAAGACCGGCCTGCGGACGATCGCCGGCATCCATCGGGGCGACTTCCGGCTGACCGCCAACCAGAACCTGATCATCGCGCGCGTGCCGGCGCGCCAGAAGGCGCGGATCGACCGCCTGCTCCGCCAGTTCGGCCTGACCAACGAGCTCACCGGCCTGCGGCTCAACTCGATGGCCTGCGTGGCGCTGCCGACCTGCGCGCTGGCTCTGGCCGAGAGCGAGCGCTACCTGCCCGACCTGGTGCTGGCACTCGAGGGGGTGATCGAGCAGGCGGGGCTCAGGGACGACGAGATCGTGATCCGGATGACCGGCTGCCCGAACGGCTGCGCCCGGCCGTACCTCGCCGAGATCGGCCTGGTCGGTCGCACGCCCGGCAAGTACAACCTCTACCTCGGCGCCGCCTTCGACGGCTCGCGCCTGAACAAGCTCTACCGCAAGGACGTCGGCCACGACGAGATCGTCGGAGCGCTCACGCCGCTGATCGAGAGCTACGCCAGGGAGCGCCTGAACGGCGAGCGCTTCGGCGACTTCGTGATCCGGGCGGGCCACGTCGCGCCGACCACCGCCGGGCGCGACTTCCACGCCAATCTGGCGGACGACCTCAGGGCGGCCTGAGCCGAGGCCTCACGCGGGGATCCGGACCCGGCGGTCGCCGCGCCCGGCGGGCTTGGCCGTGACCGGCCGCGGCCGGGGCACGAGGCCCAGCATCGCCTCGACGACGTCGGCGAGCGCCAGCAGGTCCTTGGTCGCCTCGGAAGCCGGGGCGTAGCGGCCGGTCCAGCTGCCGAGCGCGCAGGCGGTGACGTGGTCGGCGTGCTGGCGGACCGGCGGCGCCCAGCGCTCGCGCAGGCTCGCGATCGCCGCGCTGGTCGCGTCGTGGCACTCGGCGGCGGGACCGCACCGGCTCGGCACCAGCAGCGCCTTGGGGTTGCCGTCGCGGCGGCTCTCGCGGCTGATCCGGATCATCCGCAGCACCTGCTCGGTCGGCGCCACGTCCAGGGCCGAGGTCGTGACCGGGACCAGGATCAGATCGGCGACCATGATCGCCGAGGCGGTCGGGGCGACGAGCAGCGGCGGCAGGTCGATCATCAAGACGTCGGCGGCCGCGGCGAGCTCGACCGCCCGCGCGAGCCATCGGCCGCCGCCGGTGGGCGTGACCGGCGGCGCGCTCTCGACCCGGATCGGCAGCAGAGCGCTTTGCGCCCATCCGCTGGCGCTGGCCTGCGGATCGACGTCGAGCAGGCTCACCTCGAGGCCGCGCTCGGCGAGCGCAGAGGCCAGGTTGACGGCGATCGTGGTCTTGCCGGTGCCGCCCTTGAGGTTGCCGCTGGCGATGATCTGGCCCATCCTGCGAGCCTAGCTTCTTCGGATCAGCAAAGCGTTAAGCGAGGATAGGCGGGTGGCGGTCGAACTGGCGTCGTCCTGGGTAGTCAGCAGGCCTGCGCTGCGGGCCGCCGGCGGGATGGTCGCGGCGCAGCATCGGACGGCCGCGAAAGTCGGGGCCGAGATCCTCGAGGGCGGCGGCAACGCGGTCGACGCCGCGCTCGCGACCTCGCTGGCGCTCGCCGTGGTCGAGCCGTGGATGAGCGGCCTCGGCGGCGGCGGGCTGATGGTGATCGCGCCCGCGGGCGGTGCGTCGTCCGAGGTGATCGAGTTCGGCATGCGAGCGCCCTTCGCCCTCGATCCGGCGCGCTATCCGGTCGTCGGCGAGCGCGATCGGGACCTGTTCGGCTGGCCCCGGGTCGAGGGCGATCGCAACGTCTCCGGCCCGCTCGCGATCGCGACGCCGGGCCAGGCGGCCGGTCTTAAGCTCGCCTACGAGCGCCACGGCAGCCTGCCCTGGGCCGAGCTCTGCGCGCCGGCGATCGCGCTCGCCAGGCAGGGCCTGCCGCTCGACTGGCACGCGGGGCTGCGGATCGCGTTCGCCGCGCGCGAGCTGTCACGGTTCGACGCCGCACGCGCGGTCTATCTGCCGGACGGACTGCCGCCCGCGCCGCCGCTCGACGGCAGCGCCGGCCACCTGCCGCTCGGCCGCCTTGCGGCGACGCTCGAGCGGATCGCCGAGGCCGGGCTCCAGGACCTGCTGACCGGCGAGCTCGCCCGGCTCCTGGTCGCCGACATCCGCGAGGCCGGGGGCGTGCTCTCCGCGGACGACCTCGGCCGCTATCGGGCGCGCCACGCCCTGCCCCTCGCGATCCCGCATGGCGGTGCCGTGATCCAGGCGGCGCCGGGGCTCAGCGCCGGGCCGACGCTGGCGCAGGCACTCTCCCTGGTGGCGGGCAAGGTGGCGCCCGGGCGGCCGGACGCGGCGGCCTATCTCGCCTGGGCCGAAGCCCTGCGCGCCGCCTACGAGCGTCGGCTCGCGACCATGGGGGACGTCGAGGACGGCCGCGATCCCGCCTGCACGACCCACCTCGCGGTGGTCGACCGGCGGGGCACGATGGTGAGCCTCACCCAGACCCTGCTGTCGCTGTTCGGCAGCAAGGTCGTCTCGCCGCAGACCGGCATCCTGCTCAACAACGGCATCATGTGGTTCGATCCCGAGCCCGGCCGGCCCAACTCGATGGGGCCTGGCAAGCGGCCGCTCGCCAACATGTGCCCGGTGATCGCGACCCGGGGTGCCGCGCCCTGGCTCGCGCTGGGCGCCTCTGGCGGGCGCAGGATCATGCCCGCGGTCCTGCAGCTGTCCTCGATGCTGATCGACGGCGGCCTCGACCTCGAGAGCGCCTTTCACCTGCCGCGGATCGACGTCTCGGGCGAGCCCTACGTCACCCTGGACCGACGCCTCGCGCCCGCGATCCAGGAGGCGCTCGCCGCCCGTTTCGAGCTCCGTAGGGTCGAGGCGTCCGTGCATCCCAACCTGTTCGCCTGCCCCTCGGCGGTGCTGCGCGATCCGGCGAGCGGCGCGGCCATCGGCATGGCCGACCCGTTCCAGCCGATTGCAGGCGTGGCGGCCGCGGCCTAGGGCCATTCCCCATCAGCCGCTCACGACGGCGCGCGAAGCCGGCGTCAGCGGGTCGGCCGTGCGCGCCGGTCGCAGCTTTACGGGACGATGCTCCGCCAGGCTCGTAGCTTCTCGGCCCTCGGCACCGAGGCGTTGGCCGGGCTCGTGGACGGCAGACGCAGGTGCTGGACCTCCGGGGCGCGCGGCGCGACCGGGCCGGACGTGCCTCATGTAGAGCGCCTCGGCGGTGGCCCCGTTGAAGCAGATCCGGCGGATCTGCGGATGCTCGGCCAGGAACTCCGCGAAGTCGTTCGGCACCACGGACAGGGCGTCGATGTCCGAATCGAGGCTGCTCTCGCGCGTGCATGACCGCAGGACGTCCCACACCGCGATGCCCGCCGCTCGGACCGCCGCGACCCGCGCCTCGTAGGGGTGCGCCGGATCGATGCCGAGGATCTCGCCCAGGATCGGCCAGAACAGGTTCCGGGGATGGGCATAGTATTGCCGTTCGCGGAGCGAGGCTTTGCCGGGCATCGTGCCGAGGATCAGGACGCGCGACAGCCTGCTCGCGATCGGCGGGAAGCTGTGGATCTGCAACCTCGTGACGCCCGCGAGCGGCGAGGCTTGACCGGAAGGGGACACGATCGGCCGCTTCTGTCTGAGGCTCGTCATCCGGGTCTGCCGCGTTCGGGTTGCCTGGCCGGGCGGTCGGCGGAACGACCGCCGGTGGCACGAGAATGGCTGCAACCGCGCCTGGAGCAAGTCCCGCGCGCAACGACCGCCCTTGACAGCCGGCGGTCGGCCGCGCGCCACTGCGCGGCGAGGATGACGCGGGCGGACGCCGGGCCTCGTCGCGGCGGCGACCGAAGGGCCACAAACGGAGAGCGGGATGGTGTACGACTACGTCATCGTCGGCGGCGGCTCGTCCGGCTGCGTGCTGGCGAGCCGGCTCAGCGAGCTCCCCGATGCGCGGGTCCTGCTGCTCGAGGCCGGCCCCGCCGACACCGACCGCTTCATCCACCTGCCGGTCGGGTTCTACCGGATGACCGCAGGACCCTTGACCTGGGGCTACCGGACCGCGCCGCTCGGCCAGGCCGACGGGCGCGAGATGATCTTCCCGCAGGGCCGGGTGCTGGGCGGCGGCAGCTCGATCAACGCGATGGTCTACGCCCGCGGCCACGCGCTGGACTACGACGAGTGGGCGCGCGAGGAGGGCTGCGTCGGCTGGTCCTACGCCGACGTCGCTGCCCTATTTCCGCCGCGCCGAGGACAACGAGCGCTTCGCGAACCGCTTCCACGGCACGGGCGGGCCGCTCGGCGTCTGCGACCTGATCAGCCCGCACTACCTGACCCGCGCGTTCGTGCGCGCCGCTCAGCAGGCCGGCCTGCCCTACAACCCGGACTTCAACGGCGAGCGCCAGGAGGGCTGCGGCCTCTACCAGGTGACCCAGCGCGGCGCCCGGCGCTGCAGCGCGGCCGTGGGCTACCTCAAGCCCGCGCTCGCGCGCGGCAACCTCACCGTGCTCACCGGCTGCCACGCGACCCGGATCCTGGTCGAGCGCGGCCGCGCGGTCGGGGTCGAGTACCGCGCGGGCGGAAAGGCCGAGCTCAGGACCGCACGCGCCGAGCAGGAGGTGGTGGTCGCGAGCGGTGCTGTCGGCTCGCCCAGGCTCCTGCTCCTGTCCGGCATCGGCCCGGCCGACGAGCTCCAGCGGGTCGGCGTCACGCCGCTGCACGACCTGCAGGGCGTCGGCCGCAACCTGCAGGACCACATCGACGTCTACGTGATCTGCGAGCTCGCCGGGCCGCACAGCTACGACCGCCACACCCGGCCGCACCGGATGCTTTGGGCCGGCGTCCAGTACCTGTTGTTCGGCAACGGCCCGGTGACCTCGAACCTCGCCGAGGGCGGCGCCTTCTGGTACGCCGACCGCGAGCAGCGCTCGCCCGACATCCAGTTCCACTTCCTGCCCGGCGCCGGGCCTCGAGGCCGGCGTTCCGCCGGTCGCGGGCCATGGCTGCACGCTCAACTCCTGCCATCTGCGGCCGCGCAGCCGCGGCAGCGTCCGGCTGCAGAGCGCGGATCCCCTGACCGCGCCGCTGATCGACCCGAACTACTGGGCCGAGCCCTACGATCTCGAGATGTCGCTGCGCGGCTTCGCGCTGACCCGCGAGATCATGGCGCAGCCCGCGTTCCGCCAGTACGTCAAGCACGAGCACCTGCCGGGCGCGCAGGCGAACACGCGCCAGGACCTCGAGGCCTACGCGCGCCGCTTCGGCAAGACCGACTACCACCCGGTCGGCACCTGCAAGATGGGGATGGACGCGCTCGCGGTGGTCGACCCGCAGCTCCGCGTGCGCGGCCTCGACCGTCTCCGGGTGGTCGACTCCTCGATCATGCCGCGGCTGATCAGCTCGAACACCAACGCCGCCTCGATCATGATCGGCGAGAAGGGCAGCGACCTGATCAAGGGCAACCGCGCCGCGCCGCTCGCCGCCTGAGGAGGCTCGGCCGCGCGAGCTCAGGTCCTGGCGCTCCGCGCGGCCTTGCGGCGGGTCGGCTTGAGGCGGATGCGCAGGCCGCCGTCCGGGGGCTGCTCGACCTCGAAGGCGCCGGACTTGCGCACCAGGTCGCTGAGCTTGACGTGGCCGTAGGTGCGCGGGTCGAAGTCGGGGGCGAGGTTGGCGAGCCGCTGGCCGACCCCGCCGAGGCTGACCCAGCCGTCCTCGTCGTCCATCTGGGCGATCACCCGGCGCAGGATCGGGGTCGCGGCGCTCGGCGGCTGCAGCGGCTTGGCCCCGGCCGGCGGCTCGTGGTCGGGTGCCGGCGCCTCCGGCAGCAGGTTCTCGGTGTAGGTGAAGCGGCGGCAGGCCTGACGGAAGCTCTCGGGCGTCTTCTGCTCGCCGAAGCCGAACACGTCGACCCCCTGCTCGCGGATGCGCGCGGCGAGGCGCGTGAAGTCGCTGTCCGAGGACACCAGGCAGAAGCCGTCGAAGCGGCCGGTGTGGAGCAGGTCCATGGCGTCGATCACGAGCGCGATATCCGAGGCGTTCTTGCCGGTGACATAGGCGAACTGCTGCTGCGGGATGATCGCGTGCTTGGCCAGCACGTCCTCCCAGGTCTTGAGCCGATGGCCGGCGAAGTCGCCGTAGATGCGCCGCACGCTCGCCTCGCCGATCCTGGCGATCTCGTCGAACAGGCCGTCGACGATGCGGGCGGAGGCGTTGTCGGCGTCGATCAGGACGGCGAGACGGAGCGGGCGATCGGCGGCCATGGGCTCTCTCGGTTGCAGCGATCCCGGGCGAGCCTTGCCCGATTCGCGCGCGCTGGCAAGCCGGGAGGCGGAACCAGCGCCGACGGCGCGTGTTCTGTGCGGCGAGGAGGTGTCGGACGATGCACAGCCGAACCGCCCTGGTCGCGCTGCTCGGTGCCGGCCTCGCCGGCTGCGCGGAGCCGCGCCCGCCGGCGCTGGACTATCTGCCGCCCTCGGGCGCGCCCGCCGTGCCGCGCAGCGCGATGGTCGAGCAGCAGCCCTGGCTGGTGTGGGGCAACATCATCGATCACCTCGAGCAGCGCGGCCTGCCGGTGACCGCGCTCGACGAGGCGGCGGGCGAGCTGACCGTCGACTACCGTGGCGACCCGGAGCCCTACGTCGACTGCGGCTGGATCGTCACCTACGAACGGGACGATCTCGAGCGGCTGCCGGCCGCGAGCGCGCAGGCGAGCTTCCCGCGCCGGCGCCAGGGAGACCTGGTCGACTTCGAGCGCGACCTCCGGCTCGAGGCCCGGATGACGGTGCGGGTCGAGCCCGACGACGAGGCCGCGATCGTGCGCACCGAGAGCGTCTACGTGCTGACCAAGACGGTCGCGGCGGAGGACGCCGCCCCGCCGCCGCAGATCCTGCACGCCGAGACCATCAGCTTTCCCACGGGCGAGGCCGGCACCTTCAGCTCCGGGACCACCTGCCAGGCCAACGGCGAGCTCGAGCGCCTGGTGCTCGATGCTCTGCCGGCGGTGTCGTTCGCGGGCAGCTGAGCCGCGGGGGAACTGGAGCTCCCGGGCGGCGTTCTGTACAGCATCCAACGGAGGAGACAGGACATGCTACGTCTCGTATCGGCAATGGCGATCGTCGGGCTGCTGGTCGCGGCCTGCGGCAGCTCCAAGACCGATCGCGGCATCAGCGGCGCCGGCATCGGAGCGGCGGCCGGCGCCGGCACCTCGGCGATCACCGGCGGCAATCCGATCACCGGCGCGATCCTGGGCGGTGCCGCGGGCGGCGCCGCGGGCGTGCTGACCGACGAGGACGACGTCGATCTCGGCGAGCCGGTATGGAGGCGCGGCGACGACGATGACGACGATGACGACGACGACGGCAACCTGTTCTAGGGAGAGCTTCCCGGCGTAGCTCGCGCGGGCGACCCTATCCGGTCGCCGCGCGCGGCGCGGGGACGGCGGCGCCGTCCGGGGTCCGCGCCGCGAGCGAGCCGGCCGCGATGACTTGGTCGCAGCGCGCGAGCAGCCTCCCGACGCCCGGCGCCCCGCTGCCTGCCACCTCGACGACGCGACGTCGCCGGCGCGCGCGCGCGTTCGGCGACGCCGCGCTCATGCTCTGCCAGAGCGCGAGCAGCGTCCGGCGCAGCACCGGGAACTCGGTCGTGCCATCGATCAGCAGGATCAGCCGGTCCAGCGGCACGCCGTCGATCAGCGCCTGGAGCTCGAAGACGCAGCCCTGATTGCGCGGCCGAGAAGCCGCGCAGGTCCATCAGCACGACGTCGCTCTGCGCCATCAGGCGCGCGACCGCCATCTGCCAGGCGCCGCCATCGCAGAACAGATCGTTGACGCGGAAGCGCCCGTCCGGGTCGGGTCGGAGGTCGAGGTCGGCCACCCGCCGCTCCAGGTCGGCGCGGCCGCGGATGAAGTTGCGCGCAAGCCGTCCGCTCAGGAAATCGAGGAACTCGTGCGGCTCGAGAGTCGTGGTGGCGAGGTCGGTGCCGCCGATCAGCTGGATGCTGCCGCGATAGCGCCAGCGCGCGCCGAGCAGGTCGAACAGGCGCTCGCTCCGCCGCTGCGCACCGAACACCCGAAGCAGGAGCAGGCGGGCGTTCGGCTGCGCGCCGGCGCCGCGCGCGAGCGGCCGCATGCCGAACGACACCACCAGCCGGTAGGCGGCGAAGGCGAGCAGGCCGAGCCAGCCGAGCGCGCCCTGCTCGGTCGCGAGGCGACTGCAGGCGATCAGCGCCATCAGCAGCCAGATCGCATCGAAGGTCATCGTCTGGTCGCTGATGCGCTTCGCCTGGTAGCGGCGGCGGAGCCAGTCCGCGGTGAGCCAGCCCGGCACCAGGAACAGGCGAAGCCGAGCAGGTGGAGGGCGTAGAACGGGACCTCGACCCCGACCTCGAGCGCGAGTGCCAGGTCCACCAGCAGACCTCTGCACGGCGGGCGCGTGCACGGCCAGGAACGCGAGGTGGGTGCCGACCACCGCGACCACCATCATGACGAGCAGCAGCGGGCCGATGCTCCTTATCCTGCGGTTGAGGAAGAGCAGCAGGAAGATGCTGGGCGCCGCCGTGATCAGCCAGATGAACAGCGGCTGCAGCAGCGGCGGCAGGGTGAGGCTGCCGAGGTCCAGCGGTCCGACGTCGACCGAGAGCGCGAGCGGCAGGCTCAGGAGCAGGAGGACGAGGACGTAGCCGGCGACGGTCGCCGCCTGCCAGCGCCGGTCGGGTCCCCAGAACAGGTTGAGGACCAGGACCACCGGCCAGGCCAGCGCCCAGAACACGATCGCGGTCCGCCACGGGTAGAACTCGAGCCCGGCGAACAGGAACAGCAGCAGCGTCGCGAGCGCGGCGTGGAGCGAAGCCCGCGCAGCTGTAGACGAGGGCGCCCTGCGCGAACCGCCGGCGCGCGGCGCGCGCGAGCGCCGGCCGCGGCAAGGCCGGCTCGCCCGGCTCGTGGGGCGCGTCGATCTGCAGCTCGAGCCCCGGCGGCCGCCTGACCGGGGCCGGCCGTGGAGCCGGCGCCTCGCCTGTGCCGGGCCGGCGCATCGCGCGGTCGACCGCGCGGCGGTAGAGCCGGACCAGGACAAAGCCCGCGACCAGCGTCAGCGCGCCCGCGAGCAGCAGGATGAACGCGAGCGCGCCCTGCGAGACCGCGGCCGTCATCACGGGCTCATGCTCCTCTGCCCGGCTCGGGCTGCGCCGGCCGTGCGCCGCCTGCGGACGCGGCGCGCAGGCGCACGCTCGGGCGCTCCGGGGCGGCGCGATAGACCAGCAGCGCCGCGAGCAGCAGGCCCGCGAGGAATGCGAACACCATACGATAGCCGAGCGCCGAGCCGAGCGCCGCGCCGTCGCCGGTCAGCCCGACCAGCAGACCGCAGAGCCACTGCGCGACGAAGGCGAGCGAGAGCGCCGCGAGGTTGATCGTGGTGACCAGCCGCCCGGCGCGCTCGATCGGCACGAAGCTCCGGCCGTGGGCCGTCAGCGTGACGTAGAACGGGCTCGCGAGACCGAGCGCCAGGAGCAGCACGACCACCAGCCAGAGCGGCGGCTGCGGCAGGACGGCAAGCGCGGCGAGGATCGCGAGGCTCGCGCCCGCCCCGGCCAGCACCACGCCGCGGCGGGTCCTGAACCAGCGGTCGAGCGGCCCGTAGCCCAGCGTGCCGAGATTGAGCATCAGCACCATGCCGAGCAGCACGTAGCTCGCCTGATCACGGCTGAGGCCATGCACCTCCTGGAGATAGGGCCCGGCCCACAGGCCGCCGGTGCACATGAAGGGCGCGATGGTGCAGCCGCCCATCGCGAAGATCCGCCGCAGATCGGCGTCCCGCAGCATCGCGGCCAAGCCGCGCAGGCTGTCGGCGAGGCTCTCGCCGCCGCCCCGGCGCACGGTGGCGGCGCTCGGCGAATCCCGGATCAGGGCGTAGGCGAAGCCGATCGCGACCGCGCAGAGGGCTGCGACCAGCAAATAGGTCCAGGCCCAGCCGAACGCCTGGAGCGCGAGCGCCAGCGGCGTCGTCGCCAGCAGGCCGCCGACCAGGCTCGCGGACGCGAGCACCGTTGCCGCCACGGTCGAGAAGCGCTCGGGCGGCGCCCAGTGCATCGCGAGCAGCATGATGCCGGTGACCGCGCCGGCGAAGCCCGCGCCGATCAGGAAGCGCGCGAGCGCGAGGCCGAAGAAGCCGTCGGCGGCGGCGAACAGCAGCGTGCCGAGCAGCGCCACCACGGCCATCGCCGGGACCGTGCGCCGGGTGCCGAAGCGGTCGAAGGCGAGGCCGGCGGGCAGCTGGACGACCGCCGAAGCGAGCAGCATCGCGCCGATCACGAGGCCGATCTCGGCCGCGCCGAGACCGAACGCCCGGTTGAGCTCGACCGACACCACGCCGCCCGAGGCGCGGTGCAGCTGGGCGATCGCCAGGAGCGCCCCGGCGACGGTCAGGACCCGCAACATGCGATGAGGTTAGCGCGCGGCCACCCTGCGCGTCGATCGTGGGGCGCGGCTGCCGCCCGCGGGTCTCAAGGGATCAGCGCGCCGGCGCGGTTCCCGGCTCGGCGGTGCGGGCGCTGGCGTAGACCACCACGAGGGTGAGGAGGCTGAGGGCGGCGATCGTCCAGAACAGGTGCTGCGGCGCGCCGTAGTCGAGCACCAGGCCGAACAGGAGCGGCCCGGCGATGCCGCCGATGTTGAAGCCGGAGGTGACGAAGCCGAAGACCTTGCCGCTCGAGCCCGGCGGCGTCACCCTGCGCACCATCATGTCGCGCGACGGCGCGACCAGGCCCGCGAACAAGCCGGCGAGCGCGAACAGGACGGTCACGACCGCGATCGGCGGGACCAGCAGCGGGACCGCGGCCGCGAACAGCGCGACCAGCAGGAAGGAGGCGCCGACCACGTGGTGGTGGCGCCGGGTGCGGTCGGCGATCCAGCCGCCGACCAGCACGCCGAACGCGCTGGCGACGAGGTAGGAGGTGAGCGGCACGGTCGCCGCCGCGAGGTCGACCCGGTAGAGCTCCTCGATCGCGGCGACGCTGAAGCTCATGTAGCCGCCCTGGCTGATCGCCAGCATCACGAAGAACAGGAGCGCCATCAGGATCGGGGCGCTGAGCAGCAGCCGCCAGCCGGGCGCGGCCGCGGCGTCGGCGCCGCCGCGCCGGCGCTTGTCCTCGCGCTCGCGCAGGACGGCGCTGTTGGCGAGCATCACCGCCGCGACGATCAGCCCGCCCGCGCCGCACAGCAGCAGGGCGAGCTGCCAGCCGAAGGCTGCGGTCAGGCCGACCACCAGGGGCGGCGCCAGGGCGAAGCCGGCATAGCCGCCGAAGGTGTGGATCGCGAAGGCGCGGCCCATGCGCCGGGTGTCGATCGCGGCGGAGAGGATCGCGTAGTCGGCCGGGTGGAAGACGCTGTTGCCGAGCCCGGCCAGCACCATCAGCAGCAGCAGCACCGGGTAGCTCGGCCACAGCCCGATCAGGCCGATCGCGAGGCTGAACAGGGCGAGCCCGGCGATCAGGATGCCGCGCGCGCCGAAGCGGTCGACCAGGAAGCCGACCGGCGCCTGGGTCAGCGCGGTCACCGTGTTGAGCACCGCAAGCGCGAAGCCGAGCGCCACGTAGCCGACGCCGAGCGCGTCCTTGAGCAGCGGGAACAGCGGCGGCAGGAGCAGGATGTAGAAATGGCTGACGAAGTGCCCGGTGCCGATCAGGCTCATCACCTTGAGGTCGCGGCGGGGCGGGGCGGCGCTGGTCGGGATCGTGGCCATGGCGGGAACTTGGCAGATCGCGCGGGCGCGGAGAAGCTGCCCCCGCGCCGGCGCCGAGCGGCCTTTGGTCTCAGCCGCCGGGCAGGACCAGGACCTGGCCGTAGGGCAGGGTCGCGCGCGCGAAGGTGACGCTTGGCCCCTCCTGCACCACGATCTCGTAGCGCTCGCGCATCAGCTCGAGGAAGCCCGCGAGCGTGTAGCTGCTGAAGTAGTGCATCGGGATCACCACGGCGGGCCGGATCTGCTCGATGACCTCGACCATCAGCCGCTGCGCCATGGTGTAGCTGCCGTCGGCCGGCACCAGCAGCACGTCGATCTGGCCGAGCTCGCCGAGGTGGACATCGGTCAGGACGTGGTGCAGGTGGCCGAGATGCGCGATGCACAGATCGGCGATCTCGAACACGAAGATCGAGTTGCCGTTCATGCGCGCGCCGCCGAACTCGCGGACATTGGTCGGCACGTTGCGGACGTGCAGGTCGCGATAGGTGACGTCGTGCAGCGCGAGCCCGCCGTCCGCGCCCCAGCCGCGCAGCACATGCGCGATCTCGGGGTCGGGGAAGTCGGTGTAGTGGCTCGAGTGAGCATTGTTCATGGTCACGAGGTCGGGCAGGTCCGGCCCGCGCAGGCCGGTGTAGTCGGTGATCGCGCGCGCCCCTTCCGGGGTCTCGATCAGGAAGCTCGAGTGGCCGAGGAAGGTGAGGCGCACGCTGCCCGCGGCGAGCGCGGCCGGACGGAAGGCGGCCGGCACGACCCCTGCGGGGCCTTCGGCGATCGGGTAGCACTGGGCGAAGGCGCCGCTCGCGACGCCGGCCGGGCCGAACGCCGCGACGGCGGCGATCAGCCAGCGCCAGGCGCGGCGCCAGGAGCGCCCGGCGGCCCGCTCCAAGGGCGCGATCGAGCGCATCGCGAGGCTTGTGGCCATGGCTCTCTCCCTGGCGCGCGGATCGTCTCGCGCCACGCTCGGCCGAACTGGACAAGCGCGCCGCCAGAGTTGAACCTAGCGGCCAGGACGCGCAGAGCAAGCCGGCCGCGGGCGCCGGCGGGGAGGAATTGCCGATGCCTGAGCTCAACCCGCAGATGGCCGAGATCCTGGCGCTGGTGGCGGAGGGGATGAAGGGGCGCCCGGAACGCACCAGCCTGTCGCCGGTCGAGGCGCGGGCCCAGAGCAACGCCACCTTCGAGCCGTTCTGGAACGCCGACCGCCCGACGCTGTGGGCGGTCTACAACCACCAGCTGCCCGTCGGCCACGGACCGCTCCGCGTGCGCCTGTACGATCCCGGCGTCGCGCAGCCGGCGCCCTGCCTGGTCTACGTCCACGGCGGCGGCTGGGTGATCGGCAGCCTCGACAGCCATGACGGCGTCTGCCGCCGCCTCGCCCGGGCCGGCGAGTTCATGGTCGCGAGCATCGACTACCGCCTGGCGCCGGAGCACAAGTTCCCGGCCGGCCTCGAGGACTGCCTCGCGGCGGTGCGCTGGCTCGCCGCCGAGGGCGGGAGCTGGGGGATCGATCCCGCGCGGCTTGCGATCGGCGGCGACAGCGCCGGCGCCAACCTCGCGCTCGCGACGTTACTCAGCCTGCGCGCCGGCGGCGCCAGCCCGCTCCGGGCGGGGCTGCTGATCTACGGCGCCTATCTGCCCTATACCGCCGAGACCCAAACCGCCTCGCAGGCGGCCTTCGGCGATGGCAGCTACGTTCTCTCCAGCGCCGACATGCGCTGGTTCTGGCAACACTACGTGGCCGGCCCGGCCGACAACCACGACCCGCTCGCGGTGCCGCTCCTGGCCGAGGTGGGCGATCTGCCGCCGCTGATGGTCACCGCCGCGGAGTTCGATCCCTTGCTCGACGACAGCACCCGGCTGGTCGCCAGGCTCGAGGCGGCCGGCGCCCCGCACCGCTACGTCCTGTGGCCGGGGGTCACCCACGCCTGCATCCACATGACCCGGATGCTGGACGTGGCCCAGGACCACATCACGGACATGGCGGGCTGGGTGCGCTCGCGGCTCGCCGCCTGAGCGCCGAAAGCCTCCGGCCCTGACTGCGCGGGATGAGGTCTGGTTAGGGCGAGATCGTGGTGATCGGACCCGGGCCGCGCGCCGGCGCGGCCGCGCGCGAGCGCGCGAGCTGCGCCTCGCGCTGGGCGATGTAGATGCTGGTGCCGAAGATCAAGGCGCCGCCGAGCCAGGTCGAGACGGTCGGCACCTCGGCGAACCACAGATACGCGACCAGCGCGGCGAACGGCAGGCGCAGGAACTCGAACGGCACCACCGCCGAGGCGTCGATCAGGAAGAACGCGCGCGTCATGGTCAGCCAGCTCACGGTGCCGAGCCCGCCGATCGCGATCAGCAGCAGCCAGCCCAGCGCATCCGGCATGCGCCACTGGAGCAGGCAGAGCGGCAGTGCCAGCACGGTCGCGAACAGCGCCTGATACCAGACGATGGTCGAGACGCCCTCGCTCGCGGTGAGGCGCTTGATCATCAAGGACGTGATCGCCCCCATCAGCGCGCCGAGCAGCACCAGGACGGCGTAGGGCGAGATCGCCTGAGCGCCCGGCTGGAGGACGATCAGCACGCCGGCGAAGCCGAGTGCCACCGCGCTCCAGCGCCGCGCGCGGACCACCTCGTGCAGGACCAGGGCGGCGCCGACCGTGGCGAACAGGGGCTTGGAGAAGGCGAGCGCGATCACCTCGGCGAGCGGCAGGTAGACGATCGCAAGGAAGAAGCAGACCATGCCGAGCAGGTGCCAGACGCTCATCACGAGGAGCTGGCCGGGGTGGCGGGCGCGGACCATGCCGAGCCCGACCCCGCCGAGGAACGGCAGCATCGCGGCGAGCCCGAACAGGTTGCGGAAGAACACGATCTCGAAGGTGTGGATCTCGGCCGACACCACCCGGATCATGCCGTTCTGGAGCGCGACGCAGGCGGCCGCCGAGAACCATCAGCAGAGCGGCCTCGATCGCCGGCGGCAGGATCGACCACGCGGGCCGGCGCGCGCCCATGCCCCGCACTCAGGCGCGGCGCCGCAGCGCGAGCCCGGCCGGGCTCGCCGCGGCTGCCGGCCGCGCCCGTGCGACCTTGGCCTCGCGCTGGGCGATGTAGATGCTGGCGCCGAAGATCAGCGCGCCGCCGAGCCAGGTCCAAAGGCTCGGGACCTCCGCGAACAGCAGGTAGGCGAGGCCGGCGGTGATCGGCAGCTTGAGGAACTCGTAGGGCATCACCGCCGAGGCGTCGGCGAGCGCGAAGGCGCGGGTGAAGCAGAGCCAGGCGATGGTGCCGAGCGCGCCGATCAGGGCGACCAGCAGCAGGCTCTCGAGGCCCGGGGTGCGCCAGAACCAGAGTGCCGGCGGCAGCGAGAGCCCGGTCAGGAAGAGCGACTGGTGAGCACGATCGTGGTCGAGCCGTCGCGCGCGGTCATCTGCTTGACCATCAGCACCACCACGGCGCTCGCCAGCGCCGAGAGCAGCACGAGCCGGCGTAGGGCGAGAAGGCCGCGGCGCCGGGCCGCAGCACGATCATACGCCCACGAAGCCGAGCGCGATCGCGCTCCAGCGCCGGCCGCGCACGACCTCGTGCAGGACGAGGCGGCGCCGATGGTGGCGAACAGCGGCTTGGTGAAGGCGAGCGCGGTGAGCTCGGCAAGCGGCATGTAGGCGACCGCGAGGAAATAGCCGAGCATCGCGACCAGATGGCCGCCGCTCGACAGCAGGAGCCGGCCCGGCGCCTGGGCGCGCAGGCCGCCCGCGCCGGCCCGGACAGGAACGGCAGCACGAAGGCGCAGCCGAACAGATTGCGGAAGAACGCGATCTCGAACGGATGCAGGTCGCTCGCGGCGAGGCGGATGCCGACGGTCATGCCGGCGACCGCGAGGTTCGCGAGCAGCATCAGCAGCGCGGCGTGGAGCGGCGGGGTGAGGGCTGGCATCCGCTGGTCCCGTGCCGCGGCGCTCAGGCCGGATGCGCCGAAGCGCGCCGGTGCCTGGCCACCGACGCGCCGCCCTGCGCGCGCCGGCGGGAAGGTTCGAGCGGCGGCGGCATCGGGCGCATCCCCTGGCTCCTCTCCCGGGTTCTTCGCACCAATGCACGCGGCTTGGCGGATGACAAGGCGTCGCGCCTCGGGTTTGTTAGGACGCGGACCGGAGGGGGAGCAGCATGAGCAGACGGATCGGGTTCATCGGTGCCGGGCTGATGGGCCACGGCATGGCCAAGAACATCGTCGAGAAGGGCTACCCCCTGACCGTGCTCGGCCATCGCAACCGGGCGCCGATCGAGGACCTGCTCGGGCGCGGCGCCAACGAGGCGAAGAGCCCCGCGGCGCTCGCCCGGGCGAGCGACATGGTGATCCTCTGCGTGCCGTCCTCGGCCGAGGTCGAGCTCTGCGTCCTGGCGAAGACGGCATCCTGGCCGGCGCGCACGCGGGCCTGATCGTGGTCGATTCGACCACCGCCGAGCCCGCCTCGACCGAGCGCATCGCTCCGGCGCTCGCGGCCCGGGACGTGGGCTTCGCCGATGCGCCCGTGACCCGCTCGCCCCGCGACGCCGAGGCCGGCCGGCTCAATGCGCTGGTCGGCGCCGACCCGGCAACCCTGGCTGCGATCCGGCCCGTGCTGGAAACATACTGCGAGAACATCTTCCACGTCGGGCCCGTCGGTTCCGGGCACAAGATGAAGCTGATCAACAACTTCCTGAGCCAGGGCATGGCGGCGCTGATCGCCGAGGCGGTGACCACCGCGGCCAAGGCGGGCGTCGATCTCGAGCAGCTGTTCGCGGTGGTGAGCGCCGGCGGCGCCAACTCCAACGTGTTCCAGCGCATGATGCCTTGGGTGCTCGGCGCGAGCGAGGGCGGCATGGTCTTCAAGCTCAAGAACGGGCAGAAGGACGTGCGCTACTACACCCGCCTCGCCGAGACGGTCGGCAGCACGGCGTTTCTCGGCGCGGCGGTGCACCAGGTCTTCACGCTCGCGGCGGCCCAGGGCGAGGGCGAGAGCTACGTTCCGGCGCTCGCCCGCGGGCTCGGCAAGGTCAACGGGGTCAAGCTCGGTCCGAGCGACTGATACGGGAGGACGGGATGGCACTGCTCGGCAAGGGCGCGCTCGTGATCTGGCATGATCCGGCGCCGGAGATCGAGAGCGACTACAACGAATGGCACTCCAAGGAGCACATGTTCGAGCGGGTCGGCGTGCCGGGCTTCCGCCGCGGCCAGCGGGCCGTGGCGATCACCGGCGCGCCCCGCTACTTCAATCTCTACGAGGTCGACGACTTCGCGACCCTGACCTCCAAGCCCTATCTCGACCGCCTCAACGACCCGACGCCCTGGACCCGGCGCGTCGCGCCGCACATGCACAACAACAGCCGCACGCTTTGCCACGTCGCGGCGAGCTGCGGCGCGGGCGGGGTCCCGGCCTTCTGGACGATGATCCTGCTCGAGCCGGCCGAGGGGCGCGAAGCGGGGTTGCGCGGGTGGCTTGCCGAGGCGGCCCTGCCGCAATTGGTGGGGCGCCCCGGCATCCTTGGCGCGCATCTGCTCGAAGGGGAACGCAGCAGCAGCGGCACCGAGACCGTCGAGAAGCGGTTGCGCGGGGGCGACACGGAGTTCGTCGACTGGGTGATCCTGGTCGGCGGCTATGACAGCGATGCGCTGGCGGCGGTCCGCTCCGAGGCGCTCGAGGAGGCGACGCTGGCAGCTCAGGGCGCCGGCTACAGCCGGGTGCGCGGGATCTATCGGCTGATGCACTGCGTGACCGAGGCCGATCGGTCAACCTGAGCCGAGCCGCCGTTCAGGCGTCCAGCCGGGCTGGTCGACGGCGAGGCTCGGAGCCGGGAGCGTCGCCCGGCTCAAGCGCCGTCCAGCAGAGCGTTGGCCTCGCCGAGCTGCGGGGCGGCGCGAACGTCCGGTGCCCCGCGCAACGCCGGGACGAGCGGCAGGGGTAGCGCGGAGATCCGCTCGCCGCCCTGCTCGACGTCGGCGTCGAACAGGCCGCGGCCGCGGAAGTGCTGATCGGCCACGGCCTCCTCGAGGCTCGCGACCAGGGTGCAGCAGCAGTCCTGCCCGGCGAAGCGCTGCTGCCAGTGCGCCGCGGTCCCGGATGCGATGATCCGAGCGACGGCGTTGCGGGTCGCCTCGGGGTCGGGCGCGTCGTCGCGCCGTTCCGCCGGCAGCTCGATCCGGTCGCAGAACACGTCCCAGAAGCGCTGCTCCAACGGCGCCACGGCGAGGAACCGGCCGTCCGCGGTGCGATAGACCTGGTAGCGCGGCGAGCCGCCGCTCAGGAGCTCGCCGCCGGGCCGGGGCGCCCGCCCGGTCGCGAGCAGGCCCAGCGCCCACCACTGCCAGGCGAACAGGTGGTCGGTCATCGCGACGTCGAGATGGCAGCCCCGCCCGGTCGCCGCCGCCGCGCGCAGCGCCAGCAGGATGTTGATCACCGCCGGCAGCGCGCCGCCGCCGATGTCGGCGATCAGTCCCGGCGGGAGCGCCGGCGGGCCCGCGGGGCCGCCGCCCAGCGCGAGCAGCCCGGTGTCCGCGAGGTAATTCAGATCGTGCCCCGCGACCCCGGCCTTGGGCCCGCTCTGGCCATAGCCCGAGATCGAGCAGTAGACGATCCGCGGGTTCAGCTCGCGCAGGGCGGCGTAGCCGAGGCCGAGCCGGTCCATGACCCCTGGGGCGGAACTGCTCGACCAGCACCTGGGCCCCGGCGAGCAGCGGCTGGAGCCGCGCGAGCGCCGCCGGGTCCTTGAGGTCGAGCGCGAGCGAGCGCTTGCCGCGGTTGAGGAGCGCGAAGCCGACGCTCGCAGCGCCGAGCCGGGGCGCATAGTCGCGCAGCTCGTCGCCCCGGCCGGGGCGCTCGATCTTGACCACCTCGGCGCCGGCCTCGGCAAGGATCAGGGTCGCCAGCGGCCCGGGCAGGAGGGTCGAGAAGTCGACCACGCGCACGCCGTCCAGCGGCCTCGTCATCGCGTCCGCGTCCCTCCGGCTGATGCCGACTGCTACGGTCGCAACCTGCGCCAACCGACGCCCGCCGTCCAGACGGCGCGGCGCGATCGAGGGTGGAGCGATCCCGGACTGCCCCGGGTTCCGCCGTGACCGATCCCGGGCTATCGATCAGTTGGCGGATGAGGGAGCGGCAGCGATGCGAGTCCTGGTGTGCGGCGGCGGCGTGGTCGGGGCGGCGATCGCCTATTTCCTGAGCCTGCGCCAGGTCGAGGCGGTCGTGATCGAGCGCACCGCCGTGGCCTGCGCCGCGTCGGGCAAGTCCGGCGGGTTCCTGGCGCTCGACTGGTGCGACGGCTCGCCGCTCGCGGCGCTCGCCCGGCGCAGCTTCGAGCTGCATGGCGAGCTCGCCGCCGCGCTCGATGGCGGCTGGGGCTACCGCCGGCTCGAGGCGCTGAGCATCGCCGCCGGCGCGGGGCGCCGGCCGGCCGGACCGGCCGGTTCCGGTCTGCCGGACTGGGTCGCGCGCGAGGCGCGGCTCCAGCAACGACTCGGCACCGCCAGGACCACCGCCCAGGTCGATCCCGGGGCGTTCACGCGAGGCCTGATGGACGCGGCGCTCGCGCGCGGCGCCCGGCTGCAGATCGGGCGCGTCAGCGACCTCGAGCGCAGCTCCGACGACAGCCGGGTCCTGGGCGTGGTCGTGGACGGCCGCACAATCGGCGGCGATGCGGTGGTGATCGCCATGGGGCCGTGGTCGGTGCTGGCCGCGCGCTGGCTGCCGCTGCCGGCGATCTACGGGCTGAAGGGCCACAGCCTGATCTTCCGCAGCCGCGTGCCGGTCTCGCCGCACGCGCTGTTCGTCGAGTACGAGGGCGAGGACGGCTCGACCGACAGCCCGGAGGTCTTCCCGCGCGCCGACGGCACGACCTACGTCTGCGGCCTGTCGAGCGCGGCGCCGCTGCCGGAGGATCCGGCCGAGGTCGCGCCCGATCCGGGCGCCTGCGAGCGGCTGCGGACGATGATCGCAAGCTTCGCCCCCGCGCTTGCCGCGGCGGAGGTCGTGGCGGCGCAGGCCTGCTACCGGCCGGTCGCGAGGGACGGGCTGCCGCTGATCGGCCGGGTCCGCGGACCGGAGGCGGCCTACGTCGCCACCGGCCACAGCGTCTGGGGCATGCTGAATGCCCCGGCGACCGGCGAGGCCATCGCGGAGCTGATCGTCGACGGGACGGCCCGGACGGTCGACCTCGCCGCGTTCGATCCGGCGCGCCTGCCGCCGATGACGTGATGCCCGGTGCTTCGGGCCGGTTTCTCTCCGCTCGGCGTAGCCGCGTCATCTAATTTAGGGGCTTGCAAAATAACCTACGGTTGATAAAACACGCCCTGGCGCCGAGCATTGGCCGGGCCATCCCCGCGGGTGTCAGGGAGTGAACGATGATCGAGTTGGAGCGTGCCGCCGAGCGTCTGGACAGCCCGAGCTTCGCGCTCGACGCGCCCTTGCCCGCCGTCGAGGACGGCCGGGCGCTGCGCTTCCTGCTGATCCGCACCAAGGCGGGCGAGCTGCCGTGGCTGGTGCACGCCATGATGCACCTGATGGCGCCGGTCCAGATCGTCCAGGTGGTCGGCATGGCGAATGCGCTCTGGCGGCTGGGCCACGAACGCTTCGATGCGGTCCTGCTCGACGTCGACCTCGCCGACCGGCGGGTGATCCGCCGCTGCCGCGAGCAGATTCTCGACATCGCCGTCGTGCCGGTGCTCGACCTCGCCGATCCGCCCGAGGCCGCGCTCGACCAGGCGAGCGGCATGCGTCCGGCCAAGCGGCAGAAGGCCGCGGCCAAGCCGCAGGCCGGACGCCAGACGCTGCGCCTGCCCTGGCAGCGCCGCCCCAAGCGGCAGACGGACATGCCCCCGACCCCGGTCGCGGCCGTCGGCTGAACCCGCCCTCGGGCTCGCAGGTCGCCGCGGCGCGCAGGCTCGGCTGTCCTGCTACCCTTCCGCGGACGTCGCGCGCGAGCCCCGCGATGCCTGGGCGACGAGCTGCCGGGGTGACCGGCGGGCGGCTCAGCTGCCGGGCGTCAACTCGACCAGATCGCCGCCCTCGAGCACGTAGGCGCGGCGATGGCGGCCCGACGGGCAGCACTCCTGATCGCCCTGCTGGCGGACCTGGAGCAGGAGCTCGATCGCGCCCTCGTCGATCGCCTCGATGGCGCTCACGTGCGTCTCCGCGCCAAGCCCGCCGAGATAGGTCTTGGCGGTCGGGTGGAAGCTCTCGCCGTCGAACCGGTAGGCCATCAGGAACTGCGCGGCGCCGGGACGCTCGCTGAGGTAGTTGAGCAGGACCGCGGCATCGTCGTCGCCGTCCCCATCGAGATCGCCAATCTCGGCGCCGGCGATCTCGAACCGTGCCTGCGACGCCGACGAGAGCTCGGCCAGACGCTGCAGGTCGCGCGCGAGAGCCTGATCGAGCTTGCTCCGTTCCGCGCCGGACATCGCCTCGATGCCGCGTGGCGCCACCGCCGGGAGCGTCGCGACCTCGCTCTCGCCGGGCGCGACCTTGCGGCAGCTCCAGCCGCCCTCCTGCAGGCGCTGCACGACGTCGCGCGTGCGCTCGATGCAGAAGCCGTAGTCGTTCTGCGCCTCCCAGATCGTCCGGCCGTCGCCGGGGCGCGTGAAGTCGCGCCAGTAGACGACCTCGCAGGGCAGTCGATCCGGCCGGTCGCCGTACTGCAGCTCGACCCGCCGCTCGCGCTCCTGATTGCGACACAGGAAGGCTTCGTCGACCTCGGCCCGGGCGCCGTCCGGCGCGCTGACCGCAACCAGTCCGAGCGCCAACAGAATCGTGCGCCGATCCATGCGTGCCTGGCTCCCCCCACCTCCTGCTCAGCTTAGCGGATCGAGCGCCCGGCTCAATCGCCGATCGCGCGCGGCGCCCGCGAAAGGCGATTCTGCAGGAGATACCCTTAAGCTAGGTTAACTCCGGGGCTGGACCAACCCACCCGGCGCGGAGCCAAGAAGCTGCGGGGCGGCGGCGCCCAGAGGAGCGACCGCGCGGCGCGGAGCGGCGGCGCCCCAGCCGTGGCCCGGGCGACCGCCGGCCGCTGCTGGCATGGATCAGGGTGCTTCGATTCCGGGTCGCCGAGATGGTTGCCGGCGCCGCTCGCGGCAGAGGCAAGAACCCCCGGGCCACGGCCCGGCGGATCATGCGCGCGGACGAGCGCTCACGTCGCCGCGTCCGCAGATCGGCGGAGGCGAATCGACCGGACCCCGGGCGCGACGCGACGCGCGCCGCCCTGCCGGGCGCGCGCGGGCCGCGTCGAGGGAGCGATCCGGGAGGCGGACTTCAGCCGGCGTCGAGACGCGCGCGCTGCAGCACGCCGCTCAGATCCTCCTGCACGCGCTCGAGCATCGCCAGGAAGCGCGCCTCGCCATGATCATAGAACACGTCGTTGGGATCGGTGACGATGATGTCACGGAAGCGGTCGACGGTCAGGCCGATCACGGCCTCGATCTCGTCCAGACTGGACGACGGCGTCGCGACCAGGACGTTCTCGAGCTCCTCGATCTGGCGGTCGAGATCCTCGAGGCCGCTGTCGATCTCGTTGAGACCGGCTTCCGCCTCCGCGGTCGACAGCTCGTCGACCAGCCCGCGGATCTCGTCGTTGGTCAGTCCGACCAGGCGCAACGGCTCGACCGCCCAATCCGGCAGCTGGGCCCGCACCTGCTCCTGCCGGCCGACCAGGGCTTGCCGGCGCCGTTGCAGCTCGCGAATGCGCCGGGTCAGGAGAATCGAGTTGGTGATCACACTGGTTCGATCCGCTGCTAGCAACTTCGGCGACCGACCCTCGGCGATAGTCATGGTCACATCCTCCCTATGATGCTGACCTCTTGGCGACGACGGCAGCGCCGTCGAGATTTGCCGCTGCCCCCGTTTGCTCGGCAGGTCCCCGATCAGCCCGGCCTCTCTCTCCCCGATCCAAGACGTGGTTGAGAGCCAGTCGATCTTCAACATCGCGAACCCACAGTATCCTTAATCAATTCGGTTGAAATGACTTGTCAAGAAATTTTTTAGTAAGAGATTTATTTTGCTATTGTTTAGTAAAACATCCAAAAAATTTGATCTAAATGCTTCTCGTGTGCTCACCTGAAAGACGAAATCGGAATTCATGAAAAACAAACCGTTATACGGGTTCATTGATAGCGTGCATCCGCCAGCGCTCGCCGGCGAGCGTCGCCCGGCGGGTCGTGATCGGCCCGCACCGGCGGCGGCCGGGCGGCGCTGGACGAAGCATCGGGCGCTCCCTATGGTCGGCTCGCCGGTCGGGGCGGCGCGCGCCGGCGCGGCCGGGATCGGAGCGATGGTGGTGATGACGAGGCTTTCGGATGTCGCCGATGGATCGGGATCGGGTGCAGGAGCATGAGGCGTCCGGATCCGCCGCCGGCTTTCGCGTGGTCGAGCCAGCGCACCCGCCCAGTCTTCTCGCCCGTCTGCGCGCGTACTTCCTGACCGGCGTGATCGTCACGGCGCCGATCAGTATTACGATCTTCCTGGTCTGGAGCTTCCTGAACTTCCTCGATACCCGCGTCGGCGGCCTGATCCCGGAGCGCTACAATCCGGAGACCTATCTGCCCTTCGGCCTGCCGGGTCTCGGGCTGCTGGTGATGCTCGCCTTCCTGACCCTCGTCGGGATGCTGACCGCCGGCCTCGCGGGGCGCACCTTGGTGCGCATGGGGGAGCGGCTGCTCTCGCGCATGCCGGTCGTGCGCAGCGTCTACGGCACGCTGAAGCAGATCTTCGAGACCGTCCTGGCGCAGTCGTCGCGCTCGTTCCGGGAGGTGGTCCTGATCGAGTACCCGCGGCGCGGAATCGGCGCGATCGGCTTCGTCACCGGGCCGACCCGCGGCGAGGTCCAGGACAAGGCCGACGAGGAGCTGGTGAACGTGTTCCTGCCGACCACGCCGAATCCGACCTCCGGTTTCCTGCTGTTCGTGCCCAGGAAGGACCTGATCCACCTCGACATGTCGATCGAGGACGGCATCAAGATGGTCATCTCCGGCGGCATCGTGACCCCGAGCGAGGAGCTGCAGATCCTGCAGCGGCCGCCCCGCCCGGCGGCGCCGGGCGAGCCCCCGGTCGAGGCGCCGCAGCCCGACCCGAGCCGACCGGACGTTCGCATGGTCGCGCGCTAGGCCGGCGCCGCCAGCGAGCGGTTGCGGCCGAGCCAGGCGGCGCCGCGCACGCCCGAGGAGTCGCCGTGCACCGGGGGTAGGAGCCGGGTCCGCACGGTGTCGGAGAAGACGTAGCGCTGCCAGAGCCTCGGCACGCTGGTGTACAGGCGCTCGAGGTTGGAGACGCCGCCGCCGAGCACGATGGTCTCGGGATCGAGGACGTTGATCACGGTCGCGAGACCCCGCGCCAGGCGATCCTCGTAGCGCTGCAGCGCGGCCTCGGCAGCGGGGTCGCCCGCGGCCGCGGCGCCGACGATCGCCGGCGATTCGCGCGCGATCCCGCTCGCCTCGCGGTAGTCCCGGGCAAGGCCGGGGCCCGACAGCCAGGTCTCGATGCAGCCCTCGAGGCCGCAGTAGCAGGGCGGACCGGGCAGCTCGGACGGCGCCGGCCACGGCAAGGGATTGTGGCCCCACTCGCCGGCGATCGCGTTGGGGCCGGCCAGCACCCGGCCGTGGATCGCGAGGCCGCCGCCGACGCCGGTCCCGAGGATCACCGCGAAGACGCTCGCCGCGCCGGCCGCGGCACCGTCGGTCGCCTCGGACAGCGCAAGGCAGTCGGCGTCGTTGGCGAGAGCGACCGGCCGCTCGAGCAGCGCCGCGAGGTCGCGGTCGAGCGGCCGTCCGTTGAGCCAGGTCGAGTTGGAGTTCTTGAGCAGCCCGCTCGCCGGCGAGATCGCGCCAGGCGTGCCGAAGCCCAGGGTCCCGCGCGCGCCGAGCTCGGCCTCGGCCTCGAGCACCAGCGCCCGGATCGCTGCCAGCGTCGCCTCGTAGCTGCCCTGCGGGCTCGGCCTCCGGCGGCGCAGCCGCACAGCACCGCCCTCGGCCAGCGCGATGACCTCGATCTTGCTGCCGCCGAGGTCGATGCCGAGGGCCAGCGTCATGGGGCCAGCATAGCGCCCCGGCGCGCCGACGCCAGCGCCGGGGTGCCGCGCGCCGAACCGGCGACGACTACCCGACCGGTCGGATGCGAACCACGACCTCGCGCGAATCGTCGTCGGCACGGTACGCCGGCTTGATCACCAGCCGGCTCGCCGGGGCGTTCTGCGCGAGCCAGTCCTGGACCCGCTCGAGCCGCCGCGCCGCCAGCCACTGGTTGTAGCGCGCAGCCTCCTCCGCGGTCTCCGCGCCGACCACCTGCTTCGAGCCGCTGACGCTCGACTCCAGCACCACCTCGTAGCGCCGATCGTCGCCCAGCGTCCGGAGCAGCGCGCGCAGCTGGGTGCCGGTGCCCGGCGGGAAATAGCTGCTGTTGGTGGGGAATACGATCACCAGCTGCTCGTCCCTCTCCCCGCCCGGGGCCTGCGGCGCCGCCGGCGCGGCCGCAGCGCCGACGTCGGCTCGCTCGGGCAGGGCTGCCATGACTTCGGCGACGGCGCCGGGCGGGGCCGGAGCGGCTGGCGCGGGCCGGCTTTGCGCCGGTTGGCGCGGGGCCGCTGCGGTCTCCACCGGGTCGCGTGCGGCTGCGTCGGGCGGGGTCGCCGCCTCGACCGGACTGACGGCCGGCAGGGCCTGCGTCACGCTCGGCACCCGCGCCGGCGCCGGTCCCGCCGGCACGGCGACCGCCGGCGCTGGAGGCGCAGGCCGCGCGGCCTCGGCGACCGCCGGTCCGGCGGCAGCGGCAGCGCCCGGCGTTGGCTTCGCAGCCTCGGCGACCACGGTTCGGGCTGGAGCCGCCGCGGCCGCCGTTGCCGGCGCAGCGTTCGCGGCGTCGGCCGCCTCCGGTCGGGCCGGGGCGGCAGCGGCAGCGGCCGGCGAAGGTTTCGCGGCCTCGGCGAGCGCCGGTCGGGCCGGAGCGGCAGCGGCCGCCACGGACGGCGCCGTCTTCGGCGCGGCGGACGCGGGGCTCGCGGCCAGCGACTCGCGCGGCGGCGGCGCGCCGCGCGCTGCCTCCAGCGGCCCTGCCATGGCGTCCGTGGTCGGCCGGGGACCCGGGCTCGGCGCCGGCCGCGCCTCGGCCTGGGCGACCAGGGCCGGCGCCGCCGAATCGAGCGGCGCGCCCTCGCAGTCCTCGCCGGGGGTCAGGCGGAACACCCAGAGCGTCGCGCGCGCCTCGCGCACCATGAACTGCCAGTCCCAGACGCTGGCGATGGCCTTGGCCGGCAGCCCGCCCGCGATCAGCGAGGCCTGCACCGCGTCGGCGCGCGCCCGCGCCAGACGGTGCGCGTTCAGGCTGTCGTTGCCGGCCACCTCGCTCGAGCCGACGTGGCCGATCACCTGAGCGGTGAGAAAGCAGTCGGTCGCCGCCTCGTCGGTCAGGAGGCTCAGGTCCTGGGCGGTCGCCGAGCTCAGAGCCGACTGACCCTGGGGAAAGCCCACGACGTGCACCGAGACGTTGGCGATCCGCCCGTCCTTGAGGATCAAGGGGGTCGGCGCCAGCAGCGCATCGCCCGCGGTCTGGGCAGCGGCCGCAAGGCTCCACCCGGCGGTCAGGCCAGAGGCGATCAGCAGAGTTCGAAGCGGACCGGGAAGCCCGATGGTTCGGCACGACGTCATCGCTGCAGCGACCCCCCTACGGCATCAATCGGGTCGCCCACCTCTGGGCGATTCAGGGCGCCAATTCTCGCCTATAGATTTAAATATACGTTAAGGCGTTGCGCCGCAAGACGACCGCGACAGGCCCGCCCGTCACGCGGCCCTCCTTGCCTGCAGGCTGGCGGCTGGTGGCGTTTCGCCGCGCGCTGCCGGCTTGTCACCTCGGCGGGCTTCTTCTAGGTTCGCGGCGGCGCGGCGCGGGGGTGGGCGACCCCGATCGCCGGCAGCCGCCAACCAGAAAAGCCGCAGCGGAAGGACGACGAAGGCGATGTCGGGTGTCGATTGGGTTCTCTACCTGCTGATCCTCTCCTGCGGCGGGGTCGGGCTCGCCTACGGCGTGCTGACCCGCAGATTGGTCCTGGCCGAGGCCACGGGCTCGGCGCGCATGCGCGAGATCGCGGGCGCGATCCAGGAAGGCGCGATGGCCTACCTCAACCGGCAGTACATGACGATCGCCGGCGTCGGCGCGGTCGTCTTCCTGCTGCTCTGGATCTTCCTCGGCTTCCACGTCGCCTTCGGCTACCTGCTCGGCGCGCTGCTCTCGGGCGCCACCGGCTACATCGGCATGAACGTCTCGGTCCAGGCCAACGTGCGCACCGCCGAGGCGGCGCGCTCGGGCCTCGCCCGCGGCCTCGACGTCGCGTTCCGCGCCGGCGCGGTGACCGGCCTCCTGGTGGTGGCGCTCGGCCTGCTCGGGGTCGCCGGCTACTACGCCATCCTGCTGCTGTTCGGCCTCGAGACCCGCGCGGTCCTCGAAGGCCTGGTCGGCCTCAGCTTCGGCGCGTCCCTGATCTCGATCTTCGCCCGCCTCGGCGGCGGCATCTTCACCAAGGGCGCCGACGTCGGCGCCGACCTCGTCGGCAAGATCGAGGCCGGCATCCCCGAGGACGATCCGCGCAATCCCGCGGTGATCGCGGACAACGTCGGCGACAACGTCGGCGACTGCGCCGGCATGGCGGCCGACCTGTTCGAGACCTACGCCGTGACCGTGGTCGCGACCATGCTGCTCGGCGCGATCTTCTTCACCGGCGAGGCCCAGGCGTCCTTGATGCTGTTCCCGCTCCTGGTCGGCGGCATCTGCCTGCTCGGCTCGGTCGCCGGCACCTACCTCGTCAAGCTCGGGCGCAGCGGCAACATCATGGCGGCGCTCTACAAGGGCTTCCTCGGCGCCGCGATCATCTCGGCCGTGGTGCTGCTGCCGGTCACGCTCCTGTTCCTCGGCGGCAACACGCTCTACCAGGGCGGCGGCGCCGCCTTCACCGGCTGGGGGATCTACGGCTGCACGCTGGTCGGCCTCCTGGTCACCGGCTGCCTGATGTGGATCACCGACTACTACACCGGCACCAACCACCGCCCGGTGCAGAAGATCGCGCTCGCCTCGACCACCGGCCACGGCACCAACATCATCCAGGGCCTCGCGGTCTCGATGGAGGCGACAGCGCTCCCGGTCCTGGTGATCTGCGCCGGCATCCTGCTCGCCTACCTCTCGGCCGGGCTCTACGGCATCGCGGTCGCCGCCACCACCATGCTGGCGCTGACCGGCCTCGTGGTCTCGCTCGACGCCTACGGACCGGTGACCGACAACGCCGGCGGCATCGCCGAGATGGCCGACCTGCCGCCTGCGGTGCGCCGCACCACCGACGCGCTCGATGCGGTCGGCAACACCACCAAGGCGGTCACCAAGGGCTACGCGATCGGCTCGGCCGCGCTCGCCGCGCTGGTCCTGTTCGCGGCCTACGTCGAGGACCTGCGCTACTACTTCCCCGAGCTCGAGGTGCGCTTCACGCTCTCCGACCCCTACGTGCTGGTCGGCCTGTTCATCGGCGGCCTCCTGCCCTACCTCTTCGGCTCGCTCGCGATGCAGGCGGTCGGGCGCGCGGCCTCCGCCATCGTGCTCGAGGTGCGGCGCCAGTTCCGCGACATCCCGGGCATCATGGAGGGCACCGCCAAGCCCGACTACTCGACCGCGGTCGACCTTCTGACCAAGGCCGCGATCAAGGAGATGATCGTGCCGTCGCTCTTGCCGGTCCTGGCGCCGATCGTGGTCTACTTCGTGATCAGCCTGATCGGCGGCCAGGCGGCGGGCTTCGCAGCGCTCGGCGCGATGCTGCTCGGCACGATCGTGACCGGGATCTTCGTCGCGATCTCGATGACCTCGGGCGGCGGCGCCTGGGACAACGGCAAGAAGTACATCGAGGACGGCCACCACGGCGGCAAGGGCTCGGAGGCCCACAAGGCCGCGATCACCGGCGACACCGTGGGCGACCCCTACAAGGACACCGCCGGCCCCGCGATCAACCCGATGATCAAGATCATCAACATCGTGGCCCTGCTGATCCTCGCCGCCCTGGGCCACTGAAGCAGGCAGCGGCTGCCGCCTTAGCGAGGCATCACTGATGATTAGGTTTTTCATTAGTGGTCGCCCCGTAGATCCGCGGAACATAAAGAATGCGCTGATGCGTGCAGTCCTGGAGGGTGTGCGGGAGCAGATCACGGAAAAGGTCGGTGCGATTTCGAGATGCTGACACCGGCGAATTCCCGACAGTCATCGTTCGTGGGGACACTATCGACAAGCTGACCCTCCATGTGGAGGGTTCGCCCAAACTTTCTTGTCCTGCTGACACCCCGGTCTATCGACAAACCCTGGGTTAATCAGGAAATGCATGCGGGTCTAGTCCGCAAGCTCAACAAGCAGTGCAAGTTCCTTCCTGTTCGATATGACTTGCTATCCTCCGCGCTTCCGCCGTTGCTTTCGGGGATGCATTCGCCGATGATTGCGACCGATGAAGATCTGACGCAACTTGTCAATGACATCTATGCGGTCAACCGAAAACCGCCACTCGGCGCACCCCGGTAGCCGTTGCACGCAGCTCAGATGCGAAAACCGGCGTATCCGCCAGCGGCAACTGCCATTGCGCGACTGTTCGTAGAACGCACGGAGCACGCGCTCTTTGCCGACCCGCAATTCGATGTGGGCGACCTCGCCGGAGTGATAGGCCTAAGTATCGAGGACACGAAGGATGCCCTGTACGAACTTTCTGGTTTCGTGAAGCTCTCCCTTGATCACGTGCTTGTGCAGGGTACTCTGTTTGCAGAGTTCGACCGGCACTGGAAGCCGTGGGACCCGGCTGCGGATGCTCTGCGCCTCGGGGTCGACATCGTTAACGATCCGAAGTTCCCGGCCGATCCCAGGGAGATCGCCGCCCATTACGACTGGGAGCCTCGGCGACTGAACACCGTCATCCATTATCTGCTTGAGCGGGGGTTACTGGTTGACTATCGAGCCATGGACACAGGGCCATTCGCCATCGCACGTGTGGTCGGGAACGAGCACATACGACGCTTCGTGAAGAGCCGATCGTAGGTCTGGCATCGAACTCGAAGGTAGGGATCCTTCGGAGGCGCCGAGATCACACGGGCGCCATGGTATGCACCCCGAGACGCTTGCCGAGCGCGGCGAGCGCGCGGTCGACCTGGTCGATGTGCGAGCGATGGTCGAGGTCGAGGAGGCGGCGGACGGCATTCTCCTGCAGACCGAGCCGGCGGGCGAGATCGGTCCTGGTGATCCCCTGCCCGCGCATCGCCTCGTAGAGCGCGAGCTTGGCCGCGACCAGGGGCGGCAAGATGACGACCGGCCGTCCCCGCGCCGGGCTCGGTGGCGGGATCTCGCGGCCCAGCTTGATATAGCCGCCGAGCGTCGCGATGAGGCAATCGAGGGCATGCTCGCCGCCGGCCTTCGCCTCGCTCGCACCGGAGGTGTGAGCCTCGGGAACATCGACGAACTGGACCAGCACGTCGCCCGACTCCTGCGGCTCGAACCGATAGGGAAAGGCATGTCTCATCGCGTGCCTCACGGCAGATCGCGTCTGGTCAGACCCAGATCGCGCAGGATCTTGATCAGTAAGCCGGGGGCGATCTCATGCGTCAGCGCCGGGATCGTGGTGAACCGCTCACCGAGGTAGATCCGGCCATGGCCACCTTTGCCGGGCCTCCCCTCGTAGAGCAACGTGAGCTGTCTGTGTCTGGCCAAGCGCCGCAGCCTGCGCAGGAGCTCGTTGCCCGTCATGCCGAGTGTATCGCACACTGATGTGCGACGGCTAAGCGGAATCAGACGGATCTCAACAGATTTAAGCACGCTTCATCGCTGCGAGCTGCGGGCGTGGGCGCAGCCGCGGGGCGCCGCTCAGCGCAGCGTGACGTTGATCGTGCCGCCGGTGGTGGCCGAGCGCGAGCGGCTGCCGGGGCCGGCGATCTCGACCACGACGCGGCCCTCGGCCTCGAGGCGGCAGGAGAGGCCTTCGGCGGTGAAGCTGCGCTCGAGCGGCACCGGGCCCTCGAGCTCGACCTGCTCCTCGGCGGATCCGGTGAGAAGCGTGCAGGCGCCGGCGACGCTGGCGCCGGGGTCGCCGGTCACCGAGAGCGTGTAGGTCTCGGCCTGCGCGGCGCGTCCGCCGAGGCCGAGGCTGAGGCCGGCGACGAGCGCGAGGCCCGAGCACGCCTTGAGCCGCAATGCCGCTCCTCCCCGGTCGACCCGTTCAGCCGGGCCAGCACTGCGCGCCGCCGTCGACGCGCAGCACCTGGCCCGAGACGAAGGCGCCGAGCGGCCCGGCGAAGAACTCGACCACGCGCGCGACCTCGTCGACGGTGCCGATCCGCTCGAGCGTGCCGTGCTCGGCGAGCCGCTCCGGCTCGACCTCGCGCGTGTTGAGGAAGCGCCCGGTGCGGGTCTCGCCTGGGGCCAGCGAGTTGACCGCGATGTCGTAGGGCCGGAGCTGGTCGGCGAGGCAGCGGGTGTAGGCGACGACGCCCGCCTTGGCGGTGGCGTAGATCGCGCTGTGGCCGCGTCCGCGGAACGCGGCGATCGAGCTGATGGTCAGGATGCGGCCGCGGCGGCGCGCCATCATGCCGCGCGCGACCTCCTGGCAGACGAGGATGGTGGACAAGAGGTTGCGGTCGAGCACCGCGCGCACGTCCGCCTCCTTGATCAGGACCGCATCGTTGGGGTCGGGCTTGCCGCCCGCCGCCGCGATGTCGCCGCCGGCGTTGTGGACCAGGACGTCGATCGGCCCGAGCTCGGCCTCGACGCTGCGCACCACCTCGGCGACCTGCGCGGCCTCGGTGAGGTCGCCCAGCACCCGGCAGGTGCGCACGCCGTGCGCGCTCGCGATCGCGGCTGCGGTCGCGGTGAGCGTCGTGCCCTCGCCGTACTCGGCCGGCCCGTGCTCGCGCATGCCGTGGACGCCGATCGCGGCGCCCAGTGCGGCGAGCCGCTCGGCGAAGGCGCGCCCGAGGCCACGCCCGGCGCCGGTGACGAGCGCCACCTGGCCCGCGAGCAGAAGCGCCTCTTCGGCCATCGCGGCTCAGGCCACCGGGTGGACCGGCCCGTTGCCGGCGAACCAGGAGCGCAGGTTCTCGAGCACGCAATTCCCCATCGCCCGCATGGTCTCCTCGGTGTTGCTCGCGATGTGCGGCGTCAGGACCACGTTGTCGAGGCCGAGCAGCGCGTCCGGCACTCTCGGCTCGTCCTCGAACACGTCCAGGCCGGCCGCGCCGAGCCGGCCTTCCTTCAGCGCCGCGACCAGCGCCGCCTCGTCGACCAGCCAGCCGCGCGCGATGTTGACGAAGATGCCATCCGGCCCGAGCGCCGCCAGGATCTCGCCGTCGACGATGTGGCGGACGCCGGGCCCGCCGGCCGCGCACAGGAACAGGATGTCGGAGTTCCGCGCGAGCTCGAGCGGGGTCGGGTAGGCCTGGTACGGCGGATCGCCCTTCGGCAAGGGATCGTAGTAGCCGACCCTCATGCCGAACGCCTGGAGGCGCGGCGCGAGCGCGGTGCCGATCCGGCCGAGGCCGAGGATCCCGGCGCGCTTGCCCGAGAACTTGCGCGCCGGGTCGATCCGGCCCTTGAGCCAGCGGCCCGCGCGCACGAAGCGGTCGGCGGCGACGATCCGGCGCGAGGCGCACATCGCGAGCACCACGCCGAGGTCGGCGACGTCGTCGTAGAGCACCGGCGTCGTGGTCACGACGATGCCGCGCTCGCGGGCGCGCGCGAGCGCGGTGGTCTCGAGCCCGACCCCCATGATCGCGCAGATCTCGAGCTTGGGCAGCGCCTCGATCATCGCGGCCGACAGGCCCGTCATGGCGTTGGTCGCGACCCCGCGGATGCGCTCGGCCACGGGCCTGAGCGCCGCGACCTTGTCCTGCGCGTCCAGGACGTTGTGGACCCGGTACTCGCTCTCGAGCGCCTCGAGCACGAACGGCCGCTGCATGCCGATGACCGCGATCCGACCGACATATTTCTCCCTTCCCGCTTGCCAGGCGCTTCTACCCGCCATGCGCGCCAGGGTCCAGAGGCGACCGGGCGGGACGTTTGCGCCGCAGACGAGCGCGATGGCAGCCAGCGCCGGCACGGCGCTTTCGTTGCGCG
>CAVWCE010000051.1:0-53822 GCA_963753275.1 uncultured Alphaproteobacteria bacterium | reverse complement strand
CGCGAGCGTGTCGGTGAAGCTCGCGGGCGGGGGATCGATCAGGCGCGCCCCGCCGCCCGCGACCTCGAGGATCGCGAGGCCATGGTCGGCGAGGCCGTCGGGGCGCAGCCGGAACAACCCGGTCGCGCCGGCGAAGCCCTGGGCATTGGTGAGCGACAGCTCGTCGAAGCGCCGATCCGCGCTGGCGACGATCGCCGCCAGCGCGGTGGCGTCGTAGGCCAGCGCCGCGAGTGCGGGCTGCTGCGGCGGGCGGCCGTAGGCGGCTTCGAACCGGCGCTCGAACTGCGCCAGACCCTCGGGCGCCGAGGCCGCGAACCAGCCCTGCTGCAGGGCGGGCTCCGCCAGCACCCGCGGATCGTCCTGCCAGCGCATCGTGCCGAGGAAGCGCACCGAGGCCGGGTCGACGTCGAAGAAGGTCAGGAGCGAGGCGACCGAGCGCAGGCGATCGCCGCCATCGGCGATCATGATCGCGTCGAACGGCGGCGGGCCGAGGGTGTCGAGGGTCGCCAGGCGCGCGAGCTCGCGCCGCGCCTGCTCGTCCTCGGGCCGCTGCTCGAGCCGCGCGCGCTCGCGCTCGAGCGCCGCCTTGCGCTGGTCGTAGGCGGCGATCTGGCGGATCACCGCCGAGGGGTCCGCCTCGTCCGGCGGATAGAACAGGGTCGGGCCGAGCTCGCCGCCGCCCTCGAGCACCGCGCGGCGCAGCGCCGCGAGCGCCGTCGCGCCATAGGCATCCTCGGGGGCGAGGCCCGCGATCCGGATCGGGCGCGGATCGAAGGCGCTGGCACCCGGATCGGCGGCGGCCGCGCCGGGCACGGGCTCCGGCGGCCGGCGGCCGACGTCCTCGAGCGCGTAGCGCACGACCCGCGTGACCTGCTCTTCCGGACGATAGCCGAGGAGAAAGGTGCCGTCGGTCGCGGCCGAGGCGACGTTGGAGAACGCCAGCACGCGGACGCCGGCCGGCGCGGCGATCGGGCTGACCGCGCTCACCTCCTGGTTGAACAGGGGACCGAGGATCACCGCGGCGCCCTCGTCGATCACCTGCTCCGCCGCCACGCGGGCGCCCTGCGGCGTGCCCGCGGTGTCGCGCGGCAGCAGGACCAGGTCGTTCTCGCCGACGTCGAACAGCGCCATCTGCGCCGCCGCCTGCATGTCCCGGGCGAGGCCCGCGGCCGGCCCCGACAGCGGCAGCAGCAGGCCGACCCGGACCTCCGGCGACAGCGGCGCCTCGAGCTCGCCTTGCGGCGGTTGCACGGGCGGCGCCGGCTCCGGTACTCTGTCCGCCCGCACAGGCTGCCAGCAGGAGCAGCAGACCGAGCCCTGATGCCGCCACGCCCGACTTCACGCGCATCCAGCCCACTTCCCTCGTCACAGCGGCCGGCGCCCGACGCGAGAGGGTCGCCCGCCGCGGGCCCGGACGACGGCCAACCTAGCGGCGCGCCCGAGCGAAGTAAACTCGCGCCGGGCCTGCACCTCGTCGCCACGCCGATCGGCAACCTCGCCGACATCTCGCCGCGCGCGCTGGCGGCGCTGGGCGATGCCGACCTGGTCCTCTGCGAGGACACCCGGGTGACCGGCAAGCTGCTGCGCCGCTACGGCATCGAGCGCGCGCTGCTCGCCTACCACGAGCACAACGCGGCGCGCATGCGCCCGCGGATCCTGGCGCGCCTGCAGGCAGGCGCCGTGGTGGCGCTGACGAGCGACGCGGGCACGCCCCTGGTCTCGGACCCCGGCTACAAGCTGGTGCGGGCGGCGATCGACGCCGGGCTCGAGGTCTACGCCGTGCCGGGCCCGTCCGCGGCGCTGGCCGCGCTCACGGTCTCCGGCCTGCCGACCGACCGCTTCCTGGTGGCGGGGTTCCTGCCGGAACGCGCTACCGCCCGCCGGCGCGCGATCCGGGAGCTCGGCGCGGTGCCGGCGACGCTCGTGCTGTTCGAGGCGGCGCGGCGGCTGCCGGCGACGCTCGCCGAGCTCGCAGCTGGCGCTCGGGCCGCGCCCCGCCGCGGTCGCGCGCGAGCTGACCAAGCGCTTCGAGGAGGTCCGCCGCGGCGCGCCTCGACCAGCTGGCGGCGGCCTATGCCGGCGAGGGGCCGCCCAAGGGCGAGGTGGTGCTGGTGATCGGCGCGGCCGCGGCGGGCGCCGCGCCGTTCGGCGAAGCCGAGCTGGACGCCGCGCTCGAGGACGCGCTGGCGACGATGGCGCCGGCCGCCGCCGCGGCCGCGCTCGCCGCCACCACCGGCTGGCCGCGGCGCGAGGTCTACCGCCGGGCCCTGGCCCTCAAGCACGCCGCCAGGCGGGCGCCTGCGGAGGACGGATGAGCCGGGTGCGCGATCAGGTCTGGGGCCGCTGGGCGGAGACGCTCGCCGCCTGGAGCCTCCGGCTGCGCGGCTACCGGGTGGTCGCGCGGCGCTACCGGACCCCGCTCGGCGAGATCGACCTGATCGTGCGCCGCGGGCGCCTGCTGGCGTTCGTCGAGGTCAAGGCGCGGCCCGATCTCGAGCAGGCGCTGGGCGCGCTGGGGCCGCGCCAGAGGGAGCGCACCCAGCGCGCCGCCGAGCTGTTCCTGCTGCGCCATCCGGCTCACGCCGAGTGCAACCTGCGCTTCGATCTGGTCGCGGTGCGGCCGTGGCGCCTGCCGCACCATCTGGCGGACGCCTGGCGGCTCGGCTGACGCCTGCGGTCGCCTGTGGCGCACGGGCCACATGCGTTGCTTCGAAGACGCGCGGCGCGCTTCCTATCCCGTTGACGGCAGGCGAGGCTTCGTCAAGGTTCAGCGATCGTTAAGGGCGCCGGCGTAGCTGTGGACGGGACCAGCGGGCCCGGCGACCGCGTCCAAATGGGTTGACCTCCCCTCATGCTGTTCAACTCGCTCGAGTTCATCCTGGCCTTCGTGCCGATCACGCTGCTGGGCTTCTTCCTGCTCGGGCGGCGCGGCCAGCCGCGGGCGGCGGTGGCCTGGGTGGTGCTCGCCTCGCTGTTCTTCTACGGCTACTGGGACCCCGGCGAGCACGCCCTGACCGATCCCTGGCGCTGGTGGCCGTTGGCGCTGATCTGCTCCTCGGTGGTGGTCAACTTCCTGATCGGCGAGCAGCTTCGCGCGCACCGCTCGAAGGCTTTGCTGCTGGCAGGCGTGGCGCTCAACCTCGCCAGTATCGGCGTCTTCAAGTACGCCGGCTTCTTCGCCAACAGCGTCGCCCAGCTCTCGGTTGACCTGAGCTACATTCTGCTGCCGCTCGGGATCTCGTTCTTCACGTTCCAGCAGATCGCCTATCTGGTCGACGCCTACCGCGGCCAGGTGCCGGGCGAGGGTTTCGTCAACTACGCGCTGTTCGTCACCTTCTTTCCGCAGCTGATCGCCGGGCCGATCGTCCATCACAGCGAGGTGCTGCCGCAGTTCGCCCGGCGCGAGACCTACCGGCCGAACCTCGACAATATGTCGCTCGGCATCAGCATCTTCGTCCTCGGGCTGGCGAAGAAGGTGATCCTGGCCGACGGCATCGCGGTCTATGCGACGCCCGTGTTCGCGGCCGCCCAGGGCGGCGCCGCGCCGACCCTGTTCGAGGCCTGGGGCGGCGCGCTCGCCTACACCTTCCAGCTCTACTTCGATTTCTCGGGCTACTCGGACATGGCGATCGGCCTCGGCCTGATGTTCAACATCCGCATCCCGATCAACTTCAACAGCCCGTACAAGGCGGTCAACATCATCGACTTCTGGCGCCGCTGGCACATCACGCTCTCGCGCTTCCTGCGCGACTACCTCTACATCCCGCTCGGCGGCAGCCGCCTCGGCCCGTCGCGCCGCTACACCAATCTGCTGATCACCATGCTGCTCGGCGGGCTCTGGCACGGCGCCGGCTGGACCTTCGTGATCTGGGGCGGCCTGCACGGCATCTACCTGGTCGTCAACCACGCCTGGCATGGCCTGCGGCGCTCGCTCGGCCACGATCTGTCGCGCTCGACCTATCTCGGCCGGATCGCGGCGCGCAGCCTCACCTTCCTCGCGGTGGTGGTGGCCTGGGTCTACTTCCGCGCCGAGGACTTCGACGCCGCCAACCGCATCCTCGCGGGCATGATCGGCCTCAACGGGGTCCAGCTGCCGGCCTCCTACTACGGGCTGTTCGGTCCGCTCGCGCCGACCCTCGACGCGCTCGGCTGGGTGTTCCAGGACACCGACGGCTTCCACTTCGGCGGCATCAACATGGTCGTGTTCCTGCTCGCCCTGTTCGGCATCACCTTCCTCTTGCCGAATACCCAGGAATGGACCGGCTACATCGCGCCGAAGGCGGATCGCGTCGACGCGGTCGAGCGGTCGTTGTTCGGGCGGCTCGCGGCGGCGCTGCCGCGCTGGCGACCGACCCTGGTTCATGGCTCGCTGCTCGGGGCCGTGCTCTGCTGGTGCCTGCTCGCGGCGTTTGCCCAGACGCCGAGCGAGTTCCTGTATTTCCAATTCTAGGCGATCCTAGGCGTCGTCACTCCGTCTCGAACCTGCAGAAACTTGCGGAAACGCTCATGTCGGCTGCGACCAAGTTCCTGATCGGCGTCCTCGCAGGAGCCGCCGGGGTCATCGTGTGCCTGGCGGTGCTGTTCGTCGGGCTCGATGCGATGGGCGCGCTCAAGGCGCCGCCGTTCGCCAACCGCATGAGCTTCGACGAGAAGCTGCGCGTGATGCGCGATCATCCGCCCGGCGACCTGAAGGTCCTGTTCGTCGGCTCGTCGACCACGCTGCACGGCCTGGACGGCGAGGTGCTGCGCGCCGAGCTCGGCCTCGAGGGCGACCTCCTCAACCTCGGCGTGCAGGACCTCCGCATCAACCAGATCAAGTTTCTCGCCGACGTTTTTCTCGAGCACTATCCGAGTGTCAACCATGTGGTGATGGTCTCGACCCTGCTCGACGTCAAGAACTGTGGCAGCGTCGAGACGGAGTTCTTCAATCCGACGGACGTGATCAACTACGTTTCGGGCACGATGCCTGAGCTTTATTATTACTTCCGCTATCTGGATCTGCAGGGCGCGCTCAAGCGTGCGGGTGAGATGGAGCACCTGCGCAACACGATCCACGATCTCGAGTCGGTGTCGTTCGACGCCTACGGCAGCCTGCTCCTGGAGGTGCCGCGGGAGGGCGTCATCGACCGCGTCTGGTTCGGCGATCCGATCACGCTCGATCCCCACTGCTACCAGAGCCTGCATGCGCTGGCCGAGGACCTGCGCCGCCGCGCCATCGCCTTCACCTTCGTGATCTCGCCGATGCGGCCGGGGTACCTTTCCGGGCAAGACCCGGACGGCTCGTTGCTCGCGGCGCATCGCGCCCAGGTGCGCGAGGCGCTCGAGGGCACCGGTGCGGTCGTGATCGATGCCCACGCCGCGCTCGACATGCCCGAGGAGGCGTTCTTCGACGCCTACCATCTCAAGCGTGACAAGGCGCAGACGCTGACCCGCTTCGTCGGCGAGCGAATGAGCACGCTGACCGCCCGCCCCAACCGGGAGCAGCCGTCCAGCGCCCGCGTCGGCGGCGGCGAGCGCGGCCCGGCCGCAGGCCTCGCCCGGATCATCGCGCCCAGGTCCACGCCGCGACGTCGCGCTTGACCTGCGGCCGTGCTGATGGCGTCTTGAGAGGCGCGATCCGGGTGCGCCCGCGAGGGTAGTGCCATCGAGGTCGGCACGACCCGCGTCAACCGGCCGGGGTCAGCCATGAGTTCGCCGCAACGGATGATCCGGAGCGAGGTGCTGCTGCGCGAGCTGCTCGACGCTGCCGTCGCGGCGGCGCAGCCGGCGCAGGCGATGGCGCCCCATCTGCCCGCAGCGCCGTCCGGCCGGACCATCGTGCTCGGCGCCGGCAAGGCGGCCGCCGCCATGGCCCAGGTGGTCGAGCGCCACATGCCCGGTCCGCTCGACGGTCTGGTGGTCACGCGCTACGGCCATGCGGTCCCCTGCGCGCACATCGAGGTGGTCGAGGCGGCGCATCCGGTGCCCGATGCCGCGGGCGAGCGCGCCGCCCGCCGGATCCTCGATCTCGCCGCCGGCGCCGGGGCCGACGACCTGGTCCTCTGCCTGATCTCGGGCGGCGCCTCGGCGCTGCTCGCCCTGCCGGCGCCCGGCCTGTCGCTCGACGACAAGCAGGCGGTCAACCGCGCGCTGCTCGCCTCGGGCGCCGACATCGGCCAGATGAACGCCGTGCGCAAGCATCTCTCGGCGATCAAGGGCGGCCGCCTCGCCGCGGCCGCTCATCCGGCCCGGGTGGTGAGCCTCTTGATCTCCGACGTGCCGGGCGACGAGCCGGCGGTGATCGGCTCCGGGCCGACGGTGCCCGACCCGACCACCTTCGAGGACGCGCTGGCGATCCTCGAGCGCTACCGGATCGAGCCGCCGGCGCGCGTCCGCGAGCATCTGCGCGCCGCCGGCCGACGAGACGCCGAAGCCCGGCGATCCGCGGCTCGCGCGCGCCGAGACGATCGTGGTGGCAAAGCCCCAGGCCTCGCTCGAGGCGGCGGCGACGCTGGCGCGCGAGCGCGGCCTGAACGCGCTCGATCCTCTCCGATGCGATCGAGGGCGAGGCGCGCGAGGTGGCCAAGGTCATGGCGGGGATCGCGCTCCAGGCGCGCCGGCACGGCCAGCCGGCAGCGCCGCCCTGCGTGCTCCTGTCCGGCGGCGAGACCACGGTGACCGTGCGCGGCCGCGGCCGCGGCGGGCGCAACGCCGAGTTCCTGCTGGCGCTCGCCGTGCAGCTGCGCGGCGCGCCCGGCATCAGCGCGCTCGCGGCCGACACCGACGGCATCGACGGCAGCGAGGACAACGCCGGCGCCCTGGTCGCGCCGGACACGCTGGCCCGGGCCGAGGCGCGGGGCCTCGACGCCAGGGCGATGCTCGCCGACAACGACGGCTACGGCTTCTTCAGCGCGCTCGGCGACCTCGTGGTCACCGGCCCGACGCTGACCAACGTCAACGACTTCAGGGCGATCCTGGTCGATCCGACCTAAAGGGGAGGCGGCAATGCGCAGCTATCAGATCGTCGAGTGGGGCCAGCCGATCGAGCTGCGCGAGCAGCCGACCCCCACGCCGCAAGGCACCGAGGTCCTGCTCCGGGTCACGGCCGCCGGCATCTGCCACAGCGACCTGCACATCAACGACGGCTACTTCGACCTCGGCGAGGGCCGGCGGGCCGAGCTCGCCAAGCTCGGCGCGACCCTGCCGCTCACGCTCGGCCACGAGATCGTCGGCGTGGTCGAGGCGCTCGGGCCCGACGCGGAAGGCGTCGGGTCGGCGAGCCGCCGGGTCGCCTTTCCCTGGATCGGCTGCCGGCACTGCGCGATCTGCGAGCACGAGCGCGAGCAGTGGTGCATCACGCCCAAGTTCCTCGGCGCCCGGGTGCCGGGCGGCTACAGCGACTACGTGATCGTGCCGCACCCGAGGTATCTGATCGACCACGCGGGCGTGCCCGCCGAGCTCGCCTGCACCTACGCCTGCGCCGGGCTGACCGCCTACAGCGCGATCCAGAAGACGGCGCCATTGCGCGAGGACGACCACCTGGTGATGATCGGCGCCGGCGGGGTCGGCCTCAGCGGCGTCCACATCGCGCCCGCGGTGGTTCCGGCCAGGCTGATCGTCGCCGACGTCGATCCCGAGAAGCGCGCGGTGGCGCGCCAGGCCGGCGCCTATCGAGACCATCGACAACGGCGCGCCGGACGCCGTCAAGAAGGTCCTCGAGCTGACCAAGGGCGGGGCCAAGGCGGCGATCGACTTCGTCGGCGCGCCGGCGACCGCGCGCTTCGGCATGGACGTCCTGCGCAAGGGCGGCACGCTCGTCGTGGTCGGCCTCTATGGCGGCGCGCTCTCGGTGCCGCTGCCGCTCCTGCCGCAGCGCTCGCTCAGCCTGCGCGGCTCCTACGTCGGCACGCTCGAGGAGATGCACGAGGTCATGGCGCTCGGCCGCGCCGGCAAGGTGCCGCCGATCCCGCTCGACGTCCGGCCGCTCGACGCGGCGCCCCAGGCGCTGGCCGACCTGCGCGCCGGCCGCGTGCGCGGCCGCGTGGTCCTGCGGCCGGAGGCCTGAGCCGGTCGGGCGCGCGGTCGCGGGCGCGGCCGGAACCGGCGCGATCGAAGCGCCGCGGCGGTCCGGATCGCGAGCGGTCCTGGCGGCCAGCCTAGTCGAGCAGGCCGGCCTCCCGGTAGAAGCGCTCGGCGCCCGGGTGCAAGGGGATGCCGATGCCGTCGAGGGCGGTCTCGAGGGTGATCGCCTGGCCTTTGGCGTGGCCGTTGTCGAGCAGGTTGCGGGCGTTCTCGTGCCAGAGCGCCTTGGTGATGCCGTAGACCAGCTCCTCGTCGACCTCGGCGCCGACCACCCACTGCGCGCCGACGCTGATCGTCGGGGTCGCGCCGATCCCCTCGTAGGTGCCGGCCGGGATCAGGTCGCGGGCGAAGAACTGATATCTCTCCAGCAGCGCATCGACCTCGGGGCCATCGATCGGCACCAGGTCGGCGCCGACGCTGGAGGCCAGCTCGACCACCGAGCCGGTCGGATAGCCGGCGACGATGAAGAAGGCGTCGAGCTGGCTGTCCCTGATCATGCTGACCGCCGGGCTCGGCTTGATGTACTGGGCCTCGAGATCGTCCTCGCTGACAGGCCGAACGCCTCGAGGATGATGCGCGCATCGACCAGCGTGCCGGACCCGGGCTCGTCGAGCGACACGCGCTTGCCGGCGAGGTCGCGCACCGATCGCGATGCTCGGCGCCCTTGCGGGCGACGATGTGGATGCTTTCCGGGTAGAGATTGGCGATCGCGCGCAGATTCTCGACCTTGCCCTGGCCCTCGAAGATGCCGGTGCCGGTGTAGGCCCAATAGGCGATGTCCGACTGGACGAAACCGCTCTCCAGCTCGCCGGACTTGATCGCGTTCGACGTTGGCGACCGAGCCGTTGGAGCTCTGCGCGATCGCGACCAGCCCCGGCACGCCGCAGCTGCCGCCCTTGTCGCAGGGCCGCGCGCCGGGCGGGCTGCTGATGATGTCGGCGATCAGGCCGCCGATCGGGTAGTAGGTTGCCGGCCACGCCGCCGGTGCCGATCCGGAAGAACTGCATCTCCTGCGCCGGCGCCGCCGGCGCCCCGCCGAGCACAGCGAGGAGAGCGGCCGTGAGGATCTGCGCGCAGGGCCATGGACGTGTCTCCCGAGACGGGCTGCCGGCTATGCGCCGGTCCGATGCTGGGCCCAATCTTCGGGAAATGCCAGGCCAAGGCAACGGCTAATCAATCGCCGGCGGGCGGCGGGCCGCGAGCCTGATCGGTGAGCCCGGCGAAGAACGCGGCCGCGGTCTCGTGCAGCGCCTCGAGGCTGCGCGGCGTGCAGGTAGAACATGTGGCCGCCCGTGAAGTTGCGCAGCAGCACGCGCGCGCGCGACCGCGCGCGGGCAGGTCCATCTGCTCGACCAGGTAGCGCGAGGCGAGATAGGGCGTCATCAGGTCGTGATAGCCGTGGGCGATCAGGACCCGCAGGCTCGGGTTGAGGATCAGGCCGAAGCGCAGCGCGTCGCTGAACCCGGCGAAGCCCTGCTCGTCGCGCCTCGAGGCACCGAGGCGAAGTCCCAGCGCCGGCTGACCTCGCGATTGAGCAGCCGATAGGGCGGCATCGACCAGGTAATTCAGCTCGTCGCGCAGATAGGCGACCAGCGCCGGCGCATAGGCGGCGGTGAGGAAGGCGAAGCTCGGGTCGCCGCCGGCGTAGCCGGAGCGCTCGGGGATGGGGTCGGGACCGCTGATCGTGCCGTCGTAGCGGCCGACCAGCCGCTCCTGCTCGCGCAGCAGCTGCTTGGCGAACGACGCTCGCGCCGGGACGCGGCCGCGGCGCGCGGCGACGAAGCTCCTCCGGCAGCCCGGTCAAGGCCGCGATGTCGGCATGGAAGCGCTGCCGCGCGGCCGCGGCGCGCTCGGCCGGCGAGGCCGGTCAGCATCTCGGACAAGCGCGAAGCCCTCGGCCGGCGCCAGCGCCGCGGCGAGTCGTCCCGCCTTCCCGGCCGCCGCGGCGAGGCGCCGCGGCCGTGCCAGGCGGCGGTCGCGGCGAGGCTCGGCAGGGTCAGCGGCCCACGGCAGCAGGTTGAAGTCGTTGCCGCCGAGCATCGCGTACTCCATCAGCGGCGAGATCAGGATCGCGCCGTTGGGCGCGATCGCGAAGTCCTCGGGCAAGGCTCTGGCGAGCGCCGCGACCCGGAAGCCGCCATAGCTCTCGCCGGCGATCACCTTGGGCGACAGCCAGCGGCCGTTGCGGGTCAGATAGAGCCGGATGAACTCGCCGAGGCTGTCGAGATCCTGCGCGCGACGCCCCAGATAGTCGCCTGCTCGCCCTTGTCCTCGTCGTCGGCTCCGGCCGTTCCGGCTCCGGCACCGCGGCTGTAGCCGGTGCCGACCGGGTCGATGAACACGAGGTCGGTGAAGGCGAGCCAGGTCAGCGGGTTGTCGGTCAGGCCGACCGGCGCCGGCGGCCAGGTGCCGTCGGCATTGACCGCGAGCCGGCGCGGCCCGATGCCGCCGAGATGGAGGAAGACGCTCGCCGCGCCCGGGCCGCCGTTGAACAGGAAGGTCAGCGGGCCGGCCCGGCGCGTGCGCGCGTCGGCGAGCGTGTAGGCGACGTAGAAGATCTCGCGCCTCGGGCTTGCCGCGGGGCCGGGCCGCACCGGCAGCACGCCGGCGCTGCGCGGTGTAGGCGAGCGCGCCGCTCGCGAGCGCAGGCTGTGGGAGGTCGGACGGCGTCGGCGTCTCGACGCCGAGTCCGGCAGTGCGCTCGGCCGGCTCGGCATCGCGCGGCCGCGGCTCGGCCCGCGATCGGCAGCGGCCAGCGCGCGGCCAGCGCGGTCGCCGAGTTCGCCAGACGCGCCGCTCGCGCCCGCGATCCGCGGCCGGCGGCCGGTCATGGCTCGAGCTCGCTGTCCCAGTACAGGAAGTCGCGCCAGCTCTCGTGCAGGAAGTTGGGCGGAAAGCCGCGGCCGCGCTCCTGCAGCTGGAAGGTGGTCGGCATGCTCGGGCAGGTCAGCGGCCGCATGCCGCATTCGCGCGGCAGCTGGTTGCCCTTGGTCAGGTTGCAGCGGGTGCAGGCGGTGACCACGTTGTCCCAGCTGGTGCGGCCGCCGCGCGAGCGCGGGACGACGTGGTCGAAGGTCAGCTCGGAGGCCTGCCGCGGATGGCCGCAGTACTGGCAGGAGAAGCCGTCGCGCAGGAACACGTTGAAGCGCGTGAACGGCGGCCGGCGGTTCTGCGGGATGTACTGCTTGAGCGCGACCACGCTCGGCAGGCTGGAAGGCGGAGGAGGGCGAGTGGACGACGCGATCGTAGTGCGACAGCACCGCGACCCGGTCGAGGAAGATCGCCTTGATCGTCTCCTGCCAATGCCAGGTCGAGAGCGGGAAATAGCTGAGCGGGCGGTAGTCGGCGTTGAGAACCAGCGCAGGACAAGCCTCGAGCGGCGGCAATCGGGGCGCCTCGATCGACCTCATGCTATGCTGTCTGCCGGTCGTCAGCTCTTCGCCTCGTCATCAGAGTCCCGGATCCCGTATCGGCCGCGCACCGGGCCGTCGAACGCAGTCGCCCTAGGGCTAGACGATCATCATGACGGTTTCAAGACCTGGTCCGACCGGCCGCCATCGACGTAGGCTCGGCAGTTTCGCGCAAGCCTCCCGTTCATCGGGTGCATGCCGCACCGGAAGCCATGTCGCGATCGCCGCCTGGCCCGCCCGGCGCCCAAGGTGACCCGCCGCGCGCTCAATCGCAGCCTCGCGCCGCTGCCGCTGGCGCTCGCCGGCTGCGCCGGCGAGCGCGCGAGCGCGCCGCGGCGGCGGGCCCTGGCATCATACCGCCGGACGGCTTTCGCAATCCGCCCGGCAGCCCGGAGCGCGGCGGCGATTTCGGCGACTGGTCGAGCTTCTTCCTGCGCCGCTTCGACCGAGCGCGGCGAGGTCGTGCTGCCGGCCGGCCACGTCCTGCCCGAGGCCGAGGCGCTGGACGGCGCGGTCAACCGGCGCAGCGATCGCGACCGCCTGACCTGGCTCGGCCATGCGAGCTTCCTGCTGCGGCTCGACGGCCGCACCATCCTGACCGACCCCTATCTCGGCGACTATGCCTCGCCGCTGCCGCCGCTCGGGCCGAAGCGCTTCGCGCCGCCCGGTCTGCCGGCCGGAGCGCCTGCCGCCGATCGACCTGCTGCTGCTGTCGCACAACCACTACGACCACCTCGACCTGCCGACGATCGAGGCGCTGGCCGGCAAGGACCGCATCGAGGTGGTCGTGCCGCTCGGCCTCGCGGGCTATTTCCGCGAGCGCGGCTACCCGCGGGTCCACGAGCTCGACTGGTACCAGCGAGCAGAGCGCTGCCGGGGCTCGAGATCACGGCGCTGCCGGCGATCCACTTCTCCAAGCGCACGCTGTTCGATCGCAACCGGACGCTCTGGACCGGCTATGCGATCCAGGGCCGCGGCAAGCGGGTCTATTTCGCCGGCGATACCGCCTATGGGCCGGTGTTCCAGGAGCTCGGCCGGCGGACTCGCGCCGTTCGATCTCGGCGCTGCTGCCGATCGGCGCCTACGAGCCGCGCCTGCTGATGCAGGGCTCGCACGCGACGCCCGAGGAGGCGCTGCAGATCGCGCCGCGAGCTCGCGCGCGCGCGCATGGTCGGCATGCACTGGGGCACGATCCGCCTGACCGACGAGCCGCCGTTCGAGCCGCCCGAGCGCTTTCGCGCCGCGGCCGCCGGCAGCGGGCTACGCCGAGGACGCCGCCTGGGTGATGCGGATCGGCGAGACCCGCGAGGTCTAGCGGTCGAAATCTGACGGATGGTGCCGGCCCGCATCCCCGCTGCCGGACATACGGAGCGACCGGTCGTGACCCGAAGCTGACCTTGATCCGAGACCGCACGCGCTCGATCGCCTGGCCAACTCGCGCTCCAGATCGGGTTTGGCGCTAACGTTGCCAGGCACCGGGAGCAAGGACATACTCCGGCGGGGGTCGCGTCGATCGGGGAGGTGACAAGATGCGCAGCCGAACTGCGGTTCTCGCCCGGCGATTCTGGCCACGGCGCCGCTCGGCGCCCCGGGCCGCCGGCCTCGTCGTGTGGTGCGACGAGGGCTTCTAGCCGAGGAGGCAGAAGCGATCAGAGGAGATCATTGCCGCCTCGAGCAGGAGACCGGCGAGCAGGTCGAGCTCGCACGCTAATGCCGAGAAGGAACTCCCCAACAGGATCGCGGCTGCGCTTAAATATGTCGGCCACCCGAGATTGCCTACGGCCTGTGGATTGCACAGCGCCACTGCTCGCCAAGGCTTAAAGTGAGCAGTGAACACAGCGGATTGATGGAGGGTGAAAGCCTCTAAGCCCTCTACACATAAGCTGAAGCTGCCGTTCGCATTGCGGACATCAGCGCATTAGGTCGATCTCCGCATCGGTGGGATCGATTTCCCTGCCTTCGTTCCAGCCGGCACGCACCTCCTCGACGAAGCGCTTGAGCGTTCTGTAACCGGGCGTCGTGTCCTCACAGAGTCGATGCTCGCCGCCGGTCATAGGGCGACCCGAAAGGACGCCCGACATCAGGCCTATCAATGCGCAGAAGTCCGCCTCCGAGCGATGATCGAGAAAACGCCGGATCAGTTTCGTTGCGTCCTGCACCACGGACTCCGGCAGGCTTTCGAACTTCGATCTCTTCCATTGACCGAGAGCACCGATGTCTGGCCGGATGCAGGCAACCTGATTGCCTCGCCATCCAGACCGAACCTCATCGACGAACTCTTGGAGCGTATGGAACCCAGGCGTGCGATCATAGGCACGGTAGTCTCTCTCTCGGCCTTCCGTCAGGCGCTCGACCAAAGCCCCAGAAAGTAGGCCCATGAGGGCGTAGAAGTCGATGTCAGCGCCCTCGCGCAGGTATCGCTCGATCAGCGGCCCCGCTTGTTCGATTAGCCAGTCGTGCGATCGGTTGCCCTTTCGGCGTGTGCGCTCGAGCACGTTGAAGCGGATGTAGGCACGAAGCGGCGTCCAGTATGTGCCGTGCAAGCCAAGGATATACGGCAAGTCGCGCCCAACACCGACGATGGGCACTCGCACATCGACCCAGTCGTCCGCCCGAAAGCGGCGGATTTGGTCCCATTCACAGCCCTCGACGTCGCGGTAGGGGTAACGCCGTACGACCTCATGCCGAAAGATCTTCAGGCCGTAGATCGGACGGTCGAGGTGCACGTCCCACAGCCCCGCCACGTGCTGCACTACCCGCTCGCCTGCGCCGACGATCCGGTCGCAGAGGGTCCGGACCGCGTGCGGGAGGAGGAGCATGTCTTCGTCGACCTGGACGAAGTACGGGGTCCGGCAGAGATCGAGCATCCGTTGCTCGGCGGCGCTGATCGGTGCCACGTTGCGGATCACCTCGAGCCGGAATCGGCAGTCCTGAGCGTAGACGTGCTCAAGGCAACGCTCGAAGGTCGGATAGCCGACCGTCCGCACGAACACTGTGACCTGGTCTGAGAGGTCGAACCCCGGTTCAGGAAGACCGGCCGTCACGTCAGATGTCCGATATACGCCGATCCCATGATGTCGGGTCCTGAACGAGGATTGATGCATCGGTTCGCCGCCTGACGCAAGCCTCTGAGGGCGCGGGATGGTCTACAACACGCGCCGCCCCCTATGGCTGGAACGCCAGTCACCACCCGCCTGACGATCCCGCGGTCCCACCGAAGCACCGGCCACCGCCCAGAATAAAGCCGAAATCGGCGCCCGCACCCTTCCGCGCGCGTCACCTCGCGCCCCAACCTCGTCGAAAATCGCGGTAGATGGAGGTCTCCAGCTGTACTCTAAAATAGTAACTCCAAGAGGAGCGTGGTGACAGGGCATTTTTCCGGAAGCGGCTCGACCAGCCTTTCTGGCTGGACCCGAGGGATCGGCACCACACGGCCACGGTAATGCAGGCCGCGTCGCGACCGCTGGCGCACGATTACACCGCCTCCTCGGGTGATCTGGGGCACGACCAGGTCTAGAAAGAGCGGGTCTGGGCGAGGGCGATCCACCGTGTCGCCGCCGATGGCCTCACACCCGAGCAGGCGGCCGACGAGGCGATCGCCCGCATCAAGCAGATCCTGAGCGAAAAGCTCGGGCACACCACCCCTATGCGAGTACGCGAGCAGCAGCAATCAGTTCCGCTCCGGCAGGAGCCGAACTCCGGCCAGGATCTCCGAAGCCCCCGTGCGTCAGGTAGCTTCCGTTGGATCTCGACCGCTAGCTCTCGTTACCACGAACGTTGTTCAGGGTGAGCCGGGTTCTTCGGCATTCCCTCTTGCTGGCGAGTGTGCCGGGCGGGCGCTGCTGGTCAAGGCTGCAACCGGCGAAGCCGGCAGCTACGCTGGCCTTGACCGGCCGCGACCCGACCCGACGAGAATGCTCCGCCAGAAGGGAACGCCGCACCAGGGACTGCCAGGCATGAACAACGTTGAAAGCAATGACAGCTAGTGCACCGGCGCATTCGCTTGATTCACCGCTCATTGCCGGGCTCGACCCGGCAATCCAGCCTTTATGAATGCCCAGACCATGGCCTTCGTAAATCCTCTGTCTGCGCCTGTGCACTAGCTCGCCCGCCCGCCGGGGCGCGCGCGCAGGGCCTGGAGGCGCGCGACCTGGCCGGCGACCACGCGGACCTTGCGCGGTGCTGCGAGCCAGATGCAGGCGATCGAGATGAGGCAGAGGCCGATCGCGAGCCAGAACGCCGGCGTGTAGCTGCCGACCCGGTCGTAGATCCAGCCGGTCAGCCACGGGCCGCAGGCGGCGCCGAGGATCGAGGCGCTGCTGAGGGTGCCGAAGATGGTGCCGAAGTGCTTGCCCTGGAACAGCTCGGCCGGGATCGCGCCGTAGACGGTGGCGAGCCCGTAGCCGAGCAGGCCTTGGGCCGCGACCATCAGGTAGACCAGCGTGGCGCTCGGCCGCTGCTGCAGCCCGAGCAGGCAGAGATAGCACAGGACGAAGCCCGTAGCCGCGATGGTCCAGGCCCATTCGCGGCCGATCCGGTCGGAGAGGTGGCCGATCACGATCTGGCCGGCGATGCCGCCGAGCCCGACCAGGCCCAGCGCCCAGGCGGCGAGCTCGGGCGCGAAGCCGACCTCGACCAGATACTTGGTCTGATGGACCTGGATCGCGTACCAGACGAACAGGCCGCTGAAGAACGCCGCGAACAGCCACCAGAAGCGCAGCGTGCGGATCGCGCGCGGCAGCGTCCACTCGATCGCCGCCCAGGCCGGATCGACGACGTTGAGCGCGTCGGCGGGGGCAGAGCTGCGCGCCGCCGGCGCCGGGATCGCCGTCGGGGGCGAGGCCCAGGTGCTCGGGCCGCTGCCGCTGGAGAACCAGGTTGAGCGGCAACAGGACGACCAGCAGCAGCCCGGCCATCGCCCAGCAGGCCGCGCGCCAGCCGGACGCGCCGATCAGGCCCTGCAGCCAGGGGAACAAGAGGATCGAGCCGACGCCGACGCCCGAGAACGCGATTCCGGTGGCGAGCCCGCGGCGGCGCACGAACCAGTGCGGCAGGAACAGCGAGTGGCCGATGTAGCTGACGAACACGCTGCCGCCGACCACGAGCACGCCGAGGCTGAGGTAGAAGTGCCAGGGGGCTCGGGCCGCGGTCGCCAGGACCAGGCCGGCGCTCACCAGGAGCACGCCGAACGGGATCACCACGCGCGGGCCGAAGCGGTCCATCGCGGTGCCGATGAACGGCGTGTAGAGCGCCGAGGAGACGAAGCCCACCGAGAAGGCGGCGGCGATCGTGGCGCGGTCCCAGCCGAACTCGTCGAGGATCGGCGGGAACAGCAGCGAGAAGGCGGTCCGGGTGTTGACCCCGATGCCCATGGTGACGAAGGCGACCGCGACCACCACCCAGCCGTAGAAGAAGGGCAGGCGGGCGAGCGGGGACGTGGGCCGCAGCGAGGGCGCGTCCGGGGTCATCATCATGGGCGCCCTGGTTTGATCCCCGGGCGGCGCGGCCGGCGGAGCCGGCTCAGCGCTGGGGCATGGGGCTCGCGCATGGGCGGGCACTCCTGCAGGTCTCGCGCGCCGCCCGAACGCGCGGCAAATCCCGATCCTAACAGCATGAGCGGCGCGGGCCGAGGGTCGCCCTCATGGAGGTCCGCGCCCGCGGGCTGTGGGCGGAAGGAGGAACCGATCGGCGCGGCGGGTGTTCCTGATTGCGACGGAAACAGTGCAAGGAGGCCGACATGTCGTGGAAAGCTGGCCTTGCGGCCGCGGTGCTCTTGGCGCTTGCCGCCTGCGGCTCGAGCAAGACGGATCGCGGCCTGAGCGGCGGCGCGATCGGCGCCGGCGTGGGTGCTGCGACCGGCGCAGCGACCGGCGGCAGCATCCTCGGCGGTGCGGCGCTCGGCGGGGCCGCGGGTGCGGCGACCGGCGTCCTGACCGACGAGGACGACGTCGATCTCGGCGAGCCGGTCTGGAAGAGGTAGCCCGGCGAACTTGGCGTACCTGGGCTGGAGCGCGAGGACGGGCGCGGCCACGACGCTGGTCACGATCGAGTTCCACGAGCGCGGCGGCGGCACGCGTTCGAGGCGCGAGCGCGCTTCGACTGCCTGGAGCAGCGCTGGCGAGGTGAGGGCGTGAGCCGGGCGCCGGCGCCTGCCCTCAGAGCCGCCGGTGGCGAGGTGGTAGAGCATGCCGAGCCCGGCCGAGGCGGCGAGCACCGGCATGATGCCGAGCTTGAAGTAGAACACCGCGATCACCGCGAAGGCGGTCAGGGCGAGCGCGGCGAGGTCGAGCGTCGCAGGGACCGGCACGTCGAGGCTCGCCGGACCGAGGCGGAGAACCCGGACCTCGCCGAACAGGACGTGGAGCGCGAACCAGACGGCGAGGTTCAGGATCACGCCGACGACCGCCGCGGTGATCGTCGAGAGCGCCGCCGACAGCGCGCGGTTGCCGCGCAGGGTCTCGACGAAGGGCGCGCCGAGGAAGATCCAGAGGAAGCAGGGCACGAAGGTGACCCAGGTGGTGAGCAGGCCGCCGAGCGTGCCGGCGAGGAGCGGCGGCAGCGCGCCGGGCTCGCGGAAGGCGCCCATGAAGCCCACGAACTGGGTGACCATGATCAACGGCCCCGGCGTGGTCTCGGCCATGCCGAGCCCGTCCAGCATCTCGCCCGGCTCGAGCCAGCCGTAGGTGCCGACCGCCGCCTGCGCGACGTAGGCGAGCACCGCGTAGGCGCCGCCGAAGGTGACCACCGCCATCTTCGAGAAGAACACGGCGATCTCGCTGAACACGTGGTCCGGCGCCGAGGCCCAGGACGAGCAGCGCGGTCGGCGTCGAGCCAGAGCAAGAGGAAGCTCGCGGCGATCTTGAGCGACCAGGCGAGCGGCGGGCGCGCGTGCGCCGGCAGGTGCTCGCCGAGCGCGGCTGTCGGCGTCGGCGACCTGGTGCCTGCCGATCGTGCCGTGGGCGCCGCCGGCGCCGAAGGCCGCGAGGCCGGCGCGCCCGCCCAGCCAGCCGATCAGGGCGGCGCCGAGGATGATCAGCGGGAACGGAACGTCGAACACGAAGATCGCGGCGAACGCGGCGGCGGCGAGCGCCACCATCGACGGGTTGCTCAGCGCCCGGCGGCCGATGCGCAGCACGGCCTCGAGCACGATCGCCAGCACCGCGGCCTTGAGCCCGAAGAACAGCGCCGCGACCAGGCCGACCTTGCCGAACGCGGCGTAGAGCCAGCTCAGCGCCATGATCGCGAGCATGCCGGGCAGCACGAAGAGCGTGCCGGCGACCAGGCCGCCCTTGGTCCTGTGCAGCAGCCAGCCGATGTAGACCGTCAGCTGCTGCGCCTCGGGCCCCGGCAGCAGCATGCAGTAGTTGAGCGCATGCAGGAAGCGGCGCTCGCCGATCCAGCGCTTCTCCTCGACCAGGATGCGGTGCATGACCGCGATCTGCCCGGCCGGGCCGCCGAAGCTCAGCGCGGCGATCCGGGCCCAGACGCGGAGCGCCTCGCCGAACGGGATGCCGTGGGCGGGCACCTCCGGCGGCAGGGCCCGGGGGCTCGCGACGTCGGTCATCGGCCTGCCTTTTGGAAATAGCCGTAGAGGTCGTCGAGCAGCGCCGCGCCGCGGCGCAGGCGCTCGGGCATCGTCGTCGCAGGCAGCGCAGAGCGCGGCGATCATGGTCCGGATCCCGTCGGTCTCGGAATGGCCGAACTTGCCATCCTTGAGGTCGATGTCGTGGACGATCTCGGCGATCACCTGGAGCGCGGGATCGTCCTCTGCCAGCACATCGCCCAGCAGGACCTCGAACGTACAGCGGTCGCCCTGGTGGGTGAACTCGGCCTCGAACATGTCGAAGCGCAGCTCGCGCGGCTGCGGCGCGTAGCCCTTGGGCGGGACGAACTCGAACCTCGCCTTGGGGTCGATGAAGCGGCGGATCAGCCAGGCCGAGGCGATCCGATCGACCTGCACGCCCTGCCGGGTCACCCAGACGCGGTCTTCGAGGCGGCCGTAGGCCGGCGCCGGCGGCGCGAGCGCTTCCTCGGCCCCGGCGAGCTCGCGCTCGAGCCCGCCGAGCAAGCCCGCCGCCGCCTCGCGAGCGCTGGCGCCGAAGAAGTCGATCGCGACGATCTGGCCGAGACGCGTCTTGAGGCGCGCGAGCTGACGCTGCGCCTCCGCCTTGTGCTCGGACGAGGTCTGGGCCTCGAGGCCGGCGGCGAGCGCGCGGGCCTCGTCGGCGAGCGCGTGGTAGTCGGCGTCGCGCGCCTGCCGGAACAGCTCCCGGATCTCGCGATCCGAGAGCCCGTCGACGAACCGGGCCTCGCAGACCATGGCCTCCCCGCTCCCTTCGGCGATCTCGCGCCGCAGCCAGGCGAAGTCCTCCTGCGCCTCGGCGGTCGCCGGCAGGACGTGGACCGCGTTCTTCACCGGGACGGCACCGAGGGCCTGCAGCCGGCGCCAGACCTTGACGCGCAGATAGGCGGGCTTCGCCGGCAGCTGATGGATCAGCAGCAGCCACCGCTCGCCCTCGGCCGGCTCCACGGCCTCAGCTGTCATCGGCTCACGTGTATCGTGGATTGACTTCTTCATGGAACATCTGTATCAAATAGCCTTCGTTCATTGTCAAGCGTGGAGTGCGTGATGTCGACCGACCTGTCGCCCGAAGCTCTGATGACCCGGCTCGCCGGCGCGAGCCCGCCGCTGGTGATCGATGTGCGCAAGCCGGAGGCGTTTCGCGCCGAGCCCGCGACCATCCCGGGCGCGATCCGGCGCGACCCCGGTGCGCTCGCCGACTGGTCGGGCGAGCTGCCCGGCGGGCCGGTCGGTCGTGGTCTATTGCGTGCACGGCCACGAGGTGAGCCGGAACGCGCGCGACGCGCTCCGGCGCCAGGGGTTCGAGGCCGACCTTCTCGCGGGCGGTCTCGAGGGCTGGAAGGCCGCGGGCGGGCGGATGGTCCCGGCCAGCCAGGGAGACCGGCCATGAAGTGGGTGACCCGGGCGCGGCCGGTCATCGACCGCATCGCCTGCCCCTGGCTGATCGCGCGCTTCATCGACGACCAGCCGGAGTTCCTGTTCGTGGCGCCGTCTGAGGTGCAGAAGGTGGCGGACGCGAGCGGCGCCACGCCCTTCGATATCCCGGGGGTCGGCTGACCCATCGGGGCGAGGGCTGCAGCTTCGACAGCTTCCTCGAGGACTACGGGCTGCGGGAGCCGGACCTGCACGTGCTCGCCCGGATCGTGCGCGGGGCCGACACCGAGCGGCTCGACCTCGCGCCGCAGTCGGCCGGCCTGCTGGCGATCTCGCTCGGCCTGCGCTCGACCTTCGCCGACGACCACGAGGTGCTGCGGCACGGCTTCGTGCTCTACGACGCGCTCTATCTCTGGTGCCGCGACCTGCGCCAGGAGGCGCACCGCTGGCCGCCCGCCATGGGCTGACGTTTCGGAACCGCGAGGGACGCTTGTCCCCGTGCTTCAGCCAGGCAGGCCGAGGCGCGCCAGCACGCGCTTGCGCGCCTCGCCGCTGTCGCGGTCGGAGACGTAGAGCAGGCCGGTGATCCGGCGCAAGAGGCTCGCCTCGTAGTCGTGCAGCTGGCCGTCGGCGTAGGCGACCTCCCACAGCATCTCGATCACCAGGATCCGCTCGGCCGGGGCGAAGCCATCCTTGATCGCCTGGGTGAAGCCCTGCCACTCGACGCTCGCGGCGGCCGCCCGCTCGGCCTCGGCGAGCAGGTCGGAAGCTTCCGCCGCGCCGAGGCCGAACCGGCTTTGCAGGAGCTGGCCGATCTTGGCGCGCTCCGCCGCGCCGAACTCGCTGTCCATGGAGGCGGCCTCGACCAGCAGCGCCGCGGCCGCGAGCTGGCGCTCCTCGAAGCTGTGGCCGCGCGGCGCTCCTGCCTCGTCTGCGCCCGAGCTCAAGAGTTGTCGCAATCGGTCGAACATCGATTTCCCTCGGAGGTCGATACCTGAACTGGCAGAGGTCGGAGACTTCGACAACGCCCTGGCCGGCACGGGATGCCATGCGCCGGCACCGGCGCGCGCGCACGCTCAGACCGACTTCGACGGTACCGGGGCGGAAACGTCCGTGAACTTGCCCTCGATGATGCCGCGCTCGGCCAGGTGCCGGTGCAGCAGCCGCAGGTTCCGTCGATTGGCCTTGTAGCCGATGTCGAGCAGGTCGCCGACCACCGGGACGATGCCGACCACGCTGTCGATGCCGAGGTTCGCGAGCATCCGGGCAAGCGTCGAGGTCGGGATCCCCATGCGCCAGGCTTCGTAGATGATGTAGGCGGTGAGCGTGCTGGTGATCGCGTCGCCGATCCCGGGGATCAGCCCGACGATGCCATCCAGCCCGATCCGGAAGCGCGTTCCCGGCAGCTGGTAGCGATCGTCCAGCCAGTAGGCGAGCCGCTCGACGCGGCGGAGCGCCGCCTGGAGCTCCGCATCGTCTGGTCGCCTGGGCATCGTCGTCCGTCTCAGCGCCGGGCGATGATCCAGATCGCGTGCACGATGCCAGGGATGTAGCCGAGCAGCGTGAGCAGGATGTTGAGCCAGAAGTGGCCGCCCAGGCCGACCTGCAGGAACACCCCGAGCGGCGGCAGGATGATGGCGAAGATGATGCGGATCAGGTCCATGGCGCGCGGCTCCGGCAGGCAAAGATCCAGCCGCCAACCCCCGGCCGGCAGCTCTGGTCGGCCAGTTCAACGCGCGCTCGCGCGATCGGTTCCAGCTCGCCGCCATGGCCGCGGCCGGTGGGTCCTGGCTGGAGCCGCAGAAACCGGGCCTCAGCGGACCGGCAGGCGGAGCGTCGCCGGGGATGGTTCGACATCATGCAGCGCGCGGTCGGATGGTCGCCAGCTCGGCCCCGATCTCGCGCTTGCGCTGCATGAGGTCGTAGTCGGCCTGGAGCCCGAGGAAGAAGCCCTCCGACAGGCCGAAGTAGCGGGCCAGGCGAAGATCCGTGTCCGCGGATACGGCACGCCTGCCATGGACGAGCTCGTTGATCCGCCGGGGCGGGACGCGCAGCGAGCGCGCCAGCGCGTTCTGGCTGAGCCCCATCGGCCGCATGAATTCCTCCGCCAGGACTTCCCCGGGGTGAGGGTTCGGCAGCAGGTCGTCGTCAATCACGCTATTCACTCTAGGCTGCTCCTTATGCCGATGCGGCATACTGCGAGCGGTACTTAAACGCCCGTGTCCCTCACATGCTTGATCGCGTCGGACTGTAGCGCATCTTGACGGGCGGACGAGGAGGAATGCAATCTGCGGAGCGCGGGAGGAGAATGCGATGGAATACCTGCACACGATGGTTCGGATCAGCGACGTCGAGGCGAGCCTCGACTTCTGGTGCGAGAAGCTCGGCCTCAAGGAGATCCGGCGCAGCGAGAGCGAGCAGGGGCGCTATACGCTGATCTTTCTCGCCGCGCCCGGCGACGAGGCGCGGGCGCGCTCGGACGCCAACTCGCCGATGCTCGAGCTGACCTACAACTGGGACCCCGAGACCTACACCGGCGGGCGCAACTTCGGCCATCTGGCCTACCGGGTCGACGACATCTACGCCACCTGCCAGCGCCTGATGGACGGCGGGGTGACGATCAACCGGCCGCCGCGCGACGGCCGCATGGCGTTCGTCAAGTCGCCGGACGGGATCTCGATCGAGCTGTTGCAGAAGGGCCAGGCGCTGCCCAAGCGCGAGCCCTGGGCGTCGATGCCGAACACCGGCAGCTGGTGATCTGAAGCCGCCGTCAGCCGCGCCAGAAGGCGGGGGTCAGCAGGATCAGGACGGTGAACAGCTCGAGCCGGCCGAGCAGCATCGCGGCCGAGAGCAGCCACTTGGCGCTGTCCGGCAGGCTCGAGAAGTTGCCGGCCGGGCCGATGATGTCGCCGAGCCCGGGGCCGACGTTGGCGAGCGCGGTCAGCGCGCCCGACATCGCGGTCAGGTAGTCCAGGCCGAGCGCCGAGAGCGTCATCGCCAGCAGCGCGAACGACAGCCCGAACATGAACACGAAGGCCATCACCGCGATCGCGGCGGTATCGGGCAGCGGCCGGCCGTTGAAGGTCGCGACGAACACGCCGTGCGGCCGCACCAGGCGGGCGATCTGGTTGCTCGCGATCGCGTGCAGCACGGTGAAGCGGAAGATCTTGATGCCGCCGGAGGTCGATCCGGTGCAACCGCCGATGCACATCAGGAAGAAGAGCACCGCGACCGGGAAGCTGCCCCAGAGGTTGTAGTCGGTCGAGGCGTAGCCGGTCGTCGAGATCGTGGAGACGATGGTGAAGGTCGCATGGCGCAGGGCCTCGACCGGCGGCGCGCTCGCCGCGACGACGAGCCAGAGCGTGATCGTGAGCGTGACCGCGGCCGCGATGCCGATGAACCAGCGCACCTGGGCATCGCGGAACAGCGGACGCAGCTGACCGCCGAGGGCCTGGATGTAGAGCACGAAGGGCAGGGATCCGATGACCATGAAGACGATCGTGATCCCTTCGATCGTGGCGCTGCCGAACGCGCCGATCGAGGCGTCCCGGGTGGAGTAGCCGCCCGTGGCGATGGTCGTCATGGCGTGCGCGGCGGCGTCGAACGGCAGCATGCCGGCGTACCAGTAGAGGATCGCGCAGAGCGAGCGTGAAGGCCAGGTAGATCAGGCCGATCGCCGAGGCGATCTGGGCGGCGCGCGGCAGGATCTTCTCCGACAGGTCGGACGAATTCGGTGCGCACCAGCTGCATGCCGCCGACCCTGAGGATCGGCAGGATCGCGACGCCCATGACGATGAAGCCGATGCCGCCGAGCCAATGCAGGATCGCGCGCCACAACAGGATGCCGGGCGGCGCCGCGTCGAGGCCGACGATCACGGTGGCACCGGTCGTGGTGATCCCGGACATCGCCTCGAACACGGCATCGGCCGCGCCCAGCTGGAGCTCGGAGAACGCGAGCGGCAGGGCCGCGAACGCCGACATGACCACCCACACCATCGTGGTCAGGAGGAACGCCTGGCGTCCGCTGAGCTCGCCGAAGCCGGGCGCGCGGTTCATCAGCACCAGGCTGACGCCGATGAACAGGGTCACCGAGCCGGACACCAGGAAGACCTGCCAGTCGCGATGGCCGGCCGCGACGTCGGCGACCATCGGCGGCGCCATGAACAACGCGAGGATGATGAGCAGGATGCCGATGACCTGCAGGATCGGTCGCAGATCGAGCACGACCGGGCCGGCCAGCATCCGCGCGACGGCGGCCACGGTCGGCCAGCAGCTCTCAGTTGGGCGGCGTCAGCGCCCCGGGCGCGTCGAGCGAGAAGGCGGGGATCGTCACCTCGAAGCGCTCGCCCTCGGGGGTCACCATCTCGTAGCTGCCGACCATGATGCCGCTCGGCGTCGCGAGCGGCGTGCCGCTGGTGTACTCGAAGGTCTCGCCGGGCTGCAGCACCGGCTGCTTGCCGACCACGCCGGCGCCGCGCACCTCCATGGTGCGGCCGAGGGAATCGGTGATCCGCCAGTGGCGGCTGACCAGCTGGACCACCTCGCCGCCCTGGTTGTCGATCTGAATGCGGTAGCCGAAGACGAAGCGGCCCTGCTCGGGCGCCGACTGGTCGTCGAGGTAGAACGGCTCGACCGAGATCTGAATCGAGCGGGTACGTTCCTGATACATGGCATGCAATCGGTCGCCTTGACGGCCCCGGCGGGCCGCCGGCGGCGCTGTTCGCCGTCACTATGGCCGCGGGCATGGGGTCTGTCCAGCGCCGGCCGCAACCGCCACGTTCCCCCGGCGAGCCTGCGCGCCAGCGTTGCCGGCGCCCGTCGATCCGGTATAAGCAACGCCTTAACCGGAAGCTAACGCTGGCTTGCGGATCGTGCGCCTGGCGTGCTGCCGGCGCCGCAGCCGGTCGCGACCGGCAAGGGCCGGCGGTCTGCCGGGCCCGCCACGGGGCCGAGATCGAGGAGCGAGATGTCCGCCAAGGTTGCGTTGATCACCGGCGTCACCGGCCAGGACGGCGCCTATCTCGCCGACCTGCTGCTCGCCAAGGGCTACGTGGTGCACGGCGTCAAGCGGCGCTCGTCGTCGTTCAACACCGCGCGCGTCGACCATCTCTACCTCGACCCGCACGAGCACGAGACCCGGTTCTTCCTCCACTACGGCGACCTGACCGACGCCACCAACCTGATCCGCCTGGTGCAGGAGACCCAGCCCGACGAGATCTACAACCTCGCCGCCCAGAGCCACGTCGCAGGTCAGCTTCGAGACCGCCGAGTACACCGCCAACGCCGACGGCCTCGGCACGCTGCGCCTGCTCGAGGCGATCCGCATCCTCGGCATGGGCGAGCGCGTGCGCTTCTACCAGGCGTCGACCTCCGAGCTCTACGGCAAGGTCCAGGAGACCCCGCAGCGCGAGACCACGCCGTTCTACCCGCGCAGCCCCTACGCCGCGGCCAAGCTCTACGCCTACTGGATCACGGTCAACTACCGCGAGGCCTACGGCTACCACGCCTCGAACGGCATCCTGTTCAACCACGAGAGCCCGCTGCGCGGCGAGACCTTCGTCACCCGCAAGATCACCCGCGCGGTCGCGGCGATCGAGCTCGGCCTGCAGGAGCGGCTCTACATCGGCAATCTCGACGCCAAGCGCGACTGGGGCCACGCCCGCGACTACGTCGACGGCATGTGGCGCATCCTGCAGCAGGACCGGCCGGACGACTACGTGCTGGCGACCGGCGAGACCCACAGCGTGCGCGAGTTCGTCGAGCTCGCCTTCGCCTGCATCGGCCGCGAGATCGTCTGGCGGGCGAGGGGCGTCGACGAGGTCGGGGTCGACCGCCGCAGCGGCCAGGAGCTGGTGCGGGTCGATCCGCGCTACTTCCGGCCGACCGAGGTCGACCTGCTGCTCGGCGACCCGAGCAAGGCGCGCGAGCGGCTCGGCTGGCGCCACCAGACCAGCTTCGCCGAGCTGGTCAAGGAGATGGTCGAGGCCGACCTGGTCCAGGTCAAGCAGGAGGGCCGCAACGGCCTGGACTAGGGGCGGGGAGGCCGGAGGCGAGGCATCGAGATGAGCAACCAGCAGCGGTCCGCGCCGGCGAGGTCTATCCCCTCGCCGGCAAGCGGGTCTGGGTCGCCGGGCATCGCGGCATGGTCGGCAGCGCGCTGGTGCGCCGGCTCGCGCGCGAGGACGTGCGAGATCCTGACCGTGGCCCGGCGGGAGTGCGACCTCGCCCGCCAGGAGCAGGTCGAGCGCTGGATGGGCGAAGCCCGCCCGCAGGCGGTGGTCCTCGCCGCGGCCAAGGTCGGCGGCATCCTCGCCAACGACCGCTACCCGGCCGAGTTCCTCTACGACAACCTGATGATCGAGGCGAACGTCATCCACGCCGCGCAGCGGACCGGCGTCGAGAAGCTCCTGTTCCTCGGCTCGAGCTGCATCTACCCCAAGCTCGCGCCGCAGCCGATGCCGCGAGGAGGCCCTGCTGGAGGGCCGCTCGAGCCGACCAACCAGTGGTACGCCATCGCCAAGATCGCCGGCATCAAGCTCTGCCAGGCCTACCGCCGGCAGTACGGCTGCGACTTCATCAGCGCGATGCCGACCAACCTGTATGGCCCCGGCGACAACTTCGACCTGATGTCCAGCCACGTCGTGCCGGCGCTGATCGCCAAGATGCACGCCGCGAAAGTGGCCGGCGCGGACGAGGTCGAGATCTGGGGCACCGGCCGGCCGCGGCGCGAGTTCCTGCACGTCGACGACCTCGCCGACGCCTGCGTCCACCTGCTCAAGGTCTACAGCGGCGAGCTGCACGTCAACGTCGGCTGCGGCGCGGACCTGACCATCGCCGAGCTGGCCGAGACGATCCGGCGCGTGGTCGGCTTCGACGGCCGGCTGCGCTACGACAGCGCGCGGCCCGACGGCACGCCGCGCAAGCTGCTCGACACGAGCCGGCTCACCGCGCTGGGCTGGCGGCCGCGGATCGCGCTCGAGGACGGTCTGGCCGACGCCTACCGCTGGTATCGCGAGCGGGTGGTCGCCGCCGCGGCCTGAGGGCGCTGCCAGGCCGCGGCGCTGGTTCGTGACAGCGCCGGCAGGCCGTGATAAGCGTCCGCCCGCGGAGCGCCACCTGCGAGGACGCAAGGGGGCGCAGCGGAGCTAACCAACCACGCGGCGCCGCGGTGAACGAAGCCATTCCCCAGTCGAGACGCGAGCCGCCCGCCGGCGGCTACCGTGCCGATCCGTCGCCGAGCGGCGCGGTCGGGCCGGCCGCGCGCGCGAGATCACCATCCCCGGCCTGGTCCAGACGCTGTGGCGCGGCCTCTGGCTGGTGCTGGCGGTGATCGCTGCTCGCCGTGCTGGTCACCACGGTCGCGCTCAAGCTGCGCAGCCCGCTCTACACCGCGACCATGATCGTCGCGCCGGCGCAGACCGATCTCGGCGCCGCCAGCCAGCTCGCGAGCGAGCTCGAGCAGTACGCCAACCTCGCCGCGCTGGCGCAGACCCCGGCCAAGCTCGAGACGGTCTCGGACCTCGAGCGCTACGTCCAGCTGTTCGGCTCGACCACGCTGGCCGCCCGGCTGCAGGCCGAGCACGGACTGCTGCAGATCGTCGTTTGCCGATGATCTGGGATGCCGAGCGTCAGGTCTGGCGAGCCGCCGCATGGCGCCCTCGCGTCGTTCGAGGCCGCGGTGCTCGGTTTCTTCGGCTTTCCGGCGTGGACCGAGCCCGACATCGGCCAGCTCGCCGAATGGCTGGACAGTCAGGTCGGGATCACGTCGCCTGGGCGGCAGCGCGCTGCTTCGTCTCAGGATGGAGCATGCGAAGCCCGAGTTCGCCGCCTCGGTGCTCGAGATGGTGCACGACGCCGCGGATGACCTCCTGCGCGAGGAGCGCTCGGCCGGGTCGGCAGCCAGATCGCGCAGGTCGAGGCGCGAGCTCGCGGCCGCCACGACGCCGACCCGCCGCCAGGCTCTGGAGGAGATGCTGGTCGGGCAGTACCAGGCCCAGGCGCTGCTCCGCGCCGACCAGCCCTACGCCGCCCAGATCGTGGTGCCGGCGAAGGCGAGCGCCGCGCCGACCTCGGCCAATCCGCTGCTGATCCTGGTGCTCGCCGCGGTGGTCGGAGCGATCGTCGGCGTCTTCCTGGTCTTCCTGCGCGATGCGCTGCGCAGCGCGCTGGCCTAGGCCGGGCGGCCGAGAGCGCGTCGGAGCTCGCTCGCGAAGCGGCGGAACGCGTCCAGCGACAGCGTCGTCCAGGTCGCGATCCCGAGCCGGCGGCGCGCGATGAGCGTCACGATCAGGTTGTAGAGCACGAGCGAGGCGCTCACCACCCCGGCGACCGCGAGCGTGCCGTAGGGCGCGACCAGGTAGAAGCCGACGATGGTGGCTGCCGCGGTCACCGTGCTGGCGATCATCACGTCGCGCTGGTGACCGGTCATGGTCAGGCTGATGGCGCAGGAGCCGAAGGCGACGTTGACCCACTGGCCGAGCGCCAGGCAGACCAGCACCGGGTAGCCGGCGCGATAGGCGTCGGTGAACAGCAGCCCCAGCAGCCGGTCGCCGAACAGGACGAACACCAGCACGAGCAGCGCCGAAGGTGCGGCCGCCATGGTGGCCGCGGCGCGCACCACCTTCTCCAGGCGCTCGATCTGCCGGCCGGCTGTGGAGCTCGGCGACGGTCGGCGCGAGCACGGCGTTGCAGACCATGAGCGGGATGCCCGCCAGCAGCGCCATGCGGGACGCGGCGCCGTACACGGCGACCTCCTCCGGCGGCCGGAACATGCCGAGCACCCAGAGGTCCGCGCCGGCGGTGATCCAGACGTTCAGCCGGACCAGGAGGAACGGCGGGCCGTGGCGCAGGATCTCGCCGGTGCCGAACGGTGCGCCGCGGCGCGGCAGCGCCCGGAGCTGGCGGCGGAGCAGCCAGGCCGCGAGGGCCAGAACCACGAGCGCCGCGAGCAGCGCGAGCGGCCAGCACGTCGCCGACCTCGGCCGGCCAGCCCGCCAGCCAGAGCGTGGCGAGCGCCAGGACGAGGAGCAGCCGCTGGACCAGGAAGTCGCCGAAGGCCGAGGCCGCGCGCAGATCGTGGAAGCCGCGCAGCGTCTCCGCCATGAGGTCGATCAGGGCGAAGCTCAGGCCCATCAGCGCGAGGATCGGCAACGCCGCGCGCAGCGCGCTCGCCGTCCTGCAGCAGCGAGGTGAGCCAGCGTCCGGGCCCGTCGACGACGCCGAGCGCGAGCAGCGCGCCGACGACCAGGGTGGCCGGGACCGCGACCCGGATCGCGTGCCGGGCGGCGTTCGGCCGCTCCAGGGCGAGCGCCGAGGCGACGAGCTTCACCATCGGCCGCGACAGGCCGAGCTGGCTGATGATCGCGAGCGGGATCGACCAGGCTGATCGCGAGGAAATAGGCGCCGACGTCGGCCGGCGCCAGCACCCGCGCCAGCAGCATCGCCTGGAGCAGGCCGACCGGCAGGGCCACCGCCCGGCCGAGCAGCACCCAGCCGCCGCCGCGGATCAGCCGCTGGGGCAGCGGAGCGGCGGCATCACCGCGCGGGGCTGGCATCGGGCTTGCTCAGTGACCGGTCACGGATCGCCGGCAGTCAAGTGGAGCCGCAGCGGGAGCATCGGGACGCATGGCGTGGTCCTATCCCAGACCGCCGGCGCCGCCAAGACGCGCGTCGCGGCGCCGCCGGCCAACCCGCGCAGCTTCGCGACGGCGGAGGAGTTGACCGGAGCCCGGCGGTTATGCAGCATCGTGCCCGCAGGCCGACTCTCGGCCGATGAGGGTCGATCCATGCATCCGACCATCTTCCGGGCTTTCGAGCGGCTCGGCGCCTACGCCGCGGGGAGCGCGTGCTCGAGGTCGGCGCGACGCCAGACGCGATCTCCCTCTTCAACCTCGCCTTCCTGCAAGGCAAGAACCGGGTTGGTCTCAATCTGTTTGCGGCGGAGTTCGACGGCGTGCAGATCATCGAGGCCAACGCCAACGACATCCCTTTCGACGACGACACGTTCGACATCGTCCTCTCGAACGCCACGCTGGAGCACGACCCGTTCTTCTGGAAGAGCACGAGCGAGATGCGGCGAATCCTGGCTCCCGGTGGCGTGCTGATGCTGGGAGTCCCGGGGTTCGCGCAGAGCAGGGCGGAGTCGCTGGTCCATCGTGCGGCAGCTCGTCTGCCGTGGGTCGTCAGGCATATGAACCCGCTCGCTTCGGCGACCCTGACGTTCAAGGTGCACTACGAGGAGGGTCGGTTCGGCGACTACTACCGCTTCTCGAGGATGGCGGTCGAAGAGGTTCTGTTCGCGGGCATGGAGATCCTTTCCCTCGAGAGCGTGATGAGCCCGCCGAGGTTCGTCGGCGCGGCGCGCAAGCCAGCGCGGAGCGAACGTCCGGGCAGCGGCCGAGCGTGAGCGCAAGATCGGTCATGGCGGCGCGCAGGCTCCTGCGCCTGGCGGTTCAGCTGCTCCCGGGCACGGGCGCCCTGGTCCGGCCGGTGTTCATCGTCGGCTGCGGCCGGTCCGGCACGACCGCGCTCGGCCGAGGTTCTGGGCCGACATCCCCGGCTCGCCTATCTGAACGAGCCGCGTGACATCTGGCTCTACGAGCCGCGGACCGACATCTGGAGCGCCAGGGCCGGTGCCCGCGGGGGGCGGCTCTGCCTCTCCCGCGGCGACGTTCAGCCGGCAGCGGCCGCCAGGATCAGGCGCGCCTTCGCGGCCGAGGTTCGCCTGCAGCGCGCCGAGCGTCTGGTCGAGAAGCTGCCGATCAACGCGTTCCGCGTCGGCTGGCTCGCCGGCATGTTCCCGGACGCGCTGTTCGTGCACCTGATCAGGAACGGCCTCGAGGTCGCGGCCTCGATCGCCAGGCAGGCGGAGCGCGCTCAGTGGTTCAGCTTCGAGGACTACAAATGGCGCCTGCTCGCCGAATGCGCGCGGGAGCGTGGCGAGGCGGGCCTGGTCGGGCTCTGCACCGACGGCTTTCGTCGCGGCCTGCTGGAGTGGCGCCTCAGCGTCGCGACCGCGCTCGACGACCTCGCAAAGCTGCCCGCGGAACGGCAGCTCGAGATCCGCTATGAGCGGCTGGTCGAGCAGCCGGTCGAGGTCTGCGAGCGCCTCGAAGCCTTCGTCGGCATCCGCCACGACCCCGCCATGGCGGCGTTCGCCCGGGCCGAGCTCGGCCGCCGCTCGCCGCCGCCCGATCCGGTCGCGCTCCCGCGCGACGCGCAGCGGATCGCCGGCGAACTGCTGGCGCGCCTCGGCTATCTGCCAACCGCCCACGACGCCCGGCGGCATGCCTAGCCTGCGCCAGCTGGTCAAGTCGTGCGTTGCGCCCGCGGCCTCCTGCCGCCGCTTCGAGCGCCCGATCTTCATCCTGGCGCCGCCCCGCTCCGGCTCCGCCTTTCTGTTCGAGTGCCTCTGCCAGTTCGAGGAGGTCGTCCATCTCGAGGCCGAGGCCGACGCCATCTGGTGGCAACACTTTCCCTACGAGGGCATGGCGCAGCCCTCGGACCACGTCGCCGCGGCGGCGGTCAGCGCCGCGGTTCGCCGAGCGGCTCTGCCGGCACCTCTATCGCGAGGCCGTGGTCAACCACCTGAGGCAGCGGCCCTCGGCCGCGCGATTGCGCCATCTTCTGGGCCTCGCGCCGATCCGCTACCTCGACAAGACGATCGCCAACTGCTTTCACCTCGAGGCGCTGGAGCGGCTCTTTCCGGATGCCCGATACCTGTTTCCTGGTCCGCGACCCCCGGGCGAACATCGCGAGCATGATCGAAGGCTGGCCCTACCTCGAGCGCTTCGGCAAGCCGCAGCTGACCCCATGCCTGCGGCGGCACGAGGCGAGGACGATCGAGCACTGGACCTACCCGGCGCCGCCCGGCTGGCAACGGGTCGTCGGCCGGCCGCTCGCCGAGATCTGCGCCTGGAGCTGGCAGCAGCACGTCGAAGCCGTGCTGGCGTTCTGCGGACGACGCGCAGGCGACGTGCTTTGGGTGCGCTACGAAGCATCTCGCCGAAGATCCGCTCCGCGTCGTGCAGGACCTTGCCAGCAAGCTCGGACTGAGCTGGTCGGAGCGCGCGGCGCGCTACCTTCGGGAAGCGCCCTTGAGCCGGACCACGGTGACGCGACCCTCGCCAGACAAGTGGCAGGTCAAGTACGCTCGCGAGATCGCGCGGGTGCTGCCGCAGGTCCGGGCGACCGCGCGCCGGATCGGCTACGAGCTGGGGAATACCGCGGCCGAGCTCGACCGGCCGCGGCGACGGTGACTGCCTGAGCCGGATCAAGCCCGCGTAGCCCGGCACCCATGGACTTCCACGAGCAGCGCCTCTCGTCCGGGATCGATCGATGCTGAAAGCGATCGGGAAAGCCGTCGTCCACTCGCTCGGGCTGCGCCCGCCCGGGCGCAACGTCGAGGTCTTCGCCGACGACGTGTTCGTCGTTTCCTACCCGAAGTCGGGCAATACCTGGGTTCGCTTTCTGATCGCCCATCTCGTGGCCGAAGGCCGGCCGGTCGATTTCTCGAGCGTGCAGGAGATCGTCCCCGGCATCGATTGGCTCCCGGCGAACAAGCTCAGGAGCCTCGCCCGACCGAGGATCCTGAAGAGCCACGAGTACTTCGACCCGCGCTACGGAAAGCTCCTGTACCTGGTCCGCGACCCGCGCGACGTGGTCGTCTCCTACTATCACCACGACATCCGTCGACGGCTGATCCCGGAGGGCTACCCGATGGAGCAGTACGTCGAGCGCTTCCTCGACGGCCGGCTCGACCCCTACGGCAGCTGGCACGAGCACGTCGGCAGCTGGCTCGGAGCGCGCGAGAGCGATCCAGGTTTCCTGCTGGTGCGCTACGAGGATCTCTCTGCAGCTCCACGAGCAGGGACTGCGCCGGATCGCCGACTTCCTCGGGCTGCGCCCGAGCGACGCCGAGCTGGAGCTGGCCTGCGAGCGGTCGTCGTTCGAGGCGATGCGCAGGCTCGAGCGCTTTCAGGCGGAGACCGCGGGGACCCTGAGCCCGGTCCGCGTGCAGCAGCCCTTCGTCCGCTCGGGGACCGTGGGCGGCTGGCGCCGCGAGCTGCTCGCCGGCGCTCGCCGCGCGGATCACGGCCCGCTGGGGCACGACCATGGCGGCGCTGGGCTACGGCGAACCCGCGGCGGCGCCCGAGCTCGCCGAGGAGACCGCCTCGTGACCGTGCCCCGTCGCCGACCTTCCGGCACGGCGCCGCGCGTTGACGGCTAGCGAGCGCCGCGGGTGCTGCTGCTCAGCTACTCCGACGGCGGCGGCGGCGCCGGGCGGGCCGCCTATCGCCTGCTGCAGGGTCTGCGCGCGCAGGGCGTGGGCGCGCAGATGGCGGCCCTCGATCCGGTCACGGGCGATCCGGCGGTCGAGGGTCCGCAGACCCGGCTCGGCAGCTTCACCGGCCCGCTGCGGAGCTCGCTCGACCGGCTGCCGCTCGGCCTCGTGATGCGCGGCCCGCGGCCGATGTTCTCGCCGGCCTGGCTGCCCGACCGCCTGGCGCGGCAGGTTCGCCGCAGCGCGCCCGACCTCGTGCACCTGCACTGGATCGCGGGCGGCATGCTGCGGATCGAGAGCCTGGCCCGCATCGGGCGGCCCCTGATCTGGACCATGCACGACATGTGGGCCTTCACCGGCGGCTGCCACTACGACGAGGGCTGCGGGCGCTACGTCGCGGCCTGCGGCCGCTGCCCGGTCCTGGGCTCGTCCAGGCAATGGGACCTGTCCAGCTGGGTGATGCGGCGCAAGCGCCGGGCGTGGCGCGAGGTGCCGATCACGCTGGTCGCGCCGAGCCGCTGGCTCGCCGGGAAGGCGCGCGCCGGCGAGCTTGTTCCGCGGCCGTCCGGTTCGGGTGATCCCGAACGGGCTCGATCTCGACCGGTTCCAGCCGGTCGATCCCGGCTTGGCCCGCCGCCTGCTCGGGCTGCCGCCGGAGCGCTCCTACCTGCTGTTCGGCGCCTTCGATCCGGCGGGCGAGCGGCGCAAGGGCTTCGGGCTCCTGCAGGCCGCGTTGCAGCACCTCGCCGGGTCCGGCTGGCGGGAGCGGCTCGATCTGCTGGTGGTGGGTGCCGCGGCACCGGCCGCGCCGCTCGATCTGGGCTTGCGCACCCACTTCCTCGGCCTGCTCCGGGACGAGCTCGGCATGGCGCTGGCGCTGGCCGCGGCCGATGCCGTGGTCGTACCGTCGACCCAGGACAACCTGCCGAACATGGCGGTCGAGGCGTTCGCCTGCGGCCGGCCCTGCGTCGGCTTCGCCGTCGGCGGGCTGCCCGAGATCGTCGAGGACGGTCTCAACGGGCGCCTCGCGCCGCCGTTCGAGACCGGCGAGCTCGCGGCCGCGATCGCCTGGGTCCTGGAGGACCAGGAGCGGCGGCGCGCGCTCGGGCGGGCGGCAAGGCAGAAGGCCGAGCGGACCTTCGACCTCCGGCTGGTGGCGCGGCGCTACGCCGAGCTCTATGCTGAGGTCCTGGACGTCACGCGCCGGAGCGGCTGAGTGCGGGTCCGAAACTCGACAGCGCCGAGGGTCACGATCATCACGGCGGTGCGCAATCGCGCCGCGACGCTCGCGCGCACGATCGAGAGCGTGCTCGCCCAGACCTATCCCGAGGTCGAGCACGTGGTCATCGATGGCGCCTCGAGCGACGGCACGGTCGAGGTCATCCGGCGCTACGCCGACCGGCTGGCGCACTGGCAGAGCGAGCCGGATCGCGGCATCAGCGACGCCTTCAACAAGGGCCTGGCGGCGGCGCGCGGCGACTGCATCGGCCTGCTCAATGCCGACGACTGGCTGGAGCCGGACCAGATCGAGCGCGCGGTCGCGGCGCTCGAGCGGAGCGGCGCCGACTTCGTGTTCGGCGACCTGCTCTACCACGACCCGGCCGGGCGGCCGCTGTTTCGGATCCGCGGCGATGCCGCGCTATGCCCGCGCGATCGACCGCGGCATGCCGGACGTCAACCATCCGACGCTGCTCGCCCGGCGCGAGGTCTACGAGCGGGTCGGCGGCTTCGATCCGGCGTTGCGCTTCGCGATGGACTACGACTGGCTGCTGCGCGCCCATCGGGCGGGCTTTCGCGGGATCTACGCGCCGGAGGTCGTCGGGCACATGACGCTCGCCGGCGTGTCCGATCGCGACTACCTGCGGGCGCTGGGCGAGGTCCGCGCCATCGCGATCGCGCATGGCGAGCCGGCCGCGCGGGCCTGGCCGCTCTATCTCTACCGGGTCGCCAAGGGCACCGCGCAGCGGCGCTGCGCCGGGCGGCGCCCGCCGGGCTCTACGAGCTCCTCCGGCGGCGGGTCAATCCGAGCTACGAGCCCTATCGCCCGGGCGGCCGGCGTTGACGACGCGCGCGATCGCCGGCGGCGGCAGAGCCGGTCTTCGACCGCTCGCTCGAGCGCCTGCTCTGCGTCCTGGTGGTCGCGGGCGCGGTCAAGATCCCGCTCGGGATTCCGCTCTACCTCAATGCGGCCCTCCTGCTGCTCGGCCTGTTCTCCCTGGTCGTCCTGCAGGCGCTGCCGCGCCTGTTCCTCTGGATGGTCGGCCTGATCGGGCTCGGCGCGATCGCCGCCTGGCAGCTCGGCATCCTGGCCGACAGCGGGCCGCGCCTCGCGCAGCTGTTCCTGATCCTGCTCGCCACGGCGCTGATCGCGCGCCTCGATCCCGATCTGCTCGCCCGCTATCTCGCCCTGCTGCTGCCCGTGATCCTGCTCGTGATGGTGGTCGAGCCGCTGCTGCCGGAGCCCCTGTGGGAGGCGCGCGAGCTCTTCGGCATCGACATCCTGCGCCAGGGCGGCATCCTGGGCGAGCCGAACTACAACGCCATGCTGTGCGGCGTGGTGGGCATGATCCTGGCGCAGCATCGGCCGCGCTGCCTGGCCATCCCGCCCCTGCTCGCCGCCCTGCCGAGCCTCAGTCGCGGCCTGATCGCCGCGCTCGTCGCCTGGCTGGGCGCCAAGGCGGTCGGCCGTCAGGTGGTGTGGCTCGCCCCGATTGCGGTGTTGATCCTCTGTGCCCAGCCGCTGATCGTGCTCGCGGTCGACGAGTTCGATCAGCAGGAGCACCGAGCAGCAGCTCAACCGGCTCTCCAGCAACCGCTACATGATCTGGGCCGCGCATGCCGAGGCCGGCGCGAGCGCGGCGCTCGGCGTCGGCTACTTCAACGGCGAGGTGGCGATCACCGAGTTCGCCCGCCTGCCGCCGACCCACGCCGGCAAGCAGGCGCACAGCCTCTTCCTGCAGGTGTTCGGCGAGTTCGGCTGGCTCGGCTACCTGCCGTTCGTCGGCTTCATCCTGCACGTCAGCCTGATCGTCGCGCGCCACGCCCCGGCGCAGCTGCCGTTGCTGCTGTTCGTCCTGACCGGCTACGCCTTCCTCAACGGCCTCTCGGACTGGGCGTTCTGGGTCGGGCTCGGCTATCTCCTGGCCCAGGCGCGGGTCGGCGCGGAGAGCGCCGCCCGAGCGGGGCCGCGGCATGCGGATCCTTGAGGCGGTCGCCGACGGCGTCCCGGGCGGCGGCACGGCGCATGTGCTGCAGCTGATCGCGGCGGTGCGCGCGCATTTGCCGGTCGAGGTCCACCTGGTGAGCCAGGCGGGCTCCCCGGCGCTGGCCGAAGCACGCCGGCTCGGCGCGATCGTCCATGGCCTCGACTTCTTCAGCTCGCGCTTCGACCCGCGCCTCTGGCTCCGCCTGGGCGCGCTGGTCCGGCGCCTGCGGCCGACGCTGATCCACGCCCATGGCGCCCGCGCCGGCCTGCCGCTGGCGGCGATCGCCGGGCGGCGCCTGATCTACAGCGTCCACGGCTACCATTTCGTCGGCAAGGCCTGGCCCGCGCGCCAGCTGGCGATCCTCGCCGAGCGCCGCTGCAGCCGGCGGGCCGGGCCTCACGCTGTTCGTCTGCGCATCCGACCGCGGGCTCGCCGCCGAGGCCGGGATCCTCCGCCACTGCCGCCGCGAGCGCATGATCCCCAACGGCATCGAGCTCGACCTGCCGCCGGCGACCGGCAGCCCCGACGGGCGCTGCCTGGGCTTCCTCGGCCGGCTGGTCGAGCAGAAGAACCCGCTCCTGCTGCTGGAGCGTGCTCGACGCGCTGCGCGGCGAGGGCTTTCGGCTGGCGATCATCGGCGATGGCCCGCTGGCGGCGGAGATGCGGCAGCGCGCCGCCGCCCTGGCGCTGAGCGACCGGGTCGAGTTCGTGGGCAGCCTGCCGCGCGCGCAGGCGCTCGAGCGGCTGCGCGCGGTCGACGTGCTCCTGATGCCCTCGCTCTGGGAGGGCATGCCGCTCGCCGCCCTCGAGGCGATGGCGATGGGCGTGCCGGTCGTGGCGAGCGCGGTCGGCGGCCTGAAGGAGATCATCGAGGATGGCCGGAGCGGCTTCCTGATCGAGGGCCGTGATCCCGGGCCCTATGCCGCCGCGGTCCGCCGGCTGATCGCCGACCCCGCAGAGCGCGCCGGCATCGTCGCCCGGGCGCGCGAGGTCGTGGCCGAGCGGTTCGCCTGGGCGGCGGCGCAGGAGGCCTATCTCGACCTCTATCGCGCGGCGCTTGGCCAGGCGCATGATCGATCGCTCGCTCAACTACGGCCGGCCGATCGTGCGCCGGTTCCTCGAGGCCGCGCGGCCGTACCGCCGGGTGCTCGACATCGGCGCCGGCCAGGGCGCGGATCTGCTCGCCGCCCGCGCGGTGCAGCCGGACTGCGCGCTGTGCGCGGTCGAGGCCTTCCCGCCCAACGTCGAGGTCCTGCAGCGCCACGGCGTCGAGGTGGTCGGGCTGGATCTCGAGCGCGACGCTTTGCCGTACGAGCCCGCGACGATCGACGTGGTGATCGCCAACCAGATCCTGGAGCACACCAAGGAGGTGTTCTGGATCGGGCACGAGGTCGCGCGCGTGCTGCGGCCGAACGGCCAGCTGATCCTGGGCGTGCCCAACCTGGCCTCGGCGCACAACCGCCTGCTCCTGCTGCTCGGCCGCCAGCCGAGCGTGATCAAGACCGCCTCGGCCCACGTCCGCGGCTTCACCCGCCCGGACCTGCTGCAGTTCCTGGGCCAGGTCTGGCCGGGCGGCTTCGCGCTGCGCGACCATGCGGGGGCGAACTTCTATCCGCTGCCGCCGCTGCTCGCCAGGCCGCTGGCACGGGCGCTGCCCGATCTCGCCTGGGGGCTGTTCCTGCGGCTCGAGAAGCAGCGCCAGTATCGCGGCGAGTTCCTGAGCTTCCCCGCCCGGGCGCGGCTCGAGACCAATTTCTATACCGGCCCGCGCCTCGAGCTAGCTCGCCCGCTCGCCGCCGGGATCGTGCAGGCGCTCCTCTTGGGATTAAATCGAGCCTTGCCAATGCAAACTGTTCCGCGCTATGCCCGGGGCGGCTTCGACCTGGCCGAAGCCTGACCTCGCCTCTGGTCGAGAATGATGGACGTCCTTGCGGCGACCGAACGTCAACTGGAAGTGCGCTCGCGCCGCGCATCACGCGAGGCGTGGCTGGTGGCGGCCTGCGACCTCGCGGTGATCTTCGCCTGCTTCGTCGCCGGGCGGGCGATGAACTATCTGGTCAGCGGCATGCCGTGGCACGCGACCTGGTACCACTGGCGGATCCACTACGGCGACACCCGTCTGGTGATCTTCGTCGCGCTCGGGCTCGCCTGCGTGTTCGCCTTCTGGCGGCTCGGCCACTACGCGCGCCGGCGCCCGTTCTGGCAGGAGCTGGGCGACGTCTTGGGGGTGGTGCTGACGCTCGCGATCCTCGACGCCGCGCTCGTGTTCCTGACCAAGACCAACTTCTCGCGCCTGTGGTGGGCCACCAGCTGGGGGCTGGTGGCGCTGCTGGTGCCGCTGGTGCGGCTCGCGATCAAGCACGTCCTGATGGCCCTCGGCGCCTGGCGGCGCTCGACCGTGGTGGTCGGGATCGGCCCCAACGCGCTCGACGCCGCGCTCGCGCTCGAGAGCGAGGCGCTGCTCGGCTTCGAGGTGGTGGCGTTCATTGCGCCGCCTGGGGCTCCGCCGGCTCCGCTGGGCGCCGCCGGGCGCGCGCGGCGCCGGCCTACCTCGAGGTCGCGGGCAAGCGCCTGCCGGTGCTGCGCGCGGCACCCTATCCCGACCTCCTGCCGGGCCATCTCGGCCGGCCGCATGTGGTGGTGGCGCTCGAGCTCGACGAGCTCGCCCGCTGCGGCGCCTACGTCGAGCGCCTCAACCTGCACTACGGCGACGTCGACGTCGTCTCGCCGATGCGCGGCCTGCCGCTCGCCGGCACGCGGGTGACCCATTTCTTCAGCCACGACGTGCTCTCGCTGCGCCTCTACAACAATCTGGCGCGGCCCTGGCCGCGGCGCCTCAAGCGCGCCTTCGACCTGGTGGTGGGCAGCCTCCTGTTCCTGCTGGTCGCGCCCTTGTTCGCGCTGCTCAGCTGGCAGGTGGCGCGCACCGGGCGGCCGGTGTTCTACCGCCACCGGCGGATCGGCAAGGGCGGCCGGCGAGTTCGCCTGCCTCAAGTTCCGCACCATGGTGCCGGACGCCGAGGCGGTGCTGCGCGGCGCATCTCGCCGCGCGCCCCGAGGCGGCTCCTGGAGTGGGAGCGGGACCACAAGCTCAAGGACGACCCGCGCATCACCCGGATCGGCGCCTGGCTGCGGCGCACCTCGCTCGACGAGCTGCCGCAGCTGATCAACGTGATGCGCGGCGAGATGAGCCTGGTCGGCCCGCGCCCGGTGGTCGCCGACGGAGCTCGCCCGCTACGGCGACAACATCGTCTACTACGTCGAGAGCACGCCCGGCCTGACCGGGCTGTGGCAGGTCAGCGGACGCAACGACCTCGACTACCGCCGCCGGGTCCACCTCGACTGCTGGTACGTCAAGAACTGGTCGCTTGTGGTGCGACCTGGTGATCCTGCTCAAGACCCCGCGCGCGGTGCTGCGCGGCAACGGCGCCTACTGAGCGCCTAGCTGCGCCGGGCGCGGAAGAAGCGCGCGCAGCAGCTCGGCCGCGGGGCGCTCGCCGATGCCGCCGTAGACCTCCGGCGCGTGGTGGCAGGACGAGCTCGCGAAGATGCGCGGGCCGTGCGCCACGCCGCCGCCCTTGGGTCCGGCCGCGCCGTAGTAGAGCCGGCGGATGCGGGCGAGGGCGATCGCCTGGGCGCACATCGGGCAGGGCTCGAGGGTGACGTACAGATCGCAGCCCGACGAGCCGCGGCGCGCCCAGCTTGCGGGCGCCGGCGCGGATCACCAGGAGCTCGGCGTGCGCGGTCGGATCGTCGAGCTCCTCGGTCCGGTTGCCGGCGGCCGCCAGCACGCGCGCCCGTCCGGCTCGAGCAGCACGGCGCCGACCGGCACCTCGCCCCGCGCCGCCGCCGCCTCGGCCTCGGCGAGCGCCCGCTCCATCGGGCTCGGCGCGGCCGCTCATGGCGTCGCTGGCCTGCCTTCCGGCGGGCCCGGTCGGCTGCCTATATGTACGCAGCCATGAGTCGCGCTTCGACCCTGCGGCGGAAGACGCCAAGCCATGACCGCCCTGCCGCGAGGCGCAGCAGCCGCGGCGCCGCGCCGCGCGGGGCCGGGGCCGACCATCCGCCCGGCGGTGATCGAGGACCTCGACGCGCTGGTCGAGCTCGAGAACCGCTGCTTCACCTACGACCGCCTGTCGCGGCGCAGCTTTCGTCACTTCCTGACCACCGACACCGCGAGTCTGCCTGGTCGCGGAACGGGCCGGCCGGGCTGGTCGGCTACGTGCTCGTCCTGTTCCACGGCCGGACCGCGCTCGCCCGCCTCTACTCGATGGCGGTGGCGCCGGAGCAGCAGGGCCAGGGTCTCGGCCGCGCGCTGCTGCATGCGGCCGAGACGGCGGCGCTCGACGGCGGCGCCGCGGTCATGCGCCTCGAGGTCAACCCGGACAACGCGCCGGCGGTCGCTCTCTACCGCAGCGTCGGCTACGTCGATTTCGGCATCTACCACGGCTACTACGAGGACGACAGCGACGCGCTGCGCATGGAGCACGCTCTGGTGCCGCGCCTGCAGCCGATCGCCTGGCGGGTGCCGCACTACCGCCAGACCCTCGACTTCACCTGCGGCTCGGCCTGCCTGATGATGGCGATGAAGGCGCTCGACAAGCGGCTGCGCCTCGATCGCCGGCTCGAGCTGCGGCTGTGGCGCGAATCGACCACCATCTTCATGACCTCCGGCCACGGCGGCTGCGGCGCCGCACGGCCTGGCGCTCGCCGCCTGGCGGCGCGGCTTCGCGGTCGAGCTGTTCGTCAACGACGAGGGGCCGCCGTTCCTCGACACGCGTGCGCGACCCCGACAAGAAGGAGGTGATCCGCCTGGTCCACGACGACTTCCTCGACGAGATCGCGCGCAGCGACATCAAGGTCCACCTGCATCCGCTGCTCGGTCGACGAGCTGAGCGCGCGTCTGGCGGCCGGCGCGGTCGCGCTGGTCCTGATCAGCCAGTACCGGATCTACGGCGACAAGGAGCCTCACTGGATCATCGTCTCGGGCTGCGATCAACGTTTTATCTACGCTCACGATCCTTATATCTCCTCCGTCCACGTCACCAGCACCGACCGGGTCAGCATCCCGATCCTGCGGCGGGAATTCGAGCTCATGGCCAAGTACGGCCGATCCAAGCTGCGCGCCGCCGTGATCCTGAGCAGGCGCGCGACCCCTCGCTGATGCAGGCCATCCTCAGCGAGCTGCCGCCCTCGGCGTTCCCGGAAGCGCTCGGCCAGCTGGTCTGGCTGCCGCGGATCTACATCACGCGGCCCGAGAACTTCCGCGCCCGCTCGGTGCGGGTGGTCAACCTGAGCCGCGACTGCGAGTATCTGGGCACCGGCTACTACGCCTCGCTGCTCGCCGAGGCGCGCGGCCACAAGGTCATCCCGTCGGTGCAGACGATCCTCGACCTCGGCCGCAAGTCGCTCTACCGGTTCGCGCTGCCCGAGCTCGACGCGGTGCTCGCCAAGGAGCTGACCCAGCTCGCCGAGCCGCCCGCCGAATCGATCCGCCTGCTGGTCGCGTTCGGGACCACGGTGGACGCGCGCTTCGGCGAGCTCGCGCGCGCCGCCTTCGACCGCTTCCGCCATCCGCTGCTCGCGCTCGCGATCCGGCCGTCGCGCGATCGGCGGCCTGCGCATCCGCCAGGTCCAGCCGCTCTCGCCCGCCGAGCTCGATCCGGAGCAGGCGGCGTGGTTCAACGGCGCGCTCGCGCGCTACCTCAAGGTCCGCTGGCGCGCGCGCCCGCGCCCAGCCGGTGCCGCGCTACAGCATCGCGATCCTGCACGACGCCGCGGGAGAAGCTGCGCGCCCTCCAAGCCGGCGACGATCGAGAAGTTCGTCCGCATCGGCGCCCAGATGGGCCTCGACGTCGAGCGGATCGGCCGCCAGGACTTCCTCAGGCTCGGCGAGTTCGACGCGCTGTTCATCCGCGAGACCACGGCGCTGACCAACCATACCTACCGCTTCGCGCGCAAGGCCGAGCGCGAAGGCCTCGTGGTGATCGACGACCCGGCCTCGATCGCGCGCTGCACCAACAAGGTCTACCTCGCCGAGCTGCTCGCGGCGCATGGCCTGCCGACGCCGAAGACGACGGTGCTCGACCGCCGCCACCTCAAGGCGGTCGGCAGCCAGCTCGGCTTCCCGATCGTCCTCAAGGTGCCCGACGGCTCGTTCTCGCGCGGCGTCTTCAAGGTCCACGACGAGGCCGAGCTCAAGGCGCGGGCGGGCGAGCTGCTCGAGGACTCGGATCTGATCCTGGCGCAGGAATTCGTGCCGACGCAGTTCGACTGGCGGGTCGGCGTGCTCAACCGCCAGCCGCTCTACGTCTGCCAGTACTTCATGTCCAAGAACCACTGGCAGATCGTCAAGCACGAGGCCGACGGGCGCTTCGAGGAGGGTCAGCTTCAAGACCCATGCGGTCGAGCAGGCGCCGCCCGAGGTGACCGAGCTCGGCTGCCGCGCGGCGGGGCTGATCGGCGACGGCCTCTACGGCGTCGACATCAAGCAGACCAACGGCGGGCTCGCGGTGATCGAGATCAACGACAACCCCAACCTCGACGTCGGCATCGAGGACGCGGTCCTGAAGGACGAGCTCTACCGCCGGATCCTGGGCGAGCTCGTGCGCCGGATCGAGGCGCGGCGCAAGTAGCTTCAGGCGCGGTGGCCAGTACCTCCCGCTCGATCGCCTCGCCGCTCGCCAACCGGGTGTACCGGCACCTCTACCTCGCCCAGGTCAGCGCGCTCACCGGGACCGGCGTCATGACCGTGGGCCTGGCGCTGCTCGCCTACCAGCTCGCCGGCGAGGACGCCGGTGCGGTGCTTGGTATCGCGCTCAGCCTCCGGATCGTGGCGTTCGTCCTGATCGCGCCTTTGTTCGGGGCCTATGCCCACCTTCTGCCGCGGCGCGAGGTGCTGGTGGCGCTCGACCTGCTGCGCGCGGCCACGGTGCTCGTCTTACCCTTCGTCGATGCCGTCTGGCAGGTATATGCGCTGATCTTCGTGATCAACGCCTGTTCGGCGGGCTTCACGCCCCTGTTTCAGGCGACGATCCCCGACGTCCTGCCGGACGAGGCGGTCTATACCCGGGCGCTCTCGCTCTCCCGGCTCGCCTACGACCTGCAGCAGCTGCTGGCGCCCGCGCTGGCGGGCGTGCTGCTCTGGTTCCTGCCGCTGGGCGCGCTGTTCGCGGTCAACGGCGCGGCCTTCCTGATCTCCGCGGCGCTCGTGCTCTCGGTCGCGCTGCCCGGTCCCAAGAAGGTCACGCGGCCCGAGGGCGCCCTGGCCAACATCGGCTGGGGCATCCGCCTCTATCTCGCCACCCCGCGGCTCCAGGGCCTGCTCGCGCTGTCGATGGCCGTGGCGCGCGGCGACCGCGATGGTGATCGTCAACACGGTGGTCTACGTGCGCGACGTCCTCGGCGGCGGCGACACACTCGTCACCGTCGCCTACGCCGCCGCAGGCGCGGGCTCCATGCTCGCCGCTCTGCTGCTGCCCTGGGTGCTGGACCGGGTCGCCGAGCGGACCGTCATGCTGGCCGGCGGCGCCGTGATGGCTCTTGGCGATGGCTGCCGGGATGACGATGCCGTCGCTTGCGGGTCTGCTCGCGATCTGGTTCCTGATCGGCGTCGGCTCATCGCTGGTGCAGACCCCGGGCGGCCGGCTGCTCCGCCGGTCCTCGCACGAGGAGGACCGGCCGGCCCTGTTCGCCGCGCAGTTCGCGCTCTCGCATGCCTGCTGGCTCGTCACCTATCTGGTCGCCGGCGTGGTCGGCAACGAGATCGGCCTCTTGTGGACCTTCGGCCTGCTCGGTCTGCTCGTGCTCGCCTCGAGCGTCCTCGCGATGCGGCTCTGGCCGTCGGCCGATCCCGAGCTGCTCGAGCATGAGCATGCCTCGTTGCGGCACGAGCACTTGCACATCCACGACCAGCACCACCAGCATGAGCACGACGGCTGGGAGGGCCCGGAGCCGCACCGCCATCCGCATCGGCACCGGCGGGTCCGCCATCGCCATCGGTTCGTGATCGACATGCACCATCAGCATTGGCCGGCTTGAGGGCCGGCTCCGCACGACCATGGCGTTCACCGTCAACGAGTTCTTCCGGGACTGCCAGCGCTACGACCGGGCGATCTGGCTTCCCAGGCGCCGTCGGCCGCTCGACGCCGGACGCCGATCCTGGCCAGAGGAGAGGCGGCCCTGATCGGCGTGCTGGGCGGCATGGGACCGGCGGCCACCGTCGACTTCATGGCGAAGCTGATCCGCCTGACCCCGGTCGGGCGCGAGCAGGACCACCTGCCGGTGATCGTGGTGTCGGACCCCCGGGTGCCCGATCGGGTCGCGCCGATCCTGGAGGGCGCCGGCGATTCGCCGCTGCCGGCCATGCGCGCAGGCATCCGGCGCCTCGAGCGGGCCGGGGCGGGCTGCGTCGCGATCCCCTGCCACACCGCGCACGCCTGGTACGAGCAGCTCGCGGCGGGCACCGAGCTGCCGATCCTGCACATCGTCGATGGCGCGCTCGCCGAGCTGGAGCGCCTCGCGGTGCCCGCAGGGCCCGCTCGGCCTGCTCGCCACCGCCGCGACGCTCGAGGCCGGGCTCTACCAGGAGCGCCTGGCGACGGCCGGCCATCCGGCGCTGCTCGCCGCACCCGCGGTCATGACCGAGAGCGTGCTGCCGGCGATCGCCCTGGTCAAGCGCGGCCGCGCCGCGGAGGCGGCACCGCTGCTCGAGCGCGCCGTCGAGCATCTGACCGCCGCAGGCGCCGGGCGCGTCCTGCTCGCCTGCACCGAGCTGCCGCTGGCCCTCGCCCCCGCGCCGCATCCCGCCTGCATCGATGCGACCGAGGCGCTCGCCCGCAGCTGCCTCGCCTGGTGGCGCGGCCGGCAGCGCTAGCTAAGCTAGTTCAGGAGCGAGCCCTCCTCCGGCCCCGGCACGACCCCGATCCGATCGAGCGCGCTCTCGATCAGATCGATGCCGAAGTCGTACTGGCCGCGACGGCATTCGGCCTCGGCCTGATGGCGCCCATCGCGCGCCTCCGCCAGCTCGTAGTCCTCGAGCATCAGGATCCGGTAGTCGAAGCGGCTGACGACGATCTCGTCGAACAGGGCGATCAGCGCGGCGCAGCGCTCCGCCGGCGGAAGGTAAGAAGACGGCGGCGGCTCGGCGCCGAAGGGTGCCACGCAGCAGACCAGGACGAGCAGTGGCTTCACGGGCGCGCCGCAGTTGGCGGGCTGTCGGACCGGCAGCCTGTTCCCACATTACAACTCGACCGGGTGTCGGCAAGCGGCCATCTTGCCCCGCGCGCCGACCCCGAGGACGTGAGGACGAACAGCATGGTGTGCCCGGATGGACTGCCCGGCCTGTGGCGCGCCCGCCACTGAGGGTCGCTTCTGCGCCCGCTGCGGCGCGGCGCTGATCCAGCGCTGCCCGGGCTGCAGCCGCGACAATCCCGCCGGTGCTGTGTTTTGCAGCCACTGCGGCGCGCGCCTCGCCGACGAGCCCGGTGCCGCCGCCGCGCCGGTCGCGACACCGGCGGGTCCCGTGCGGAGCGAGGGCGAGCGCCGCCAGCTCACCGTCCTGTTCTGCGACCTCGTCGACTCGACCGCGCTCTCGGCGGTGCTCGACCCCGAGGACATGCGGGCGGTGATCACCGCCTATCAGAGCTGCTGCGCCGCGGTGGTCGAGCGCTTCGAGGGCCATCTCGCCAAGTACATGGGCGACGGCGTGCTCGCCTACTTCGGCTATCCGCAGGCCCACGAGGGCGACCCCGAGCGGGCGGTGCGCGCCGGCCTCGAGCTGATCGAGGCGATCGCGGCGCTGGCGCCGCGGCCCGACCTCCGGCTCGAGGCCCGGATCGGCATCGCGACCGGGCTCGTGGTGGTCGGCGACCTGATCGGCGACGGCAGCGCCAAGGAGCAGGCGGTGGTCGGCGAGACCCCGAACCTCGCCGCCCGCCTGCAGGCGCTCGCAGAGCCCGGCAGCGTCGTCATCAGCCCGCGGACCCGCCGTCTGATCGGCGGCCTGTTCGACTGCGAGGACTTGGGCGAGCACCAGCTCAAGGGCTTCGCCGGTCCGGTCGAGCTGACCCGCGTGGTCGCGCCGCGCCGCGTCGGCCGGTTCGAGGCGCTGCGCGCCACCAGCCTGGCGCCGATGGTCGGCCGCGAGCAGGAGATCGCGCTCCTGGGCGAGCGCTGGCAGCAGGCGCGCGACCACGGCGAGGGCCAGGTCGCGGTCCTCGCCGGCGAGCCCGGCATCGGCAAGTCGCGGATCGTCCTGGCACTCCAGGAACGGCTCGCCGGCGAGCGCCACGGGGCGCTCCGCTACCAGTGCCTGCCCTACTACCGCAACAGCGCGCTGCAGGTCGTGATCGACGAGCTCGAGCGGACCGCCGGGCTGCAGCGCGACGACAGCGCGGCGGCGAAGCTCGACAAGCTCGGCCGGCATCTCGCCGCCGCTCGGCTCGAGCGGCTCCCCGCTGCTCCCGCTCCTGGCCGAGCTGCTGTCGATCCCGGCGGGCGAGCGCGGCGCGGCGCTGCGGCTGTCGCCGGAGCGGCGCAAGACCAGGACCCTGGCCGCGCTGACGGCCCGCATCGAGGCGCTGGCGACGCGCGACCCGCTGCTGGTCGTGTTCGAGGACGTGCACTGGATCGATCCGACCTCGAGGGAGCTGCTCGAGCGCATCGCCGACCGCGCGCCCGCGCTCCGCGCCCTGGTGGTGATCACCCAGCGGCTCGACGACCAGCCGCTCCGCTTCGGCCAGGCGAGCGTCACCGAGCTCAGGTTGAGCCGGCTCGGCCGGCGCCAGGCCGCGGCGATGGTCGCGCGCATGACCGACGGCCGGCCGTTGCCGGCCGAGGTCGTCGAACGGATCGTGGAGCAGACCGATGGCGTGCCGCTGTTCGTCGAGGAGCTGACCAAGACGGTGCTGGAATCGGATCTGGTGGCCGACCGCGGCGACCGCTACGAGCTGATCGCGCCGCTCAGCGGCCTCGCCATTCCGGAGTCGCTCCAGGCCTCGCTGACCGCGCGCCTCGACCGCCTCGGGCGCGCCAAGGAGGTGGCGCAGATCGCGGCGGTGATCGGGCGCGAGTTCTCCCATGAGCTGCTGGCCGCGGTCACTCCGCTGCCGGAGCCCGAGCTGCGCGCGGCGCTGGCACGGCTGGTCGAGACCGAGCTCGTGTTCCGCCGCGGCGAGCCGCCGGACGCGCGTCTACACCTTCAAGCACGCCCTGGTGCAGGAGACCGCCTACCGGGCGGTGCTGCGCGAGCGGCGCGAGGAGCTGCACGCCCGGATCGCGCGCACGCTTGCGGCCGACTTCCCCGAGGTGCTGGAGAACCACCCCGAGCTGATCGCCCATCACTGCACCGAAGGCGGTCTCGACGAGGAGGCGGTCGAGTTCTGGCGCGAGGCGGGCGAGCTGGCGATGGCGCGCTCGGCGGCCCAAGGAGGCGGTCGCCCATCTCAGGAGCGCGCTGCAGGCGCTGGCCAAGTTCGAGGAGGGTCCGCATCGCAACCGCACCGAGGTCGGCCTGCAGATCAGCCTCGGCGCGGCGCTGATCGCGGCGCGCAGCTTCGCGGCCGAGGAAACCGGGCAGGCCTACCAGCGCGCCTGGCAGCTCTGCCGGGAGGTGGGCGACGGGCCGCAGCAGATCCAGGCGCTGTTCGGCCGCTGGATCCATCTGGTCGCCCGCGCCGAGCTCGACGCAATGTCTTGCGGTCGCGGGCGACATGCTGCGCCTGGCCGAGGCGCAAGGCGATGCGGGGCTGCTGCTGGTCGCCTGCCGCGCGCTCGCCAACACCGAGTTCTTCGCCGGCGATCTTATGGCCGCCCGCCGCCACGCCGAGCAGGCGCTCGCCGTCTACGAGCCGCGCCGCCACGGCGGTCTGGCGAGGCTCTACAGCGCCGACCCCTACGTGCTTTGCGCCTATTTCCTGGCGCACTCGCTGCTCCGTCTCGGCTATCCGGAGCAGGGCCGGGGGCACGCCAGGCAGGCGCTGGCCCGGGCGCGCGAGCTGGCGCATGCGGTCACGCTCGCGAATGCCGTGCACCACGACTGCCTGTTCCACCAGCTCGATCGCAACCCGCTCGCGGTGCGCGAGCAGAGCGAGTTCCTGATCACCTTCGCGACCGAGCACAGCCTGCCGTTCTGGCAGGCGCTGGGCGGGATCTTCCATGGCTGGGCGAGCGCCGAATCGGGGCAACTCGAGGCCGGCATCGCCGAGCTGCAGCGCGGGCTCGCGGCCTATCGGGCGACCAGCGGGCGGCTCTACCTACCCTACGCCTTGATCCTGCTTGCGGACCTCCACCGCCAGGCCGGCGAGCGGGCGGCCGGCCTGGCGGCGCTCGCCGAGGCGCACCGGGTGATCGGTGCGACCGGAGTTCGCGGCTTCGAGGCGCACGCGCATCGGATCGAAGGCCAGCTGCTGCTGGCCGGGCCCGAGCCCGAGCCGGATGCCGCCGAGCGCTGCTTCCGCCGCGGGATGACCGTCGCGCGCGGCCAGGGAGCGCGACTTTCGGAGCTGCGCGCCGCGCTCCAGCTGGGCGCGCTGTGGCGCGATCAGGGGCGGCGCGCCGAGGCCTACGATCTGGTGGCGCCGCTCTACACCTGGTTCAACGAGGGCCGCGATACCGCCGATCTCCGGGAGGCCGCGACTCTGCTCGGCCAGCTCGCCTGATACCGGCCGCGCTAAGATCCGACCTTTCGGCCCGGCCAGCACACCCCCACCCCAACCCTCCCCCATCAAGGGGGAGGGGGTGACCCTTGGGCCAACCCCGCTCCCATGAAGGGGGAGGGGTGAAGGGAGAGGGGGTGACCATTGGCTGACCGCCATCACCTCCCTCCCCCTTGTGTGTGTGTGTTGTGGTGGGGGGGGGGGGTCGGGAGGCGCAGGGGTAGAGTTCCGTAGCGACCTCGGCCCGGAGCCCGGATTCGGGGCGCTACTCGGTGCCCTCGACGGTCGCGATCAGCGGGATCGAGACCATGTTGAGCCGCCCGGCGTTGTGGAAGCCGAAGCGGAAGACCCCGTTGATGACGTGGGTGCCGGGCCTGGTCGGGGTCACGCCGATGTCGAACTCGACGCTGGTGTCGCTCTCGAGCTTGCCGACCACCACCGGCTCCTCGAACGTCACGCCCTGATCCTGCGCCGACAGCTCGATCAGCCGGTTGCGGTAGCTCCTCGAGACCTTGTGGCCCTTGAGCGTGGTCAGCGTCGCCTTGATCTCGGTCGGCTCGCCGACCTTGGCCGAGGCGTTCTCGACCGCGAGCGCATAGGCCTCGTCCTTCTCGGCGGCGCCGGCCGGGCCGCCGATCCAGCTTGCCGCCGCCAGCAGCGCGGCGGCCAGCGACATCGGGGTACGCTCGAACATGGCACTCTCCCAGCCAGGTGCTCATCAGAACACTGGGCCAGCCGCGGTCGGCGGCTGACCCAGGACACGGCCTTGCGGCCATCTTGCAGGCTCTGGGGGGCCGACGGGCGAGAGCCCGCCGACCCCACAGCACGAGCGGCTCTACTGCCCGAGGGCGAAGACCCAGATCACGCCGCCCTGCGGCACCACGAGGTCGGTGCCGAGGAGGTCGTTGATCAGGCCCTGCTGGAACGCCGGGTCGACGCCCCAGCCGGACTGCACCGCGATGTACTGGGTGCCGTCGACCTCGTAGGAGGAGGGCGGCGCCATGATGCCGGAGTTGGTCTTGAACGACCACAGCTGCTCGCCGGTCCGGGCATCGAACGCCCGGAACATGCGGTCGTTGGTGCCGCCGTTGAACACCAGCCCGCCGCCGGTGGTCAGGATCGAGCCCCAGTTCATCACCGGGTAGGTGTGGGTCCACTCCCGCTCGCCGGTGTTGACGTTCCACGCCTGGATCTCGCCGTAGGACTTGGCGTTCTCGTCGACCGTGAAGCCGATGTCGGGGATGTCGACGCCGGTCCACCACTGGCCGGCGACGTACTCCTGGACCTTGCCTTCCAGGTAGCCGCAGTGGTTGTCGTTGGCCGGGATGTAGACCATCTCGGTCTCCGGGTTGTAGGCCTCGTACGGCCAGTCCTTGCCGCCCCACAGCGAGGGGCAGAACTCGGCATACTTGCCGGTGCCGGGCACGTGGTCGTCGTTGTAGCTCGGCCGACCGGACTTCGGGTCGACGCTCGCGAACACGTCCTGCTTCACGTAGTTGGTCGCGTCGACGAAGTTGATCGCGTCGCTCGAGCGCTCGAGCCAATAGAGATAGCCGTTGCGCGACGGCTTGATCAGGCCTTTGACGCTCCGGCCGTCCTTCTCGTAGTCGACCACCATCGGCGCGTTCATCTCGTCCCAGTCCCAGGAATCGTTCCAATGGTACTGGAAATGGCCCTTGAGCTCGCCGCTGTCGGGATCGACCGCGATCGTCGAGGAGGTGTAGAGATTGTCGCCCGGGCGCTGGTCGCCGAACCAGGGCGAGCCGTTGCCGGTGCCCCAGAAGGTCAGGTTGCTCTCGGGATCGTAGGTCCCGGTCATCCACACCGACGCGCCGCCGCGCTGCCAGGTGTCGCCTTCCCAGGTGTCGTGGCCGGGCTCGCCGGGACCGGGGATGGTGTAGGTCTTCCACACCGACTGGCCGCTCTCGGCATCGAAGGCCTCGATGAAGCCGCGCACGCCGAACTCGCCGCCCGAGACGCCGACCATGACCTTGCCGTTCACGATCAGCGGCGCGAGGGTCATGTAGTAGCCCTCCTGCCAGTCGGCGACCGGCGGGCTTTCCCAGGCCACCTCGCCGGTCTCGGCGTCGAGGGCGATCAGCACGGCATCCTGGGCCGCCATGTAGACCTTGTCGCCGTGGAGCGCGATGCCGCGCTTGGTGTTGTGCAGGGCGGCGAAGCCTTCGGGCAGCTCGCGCTCGTACTCCCAGAGCATGTCGCCGCTCTTGGCGTCGAGCGCGATGACCTTGTCGTAGGGGGTCGCGACGAACATCACGCCGTCGTTGACGATCGGCGGCGCCTCGTGGCCGGAATCGACGCCGGTCGAGTAGCTCCAGACCGGCGTGAGGTTCTTGACGTTGTTGGTGTTGACCTGGTCGAGCGGGCTGTACATCCAGCCCTGGTAGTTGCCGCGCAGGTGCAACCAGTTCTCGGGCTCGGGGCTGGTCAGCCGCTGGTCGGTGACCGGGCTGTAGGCGGTCGCAACCATGGGCAGCATGCCGACCGCGACGGCTGCTGCGCATTGCCAGAGTTCTCATGTCCGTCTCCCCTATTGTGGTTCGTTTTGCCGTGGCCGCTGCCGCTGCAGCAGCTTCACCTCTTTTGAGCGCCGACCTGGCCGGTGAACGGTCCGGCCGCCAGGAGCTCGCCGCCCTCGATCTTGAGCGGCAGCATGGCAAGCCGTCGCGGTGCTGGACCGCCGACGACGGTGGCGGCGTCCTTGGGGTCGAACTCGCTGCCGTGACAGGCGCAGTAGAGAACCTTCTCGTCCGCCTTCCACATCGACACCGGGCACGACTCGTGAGTGCATGCCGCGGAATAGGCTACGACGCCCTCGGCGGCGTTCGCCGAGGCGGTCTCGCTCAGCTCATCCGGCGGGAACCGGATCAGGATCACCTGGTTGAGGCGAGAGCCGCTGCGGACCGTGCTGGTCGCCGGCTCCATCGGCCAGGCCAGCACCTGCGGTCCGCCGACCGGCAGGTCCTCGGGCTTGATCAGCTCGCCCTTCTTGTCGCCGGAGAAGTACACGAAGCGATCGCCGGCCTGCGGCCGCGCCTTGGCGGGCTCTTCCACCGCGGCGGTCGCGAGTTCGGGTCACCGGCAGCACCGCCGTCAGGCCGAGCGCCGCCTTCAGCACGTCACGCCGTTTTGCTTGTTCGGACACGGTCGCCGATCCCCCCGGAATTGGCTTTCGGTTAAGCCCGCGCCCCGGCCTTGTCAAGGGACCATCGGACCCCTTCGGCCAACCTGGAGCGCAGGCTGCTGGTGAGCTGACAAGGTGGCGCGGTCTCGCCGGAAGTCCATCTCACCTGGTCGCGTCGCGCGGCCTGATCCGCTCGATCTCGACCCCGACCGCCGCGGTATCGGGGATCGCATCGAGCTTCTCGACGCGCACCCGCGCCGAGCGCACGCGGGGATCCTCGAGGCAGAGGGCGGCGACCCGCTCGGCCAGCGTCTCGACCAGCTTGACGTGGCGGCCCGCGACCAGCCGGCGGACCCGCTCGACCAGCGCCTCGTAGTCGACCACCTCGGCGAGGTCTTCGGGCGCCCGGTCGCCCTCGGCCACGCCCAGGTCCAGGTTCAGGCGGATCCGCTGGGGCGCGCGCGCTTCCTGCGGGTGGACGCCGATCCGGGCGCTGAGCACGAGATCCCGGACCAGCAGATGGCGCGTCCCCTTGGCGGCGTCGGCGCTCGACATGCTGGCTCCCGGCGCGCCGCGAGCGCTCAGCCGCCGTCCGACTGGCGCAGCATCCGGGCGAACAGCGCCGGGTCGACGTTGCCGCCGGACAGCACGACCCCGACCGTGCGGCCGCGGGCGTCGAAATGGCCCGCGAGCAGGGCGGCGAGCGCGACCGCGCCGCCCGGCTCGACGACGAGCTTGAGAGCGCGAAAGGCGAAGCCCATCGCGCGCAGGACGTCCTCGTCGGCGAGCGCGAGACCGCCCGCGAGCACGCGTCGGTTGAGCTCGAAGGTGAGCTCGCCCGGGGTCGGCACCAGCAGCGCGTCGCAGATCGAGCGCCCGTCCGGCGGGTTGGCGAGGCGCCCGCCCGCGGCGAGCGAGCGCGCGGTGTCGTCGAAGCCGGCGGGCTCCACCGCGTAGACCTCGATCCCGGGGCAGAGCTCGCGCAGCGCCAGGCCGCAGCCGGCGATCAGGCCGCCGCCGCCGCAGGGGATCAGCGCGGCATCGAGGGCGGCGCCGAGCTCCTGCGCCTGCAGGGCGAGCTCGAGCCCGGCGGTGCCCTGGCCGGCGAT